>NZ_LQIR01000001.1:0-578740 GCF_001499925.1 Mycobacterium lehmannii
GTCGACTCGGTAATCAACCGTTCGCGGCGTGCTCCGAGCTGACGCAGCCGCGCCCAGATCTGGTCGGCACGTTCAGGGATGTAACAGTTGAGCTGGGCCACCAGCCGCGCGATCACCATCGCGTCCTTGTCGTCGCTTTTATCGCGGGTGTAATCCTCGGTTTCGCGGGCCCGGCCCACCAACATCGGATTCACACACACAAAAGGCATGTCATGTTGGGCGGCAAGCTGTTCGAGTACCCGCCAACGATGACCGGTCGGTTCACAACCCACCGTCACACCGGCAAATCCGTGTTGAACGGCCACCCGACGGGCCCATCGCAGCACCGGCCCCAGATCCCAGGCCTTAGCCGAGACCCGCTGACGCGCCAGCACCCGCGAATCCAAATCAGTGAGCACCACCACCTGCTTCACATCAGCCAGATCAATACCCAACACGGCATAACCAACCGGCACCAACTCCCGCAACCGGGCCAATCGGGCGTTACGGCGTTTATCTCCACGCGACAAAGCCCTACTCTTAGACACGACGTCCTCCTCGTTGTCTTGGGACACCAAGCCCTCTAACGACAACAGGGGGACGTCGCACTTACCACGCACAACACGCGACATAGTTCTCTTACTACGGTCGCTCGCGGAAGGAAAAATGAGGGCGTGCCGAAGCTGAGTGCGGGACTGCTGCTCTACCGGGTGCGAGACGGCACAGTCGAGGTGCTCATCGGCCACCCGGGCGGACCGTTCTGGGCGCGCAAGGACGAAGGGGCCTGGTCGATCCCCAAGGGCGAATACGACGAGGGCGAGGACCCGTGGGCCGTCGCGCGCCGGGAATTCGAAGAGGAACTGGGCAAGCGCCCACCGGAAGGCCCGCGCATCGAGTTCGCACCCGTCAAACAGCCGAGCGGCAAGATTGTCACCGCATTCGCGGTGCGCGGAGACCTCAACCTAAAAGACACTTTCTCCAACACGTTCACCATGGAGTGGCCGAAAGGGTCGGGCACGATCAGGGAGTTTCCCGAAATCGACCGGGTGGGTTGGTTTTCCGTGGCGCAGGCTCGGTCCAAGCTGTTGAAGGGTCAGCGGGTCCTGCTGGACCATCTGCTGGCGGCAATCGCAGACGACGCACCGGTCGAGTCTCGATCGCATTGATCGTCAACGCGCGGCCGTGGATCCGCCATCCGGCCCGTGTCCGCAAATACTCGTCGTCATAGCGCAGATGCCACACCAGATCCGACGCCTGACCGTCGCTGACCGTCCAGTGGTGGGCGATGCAGGTGATGCGGCCGAGTGCGTAGTCGGGTTCGTCGGCCGCGGCGTACACCTCACCGACGATCGCGTGTTCGGTCCTGGGCACCGCGGCCAATGAGGCCATCGCCGCCCGCACCCCGTCGCGGCCTTGGAGGCGGCGCACCGGCTCCAGCGCCCGCGGCGGGTCCGGCAGCCGCAGCTCGGCGTTCTCGGTGAACAGCTCGGCGACATCGTCGAAGCGGCGGTCGTCGACGGCGGAGGCGTAGACGTGCACCAGGTCGGCCAGCGCCAGTCGGTCGGCGGTGCGCAGCCTCATGCGCCAAGCCCCAGCCGCTGCGCGCATGCGGACAATGCGTCGCGCGCTTCGTCGATATCGGCCGTCGGCGGCATGGCCAGGATCAAGCGGTCCGCACCGCGCGCCTCCAGTTTGGCCGCCCGCTCACTGTCGATCTTGGTGACGAGATGCCCGAGCGAAAGTTCCAGCGCATCGGGGTCACGCCCGAACCGTTCGGCCTCCTCGCGCATCAACGAGACGAGTTCGGCCAGTTCTGCGCCGCCGACACCGAGCGGTTGAAACCCGTCGCCGAGCCTACCCGCTCGCCTTGCCGCCGCCCTGCTGTGCCCTCCGATGTGAATTGGTATGTGCGACACGGGCTTCGGATAGCTCATGGCGTTGTCGAAATCGAAGAACTCGCCGTGGAAGTCGGCTCCTTCGGGGCGGTCCTGCCAGAGCAGCCGCAGCACGGCGAGTTGCTCGTCGGCGCGCCGGCCCCGGCTGCCGAAGTCGGCCCCGCACGCCTCGATCTCCTCTTGGAGCCAACCCGTTCCCACGCACAACCGCAGTCGTCCGCCCGAGAGAACGTCGACGGTCGCCACCCGCTTGGCCAACACGACGGGGTGATGGTTGGGCAGCACGAGCACGCCGGTGGCGAGGCCCAGTCGCCGGGTGTGACCGGCCAGGAAGGCGAGCAGGTCGAGCGGATCGGGCACGTCGCAGTCGGCGGGTAGTTCGACCCGGCCGGACTCGTCGTAGGGATAGACGCTGGTGTACTCCGACATCAGCACGGTGTGCTCGACCACGACCAGTGATTCGAACCCGCAGGCCTCCATGTGCACGGCGAACGCGGCCATGAAGGCGGGGTCTGCGGTGACGCCCGCCGCAACGGGCGCGACGACGGCGTATTTCATGGCAGCGGCGGCAAACCGTTGCTTTCCCGGATGTCCCTGCGACACTCGCGGCGGGTCTGGCCGGTCTGCTCCATGCACACTCGGACGGGCGATTCCTCGGCGACCGGCAGCGGTGGCTCGGTCACCTCGGTGGTGACCGTCGGGCTCGGGACGTCGCCCTCGGTCAGTGACCAGATCGTGGCGCCAGTGCTCTGCAGTGTCGAGCAGTAGGCGGTCGAACCGTCGGCGGTCTGGGCGGTCGCGCCCTCGGGGGAGCAGTTGGCCCCGATCACCGCGGCGGAGTCGTCGGCGGGCGTGGACGGCGCCGTTGTGGTGGCGGCGTCGTCCTCGGTTGCGGTGGTCGTGGGAGTGTCGCTGGTCGTCGGCGTCGCCGGCGGTGGCGGTGGCGGTGGCGGAGGAGGTGCGGCCGGCGGTGTCGACGACGCAGCCGTCGCCGACCTGCCCGGGGCGTTCGCGCGTTCCTCGCCGAACAGGAAGGCTGCCACCACGACCGCCGCGACCAGCAGCACCGCGAGTACCGCGGGCACCATGATCCCAGGCCGCAGCCACGACTTCTTCGGTTGAGCGGCGGCCACGGCGAGGCGGGTGCTGTCGGGGTCCGCCGAGTCGACACCGAGGTGGTGGCTGAGCGCCCTGGCGAAGTCCGCGCAACGCTCGAACCGTTCTTTGGGGTTCTTCGACAGCGCCTTGGCCAGCACGGGGTCCAGGTTCGCGAGGTCCGGTCGGTGGGAGCCGATCGCGGGCGGCGCCGCCGACAGGTGCTGGCTGATGACCACGGCCGGGTTCGAGTTACGGAACGGCGGCGACCCGGTCAGCAGATGAAATGCGGTGGCGGCCAACGCATATTGATCGGCGCGGCCGTCGAGCGTCTCGCCCATCAACTGCTCGGGTGCGGCGTAGGACACCGTGCCCACCGTCATGTTGGTCGCGGTCAGACCGCTGACATCGTCGGCCCAGCGGGCGATGCCGAAGTCGGCCAACAGGATTCGCCGATCGTCTGCCTCGGGCCTGGTGAGCAGGATGTTGGCGGGTTTGACATCGCGGTGCAGCAGGCCGCCCTGGTGGGCGTAGTCCAGGGCGTCGGCGATGGCGGCGACGATCGCGGCGACCTCCCTCGGAGGCATGCCGTTGGGATGGTGCTCCTTCAAAAGTTGCGCCGCGTCGGTGCCGTCGACATAGTCCATCGAGATCCAGATCTGGCCGTCGGCCTCGCCGCGATCGTGGATCCCGACGATGTGCGGGTGCCACAGCGTGGCCGCGATGTCGGCCTCACGCTGGAACCGTCTGCGGTACTCGTCGTCGGCCGACACCGACGCGGGAAGCACCTTGAGCGCGTCGCGTCGGGGCAGGCGCGGATGGTCGGCCAGATAGACCTCGCCCATTCCGCCGGAGCCGAGTAGTCGCACGATGGTGTATCCGGCGAAAGTCTCCCCCTCGGCCAACGGCATGGGCGAATAGTACGAGACGACTACAGCTCGAGTGTCAGATGGGAACCTTCGGCGGCGCGGGAGATGCAGATCAGCATCAGCCCGCCGTCGCGTTCGGTGTCGGTGAGCAGCGTGTCGCGGTGGTCGACGGCGCCGGCCAGCACGCGGGTGCGACACGTACCGCAGAAGCCCTGCTGACACGAATACGGCGCCTGAACGCCGGATCTGCGCAGCGCTGCGAGCAGCGTCTCCTCGGCGCCGACGTCGATGGTCTGGCCGTGTGCGGCCACCGTCACCGAGAAGTTCGTGCCGTCCTCGACGGGCGGGGCGGCGAACCGTTCGAAATGCAGTTCCACGTTGTCGCGCCCGACCAGCCGCTCGCGGATGACGGTCAGCATCGCCGCCGGACCGCACGCGTAGACCGCGGTGCCGTCGGGGCAGTCGCCGAGCAGGTCGTCGGCGGCAGGCAGTCCGTCGACGTCGTCAGTGCGAATCTGCACGCGAGAGCCGAACCATGCGACTTCCTCGATGAACGGGAGGCTGTCGTGGCTGCGGCCGGTGTACACCATCGACCACTCCACACCGAGCGCTTGCGCCAACCGCAGCATCGGCAGGATCGGGGTGATGCCGATGCCGCCTGCGACGAACCGCAGGCGCCGGGTAGGGGAGCCGTAGCCGGGAACGGTCAACGGGAACGCGTTACGGGGCCCGTGTGAGGTCACGGTCGCGCCGGCGTGCAGCCCCTCGTGCACTTCGATCGAACCGCCGCCGCCGTCGGGGATGCGCCGCACGGCGATGCGGTAGCTGTCGGCGCGGGCGGGATCGCCGCACAGCGAGTACTGCCGCACCAGCCCGCTGGGCAGCGTGATGTCGATGTGCGAACCGGGATGCCACCGGGGCAGCGGTTCGCCGTCGGCGGCGACCAGCGTCAGCGCCACGACGTTCTCGTCGCGGGCCACCACCTCGCGCTCGGCGACCCGCAGGATCAGGGTGCGGTCGAGCTCGCGGGGAGGTGTGACCTTGCGGACGGCGCCGGCCAACGCTTCCATTGAGTTGATCACGACGTCGGCGATGCCGATCATCGCGTAGCGCCGTCCCGGCCGCAGCGGATGGGCAGGCAGTTGCCGGTAGCGCTCGCGCAGACCCATCAACGGTGCGCGGCGCGCGCGGCGGGTGAGGTGGCCAGGTAGGCCACGGCCTGGGCGGTCGACCCCATGTCCTCTGGCGAGTAGCCGGGGCGGAAGTAGGACAGCGTGTTCGCCCCGAACAGGGTCCGGAACTTCGGCAGCAGGCCAAGTTCGGAGTCGCGCATCCGCATGCGCTGCATCTGGAACCAGCCGATGTCGCTGCTGGGATCGGACCTCAGCAGGTACCAGGTGCCGCGTTGGAAGAAGGTGAATATCGCCGTCGCAGCGACCGTCATCGCCCGGATCCGGTCGGGATAGCTGTCGTGGAAGTAGACCGCCACGTCGTGGGCGACGCAACGGTGCTCGACCTCTTCGCTGCCGTGCCAGCGGAACAGGTCGACCAGGGTCGGGTCCGCGCCGTGGTCGTCCCAGGTGGAGTTCAGCGCGAAGTCACCGAGCACCGCGGTGTAGTGCTCGATCGCCGCGATCAGCCACAGCCGCTCGCACAGGTTGCTGAGGCGCCGTTCGGGGTCGTCGAAATGCTTTGGCGCCAAGACCTTCTCGAACATGTATCCGATGAGGTCCAGCATCGGCTTCGGGTCGACCCCGTTGCCGATGAGGAAATCGGAGATCACGTCATCGTGGGCTGCGGCGTGCGTCGCCTCCTGGCCGATGAAGCCGCGGATGTCGTCGGCGAGCTTGGGGTCCCTCACCAAGGGCAGCGCCTCGTTGTAGGTGCGGACGAACCAGTGCTCGGCGGCGGGCAGCACCACGTTGAACAGGTTGATCATGGTGGAGGCCACCGGATGGCCGGGGATCCACTCGAGGGGCACTCCGGACAGGTCGAAATGCACCTTGCGGGCCTGGATCTGGACCGGGCCGGGGTCGACCTCGTGTGCGAAACGGCGTGGACGTAGGGCTTCCACCGGCTGAGCCGGCAAATGGCCCCCAGTGCGGGCCGGCGATAGTGCCATCTCGGCTCCTCCTTCGTGCCGCACAGTCTACGTGCGGTAGGTCAGAAGGCAGGTTTGCGGTAGGCGGGGCGCGTCTATAACACGTTCATGGCTGCGATCGACGACGTTCTCGGATGGGCCAAGCAGCAGGTGGCCGACCGGGTTCCGAAGGCCGACCTGGACCAGCGCGATCCGGATTACATCCGTGAGCAGCTGCCGGGGTTGTGGCTGCTGGCTTCGTTGTACTTCCGCGCCGACGTCCGCGGCCTGGACCGCATCCCCGCCGACGGTCCCGTGTTGTTGGTGGGCAACCACAGCGGTGGCAATCTCCCGCCCGACACGTTCGTGTTCACGCTGGCGTTCAGCTCCTACTTCGGCGTCGAGCGGCCGTTCTATCAACTCGCACACAATCTCGTCGTCTCGATGCCGGGCCTGGGTTCGCTGCGCAAGTTCGGCACCGTGGCCGCCAACCACGAGAACGCCAAGCTGGCGCTGGAGTCCGGCGGGGCGCTTCTGGTGTACCCGGGCGGCGACTACGAGGTGTTCCGCCCGTCGTGGCACCGACACGAAGTCGATTTCGGCGGTCGCAAGGGTTACGTGAAACTCGCCCGCGACGCCGGTGTGCCGATTGTGCCCGTCGCCAGCGTCGGCGGTCAGGAAGCCGCGTTGTTCCTCGACCGGGGCCAGTGGTTGGCGCGACTGCTGAGGGCCGACCGGCTGGCCCGCCTCAAGAGCGTGCCCATCCTGCTGGCGCCGCCGTGGGGGCTGACCGTCAGCGACTTCATCCCGCGGCTGCCCCTGCCGACGAAGATCGCGATCGAGGTGCAGGATCCCATCGATGCCGACGACATCGCGGCCAGCGACGACGACGTCATCAACGACAAGGTGTTGAGCAGCCTGCAGGCAGGAGTCGACAAATTGGCCGCCACACGACGCTTCCCGGTTCTGGGCTGACGACGATGAGAGTTCAACGCCAATGCGTCATCGACGCCGACCGCGACCAGGTGTGGAAGGTGGTCAGCGACCCGGAGTGCTATCCGGACTTCATGGCCAGCCTGGAGCGCTGGGAGACGATGACCGATCCGCCCGCCGGCCTCGGGTCCCGCTACACCGTGCACTGGAAGGTCGGTTCGGTGCCGATCGGCGGCACCGTGGAGGTCGTCGAGTTCGACGCGCCGCGTGAGGTGTCCTGGATCGGCCTCACCGGGGTCTCACAACGCGGCCGGTTCCGGTTGCGCGAAACCGGGGACGGCCGCACCAAGGTGACGTTCCGGTTGTCCTACGAGTCCGCGGGCAACGTTTTGGGCCTGATCGCCGACCGGGTGGCCGCGCGCCAGGTCGGCCGCACGATGGGGCGGACGCTGACCAATCTGCGCAAGATGGTGGAGGGCTGACCGTTAGCCGGCCGGGGCCGGCGGCGGGGTGCCCGCGCCGGGAGCGCCCTGGATCGGCACCACCGGGGTCGGAGTGACGGTGGTGACGCCGTTTCGACCGACCGTCGGACCGCCCGAGGGACCTTGTTCGGCGATGAAGTCCGCCGCCTTCTGGCTGCAGTCCAGCATCAGCAGCATCCGGCCGCCCGAGGTGATCTTCTGCTGGTCGACCAGGCACTCCGCCTGGGGGAGCACGCTGCCGACCGAACCGCCGAAGTAGGCCTTGACGCCCTGGGACTTCAGGATCTGCAGCGCCCGGTTGTACGGTTCGCCGACCACGTTCAGACTGCTCGGTTGCGACATCGCGATGCCGGCTCCAACGAGCGCCGCCGAACCGACAGCCACGAACCCGCCGCTGAGCACAACAAGCTTGTTCACGTGATCTCCTCAGGTCGGTGCGGTGCGAACATATCGCAGCCGTGACGAATGTGAAACCGGAGCAGACGGCGTCGGCGTTACACCGCCGGGCGCACCGCTTTCCGCATGACCTCGCCGAGCCGCGCCGCGGTGACATCGTCGAAGACGTCCTCGAGCAGCAGTTTCTTACCGTCCGGCCCGGCCAGCGGCACTCGCCAGTTCGGATACTCGTCGGTGGTGCCCGGCTGATTCTGGGTGCGCAGGTCGCCGACGGCGTCGGCCAGCGACAGCGACAGCAACCGCGACGGCGTGCGACCGAGATAGCGGTGCAGGGCCTCGACGATCTGCGCGGCGTCCGCCTCGGTGTCGCCGTCCAGGAGCCCGACGCGGCGCAGCTCGTCCAGCCAGCTGTTCTGCTGCTCGCGGTCGTCGGCCAACTCCTCGGCGGCCGGCCGCGTCAGCAGCCCGAGTTCGTCGCGCAGGCGGACGTGCTCGCCGGCCAGATAGCCGGCGGTCGGAGGCAGGTCGTGCGTGGTGACGGCCGACAGGCAGTACTCGCGCCACCGCTCGGCGGCCAGCGGGGCCCCCGCCGGTCCTTGGGCGCCGTCGCGGTCGGCCTCGAACCACAGGATCGAGGTGCCGAACAGACCGCGCTCATTGAGGTAGTCGCGGACCCACGGTTCGACGGTGCCGAGGTCCTCGCCGACGACGACGGCTCCTGCCCGGTGGGCCTCGAGCGCCACGATGCCGATCATCGCCTCGTGGTCGTAGCGCACATACGTGCCGTCGGTGGGCCGCGCCCCGTTCGGAATCCACCACAGCCGGAACAACCCGATGATGTGGTCGATCCGCACGCCGCCCGCGTGCCGCAGCACCGAGTTGACGAGTGCGCGGAACGGCTCGTAGGCGAGCTGCTCGAGTTGGTCGGGCCGCCAGGGCGGTTGCGACCAGTCCTGGCCGAGCTGGTTGAACTCGTCGGGAGGAGCGCCCGCTGTGACGCCGAGCGCGAGCACATCCTGCAGGGCCCACGAGTCCGCGCCGTTGGGGTCCACGCCCACGGCGAGATCGTGCATGATGCCCAGGCTCATCCCGGTCTGTAGCGCGGTGGCCTGCGCCCCGGTGAGCTGGTCGTCGAGCTGCCACTGCAGCCAGCGATGGAAGTCCACGGAGTCGGCGTGCTCGGCGGCGAACTCAGCGACGGCCTCACCCGCAGGATGCTGCAGTTGCCTCGGCCACTGGTGCCAATCGGCGCCGTACCGTTCGGCCAGCGCGCACCAGCGGGCGAAGTCGTCGAGGCTGCGGCCCTCGCGCTCCCGGTAGGCGGCGTAGGCCAGGTCCCGCCCCGCCGAGCGGGGTACCTCGTAGACCGCTTCCAGCGCCGAGCGCTTCGCCTTCCACGCCGCATCACGGTCGACCTTCTCGGCGCGGTCGGCACGCGACTGCACGGCCTCGCGCAGTTTCCGTAACCGGTTGCGGCGGCGGATATAGGCGTATTCGGGAATCGCTTCGACCCGCAGATAGATCGGGTTGACGAACCGGCGCGAGGTCGGCAGATACGGCGAGGGCTCCATCGGCGCGACCGGAGCGGCCGCGTGCAGCGGATTGACGAGGATGAATCCCGCGGCATGTTGGGCGGCCGACCATATTGCCAGGTCGGTCAGATCGGTCAGATCGCCGACACCCCAGGACTTTTCGGACCGCACGCTGTAGAGCTGGGTGGCCAGGCCCCAGTTCCTGCCGGAGGGGGGAACTAGCGACGCTGGGGAGACGATGACCGGGGTGCTGAACTCCGCCCCGTCGGCATGCAGCTCCAGGCGGTGGTATCCGATCGGCAGGTTGGCGGGTGTCTCGAAGGTCGCCTCGCCAACCAGTCGTCCGTCCAAATCGTAAGGAGACCTGTTGTTTTCGAGTTGGGGCAGGTCCGTCCGCATCGACCCGTCCTCCAGTCGGATCCGCAGCGACACCGGGTTTCCGTGCGTGACGTGCACCCAGAACGTCGAGGCGGCACCGGTGCGCCCGATGACCGTCGGCGGAAGGTGGCGTGACCAGTACTCGCGGTCGTGGGCGATGAGTGCGGCGGCGCGGTCGTCCTCGGTGCCCGCATCGACACCCAACGCGGCCAGCACCGAGATCAGCGTCGAGGAGGCCACGGCGATGCGCGTGCCCGTCCAGTCTTCGTAATCGGTTGCGACACCGTAGCGTCGCGCCAACTCCACTAGCGACGCGGCGGGCCCTGTCATGTCGCCAATCTTGCCCGGAATCGGTCACGACGTCTCATCACAGGCTCGCTCATACCCGATCTGCGCGAAGTCAACCGGCGCTGAATCCGGGCTCGGACCTGGTGGGTAGTGTCGGCCGGTATGGCGCCCGACCGACAGGAGACGGCGGAGCCGCAGAGTCGACGGGCCCGAACCGCCGTGGCAGCGCTGTTCTTGACCAACGGCGCCGTGTTCGCGAACCTGCTGCCGCGCTACCCCGAGATCAAGACCGATCTGGGTATGTCCAATTCGGCGTACGGGGCGGCGGTCGCGGCGTTCTCGGCGGGGGCGCTGGCGGCGGGACTGACCGCGGCCGCGCTCATCCGGCGCTACCGATCGTCGCGGGTGGCCGTCGTCGGCACCGTCGGAATCGGCGTCTTCGTGGCGCTCGCGGGCGTGGCGACGTCTCCGGTGTTGCTGGCCGCGGGGTTGTTCGCGGCGGGCGCCTGCGATGCGGTGACCGACGTCGCCCAAAACGCACACGGCTTGCGGGTTCAACGCATCTACGGTCGGTCGATCATCAACTCGCTGCATGCGGTGTGGGCGGCGGGCGCGATCATCGGCGGTGTGATGGGCGGGACGGCGCTCGCGTTGGGTATTCCGCGTGCGCCGCATCTCGGCTTCTCGGCGGTGCTGTGCAGCGTGGTCGTGCTCGTCGCGTACCGCTTTCTACTCCCCGGGCCCGATCACGACGACCACCGGCAGGCGCGCGCCGACCGTCCGGGCCCTGCCGGCGGCGGGGTGTACGCCGCACTGCTCGCGCTGGTGCTGATCGCGGTGGCCGGTGCGATGGTCGAGGACGCAGGCAACTCCTGGGCCGTGCTGTATCTGCGGGACGCGCTCGGTGCGCCCGGGCCGATCGCGGTCTCGGGCTACATCGCCGTGGTCACATTCCTTTTCATCGGGCGATTGGTCGGTGACCGCCTAGTCGACCGGTTCGGGGAACGCACCGTGGTACGCACGGGTGGCTCGATCACCGCGATCGGTATGGGCCTCGCCCTCGCGTTCCCGTCCGTTCCGGGCACGATCGCCGGTTTCGCGATGGCCGGCCTCGGCGCGGCCACCCTGGTGCCGTCGGCCATGCACGCCGCGGATCAGCTGCCGGGCCTGCGACCGGGCAGCGGCCTGACGATCCTCACCTGGCTGATGCGCATCGGGTTCCTCGTCGCCCCGGTGCTCATAGGGGTGATCGCCGACGCGACGAGCCTGCGAACCGGCCTGCTCGTCGTGCCGATCGCCGGCATCGTGGTCGTGTTGTTGTCGGGTGTGCTCAGTGCGCGACGCCGGCAAGTTCGATCGTGAGCACACCGCCGACGACGAGCGCGATACCCAGAGCCATCATCCACGTCAGTGGTTCGGTGAACACGAAGCGCGCGATGACCGCGACCAGCGCCACGCCGCACGCGGTCCACACGCCGTAGGCGATGCCGACCGGCATCCCGAGCGCCAGCGTCAGCCACAGCAGATAGAACGACGCCAGGTAACCCAGGACGATCGGTGCGATCCAGGCCTTCTTGCGGAACCCCTCCGAAGCCCGCAGCGACAGCGTCGCGAACACCTCGAAGACGATCGCGCCGGCCAGTGTCCAGTACATCACCGCTGTTCGACCGCCCCGTGCGAACCGAACTCGATCAGCAGCACACCGGCGATGATCAGGCCGATGCCGGCGACGATCGGCCAGGTGAACGGGTCACCGAACAGGACAGCGGCCAGAACCGCGGTACCCGCCGTGCCGACCGCTCCCCAGATTCCGTACGCCACCCCGACCGGCACTCCCGCGCGCAACACCAGCGTCAGGAATGCGAAGGCCGCGAGGTAGCCCCCGACGACGACGAGAAGCCACGCCGAATGATCCTGGGACGCCCGCAGCGACAGCGTCGCGGCGACCTCGACGATGATCGCACCGGCCAGCAGCGCCCACTTCTGCACGCGATCAAGTTAGCCGACCGGTGGGCTTTGCCCGTGCGGCGAGAGCGGAACCGCTGACCAGACGACTCGGTCGGACGCGCGCGTAGCCTGAACTCGCTGTATTCCATCGATGGAGGAGTCCCATGCCGTACGACGTGGAGTTGCGGTGACCGCAGGGGCACGGGGCAGCGACGACGCGCTCGTCGTCGACACCGCGTATGGACCGGTCCGCGGCCTCGACGACGGCACCGTGAGGGTGTGGAAGGGGATTCGGTTCGCCGCCCCGCCGGCGGGTGAGCTGCGGTGGCGGGCGCCCGAACCGCCACAGCGCTGGTCCGAACCGGTGGACGCCACAAGGCTCGGCCCGGTGTGCCCGCAGCCGACGGACCCGCGCATCCCGATCGACCTCGGCGCTCCGCAGAGCGACGACTGCCTGAGCTTGAACGTGTGGGCGGCATCGAACATCGAGCCAGGCGCGGGCAAACCGGTGCTGGTGTGGGTGCACGGCGGCGCCTACGTGCTCGGTTCGTCGGCGCAGCCGCTGTATCACGGCCGCACGCTCGCCGCCGACGGCGACGCCGTGATCGTCACGGTGAACTACCGCCTCGGGGCGCTGGGCTTCCTGGACCTGTCGGCGGTGAGCGACGACTTCGCGACCAACCTCGGCCTGCGCGACGTGCTGTTCGCGCTGCAGTGGGTCCGCGACAACATCGCCGGTTTCGGGGGAGACCCGAACCGCGTCACCGTCTTCGGAGAATCCGCCGGTGGCGGGATCATCACCACACTGCTGGCCAGCCCGGCTGCCGCCGGCCTGTTCGGCGCGGCGATCGCGCAGAGCTCACCGGCGACCTCGGTCTACGACCGCGAGCGCTCGCAACGGGTGGCGGCGCTGTTGCTCGACCGGCTCGGGCTGAGTCTCAGCGAGGCCCAGCAGATGGTTTCGGTGCCCACTTCCGCGCTGATCACCGCCTCCAAGCACGTGTTCGACCACATCCCGGTGAGCACCCCGGGCACGCTGGCGTTCGCGCCGATCATCGACGGCGATGTGGTGCCTGCGCATCCGGTCCAGCTCGCCCGGGATGGGCGCACCCTCCCGGTGCCGCTGATCATCGGCACCAACAAGCACGAAGCCGCACTCTTTCGCTGGATGAAGTCGCCCCTGATGCCGATCACACCCAAGGCGATCCGGGCGATGTTCGCGGAGATCGCCGCCGAACAACCCGACCTGGAGCTGCCCGACGAACAGCAGATCCGCGCCGCATACCGGGGCCGAGGAAAGACCATCGGTATGGGCGTCGCGCGCGATATCGGGTTCCGGATGCCTTCGGTCTGGTTCGCCGAGGGTCATCGCGAGGTCGCACCCGTGTACCTCTACCGATTCGACTTCGCCACCCCGATGTTGCGGCTGCTGCGGCTCGGAGCCGCGCACGCGACCGAATTGCCGTACATCTGGGGCAATCTGGTCGCCGGCCCCAAGGACCCGACCTTCAAGCTCGGCGGGCTGAAAACGGGGAAGGAGGTCTCGGCGCGCATCCGGCGGCGCTGGGTGAACTTCGCCGTCGACGGCACACCCGCGGGCTTCGCCGGCGACCCGGTGTGGCGGCCGTACCGCACCTCCGATCGCGCCACCTTGCTCATCGACGCCGAGGACAGGGTGGTCGACGACCTCGACCACGATCTGCGTACCGCGTGGGGCGATCAGGTGCTGAGCTTTCGCTGAGACGTATGCTGGGCCCGGAGGTTTCGAAGTGGATGTGAGTGGCGCCTTCTCGCACGTATTGCCACCGTTGATGCACGATCCCGTGGTCTTTGCGGTGCCGTTCTTCTTGTTGCTGCTGGTCATCGAGTGGGCGGCCGCCCGCAAACTGGCCCACGAGGAGGCCGAGCGTGCACCGGCCGGTGCGTACCAGCGCTCCGATGCGTGGGCGAGCATCTGGATGGGCGTGGTCTCGATCGGCACGAGCGGGGTGCTGAACTTCATCGCGCTGCTGGGCTATGCGGCGTTGTTCGTCTACGTCGCGCCGTGGCAGCTACCCGCGAACGCCTGGTACACGTGGGTGATCGCGATCGTCGGGGTGGACCTGCTCTACTACGTCTATCACCGGATGGCGCACCGGGTGCGGCTGATCTGGGCCACCCATCAAGCGCATCACTCCAGCCAGTACTTCAACTTCGCCACCGCGCTGCGCCAGAAGTGGAACATCAGCGGTGACGTATTCCTGCGGGCGCTGCTGCCGCTGTTCGGCGTACCGCCGTGGATCGTCTTCGCCAGCTTCTCGATCAACCTGATCTACCAGTTCTGGATCCACACCGAACGCATCGGGAAGCTCTGGGGCCCCATCGAATTCGTCTTCAACACGCCGTCGCACCACCGGGTGCACCACGGCATGGACCAGCAGTACCTCGACAAGAACTACGGCGGCATCTTCATCCTGTGGGATCGGCTGTTCGGCAGCTTCCAGGCCGAGACGGTCCGCCCGCACTACGGGCTGACCAAGCAGGTCGACACCTACAACATCTGGACGCTGCAGACACACGAGTACGTGGCCATCGCGCGCGACGTCCGCCAGGCGCGGCGGTGGCGCGACAGGCTGGGCTACATGTTCGGCCCGCCCGGTTGGACGCCGGCGCGACCGCCGCTCGTGGCGGAGCAGCCGTCGGCCCCCGTCAGCGCCTGAGCCACGCAGCACCTCTGCGCGCCGTAGTCTGCGCTGTGTGAAAACCGTCTTCGACGCCCCGGTCGACGCCGGTCTGGTCGAACGTTCGCTGGCGACAAGCACGTTGGGCTCGATGTGGCTGGACGAGCGCGTCGGCCCGCCGCGGCCGCAGTTCCCCGCCCTGACGAAGCCGGTCACCTGTGACCTGATCGTCGTCGGGGGCGGATACACCGGCTTGTGGACCGCGCTGCACGCCGCGCGACGCGACCCCGGTCAGCGCATCGTGCTCATCGAGGCCAACCGGGTGGGCTGGGCGGCCTCGGGCCGCAATGGAGGCTTCGTCGAGGCCAGCCTGACGCACGGTGCTGCGAACGGAAAGGCACGCTGGTTCAACGAATTCGACGTTCTCGAAGACATGGGCTTGGACAATCTCGACGGTATGCAGGGCGAGATCGCCGAGCTGGGCCTCGACACCGACTGGCAGCGCACCGGCACGCTGACGGTGGCCACCGAACCCCATCAGGTCGAGTGGTTGCGCCAGGCCGCGGCCGACGGCGAGGGGGAGTTCCTCGACACCACCCAGGTTCGCGACGAGGTGGCCTCACCGACCTACCTTGCCGGCCTGATCGACGCACACACCTGCGCGATCGTGCACCCGGCCAAGCTGGTGTTCGAGCTCGCCAGGGCATGCGAGAACGCGGGCGTGCGCATCTACGAGCACACCAACGCCGCCCGGCTGGATTCCGGTGGCGTCGGGTTGCGCGTGCAGACCGGTCAGGCCGTCGTCACCGCCCGGCAAGCGGTGCTCGCGACCAACGCCTATCCGAGCCTGCTCAAGCGCAACCGGCTGTACACAGTGCCCGTGTACGACTACGTACTGGCCACCGAACCGCTCACCGACGACCAGCTGGGCCGCATCGGCTGGCGCGGCAGGCAGGGAATCGACGACTGCGCCAACCAGTTCCACTACTACCGCCTGACCGCGGACAACCGGATCGTCTGGGGCGGGTACGACGCCGTCTACCACTTCGGGCGCAAAGTGCGGCCCCGCTACGAGGACCGGCCCGCGAGCTACCGCCGGCTGGCCGAGCACTTCTTTTTGACCTTCCCGCAACTCGACGACGTCCGATTCAGTCATCGGTGGGCCGGCGCGATCGACACCAACACCCGGTTCTGCGCGCACTGGGGACTGGCCAGGGACGGCCGCGTCGCATACGTCAACGGCTTCACCGGACTGGGTGTTGGCGCTTCCCGGTTCGCCGCCGACGTGTGCCTGGACCTGCTCGAGGGCAGACCCACCCCGCGCACCGAACTGCAGATGGTGCGCGAGCGCCCGCTGCCGTTCCCTCCTGAGCCGCTGGCCAGCGTCGGCATCCAGGCGACCCGGTGGTCACTCGACCGCGCCGACCACGCCGCCGGACGCCGGAACGCCTATCTGCGGACACTGGATGCGTTAGGCCTCGGTTTCGATTCGTAGCTGTCCCGTGCCGAAACCGCGGCCGGGGCGTAACGTCTCTGTGACCTTCACCGATGGGCAAGTGACGGGACCATCGTCGAGTGGTTGCTCCTGGTCGGGCGGGGATTGTCAGCTCTCCCGACCCGGTAGGCGGCTCGCAAGGCGCCGGTTCCGAACCTTTATCGGCTCGACGAGCGGAGACGAGAGTGCGCCGACATTCGCTACGGGTACTGGCGGCGCTGGCCGCCCCGATCACCGCGGTCGCGCTGATGTCGGCGCCCGCGCATGCCAACCCGGGCGTCCTCGTCTACCCCGGCATGGAGATCCGCCAGGACAACAACGTTTGCACGCTGGGTTATGTCGATCCGGCGACCCGCATCGCGTTCACCGCAGGCCATTGCCGAGGCAGTGGGCCGGTGCGCGACCGCAACGGCAACCTCATCGGGATGCAGACGGTGTACCGCGACAACACCCCCAACGGTGCGACCGTCGACACCAATCACCAGATCGCCGATTGGGAGGCGATCGCGCTCGCACCCGACGTCGCGGTCAACAACGTGCTGCCGGGCGGCAAGGTGCTGGTGGCCGACCCCGGTGTCGTGCCGACGGCCGGGCAGCCGGTGTGCCACTTCGGCGTGGTCACCGGTGAGAGCTGCGGCAACGTCGAGGCTGTCAACAACGGCTGGTTCACGATGGCCAACGGTGTGGTCAGCCAGAAGGGCGACTCGGGCGGCCCGGTGTACGTGATCACCCCCGACAACCGGGCGGTGCTGATCGGCATGTTCAACAGCACCTGGGGCACGTACCCGGCCGCGGTGTCCTGGCAGACGGCGAGCCAGCAGGCCAGCGAGGCTGTCATCTCGGCCGCATCCGCCAACGTCGGCTCCGTATCCCTGCCCTAACGCACGAGCTCGAACACCGGAATCGACGGCGCCGCAGCGCGCAACTCCTCCGGTGAGGACGTCGGCGTCAGGCCGCCGACGTGTCCCTTGACCTCCCAGAACCAGCGGTCGAGGTAGCGGCTGAGCAGCTCGGGCTTGACCTCGTCGGGCACCTCGGCGATCCGCACCTCGCGGCGGCGCCACCGGGGACCGATGTCGACGACGCCGGCCGCCCTTGCGTTGCGGGCCCACTGGGTGTGACCGCGCGGGGAGACGAGGTAGTCGCGACCGCCGACCGTGAGCACGTTGACCACCACGCTTCGGCGCTTGCCCGTCTTGCGGCCTCGCACCGAGAGCGCCTTCGTCCCGGCGACACTGACACCGGCCTCGGCCAGCCAGCGGAAGACGTGGTTGACGACGCGGGCGGCCCGCGTCGGTTTGTCGTAGCGCGTTGTAGTCACAGGGGACCTCCTCAATCAGAGAGCGGTGCTCTCGCACTCAGCGTGCCACCTCGCGACACCGAATTCAAGAGCACTGATCTCGCTTTGTGTCACACTCGGCACATGGGCAAACGGGCCGAGAGCCGGCAGCGGATCGAGGCGCAGATCATCGAGTTGGGTCGGCGTCACCTCGTGACCGACGGCGCGGCCGGGCTCTCGGTCAGGGCGATCGCCCGCGACCTCGGCATGGTGTCGTCAGCCGTGTACCGCTACGTGTCCAGCCGCGACGATCTGCTGACGCTGCTGCTGGTCGATGCATATTCCGAACTCGCCGATCACGTCGACCACGCCCGCGGCGAAGGCGCACCGTGGCACGAGCAGTTACGCGCGATGGCGCACGCCGCACGCGGATGGGCGGTCGACCGACCCGCCTCGTGGGCGCTGCTCTACGGCACCCCGGTGCCCGGATACCAGGCGCCCCGAGAACGCACCGTGGGCCCGGGAACCCGCGTCGTGGGCGCCTTGTTCGACGTGGTCGACGCCGGTATCGCCGCCGGCGACATCCCCTCGTCGAAATCGGTTGTCGACGAACCGTTGTCGTCGGATTTCGAGGCGTTGCGCGTCGAGTTCGACTTCGGGGGCGACGACGGTGCGATCGCCAGGAGCTTCCTGGCATGGGCGGCACTGGTCGGTGCGATCAGCCTCGAGGTGTTCGGCCAGTACGGGCCCGATACGCTGACCGATCCCGCGGCGCTCTTCGATCTGCAGATCGGCCTGCTGATCGACGCACTGCAATCGGATAAGTATTGACTTATATAAGTAGAGGCTTTAATTTGTAGGGGTGCACGCGTTCGACGTCCTCGGCGATCCGGTGCGCCGCCGGATCCTCGAGCTGTTGGCCGACGGCGAGCAGCCCGCAGGAGCCATCGCCGAGACCATCGGCGACGAGTTCGCGATCACCCAGCCCGCGGTCTCGCAACATCTCAAAGTGTTGCGCGACAACGGGTTCACTTCGGTGCGGCCGGACGGTCAGCGCCGTCTCTACGCGGTCAACGGGGCAGCGCTGCGCGACGCCGACGAGTGGCTCGCCGGCTTTCGGCGGTTCTGGTCACCGAAGCTCGATGCGCTCGGCACCGAGATCGCGCGCGGTAAGCGACAACGACGAAAGAAGGCAACATGACCGAGATCGACGTGGACCACCAGATCAGTGCCGTCGCACGCACGGTCGGGAAACGCACGATCGACGCGGGCGAGGCACACGTCGTCACCATCAAGCAGACCTACGACACCGATCAGGCGGATCTGTGGGATGCCGTGACCAACATCGAGCGCATCCCGCGGTGGTTGATGCCGATCTCGGGCGATCTGAAGGTCGGTGGCAGCTATCAGTTGCACGGCAACGCCGGCGGAACAATCCTGACGTGCGACCCGCCGAAGAGCTTCACCGCCACCTGGGAGTACGGCGGCAATACCAGTTGGATCGAGGTCAGCGTCGGCGACCAGGGCGCGGACCGGGCACAGTTGGTCATCGAGCACATCGCCGTCGTCGGCGACGAGATGTCGCTGCAGTTCGGCCCCGGCGCCGTGGGCATCGGCTGGGACTCGATGGTGCTCGGGTTGGCGCTGCATCTGTCCACCGGGGAGGCGGTCGACCCGGAGTTCGGGGAACAGTGGGTCACCACCGCCGAGGGTCGACGCTTTCTGGCGTTGTCCAATGACGCCTGGTACGAGGCGAACATCGCCTCCGGCGCCGAGCCCGCCGCCGCGCGGGCAGCCGCCGACCGGTGCCTGAAGGCGTACTACGGCGAGGCCTGAACTAGAACACGTTCTAGCCAAGTGAGCAGCGCGCGGATATTCTCGACGCGATGCTTGCCCAGACACCTGTCCAGATCGCGTGGGTGACGCGGGACCTCGAGGCCACCGAGAGCGCGCTCACCTCGATGTTGGGCGCCAAGAAGTGGGTGCGCATGCCCGGCGTCCACTTCGCCCAGGAGGCGTGCACGTATCGCGGCGAGCCCGCCGATTTCGTGGCCGACATCTCGCTGAGCTATGCAGGCGACATGCAGCTCGAACTGATCGCACCGGTCTCCGGGCGCAACATCTACTCCGACTTCCTCGATACCGCGGGCCCCGGCATGCACCACATCTGCATCGAGGTCGACGACGTGGAAGCGGCACTGGCCGAACGGAAAGCCGAGGCGGTGCAGCGCGGCGTGATGCCCGGCGGCATGGAGTTCGCCTACATTGCGGCCGCCGGCGTGCCGTACCTGGAGATCGCCCACATCCCCGACGAGATCAGGGCATTCTTCGACTACATCAAACAGGAGCAGCAGTGAGCACCATTGAAATTCCCGACACCGTCGACGCCGCCGATGTCGCGTCGTGGTCCGGCGAATTCGATGTCGTGGTGGTCGGATTCGGTATCGCAGGCGGGTGTGCAGCGGTCAGCGCCTCCGCTGCGGGCGCTCGGGTGCTGGTGCTGGAGAAGGCCGCCGACGCCGGCGGGACCAGCTCGATGGCCGGCGGACACTTCTATCTGGGTGGCGGGACCGCGGTGCAGCAGGCCACCGGTCATGAGGACAGCGCCGACGAGATGTACTCCTACTTGGTCGCGGTGTCGCGTGATCCGGAGCTCGACAAGATCCGCGCCTACTGCGACGGCAGCGTCGAACACTTCAACTGGTTGGAGGACTTGGGTTTTCAGTTCGAGCGCAGCTACTACCCGGGCAAGGTGGTGGTGCCGCCGGGCACGGAGGGCCTCTCGTATACGGGCAACGAGAAGGTGTGGCCGTTCTGCGAACAGGCCAAACCGGCACCGCGCGGCCATTCGGTGCCGGTGCCCGGTGAGCTCGGGGGAGCCGCGATGGTCATCGACTTGTTGGTCAAGCGCGCCACCGAGCTCGGTGTGCAGATCCGCTACGAGACCGGGGTGACCAACCTGGTCGTCGACGACGGGTCGGTGGCCGGCGTGCGTTGGAAGCACTTCGGCGAGACGGGCGCGATCAAGGCGAAGGCGGTGATCATCGCCGCGGGCGGATTCGCGATGAACCCCGAGATGGTCGCCGAGCTCACGCCGGCGCTCGGCCAGAAGCGCAAGACCAAGCACCATGGCGAGGTGGAGCCCTACATCCTGGGCAATCCGAACGACGACGGCCTGGGCATCCGGATGGGCATCTCGGCGGGCGGCGTCGCCAAGAACATGGATCAGCTGTTCATCACCGCCGCGGCGTATCCGCCGGAGATCCTGCTCACCGGTGTGATAGTCAACAAGTACGGCCACCGCTTCGTCGCCGAGGACTCATACCATTCGCGCACTTCGGCTTTCGTGCTCGAACAGCCTGAGCAGACGGCCTATCTCGTCGTCGACGAGGCCCACATGGAGATGCCCGAGATGCCGCTGATCAAGTTCATCGACGGTTGGGAGACCGTGGAGGAAATGGAAGCGGCGCTGGGTATTCCGCAGGGCAACCTGGTCGCGACCCTGAATCGGTACAACGAATTCGCCGCTCGCGGTGAGGATCCCGACTTCCACAAACAACCCGACTACGTCGCACCCCAGGACACCGGCCCGTTCGCGGCGTTCGACCTGTCGCTGGGGCGCGCGATGTACTCGGGGTTCACCATGGGCGGGCTGGCGGTGTCGATCGACGGAGAGGTCCTGCGCGAGGACGGCTCCGCCGTCTCAGGCCTCTATGCGGCGGGAGCGTGCGCGTCCAACATCGCCCAGGACGGCAAGGGCTACGCCAGCGGAACCCAACTCGGCGAAGGGTCGTTCTTCGGGCGGCGGGCGGGTGAGCACGCAGCCAGGCGCGCGGGCGCACACGCTGTGGCGCGTTAGACCTTCGCCGGTTCGTCACCCTCGACGCGACCCAGTCGCCAGTCGCCGTCGCCCAGCAGCTCGAGTTCGTGGGTGTGGTGCTGTTCGACCGTGCTGCGGTGGCTCACGCTGACCAGGATGGTGTCGGGCAGTTCGGTGCGAACCAACTGATAGAGCATGAACTCCAGGCCCTCGTCCAGGGCCGACGTGGACTCGTCGAGGAACACGGCCTTGGGTTTGGTCAACAGGATCCTGGCGAACGCGATCCGTTGCTGTTCGCCGGGGGAGAGCACCTTGGCCCAGTCGTCGACCTCGTCGAGGCGGTCCGCCAGATGCGGCAGCGCCACCTTGTGCAGCGTGTGTTTCAACGTCCTGTCATCGATCTCGCCGACTTCGTTGGGGTAGCTGACCACGGTGCGTAGATCGCCCAGCGGCACATACGGCATCTGCGAGAGAAACATCGTCTCGTTGGGCCCACACGGGCGAGTCAGTCGGCCCGAGGTGAACGGCCACAGCTGCGCAAGGCTGCGCAGCAGGGTGGTCTTGCCGCTGCCCGACTTACCGGTGACCACCAACGAGTCACCGACCTCCAGTCGCATGTCGAGCGGTCTGATCAGTTGTCGGCCATCGGGAGTGCGGACTTCGACGGCGGAGAGTTCGACGGTGCCGTCCACGCACGGCGCGGTAGTCAGTTCGGGCAGCGCCCGGCCCTCCTCGTTGGCGACCACCAGGCCGTGCAGCCGGATGATCGCCGCCCGGTAACCGGCGAACTGGTCGTAGACGTTGCGGAAGAACGACAGGCCGGCCTCGATGTTGCCGAACGCCGCCGCGGTCTGGCTCATCGCGCCGAGCGTGATCTCACCGGTGAAGAACCGGGGGAACTGCAGCAGATAGGGCGGCACGACGATGATCTGGTCCATCGACAGGTTCCAGCCGTAGAAGCCCATCATGCGGTTGATATAGCGCTTGTAGTTACTGACCACCGGCGCGAACAGCCGCCGCAGCCCTGATCTTTCGGCGATCTCGCCGCGGTAGAAGGCGACCGCCTCGGACGCGTCGCGCAGGCGCACCAGCGCATAGCGGAAGGCGGCGTTGAACTTCTCGTTGTAGAACGACAGCCAGATGATCGGCCTGCCGATCCAGAACGCGAAGACCGAAGCCAGCAGCACGTACGCCAACAGGATCCAGAACATCGCCCGCGGCACGTCGCCGATGAACGGCAGCGTGAGCGTCCCCGACAGGTTCCATAGGATCGCGGTGAAGGAGACCATCGAGACGATCGCACTGATCGCGCCGAACAGCAGCGTGGCCGTCGAGGTGTTGTTGGGTGTGTTCGGCAGGCCGCCGACGCCGGCGGTGAAGATGTCGATGTCGTACTGGATGCGCTGGTCGGGGTTGTCGATGGTGTCGTCGATGAATCGGCCGCGGTAGTAGGCCTTGTCGTCCAACCAGTCACTGGTGAGCCGGTCGGTGAGCCAGACCCGCCAGGCCAACATGAACCGCTGGGTCAAGAAGAGGTCGAGCATGATCCGCGCGACGTGGATGACGGCCAGGATCGCGAAGATCATCATCGACAACCAGAACCCGTCCCTGCCGGAGTTCCGGATGGCGTCGTCGCCGGTGCCCAGGCCGGACGCCACCACCTGGAAGCTGGTCATCATGTCGTTGCCCTGGAAGGTGAACAGCACCGTCAGGCGGACCCCGATGATCACCGAGAGCAGCAGCGTGCCCAGCCACAGCCAGATCCTGACGCTCTCCGGACCCTTGAAGTAGTCGCCGGTGATGCGCCAGAATTGACGGCCCCACTCGGTGAACTTCGCGATGAGCACCAAGACGATCAGAGTGCACACCGCGGTGATCGCCCAGGCCCGGGCGATCCACACCAGCGATATCCACAGTTCACTGCCCCAGTCCAGCGTCGGGGTGAACATTCCCTCATTCACTCCGGCAAGGTACCGCGACAACCCATGTGCGACCGTCCAAAGGGTCGCGCCGGGCCGACGCGTCGCTCAGCCTCACCTTCGCCGATAGCACCGCCGATTTCTGCGCCAGGGCTGTGGAACGGCCGGATCCGCGACCCTCCTGCAGAAGTCGGCGACGGTCCTTACCGGTGATCCGCCTGCGTAAGCTGCCGACATGAGCAGCGACGCTCCGGTCACCGTGAACGCAGGGCATCTGATCGCTCGGCGGTTGCGGGCGAGCGGGATCGACACGGTGTTCACGCTTTCCGGCGGGCACCTGTTCTCGATCTACGACGGTTGCCGGGCGGAGGACATCCGGTTGGTCGACACCCGCCACGAGCAGAGCGCCGCGTTCGCCGCCGAGGGCTGGTCCAAGGTGACCCGGGTACCGGGTGTCGCGGCGTTGACGGCCGGGCCCGGCGTCACCAACGGCATGAGCGCGATGGCCGCCGCGCAGCAGAACCAGTCACCGCTGGTGATCCTCGGCGGTCGCGCGCCAGCCATGCGGTGGGGGCAGGGCAGCCTGCAGGAAATCGACCACGTCCCGTTCGTCGCGCCGTTGACCCGCTTCGCCGCGACCGCCCAGGCGCCGGATGCCGTTGCGGGACTGGTCGATGACGCGTTGCGCGCCGCGGCCGGGACGGCGGGCGGGCCCTCGGGTGTGTCGTTCGTCGACTTTCCGATGGACCACGTGTTCAGCGAGGCCGCGGACGCCGGCGCGCCAGGAGCGCTGAGTCAACCGACTGCGGTGGTGCAGGCCGACGGCGACGCCGTGGGCGCTGCGCTGGGCCTGCTCGCCGAGGCGCAACGGCCGGTCATCATGGCCGGGACCAACGTCTGGTGGGGTCATGCCGAGACGGCGCTGCTGAATCTGGCCGAGGCGCTGCGCCTTCCGGTGCTGATGAACGGGATGGCCCGCGGCGCGGTCCCCGCCGACCACCAGCTCGCGTTCTCCCGGGCGCGGTCAAAGGCGTTGAAGCAGGCAGATGTTGCGCTGGTGATCGGCGTGCCGATGGACTTTCGTCTGGGCTTCGGTGGTGTGTTCGGCGCGGACACCGTGCTGATCGCCGTCGACCGTTGCCCCCCGGATCGACCGCAGCCTCGACCGGTCGCCGCCGGCCTGTACGGCGACATCAGCGCCACGTTGTCCGCCCTGTCGGCGGCCGGCGCCAACGATCACGAAGCCTGGATCGCCGACCTGCGTGCCACCGAGACCGCGATGCGTGCCTCCGAGGCCGATGAACTGTGCGACGACCGCACGCCGCTGCACCCCATGCGCGTGTACGCCGAGATCAGCGCCATGCTCGACCGCGACGCGATCGTGGTGGTCGACGCAGGCGACTTCGGCTCCTATGCCGGCCGCGTCATCGACAGCTACGTGCCCGGCGCCTGGCTCGACAGCGGCCCGTTCGGCTGCCTGGGTTCCGGACCGGGCTACGCCCTGGCCGCCAAGCTGGCCCGGCCCGATCGCCAGGTGATCCTGCTCCAGGGCGACGGGGCGTTCGGGTTCTCGGGCATGGAGTGGGATACGTTGGTGCGTCACGGGATTCAGGTCGTTTCGGTGATCGGCAACAACGGTGTCTGGGCGCTGGAGAAGCATCCGATGGAGGCGATCTACGGGTATTCGGTGGTGGCCGACCTGCGGCCGGGCACCCGGTACGACGAGGTCGTGACCGCGCTCGGCGGACACGGCGAGTTGGTGTCGACACCCGCCGAACTGCGCCCCGCCCTCGAGCGCGCCTTCTCCTCGACGCTGCCCGCGGTGGTGAATGTGCTGACCGATCCGACGGTGGCCTACCCCCGTCGCTCCAACCTGGCCTAGCCCTATTTTCCGCGAGCGCGCGTGTCTGCCCACGACACGCCGCGAAATCTCAGCACTTTGCGCACCCTCACACC
Organism: Mycobacterium lehmannii; assembly: GCF_001499925.1. Taxonomy (NCBI): domain Bacteria; kingdom Bacillati; phylum Actinomycetota; class Actinomycetes; order Mycobacteriales; family Mycobacteriaceae; genus Mycobacterium; species Mycobacterium lehmannii. Next base: position 25,004 of record NZ_LQIR01000001.1, read on the forward strand.
GCAGCGAACGCGACGAAAATCGCTCGACCCGTTCGGCGTTCGGGCCATGCTGGACTCATGCAGGTGCACATTCACAATTCCGCCGACGAGTTCCGCGCACTCGCCGAACCGGTGTACCGGCGCGACCCGGTCGCCAACACCGTCGAGCTGACGGTCCTTGCCGCGGCGATCCCCGACGACACACTGCTGATGTCGGTGTGGCAGAACTCGGACGTCGTCGCTGTCGCAATGCAAACACCGTCATACCCGTTGGTGTGCAACGGTATTCCGATAGATTGCGCCGACGTCGTCGCCCGCGGTCTCCTCCAGAGGCGACCCGATCTGACCGGGGTGCGCGGGCTCCGTCAGGTCGCCGTCGCAATCGCCGACGCCTGGCAGTCGCACGGCGGGCATCCCGGCACCGTCACGCTCGAAGAGCGGCTCTACCGACTGGGGACCCTGCAGCCGCCGACCGGCGTTGCCGGAGCGCCGCGATGGGCCGACGAGACCGATCGCGCCCTCCTGACCGACTGGATGGAGCGCTTTTTCGGCGAGACGTTCGGCCACCCCCGCGACGACGCCGCGAGGGCTCGCTTCGTCGACACCGCCGCCGTCCGGGGCGACCGGTTCCTGATGTGGGACGTCGACGGCACACCGGTCAGCACGGCACTGCTGCATGCGCCGGTGGCGGGGGTGTCGCGCATCGGTCCGGTGTTCACACCGGCGGCGCACCGGGCCCATGGCTACGGCTCGGCCCTCACCGCCGCGGCCTCCCAGTCCTCGCTGGAGCGCGCCGACGCGGCGGTGGTGCTGTTCACCGATCGTGCCAACCCGACCTCGAACGCGATCTATCGAAAGATCGGCTTCGAGCCGGTGTGCGATTTCGCGCGCATCGACTTCCGCACGGTCGACCAACCCTGTGGGCCCACACGTGAGTAGGGGACGTGCGCAGACAGCCGCCGAAACACGGCGTGTCGCGAAGCGGGCACGTGCGCTCACGGCCAGGAGCGCTGCGCGTACGGTAGCGGTGTGGCAAAGACGAAGACCCGCACTTCAGGTCGTGTCAGCAATAGGTTCTGGAAGCTGCTCGGCGCCAGTACCGACCGGAGCCAGGCGCAATCGATGGCGCAAGTGCGCAGCTCGGCGGACTTCGACGAGAAGGCCGCGGCGCTCGACGACGAAAAGTTGGCCAAGGCCGCCAAGTTACTCAACCTCGATGACCTCGCCGAGTCGAGCGACGTGCCGCAGTTTCTGGCGATAGCCCGCGAGGCCGCCGAGCGCAAAACTTCGCTGCGGCCATTCGATGTTCAGCTTCTGGGTGCCCTGCGCATGCTCGCGGGCGACGTGGTCGAGATGGCGACCGGTGAAGGCAAGACGCTCTCGGGTGCGATCGCGGCGGCCGGTTACGCCCTGGGCGGTCGCAGCGTGCACGTCATCACGATCAACGACTACCTCGCGCGCCGCGACGCCGAATGGATGGGCCCGCTTCTGGAGGCGCTGGGCCTGACCGTCGGCTGGATCACCGAGAGTTCGACGGCCGAGGAGCGCCGCGCGGCCTACCAGTGCGACGTCACCTACGCCTCGGTGAACGAGATCGGGTTCGACGTGCTGCGCGACCAGTTGGTCACCGACGTCGCCGATCTGGTCTCGCCGAACCCCGACGTCGCGCTGATCGACGAGGCCGACTCGGTGTTGGTCGACGAGGCGTTGGTTCCGCTGGTGCTGGCCGGCACCACCCACCGCGAGACCCCCAAGGTCGACATCATCCGCATGGTCGGCGAACTCACTCCCGGCGTGGACTACGACACCGACACCGACAGCCGCAACGTCCATCTCACCGAGATCGGTGCCCAGAAGATGGAGGCCAAGCTCGGCGGCATCGACCTGTACTCCGAGGAGCACGTCTGCGGCACGCTGACCGAGATCAACGTGGCGCTGCACGCCCACGTCCTGTTGCAACGCGACGTGCACTACATCGTCCGCGACGACGCCGTACACCTGATCAACGCCTCGCGCGGTCGCATCGCGCAGCTGCAGCGCTGGCCCGACGGCCTGCAGGCCGCGGTCGAGGCCAAGGAGGGCATCGAGACCACCGAAACCGGCGAGGTACTCGACACCATCACGGTCCAGGCGCTGGTGAACCGGTACGCGACGGTGTGCGGTATGACCGGCACCGCGCTGGCGGCCGGCGAACAGCTGCGCCAGTTCTACAAGCTCGGCGTGTCACCGATCGAGCCGAACAAGCCGAACATCCGCGAGGACGAGCCCGACCGGGTGTACGTCACCGCGGCCGCCAAGAACGACGCGGTCGTCGAGCACATCAAGGAGGTTCACCAGACCCGGCAGCCGGTGCTCGTCGGCACGCGCGACGTCGCGGAATCCGAAGAGCTGCACGAGAAACTGGTCAAGGCCGGTGTTCCCGCAGTCGTGCTGAACGCCAAGAACGACGCCGAGGAGGCCGCGGTGATCGCCGAGGCCGGCACGCTGGGCAGCGTCACCGTGTCCACGCAGATGGCAGGCCGGGGTACCGACATCAGGCTCGGGGGCTCAGACGAGGCCGACCACGATGAGGTCGCCGAACTCGGCGGGCTGCACGTCATCGGCACCGGCCGCCACCACACCGAGCGGTTGGACAACCAGTTGCGCGGCCGCGCCGGGCGCCAGGGCGATCCCGGCTCGTCGGTGTTCTTCTCCAGCTGGGAAGACGACGTCGTCGTCGCGCATCTCGAACCCAACAAGCTGCCGATGGAGACCGACGAGGACGGCCGCGTCGTCAGCCCCAAGGCCGCCAGCCTGCTCGACCACGCACAGCGCGTCGCCGAAGGCCGGATGCTGGATATCCACGCCACCAACTGGCGCTACAACCAGCTGATCGCCCAGCAGCGCGCGATCATCGTAGAGCGACGAAACACCTTGCTGCGCACACCCACAGCGCGCGAGGAGCTCGCCGAGCTGTCGCCGAAACGCTACGAGGAGGTCGTCGAACGGCTCGGTGAGGAGAAGCTGGAGACGATCTGCCGGCTGATCATGCTGTACCACCTCGACCGCGGCTGGGCCGACCACCTGGCATACCTGGCCGACATCCGCGAGAGCATCCATTTGCGGGCGCTGGGCAACCAGACCCCGATCGACGAGTTCCACCGCATGGCCGTCGACGCGTTCGCATCGCTGGCCGCCGACGCGATAGAGGCGGCCCAGCAGACGTTCGAAACCGCGCCGTCGATCGAGGACGAGCCGGGCGTGGACCTGTCGAAGCTGGCCCGGCCGACCTCGACGTGGACGTACATGGTGCACGACAACCCACTGGCCGACGACTCGCTCTCGGCGCTGAGCCTGCCGGGCGTGTTCCGCTAGGTTTAGCCCATGACCGAGGCGCATGGCCAGGTGCCTTCGCCGCCGGAGGGGGCGGGTCAGGCCCGCGACCGGGTGCTCACCGTGCCCAACGTGCTCAGCGCGGTGCGACTGGTGCTGGTGCCGGTCTTCCTGTGGCTGCTGCTCGTGGTGCATGCCAACGCCTGGGCGGTGGCCGTGCTGATGTTCAGCGGGTTCTCCGACTGGGCCGACGGCAAGATCGCCCGGCTGGTCGACAACCAGTCATCGCGGCTGGGGGAGCTGCTCGATCCCGCCGTGGACCGCATCTACATGCTGACGGTCCCGATCGCCATGGGGCTGCACGGGTCGCTGCCGTGGTGGATTGTGCTCACCTTGATCGGGCGCGACGCCGTGCTGGCCGCGACGCTGCCGCTGCTGCGCAGCCGTGGCCTGACCGCGCTGCCGGTCACCTACATCGGCAAGGCCGCCACGTTCGCGTTGATGTCGGGTCTGCCGCTGATCCTGTTGGGGCAGTGGGACGCCACGTGGAGCCGGGTGGTGCTGGCCATCGGGTGGGGCTTTCTGATCTGGGGCCTGCTGATGTACCTGTGGTCAGCGGTGCTCTACCTGATCCAGGTGGGCATGGTGATGCGCCAACTGCCGAAGGTGTCGCGATGACGCAGAGTTTCCGCAACACCCTCGGCGGCTATGACCCGGAGTCGGGCCGCAACGCTCACGAGGCGAACCGGCCGACCAAGATTCCGGTGCCGTCGCTGCTGCGGTCGCTGTTGACCGATCACCTCGATCCGGGGTACGCCGCGGCCGCCGAGGCGAAGGCCGCCGGCCGCGAGCGGCCGAGGTGGCAACAGTGGGCCTGGCAGCTGGCGGGTGCCTTGCTGCTGGTGGTGGTGTTCGCCGCCGCGGTGGCCCAGGCGCGCGCGACCGCACCCGGTGTCCAGGAGACGCAGCATGTGCTTGCGGGCAGCGTGCGGACGGCGCAGGCCGACACCACCGCGGCCGCCGAGCGCCGGGACACGCTGGCGGCCGAGGTCGACGACGAACGCCGCAGGCGCCTGGAGGGCGACGCACGGGGCCAGCAGTTGCTCAGCCGCCTCGACGAGGCGAGCTTCGCCGCCGCGGCCACGCCCGTGATCGGGCCCGGGCTGACGATCACCGTCACCGACCCGGGCGCGTCGTCGGCCAACCTGAGCGACGTGTCCAAAGAACGGGTCCCGGGCAGCAGGCAGGTGATTCTCGACCGCGACCTGCAACTGGTCGTCAACTCGTTGTGGGTCAGCGGCGCCGAAGCGCTGTCGGTCGGCGGCGTGCGGATCGGCCCCAATGTCACTATCCGACAGGCGGGCGGCGGCATCCTGGTCGACAATCAACCGATCAGCAGCCCTTATGTCGTCCTCGCGATCGGACCGCCGCACGCGATGCAGGAGGTGTTCGACCGCAGCCCGGGCCTGCAGCGGCTGCGGCTGCTGGAGGCCTCCTACGGTGTCGGGGTGAGCGTGAGTACCGGCGACGGGCTGAAGCTGCCCGCGGGCTCGGTTCGAGAATTGAACTTCGCCAAGCAGATTGGGCAATGACACGAACATGAAGTCAGACACATGATCGGAATCGCCGCACTGATCGCGGGCGTGGTGCTCGGCCTGGTGTTCCACCCCGACGTGCCCGAGTTCGTCCAGCCCTACCTGCCGATCGCGGTGGTCGCCGCGCTCGACGCGGTTTTCGGCGGCCTGCGCGCGTACCTCGAGCGCATCTTCGACTCGAAGGTGTTCGTGGTGTCGTTCGTATTCAACGTGTTGGTCGCCGCGCTGATCGTCTACCTCGGCGACCAGTTGGGGGTCGGCACGCAGTTGTCGACGGCGATCATCGTCGTGCTCGGAATCCGGATCTTCGGCAACGCAGCCGCTTTGCGCCGCAGGTTGTTCGGCGCGTGATGACGAGGCATGCCCATGAATGAGCACACACCGCAGCATTCCCTACCCGATGACAACGACGACCGTCGCGCCGGCGGCGGCCGCCACGAACTGCCGACCGACGAGCCGTCTCAGGAGATCGGCGATCTGCGCGCGGGCGGAATCGGCGGGGTGATGCGGAGGGGCCGCTCCCAGGTGGTGTTCGGGGCGCTGGCCGTGGTGCTGTGCGTACTGCTCGGTGTGGCGATCGTGACCCAGGTTCGGCAGAACGAGTCCGGTGACTCGCTCGAGACCGCCCGGCCCGCTGACCTGTTGGTGCTGCTGGACTCGCTGCAACAGCGGGAGGCTGCGCTGAACACCGAGGTGAACGATCTGCAGCGCACCCTGGCGCAATTGCAGGCGTCCGGCAGCAGCGACCAGGCCGCCATCGAGAACGCCCAGGCCCGTCTGGCCGCGCTGTCCATCCTGATCGGCACGGTTCCCGCGACCGGGCCTGGTGTGACGTTGACGATCACCGACACCGCGCCCGGCGTGCCCGCCGAAACGCTGCTCGACGTGATCAACGAACTGCGCAACGCAGGCGCCGAGGCAATGGAGATCCGGGGTGGGGGAGCCGACGCGCAGACCGCGGTGCGCGTCGGCGTCGACACCTGGGTCGTCGGCAACCCGGGCGCGCTGGTGATCGACGAAGTCACCATGAGCCCGCCGTATTCGGTTCTGGCCATTGGCGATCCGCCCACCCTGGCCGCCGCCATGACCATTCCCGGTGGCGCCATGGACAGCGTCGAACGGGTCGGCGGCAGCATGGCTGTGCAGCAGTCCGACCGCGTCGACGTGACCGCCTTGCGGCAACCGAAACAGCGCCAATACGCTCAGCCAGTCAAATGAGGGTCAGTTGCCAACCCGGGCCGAACCGCTGAACAACGAGGAGCGCCGTGAGCGAAATCCCAGCCGACCTGCACTACACCGAAGAACATGAGTGGGTGTTGCGCACCGGCGACGACACCGTGCGCGTCGGTATCACCGATTACGCCCAGTCGGCGCTCGGTGACGTGGTGTTCGTCCAGCTGCCCGACGTCGGTGCCGAGGTGACTGCCGGCGAGTCGTTCGGCGAGGTGGAGTCCACCAAGTCGGTGTCGGACCTGTACGCCCCCGTCACCGCGAAAGTCGTTGCGGTCAACGGTGATCTCGAGGGGAGTCCCCAGCTCGTGAACTCCGATCCCTACGGGGAGGGTTGGCTGGTCGAGCTGCAGGCCGACCCCGCCGCCCTGGAGCAGGGGCTGGGCACGCTGCTGGACGCCGACGGCTACCGCAGCACAGTGAGCGAGTGACGGGTTGTTAGGGTTTTGCAGACCGGACGCCAACTAGGGCGGATCCGGCGGTGGTGGGCACAATCGCGCTCGCCGCGCGGTACGGTCGACATCAGACGCGGTATCGCCACAGCAGCCAGTTAGGAGCAGCGGGTGACGGAAAACGACCAGAACTCTGGGACCGACCAGACGTCTGACGAAGTCACCGTGGAAACGACGTCCGTCTTCCGCGCCGACTTCCTCAACGAACTGGACGCCCCGGCCACGGCTGGCACCGAGGGCGCCGTTTCGGGCGTCGAAGGTCTGCCCGCCGGATCGGCGCTGCTGGTCGTCAAGCGCGGGCCGAACGCGGGATCGCGGTTCCTGCTCGACCAGCCCACCACGTCGGCCGGTCGGCATCCCGACAGCGACATCTTCCTCGACGACGTCACGGTGAGCCGCAGGCATGCCGAGTTCCGCCTTGAAAGCGGTGAGTTCCAGGTGGTCGACGTCGGCAGCCTCAACGGCACCTACGTCAACCGCGAACCGGTGGACTCGGCGGTGCTGGCCAACGGCGACGAGGTGCAGATCGGGAAGTTCCGCCTGGTGTTTCTCACCGGCCCGAAGAACGACGACAGCGGTCAGGCCGGCTAGTGGTCGACCAACGCATGCGCGAAGAGTAACCATGGGCGCACCCGACACTCCCGCGCTCACTGGGATGTCGATCGGAGCGGTCCTCGATCTGCTACGACCGGACTTCCCGGACGTGACCATTTCCAAGATCCGGTTCCTGGAGGCCGAAGGCCTGGTCACCCCCGAGCGCACCGCGTCGGGTTACCGGCGGTTCACCGCCTACGACTGCGCACGTCTACGGTTCATCCTCACCGCCCAGCGCGACCAGTACCTGCCGCTGAAGGTGATCAAGGCACAGCTCGACGCACAGCCCGACGGCGAGCTGCCCCAGAACGGATCGGCATACGGCGTACCGCGTTTGGTTCCGGTGTCCTCAGACGGCACAGAGGGCGCCGACGCTCACGGGGGTGCGGCGGCGGTGGCCCCAACGCAGGTGCGCCTGTCGCGGGAGGATCTGCTGGCCCGCTCGGGCGTCGGAGAAGAACTGCTGGGCGCGCTCGTCAAGGCCGGCGTCATCACGCCTGGACGAGGCGGATTCTTCGACGAGCATTCCGTGGTGATCGCCCAGTGCGCCCGCGCTCTGGAGGACTACGGCGTCGAGCCCCGGCACCTGCGGGCGTTCCGGTCGGCGGCCGATCGGCAGTCCGATCTGATCGCCCAGATCGCAGGGCCTATCGTCAAGGCCAACAAGGCAGGCGCCCGCGACCGGGCCGACGATCTGGCACGTGAAGTGGCGGCCTTGGCGATCACATTGCACACATCGTTGATCAAGTCGGCTGTGCGCGACGTACTGGATCGCTGAGGATTAGACTCGAAGCGATGGCTATGAAGCTCGCTTCTTCGGTGCGGAGGGCAGACACAGATGGGTGAGGTTCGTGTGGTCGGCATTCGCGTGGAGCAACCGCAGAACCAGCCGGTCCTGCTGCTGAGGGAGTCCAACGGCGACCGGTATCTGCCCATCTGGATCGGCCAGTCGGAGGCCGCCGCGATCGCGCTCGAACAGCAGGGGGTCGAGCCGGCCCGGCCGCTGACACACGATCTGATCCGAGATGTCATTGCCGCGCTTGGCCATTCGCTCAAAGAGGTGCGCATCGTCGACCTGCAGGAGGGCACCTTCTACGCCGACCTGATCTTCGACCGCGACATCAAGGTGTCGGCGCGTCCGTCGGATTCCGTGGCGATCGCGCTGCGGGTCGGGGTGCCGATCTACGTCGAGGAAGCGGTGCTGGCGGAGGCCGGGCTGATCATTCCCGACGAGAACGACGACGAAGCGGCGGGCGCAGTGCGCGAGGACGAGGTCGAGAAGTTCAAGGAGTTTTTGGATTCGGTCTCTCCGGACGACTTCAAGGCCACCTAGAGGCGGCCGTCGTCCTGCGGGTTTGTCACGGAAACGTCTCGTCCCCTCGACACGCGGTGCGGGGTTTCCCCGTCGGCGAATCGGGCAGCCATACTTTGGGGGCCGGACCACTGATGGGCAGTCCGCGGACGGCGAGAAGCGTATGCTCGACACACTCGGGCTTGGCAAATGTGTGCCCACGTAGGTCACAGAGGCGGGTTCGATCGGCGAGAGGAATCTGGAAGTGGGAGACACGCCACGTCAGGAGCAGCTGGACCTCACCGCTGCTAGCGGCCCCGCGGATTCGGAACTGACCACCACTCCGGAGCCGGCCGGAGAACCCGTCCAGGCCGGGCTGTTCCCCGACGACTCCGTTCCCGACGAGCTCGTCGGCTACCGCGGCCCCAGCGCCTGCCAGATCGCCGGCATCACCTACCGCCAGCTCGACTACTGGGCTCGGACGTCGCTGGTCGTACCGTCCATCCGAAGCGCGGCAGGCTCCGGCAGCCAGCGGCTGTACTCGTTCAAGGACATCCTGGTCCTCAAGATCGTCAAACGCCTGCTCGATACCGGTATCTCGCTGCACAACATCCGCGTCGCCGTCGACCACCTGCGCCAGCGCGGGGTTCGCGATCTGGCCAACATCACGCTGTTCTCCGACGGCACCACGGTCTACGAGTGCACGTCGGCCGAAGAGGTCGTCGACCTTCTGCAGGGCGGTCAAGGCGTGTTCGGCATCGCGGTTTCGGGTGCGATGCGGGAGTTGACCGGCGCTATCGCCGATTTCCCCGGTGAGCGCGCCGACGGGGGCGAGTCGATCGCGGCTCCCGAGGACGAGTTGGCCTCGCGGCGCAAGCACCGCGACCGCAAGATCGGCTGACATTTCGGGCCACGCACCCGCTCGCTGCCGAGGCCAGCGCCTCTGACGGTAAACTCGTGAACGCATCGCGCTTGTGCGGGAGAGTTTCGTGGCGGCCAGTCACGGACGCCGAAGGAGCAACACCTCTCCGTCAACCTCTCAGGCACCCAGGACCGCACGAGACCCCGATGCCTCTGGAAAGCGGTGAGCTCTCCGGTCGGGTCCGCCCGGCCGCCCTCGCCCGCCCATGGGGAAAGGCGAATCTCGCACCGTCGTGATCGCCGAATCTCTCAGGCGCCCGCACCGGGTCGACGACAGAGGGGGAGGAACCCAGCGGTCCTCTGCCTGAACGCGTCTGGAGTAGCCCGAGTGTTCGATCACCATCAGCCCAATTTCGCCGACCGCCACATCGGACCGGATGCCGACGCCGTCGCCACCATGCTCGAGACGATCGGCGTCTCCTCACTCGACGAACTCGCCGAGAAAGCGCTGCCGTCGGGCATCCTCGACCCGCTGTCGGCCGACGCTTTGGCCCCGGGGCTCGACCGGCTACCCGCGGCCGCCTCCGAGGACGAGGCGCTGGCCGAACTGCGCACGCTCGCCGACACGATCACCGTGGCCGTGTCGATGATCGGCCAGGGCTACTACGACACGCTGACCCCACCGGTGTTGCGCCGCAACATCCTTGAAAACCCCGCCTGGTACACGGCCTACACCCCGTACCAACCGGAGATCAGCCAGGGCCGCCTCGAGGCGCTGCTCAACTTCCAGACGATGGTGACCGATCTGACCGGCCTCGAGGTCGCCAACGCGTCCATGCTCGACGAGGGCACGGCGGCCGCCGAGGCGATGACGCTGATGCACCGCGCAGTGCGCGGACCGTCGAACCGGCTGGCCGTCGACGCCGACCTGTTCCGCCAGAGCGCCGCGGTGCTGGCCACCCGCGCCGAACCGCTCGGCATCGAGATCGTCACCGCCGATCTGACCCGGGGACTGCCCGACGGCGACTTCTTCGGCGTCATCGCTCAACTGCCGGGGGCCAGCGGCGCCGTCGTGGACTGGAGTGATCTCGTCGCCCAAGCCCATGACCGCGGCGCTTTGGTCGCGATCGGTGCGGATCTGCTGGCGTTGACGCTGCTCACCCCGCCCGGTGAGACCGGCGCCGACGTCGCGTTCGGAAGCACCCAGAGGTTCGGTGTGCCAATGGGTTTCGGTGGACCCCATGCCGGATATCTGGCCGTGCACGCCAAGCACGCGCGCCAGCTGCCGGGCCGCCTTGTCGGGGTGTCGCTCGACGCCGACGGCGCGCCGGCGTACCGGCTGGCGTTGCAGACCCGCGAACAGCACATCCGCCGCGACAAGGCCACCAGCAACATCTGCACCGCGCAGGTGCTGCTCGCGGTGATGGCCGCGATGTACGTCAGCTACCACGGCGCCGACGGCCTGACCGGGATCGCCGATCGGGTGCACCAGCGGGCGCGCGCGGTGGCGGCCGGGTTGACGGCAGCAGGGGTTGAGGTCGTACACCGCGAGTTCTTCGACACCGTGCTGGCCAAGGCGCCCGGCCGGGCGGCGGCGGTGCGCGAGACGGCCAAGGCGCGCGGCATCAACGTCTGGCTGGTCGACGACGACCACGTCTCGGTGTCCTGTGACGAGGCGACCACCGCCGCGCATGTCGAGGCGGTGCTGTCGGCCTTCTCGGCGACGCCGGTCGATTCGGAGTTCGACGGCCCCCGAATCGCGACGCGCACCTCGGAGTTCCTCACCCATCCGGCGTTCACGCGGTATCGCACCGAAACCGAGATGATGCGTTACCTACGGTCGTTGGCCGACAAGGATATCGCCTTGGACCGCAGCATGATTCCGCTCGGATCGTGCACGATGAAGCTCAATGCGGCCGCCGAGATGGAACCGATCACCTGGCCGGAGTTCGCGCGCCAGCATCCGTTCGCACCCGCATCCGACACCCCGGGGCTGCGGAAGCTGATTGCCGACCTGGAGCAGTGGCTGATTGACATCACCGGATACGACGCGGTGTCGCTACAGCCCAACGCGGGCTCGCAGGGCGAGTACGCCGGCCTGCTGGCGATCCAGGCCTATCACGCCGAGCGCGGTGAGCCCGACCGCAACGTCTGCCTCATCCCGTCCAGCGCGCACGGCACCAATGCGGCCTCGGCTGCGCTGGCGGGCATGCGTGTCGTGGTGGTGGCGTGCCGACCCAACGGCGACGTCGACCTCGACGACCTGCGCGCAAAGGTGAGCGAGCACGCGGATCGACTGTCGGCGTTGATGATCACCTACCCGTCGACGCACGGGGTGTACGAGCACGACATCGCCGACATCTGCGCGGCGGTCCACGACGCGGGCGGTCAGGTGTACGTCGACGGCGCCAACCTCAACGCGCTCGTTGGCCTGGCCCGGCCCGGCCGGTTCGGCGGCGACGTGAGCCACCTCAACCTGCACAAGACGTTCTGCATTCCGCACGGCGGCGGCGGCCCCGGCGTCGGCCCGGTCGCGGTGCGCGCGCACCTGGCGCCGTTCCTGCCCGGCCATCCGCTCGCCGAGGAGCTGCCGGATGCGTACACGGTGTCGGCGGCGCCGTACGGGTCGGCGTCGATCCTGCCGATCAGCTGGGCCTACATCCGTATGATGGGCGCAGCCGGATTGCGTGCCGCCTCGCTGACCGCCATCGCGTCGGCCAACTACATCGCGCGCCGCCTCGACGAGTACTACCCGGTGCTCTACACCGGCGAGAACGGCATGGTCGCCCACGAGTGCATCCTCGACCTGCGCACCATCACCAAGCAGACCGGCGTGACCGTCGACGATGTGGCAAAACGACTGGCGGACTACGGTTTCCACGCACCCACCATGAGTTTCCCGGTGGCGGGCACGCTGATGGTCGAGCCCACCGAGAGCGAAAGCCTCGCCGAGGTCGACGCGTTCTGCGAGGCGATGATCGCGATCCGCGCGGAGATCGACAAGGTCGGCGACGGCACCTGGCCCGCCGAGGACAACCCGCTGCGCAACGCACCGCACACCGCGGAGTCCCTGCTGGTCGACGATTGGAAGCACACCTACACCCGCGAGCAGGCGGCCTATCCGCTGGGCAAGAACTACCGCCCGAAGGTGTGGCCGCCGGTGCGTCGCATCGACGGTGCGTACGGCGACCGCAACCTGGTGTGCTCGTGCCCGCCAGTCGAGGCGTTCGCGTAACCACTCAACTGCCCGCCGAACGTGGGTTACCCGCACGCCAGAGCGAGAAAAGTGTGCCGGTAACCCACGTTCGGCGACTAGGGGCGCGGCGTGTGAGTCGGGTGTTCGCCGGGCGCTAACCGAGGAAGTTCGCGATCGCCGCCGTCAGTTCCGGGGAGTCGGAGCTGGCGAGGTTCTGGTAGGTGCCGCCGCTGATGTCGGCAACGGCCTCCCAGGTCGCGCGATCGGAGTTCGACCCGAAGTCGATGACGTTGACGGCCACCGGCTTGGCTTCGTCGAAGGCGCCGCGGATGTACTGCTGCAAGCCTTCTCCGTTGAGGGTCTGGTCGGTGTGCGGCCCGGTGGTGATCACCAGGACCGAATTCTCTTGTCCTTCACGGAAGTTCGCCATCGCTTCGGTGTAGACCAGCCGCAGCGTGGTGAACGAGACCGCACCCCCTCCGGAGGCGGACTGTTGGTCCAGTGCTGACGTCAACGCCGCCGAGCGGGGCTGGCCGTCGACTTGGTCGCTCAACGGTCCGGTGCTCACCTCCGAACGGCCCGCGGTGCCGTCGAACGTCCACAGGCCCACCGCCGACGAGGCCGGCAACGCCTGCAACCGGGCGTTCAGCGCGGCAACGACGTTCTGCAGCCGAGACCGTCCGCCCTCATCGGTGGGCATCGACTGGTCAAGCATGATCGTCACCGCCGGGTTGGCCGCCGGGGCGGTCAGCGCGTTGGCCAGTTGCGCGCGTGTCTGGTCGTCGCCCACCGACATCGGAGCAGGCACCGGCCCGAAGTCCACGACGTCGCTGTCGGGCAGCGTTCCGCCTTCTGTGCGGAAACCGGCCTTGCCCAACTCCGCGAGCTGTTCGGGTTTGCGCATGAACCGGGCGAATTCGCTGGCAGCGCTCTTCTGTTCCTGCGACAGCCAATCGCCCGACACCAACACGGCCGGGTAATCGGCCACCGCCGCGGGACCGGGCGGCAGCCATCCCGAGACCGCACCCGCGGCATTGGGCAGACTGGCGCTGCGCTGATACAGCTGCTGTTCGGTGATGGCGACGGCGTGCACGGGAGCCGCCGCCGGATCGGATGCGTTGACCAGCGCGTCGAACGCGGTCGAGGTCTTCTTGTCCGGCAGCTGCGGTTGGCCCGCCACGACGGTGTTCACCGCGCGTATGCCCTCACTGGCCGGCGCACCGGCGGGCACCGACGCGGCCGCGATCGCCTCCGCGGCGAGATACGACGCATCGCTGTCGCCGCTCAGTGGCAGCGCCAGCCGCAGCGCGCCCCAGCCGGCCAGATTCAGCCCGTCCAATGAAGCCGGATTGCTCTGTAATGCCGGAATGGTCGACCAGTTCTGTTGCGCCAGAGCGTTCTTCAACTCCGGCCGAACGGCCAGCACCACCGGCGACGTGGCCAGTGACCGGCTGTCGATGATCGCCTGTGCACCCGACGAAGCCTCGAGCCGCGCCGCCGAGACCGAGCTGCCCGGCACCCACAATGCGGGACGATCGCCCAACTCTTTAGGCCACGCCTCGGTGAAACCGTTGACCACCTGGTCGGATTCGGCCGGTTTGACGCCGACCTTCACGCATTTGTCGGCCACCGGGGCGGCGGTCTCGTTGTACCGGTTGGCCAGCGACTGGATCGGCTCGGCAATGTTCGGGTCGACCACCACCGCGACGGACAGCTCACCGTCGACGCACCGCGCGGCGGCCTGATCGGTGCGGTCGGACAAGGCGTCACCGAAGAATCGCCACAGGATGACCGCGCCGACGAGCACCACGACCGCGACCAGGGCAGCGATGACGCCGACGCTGACACCACGCCTGCCCGGGGTGACCGCGCGATGGCTACCGGTCCACTCGCCGCCCTCCCACTCACCGCTGTGCGCCGGGCCCGAGCGCGGCGGGACTCCCGGCGGGGGAGTCGATGCGCCGGTCTCGGGCTCCGAGTAGTTGCGTTCGAAATCCGAGTAACCGGGGTCTTCCGGCCCATCCGCATAATCGGGACGGTCGACGTCGCCGTACTCGGAGCCATAGCCCGCGTCATAGCTCCCGGGTCCCGGTTCCGGACGGTCGCCAAGATAACCGAAGCGTTCAGTCTCCGAGTCGTCGTGACGATCGCCGAACTCCCCGCCTGCCGAATCTTCGGGATCCGGTTTACTGTGCCTGCCCACTTCCGCCCTCTACTTGCGACGCCGACCGGTCACCGGATCACGCACCGCCGTGTTCGGCCTTGTACTCGCGGCGGCGGCGATGCAGGATCGGCTCGGTGTAGCCGTTGGGTTGTTCGGCGCCCGAGAGGATCAATTCCTGCGCGGCCTGGAATGCGATGTTGTGGTCCGGATCCGTTGCCATCGGCTTGAATTCGGGATCCTGCTCATTCTGCTTGTCGACGATTGCGGCCATCCGCTTGAGGCTGGCCACCACATCGTCGGGCGTGATGACGCCGTGGCGCAGCCAGTTCGCCAGCAGCTGACTCGAAATGCGCAGCGTCGCACGGTCTTCCATCAGCGCGACGTTGTGGATGTCGGGCACCTTGGAGCAGCCGACCCCCGCGTCGATCCAGCGCACCACGTAGCCGAGGATGGACTGGCAGTTGTTGTCGACCTCTTCGCGGATCTCCTCGGGCGCCCACGCGAGCTCCTTGGCCAGCGGCACGGCCAGCAGCTGCTCGACGCTGGTGCGCTTTTCGCCTTCCAGCTCCTTGTGCACCGCGTAAACGTCGACCTCGTGGTAGTGCATGGCGTGCAGCGTGGCCGCGGTCGGCGACGGCACCCACGCGGTGGTGGCGCCGGCCTTGGGCTGGCCGATCTTCTGCTCGACCATGTCGGCCATCAGGTCGGTCATCGCCCACATGCCCTTGCCGATCTGGGCCTTGCCGGAGAAACCGGTCGCCAGCCCGATGTCGACGTTCTGGTCCTCGTAGGCCTGGATCCACTGGGTGCTCTTCATCGCGCCCTTGCGGATCATCGGGCCGGCTTCCATCGAGGTGTGGATCTCGTCGCCGGTGCGGTCGAGGAAGCCGGTGTTGATGAACACCACCCGGTCGGCGGCGGCCTTGATGCAGGCCTTCAGGTTGACGGTGGTGCGGCGCTCCTCGTCCATGATGCCGACCTTGAGGGTGTTGGCGGGCAACCCGAGCACATCCTCGACGCGGCCGAACAACTCGACGGTGTAGGCCACCTCGTCGGGGCCGTGCATCTTGGGCTTGACGATGTACACCGAGCCGGTGCGACTGTTGACCAGCGGGCCGTTGCCGTCCCCGGACTTCAGGCCGTGGATCGCGACCAGGCTGGTGAACAGCGCGTCCTGGATGCCTTCGAAGACTTCGACTTCTTCGCCATTGCCGTCGGTTCTCACGATCGCGTCGTTGGTCATCAGGTGTCCGACGTTGCGCACGAATAACAGGCTGCGTCCGGGCAGCGTCAGCTCGCCCTCGCCGCCCGGGGTGGTGTAGGTGCGGTCCTCGTTGAGCTTGCGGGTGAAGGTCTTACCGCCCTTGCTCACCTCTTCGGTGAGGTCACCGCGGTTGAGGCCCAGCCAGTTCCGGTAACCGAGCACCTTGTCCTCGGCGTCGACGGCGGCGACCGAATCCTCGAAGTCCATGATCGTGGTGACCGCGGATTCCAGGACGACGTCCTTGATGCCCGCGGCGTCGGTCGAACCGATGGGCGATTCCGGGTCGACGAGGATCTCGACGTGTAATCCGTTGTTGCGCAACAGTACCGACCACTGGGGCGAGCCGAGGTCTCCGGTGTAACCGACGAACTGCTCGGGCTCGGCAAGCCCGACCGACGAGCGCTCGCGCGAGGAGTCAGCAGACGAAGCGTTGTCGTCGCCCAGGTCGACAAGCAGCTGGCCGTCGTCGATGCGCAGACCGGTGGCCTCGCTCCAGTTGCCGGAGGCCAACGGCGCAGCTCGGTCGAGGAATCGGCGGGCGTAGGCGATGACCTTGTCGCCGCGAACCTTGTTGTAGCTGGAACCCTTCTCGGCGCCGTCGTCCTCGGAGATCACGTCGGTGCCGTAGAGCGCGTCGTAGAGCGAACCCCAGCGGGCGTTCGCGGCGTTCAGCGCGAACCGGGCGTTGAGGATCGGCACCACCAGCTGAGGTCCGGCGGTCGTGGTGATCTCGTCGTCGACGCCCGCGGTGGTGATCGTGAAGTCGTCGGGCTCGGGGAGCAGGTAGCCGATCTCGGTGAGGAACGCCTTGTACGCGTCATGGTCGAGCGGTTCGATGACCCGCTGCCGGTGCCACTTGTCGATGCGGGCCTGCAGGTCGTCGCGTCTGGCCAGCAGTTCTTCGTTCTTGGGCGTCAGATCGGCGACGACCTTGTCCACGCCGGACCAGAAGGTGTCGGGGTCGATGTCGGTGCCGGGCAATGCCTCGTTGTTAACGAAGTCGTACAGCACCCGGGCCACGCGCAGGTTTCCCACCGTCACGCGATCGGTCATCATTCCTCCTCGAACTGTCGTCCCAGCTTACCCAGCGGTAACCCGGCTTATCCGCAGCCGGCTGGTCAGCCGTCCCGGGCTGCTGCGGTAAGAAGCCGTTCGCACCGATCGGCGAGGTCGTCCCGCAGCGGCGCGGCCCGCTCCGCAATGGTCTGCTGGATCCGCACGTATTCGGCTCGACCGGCCGGTGTCTCGATCGCGATCGGCTCGAATCCGTATTCGCGGAGATCATAGGGGCTGGCCCGCATGTCGAGTTCGCGGGCTTGGGCGGCCAGCTCGAGGCAGTCCATCACGAACTCCGAGTTGACCAGCGGGCCGAGCTTGAACGACCATTTGTAGAGATCCATCGCGGCGTGCAGACAGCCAGGCTGTTCGGTGGCGACCTGGCTCTGCCGGGTCAGCTGTTCGGCGTTGCGTCCGGCGGCCGGTTCGGTGAAAAAGCGGAACGCGTCGAAGTGACTGCAGCGCAGAGGCATCGACTCGACGACCGCGTCGGTGCCGGCCGCGCCGAGCCGCAGCGGCACCCGGTCGTGGCGCACCGTCGACGACCGATAGACCATCGCCCACTCGTGCAGCCCGAAACAGTTCAGCCGGGCCGGGCGCGCCGCCGTGGACCGCAACAGCCGGCCGACGAACCGCACGGTGTCGATCCGCGCCGCCAGATACTCCGGGCTCACCGTCACACCGTGGTGGTCACTCGCGTACCCCGTCCGGCCCAGGAAGCGCTGTGCGCCCCCGGCCAAAGCGAAGCCAAAGCCGGGGTGCCAGACCCGCAACTTGGCGGGCCGCAGGCTGTAGTAGGTGAACAGAAAGTCCCAGACCGGGTGCTTCTCGCCGCAACGGGCCCGACGACGGTGCGGTGCGCAGAACGCGTCGGCGCGCCGCTGATGCGCCTGCTCGCGGGTGCTCCAGTCCGATTCCTCGAGCACGGCAGCGGCGCACACTGCGACGTCAGACACGATGGGTCCCGTCGCGCACGGTGCCCACCAGGTCCTCGACGAGATCCTCGAGCGCGACCATCGCCTCCACGCTGCCGTCGGGTGCGGTCACCAGCGCCAAGTGGCTGTTGGTTCGCCGCAGCCGCGACAACGCGTCGGGCAACGGCAGCGACGACGGAACCACCGGCAGCGGGCGCACCATCGACAGGTCCAGCACGGCGTCGGGGTCGTTGACGAACGCCAGCACGTCCTTGATGTGCAGGTACCCCAGGTAGGTGCCGGAGGCGTCGGTGATCGGGAAGCGCGAGTAACCGGTCTCGGCGAGCGCCTCTTCGACGGCGCCGACGGTCGGCCCCGCCCCTTCGCGCGCCACCGACACCGTCCGAATGTCGCGCAGCGGGAATGCGACGTCCTTGACCGCGCGGTCGCGGATCTGTAGGGCGCGGGTGAGCCTGCTGTGTTCCTCGGGGTCGAGCAGCCCCTCGGACAGCGATTCGGCGATCATCTCCGACAACTCGACGGTGGACACCGTGACGTCGAGTTCGTCCTTGGGCTCCACCCCGAACACTCGCAGGGTCACGTTGGCGCACCAGTTGTAGAACGCGATCAAGGGGCGTGCCACGCGGATGTACACCAGATACGTCGGTATCAGCAGCATGGCCGCCGACTCCGGGCCTGCGATCGCGATGTTCTTCGGCACCATCTCGCCGAGCAGCACGTGCAGGACGACCACGATGGCCAGAGCGACGACGAAGGACACCGAGTGCAGCACGGCATCGGGCACACCGACGGCGTCAAACGGCTTCTCCAGCAGATGCGCGACGGCGGGTTCGCCGACGCGACCGAGCAGGATCGAGCAGATCGTGATGCCCAGCTGAGCGCCCGCGAGCATGAGCGACAGGTGTTCACCGGCGCGGATGACGGTGACGGCGCTCTTCTTGCCTTGTTCGGCCAACGCCTCCAGGCGATCGCGCCGCGCGGAGATCAGCGCGAACTCCGAGGCGACGAAGAACGCGTTGACGGCGAGCAGCACCACCGTCAGCAGCACGCCAAAGAGGTCACCCATCGACGCTCCTCCCGTCGGCCTCGCCGCTGCGGCCCAGTTCGGTCAGCTCCAGCAGGTCGATGCGGCGGCCGTCCATCCGCAGCACGGTGGCCAGCCAGCGGTTCGGATCCTCGAGCGGACCGTCCGGGTCGAACGCCTCAAGCTCGACCGACTCGCCTTCGTCGGGGATGTGCCCGAGCTTCTCGAGGACCAGGCCGCCGATCGTCTCGTAGTCGCCCTCAGGGGCGCGGAACGCGGTAGCGCTTGCGACCTCGTCGATGCGCAAGAGGCCCGATATTCGCCAGCCGCGTCCCGCGGGCACCACATCGGGGGCCTCGTCGTCATGCTCGTCGCGGACATCGCCGACGATCTCCTCGATCAGGTCCTCCACGGTCACCATGCCCGCCGTCCCGCCGTACTCGTCGACCACCAGCGCTGTCTGCAGGCCGTTGGCGCGGATCTGGGTCATCACCGTGTCGCCGTCCAGAGTCGAGGGCACCTTGGCGACCGGCAGCGCCAGCGTGGCCAGCCGGGTGGTCGCGCGTTGGTCGATCGGCACCTCGAAAACCTGCTTGACGTGCGCGATCCCGATCGTCTCGTCGAGGTCTCCGCGGATGATCGGGAACCGCGAGAACCCGGTCCTGATCGCGGCGGTGACGAGCTCGGCAACGGTCGCGTCGGCGTCGAGGGCCTCGATCTTCTGTCGGGGTGTCATGAGCTCCTCGGCGGAGCGATCGCCGAACCGCAGGGATCGGTCGACCAGGACCGCGGTGACGGGATCCAGTGCGCCACTGCGAGCCGAGCTGCGCACCAACGACACCAGTTCCTGTGGGGAGCGCGCCGAGCGCAGCTCCTCGGCGGGTTCGATACCGAGGCGACGCAGGATCATGTTGGCGGTCCCGTTGGTCAGCCGGATCAGCGGGGTGAACAGCGCGGAGAACAGCAGCTGCGGTCCGGCCGACCAGCGTGCCGTCGGCACGGGCCGGGCGACTGCGAGGTTCTTGGGCACCAGCTCGCCGAACACCATCGAGATCGAGGTGGCGATCGCGATCGCCAGCACCAGCGCCAGCCCGCCGGTGTAGGCCGGGGGGATGCCGATCGCATCCAGGCCGGGGTGGATCAAGCGCGCGACAACGGGTTCGGCCAGGTAGCCGGTCGCGAGCGTGGTGATCGAGATGCCCACCTGGGCCCCGGACAGCTGGAACGACAGCGTGCGGTGCGCCCGTTGGACCATCTTGTCGCGGCGGTGCCCGCTGCGTGCGTTGGCGTCCACCGTGCTGCGCTCGAGCGCGGTCAGCGAGAACTCGGCGGCGACGAAAACCGCGGTGCCCGCCGTCAGCAATACGATTGCGAGCAGCGACAGCACCGTCGTGGCGATGCTCATCGGGGTGTCCTCGCGCTGGTGCCGGACCTGTTGTCCGGCCGTCTAGAGGAGGGCTCGGCGTCGGGAGGCTCGGGCCGCTCGGCCCGGTGGGCCCCCTCTGCAACCCGGGCCTCGACGGGTGCCTGCGGCACGGGATCCCTTTCGCGTAGAGGACTGAAGGAAACCCATGGTAACGGGTGATCTTGCGGGGGAGGGATCACCAACCCGTGGGCAGCGGATGCCCCTCGGCGAAGCCGGCCGCCGACTGCACGCCGAGCACCACCCTCTCGTGCAGTTCAGCCAGATTCGCCGCGCCCACGTAGGTGCAGGTGCTGCGCACCCCGGATGTGATGTGGTCGAGCAGGTCCTCGACACCTCCACGGGACGGATCCAGGCCCATCCTCGACGTCGAGATGCCCTCCTCGAACAGCGCCTTGCGGGCCCGGTCGAACGACCCGTCACCGGCGGTGCGCGCGGCCACCGCGCGTTTGGACGCCATCCCGTAACTCTCTTTGAACGGCTGGTTGTCGCGGTCGCGCATCAGGTCGCCGGGGGACTCGTAGGTGCCCGCGAACCACGAGCCGATCATCACGTTGGCGGCGCCCGCGGCCAATGCCAATGCGACATCGCGCGGATGCCGGATACCACCGTCCGCCCATACGTGAGCGCCCAATTGCCTTGCTGCAGCCGCACATTCGACAACCGCGGAGAACTGAGGCCGCCCCACGCCGGTCATCATGCGGGTGGTGCACATCGCGCCCGGCCCGACACCCACCTTCACGATCGACGCGCCTGCGCTGAGCAGATCCCTGGTGCCCTCGGCGGAGACCACGTTGCCCGCAGCCAGCGGCAGCCCGAGATCCAACGACGAGACCGCCTTGATCGCATCGAGCATCTTGACCTGGTGTCCGTGGGCCGTGTCGATCACCAGCAGGTCCACCCCGACCTCGGCCAGGCTGCGCGCCTTGGCGCCGACATCGCCGTTGATCCCAACCGCGGCAGCGATCCGCAGGCGGCCCCTGTCGTCGACCGCG
The DNA here is from genome assembly GCF_001499925.1 of Mycobacterium lehmannii. Lineage (NCBI taxonomy): Bacteria > Bacillati > Actinomycetota > Actinomycetes > Mycobacteriales > Mycobacteriaceae > Mycobacterium > Mycobacterium lehmannii. Next base: position 46,375 of record NZ_LQIR01000001.1, read on the forward strand.
GGCGTGTAGATGCCCGCCCGGACCGCACCGGTGCGCGTCAGCACGCCTGCCAGCGTCCCGTCGCTCTCGGTGAGCACCGCCACGTCGACCGGTGCGTGCTCGAGCAGGTCGAACACCTTGCGCGGCTCGGTGCCCACCGGCGCGGTGACGAAGTCGGAGACCGCGACGTCGCGCACGCGGGTGAACCGGTCGACGCCCTCGCAGTTCGCCTCGGTGACCAGGCCGATCGGCCTGCCCTCGAAGGCGACGACCGCGACGCCGTGGGCACGTTTGTGGATCAACGCGGTCGCATCGGACACCGAGTCGTCGGGGGAGAGCACCACGGGGGTGTCGACGACGAGGTCGCGGCTCTTGACGAAGTCGACGGTCTCTTTCACCGCGGAGATCGGCAAGTCCTGCGGCAGCACGACGATGCCGCCGCGACGGGCCACCGTCTCGGCCATCCGCCGGCCGGCGACGGCGGTCATGTTCGCGACGACGACCGGGATCGTGGTGCCCGAGCCGTCGGCGGTCGACAGGTCGACGTCCATCCGGGACTGGACATCCGAGCGTCCAGGGACGATGAAGACGTCGTTGTAGGTCAGGTCATAAGCGGGCCGGTGGCCGTCCAGAAATCGCATGTCGGTCCAAGTCTAGTGGCCCGACGGCGCCCGGTTCCCTGCCGAGAGAACGCTAGGCCTCGACCTCGCTGAGGTCCCCGCTCCACAGCGTGTGGAACCGCTTGGCGGGGTCGGTGTCGATGCGGCCGTAGGTGTGCGCGCCGAAATAGTCCCGCAGGCCCTGGGTGAGCGCAGCGGGCAGGCGCTCCTGGCGCAGTCCGTCGTAGTAGGACAGTGCCGAGGAGAAACCGGGGATCGGGATGCCCAGCTCGGTGGCGGTGATGACGACGCGGCGCCAGCTGTCGATCGCCGCCTCGATCGCGCTGCGGAAGTAGGGCGCGACGATCAGCGTCGGCAGGTCGGGGTTCTCGTCGAAGGCCTCTTTGATCCGGTTGAGGAACTTGGCCCGGATGATGCAGCCGCCGCGCCAGATGGTGGCCATGTCGCCGGGGGTGATGCCCCAGTCGTATTCGGCGCTGCCGGCCTGGATCTGGTTGAAGCCCTGCGCGTAGGCGATGATCTTCGACGCGTACAGGGCTTGGCGGATGTCCTCGACGAAGTTCTCGGCGTCACTGGGCTTTTCACCGAGGTCGCCGGAGGCCAGGCCGGTGGTGGCCTTGCGCTGGGCCACCGATCCCGACAGAGCGCGCGCGAACACGGCCTCGGCGATACCGGTCACTGGGACGCCGAGGTCGAGCGCCGATTTCACCGTCCAACGTCCGGTGCCCTTCTGCTCGGCCTCGTCGAGGATGACGTCGACGAGCGGCTCACCGGTCTTGGCGTCGGTCTGGCGCAACACCTTGGCGGTGATCTCGACCAGAAAGCTGTCCAGATCGCCGGAATTCCATTCGTCGAAGACGTCGGCGATCTCGCCGGCCGACTTGCCCAGCCCGTCGCGCAGCAGTTGGTAGGCCTCGCCGATCAGCTGCATGTCGGAGTACTCGATGCCGTTGTGCACCATCTTCACGAAGTGGCCCGCGCCGTCGGGGCCGATATGGGTGCAGCAGGGGACACCGTCGACATGCGCCGAGATCTCCTCGAGCAGCGGACCCAGCGATTTGTAGGACTCGGCCGGGCCGCCGGGCATGATCGACGGCCCGTTCAGCGCACCCTCCTCGCCGCCGGAGATGCCGGCGCCCACGAAGTGCAGCCCGCGTTCGCGCATCGCCTTCTCGCGGCGGATCGTGTCGGTGTAGAGGGCGTTGCCGCCGTCGATGATGATGTCGCCTTCCTCCATCGCGTCGGCGAGTTCGTTGATCACCGCGTCGGTGGGGTCCCCGGCCTTGACCATGATCAGCACCCGTCGCGGCTTCTCCAGGGCGTCGAGGAATTCGGCGATGGTCTCGCTGCGCACGAACTTGCCTTCCGAGCCGTGCTGGTCGAGCAGCGCGTCGGTCTTGGCGATCGAGCGGTTGTGCAGCGCGACGGTGTACCCGTGCCGGGCGAAGTTGCGCGCGATGTTGGATCCCATGACGGCAAGCCCGGTCACCCCGATCTGAGCGGTACCGGTGGTCGCGGAAGCAGATGCGTCAGAGCTCATGCGGGCAGCCTTTCGTTGTTTTGTTGTGAACGCCTCGTTCGCGCGGCTTGTCCCTAAGCGGTGAACAGCCGCTGCAGTTCGGTCAGCCACGGAAGCACCACCGCAAAGGTGGGCACCACGAGCACCGCGGCCGCGGCGGTGTACGCGCCTGCGGCCAGCACGCGGCTGTTGGGCCGGCCTCCGAGCCGACGTACCCGTAGCACGGTGGTGGGTCCGCCCGCGGCCAGCGCACCCGACGGCGTACGACCGGCCGCGCACGCGACGAGCGCGCGGGCCAGCGGAGTGGGACCGGCGATGCGCACCGCCGCGTCGTCGGCCAGCATCTCGACCAGCAGTCTCACCGCGTGCAGCGCGCTTCCGCTGCGAACGAAGCGCGGGAACGCCGCGTTCACCGCGGTGAACATCTCCAGCACGAGATCGTGCCGGGCGCGCAGGTGCGCGCGTTCGTGGGTGAGGATCGCCGCAACTTCGTTGTCCGCCAACGTCGTCAGCGTGCCCTCGCTGACCACGACGCGGCTGCGCACGCCCGGCAGGCAGTACGCCAGCGGCTGGTCCACGTTCAGGATGCGCAACCCGTCACCGGCGTGGGCGTGCGCCCACTTCTGCGACTTGCCCACGAGGTCGACGACCATCCGGTGGTGGGCGCGACGGCGCCGCGTCGCGATGGCCACCTGCAAGACCGCCGCGATAAGCCGCGCACCGATCACCAGCGTCAGCGCGAAGACCACGACGTAGGCGATCCACACCGGCCAGCCCATGACGGCGATCTCGCTGGTGATGGTGGCGGTCGGCCGACCGTCGGGACCCGGCGCGAAAAGCCTGCTCGCAATGGCGATTCCAGCCGAGAAGGCCGACAGGACGGCGGCCAGCGCGATCGCCTGCCACAGCACGATGGCCGCTCGCGGTGCGCGGAACGGCCACGACGCGCGCGCCAGGACGGCGGGCACCGGTCCCGACAGGACCAGCGCCAGGACGGTGAAGGCCAGCGCGGACACGCCGTCAGTCTCTCTCAGCCGGTGCCCGAATTACCAGCGGGCGGCGCAACGCGAACCTTGCTCTCCAGTTCGGTCAGCGCGCGACGCAACGCCGCGGCTTCGTCTGCGCCGACCCGCTCGACAAAATGCACCAGCGCGGCTTCCCGGCTGCCCGAGTCGGCGGCCTGGTCGAGCGCGTCGACCATCAGGCCCGCGACGAGTTCGTCGCGGCCGTGGGTCGGTGCGTAGCGGTGGGCGCGGTCATCGCGGTGCTGCACGACGAGGTTCTTCTTCGCCAGCCGCTGCAGCACGGTCATGATCGTGGTGTACGCCAAGTCGCGTTGGGCGGCGAGCGCCTCGTGAACTTGGCGCACGGTTTGGGGTTCGCGAGAGGACCACAAATGATCCATCACCGCGCGTTCCAGTTCCCCCAGACGCGTCAACTTCGCCATGGTCCGTTCATCTCCTAGAGGCTATTGATCCAGCGTACTACGTCTTACTACGGTGCGTCGTATTTCGCCTGGCGGACAAGGGCCCACCGACGCCCGGCCCGAACCTCCGCCCGTGGTCACCCCCCACTCGAAGGGTGGTGTGAAAGCAGTCACAGGGTCTGGTCGTCGTGACGCGCCTAGCTATAGTAAGCCTTACCTAACTTGAATATGGGAGGCCCTATGACGGTATTGGTCGACGATCCACTCATCGCGAGCATGGCGATCCACAGGACGTTGCCGCTGCATGAGTCGAGTCGACGACTCCGTGAGCTCTATCCCGAGTGTCCGCGGGTCTACGGAGTCGCGGTCATGCGGGACCTGTCCCGGCGGCGGTGGTGGCCGCTGGCCGACGCGCTGAGCACGGACCGCCTGCAGACGATGTTCGATCTGGCCGCCGAGGAGACCGACAGCCGCGCCGCCGTGGCACACCAATTGGCGGCCACCCTCGCCCACGTGGTCGTCGGCCGCGTCGTGCCGCTGGTCGTACTCGAAGGCCGCGCATGGGACACCGGCCTGGAGAACCTGTGGGTGCACGTGGATTCCGAAGGTGCGATCGATTGGGTCGGCGTCGTCGACCCGACACTGCGGGCCCTTCCCGACGATCCGCACTTCGACCACAGGTCCAACCGCGCCGGAAGCTCGACGCGCGACGGCATCGTGGCGCTGCCCAGCGAGGCGGCGTTGACGACGTGGGTCGCGCACCGCAGCCACCGCGCGCTGGCGCCGCTGTTCGCCAAGCTGGTCGAGATCAGCGGGGGAGCGATGTCGGTCGCCTCGATGTGGCACGTCGTGGGCGGGGCGGTCGTCAGCGCCGCCACGCAGGTTCCGCTGCTCGCCGGCTCCAGCGAGTGGACGAGCATGCGGCGCGGGCAGGCCGTGCTCGACGCGCTCGTCGGCTTCGGACTTCCGGTCCGGGGCACTTCACGACCAATCGCGGGGAAAGTCTTGCTAAATTAGGCAAGCCTTGCCTATTCTATCGACCAGAGATCAACATGAACCACCGGACCGCGCCGGAGTCCTGAGGGCTGCAGAGACCCCCGGTCCACACGGAGGACGAGCCCCGCACCATAGGTGCGGGGCTCGTCCGCGTGTGCACCGAATGCCTTGGGCGTCAGGCGTTTTCGCCGGCGGTATTTTCGACGGCGCCACCGCTGTCGGCCCAGTCGCCGAACGCACCGAGGTTGTACACGTCCGGATAACCGAGCTCTTTGAGCGCCTGCCCCGAGAGCGCCGAGCGCCCACCGGATGCGCAGTACACGATCACCGGCTTGTCCTTGGCGAAGTTCTGATCGTGATACGGCGACTCGGGGTCGGCACGGAACTCGAGCATGCCGCGGGGCACGTGCACAGCGCCCGCCACCTTGCCGCTCTTCTCCAGTTCGGGTGCGTCGCGGACGTCGACGACCAACGCACCCTTGTCGATCAATTCCTTCGCCTCGCCGTGGGAGATCTTGGGCACCACGGCGTTGGCGGCTTCAACGAGGTCTTTCGCGGTCTTGGCCATGGCTGACCCTAACTCCGCGCACCCGGCGCGGTCACGGTGTTCGACAGCGTGTAGACACGATCCGTGACTTCCGACCTGCCTTCCGACCTGGGTAAGGGCTTCGACACCGAGCTCGGCCTGACCTATCTCGAACTCGGTCCCGACGGCGGCCGCGCACAGCTGACAGTCACGGACAAGCTGCTTCAGCCCTACGGCATCGTGCACGGCGGCGTGTACTGCTCGGTCGTCGAGAGTCTGGCGAGCGTGTCCGCCGCGGTCTGGCTCGCCGACAACGGCGGCGGCAACGTCGTCGGCGTCAACAACAACACCGACTTTTTGCGGGCCATCTCCTCGGGAACAGTCACCGCGGTGTCCACCCCGATCCACCGCGGCCGGCGTCAGCAGCTGTGGCAGATCACCATCACCGCCGAGGACGACAAGCTCGTCGCGCGCGGACAGGTGCGGCTGCAGAACATGCCGGCGGCGTAAGACTTCGCGTGCGCTGCTGATCGCCGCGCTCCGTGGCAATATCGCCCACTATGCGTTTATCCCCGCATGAGCAGGACCGCCTGCTGATCTCCTACGCAGCCGAGCTCGCCCGGCGCCGACAGGGCCGTGGCCTGAAGCTCAACCACCCCGAAGCGGTTGCGCTGATCACCGACCATCTCCTCGAAGGTGCCCGCGACGGCCGCACGGTCGCCGAGCTCATGGCCAGTGGCCGCGAGGTGCTGCGCCGCGACGACGTCATGGAAGGCGTGCCCGAAATGCTCGAGGACGTCCAGGTCGAGGCGACGTTCCCCGACGGCACCAAGCTCGTCACCGTCCACCACCCGATCCCGTGACCGGACCGATGGTGCCCGGCGAAATCCTGTACGGGGACGGCGACATCGAGATCAACGTGGGCGCCGAGCGGCTCGCGATGGAGATCGTCAACACAGGAGACCGGCCGGTGCAGGTCGGCAGCCACGTCCACCTGCCGCAGGCCAATGCCGCGCTGTCCTTCGACCGCACAGCCGCGCACGGCCGCCGGCTCGACATCCCCGCCGGGACCGCGGTGCGGTTCGAACCCGGTGTCGCCCAGAGCGTCTCGCTCGTCCCGCTGGGAGGCGCGCGCGAGGTGCACGGGCTGAACCTGGACCCGCCCGGTCGGCTGGACCCGCCCGGCCGTCTGAACAACCGATGAGCACGCCCGCCGAGAGCAGAGGAGCCCGATGACCCGGTTGCCACGCGCCAGGTACGGCGCCCTCTTCGGGCCGACCACCGGCGACCGGATCCGACTGGCCGACACCGACCTGTTCATCGAGATCACCGAGGACCGCAGCGGCGGACCCGAACTCGCAGGGAACGAGGCCGTCTTCGGCGGGGGCAAGGTGCTGCGCGAATCCATGGGGCAGGGACGCGCAACACGTGCCGACGGGGCTCCCGACACCGTCATCACCGGTGTGGTCATCCTCGACTACTGGGGAATCATCAAGGCGGACATCGGCATTCGTGATGGCCGTATCGTCGCGATCGGCAAGGCCGGCAACCCCGACATCATGTCGGGCGTCCATCCCGGCCTCGTGGTCGGGCCGTCGACGGAGATCATCGGGGGCAACGGCCGCATCATCACCGCAGGCGGCATCGACTGCCATGTGCACCTGATCTGCCCGCAGACGATGGCCGAAGCGCTCGGCGGTGGTATCACCACGATGATCGGGGGCGGAACCGGCCCGGCGGAAGGCAGCAAGGCCACCACGGTCACCCCCGGGGCATGGCATCTGGCCCGCATGCTCGAGTCGCTGGACTCCTGGCCGATGAACATCGCGCTGCTCGGTAAGGGCAACACGGTCAGCACCGAGGCCATGTGGGAGCAATTACGCGGTGGCGCTTCGGGATTCAAGCTGCACGAGGACTGGGGTAGCACCCCTGCCGCGATCGACGCCTGCCTGACCGTTGCCGACGCGTCGGGCGTACAGGTCGCACTGCATTCGGACACCCTCAACGAGGCCGGCTTCGTCGAGGACACCGTCGGCGCGATCGCGGGCCGGTCGATCCACGCCTACCACACCGAGGGTGCAGGCGGCGGGCACGCTCCCGACATCATCACCGTCGCCGCACAACCGCACGTGCTGCCCAGTTCGACCAACCCGACGCGCCCGCACACGGTCAACACGCTCGACGAGCACCTCGACATGTTGATGGTGTGCCACCACCTCAACCCCAGTGTCCCCGAGGATCTCGCGTTCGCCGAGAGCCGCATTCGGCCCTCCACCATCGCCGCCGAGGACCTGCTGCACGATATCGGCGCGATCTCGATGATCGGCAGCGACGCGCAGGCAATGGGCCGCATCGGCGAAGTGGTCATCCGCACGTGGCAGACCGCGCACGTCATGAAACGCAGGCGCGGTGCGCTGGACGGCGACACCTCGGGGGCCAGGGCCGCCGACAACAACCGCGCTCGACGCTACGTCGCCAAGTACACGATCTGCCCGGCGATCGCGCACGGTCTCGACGCCGAGGTCGGATCGATCGAGGTGGGTAAGCTCGCCGACCTGGTGCTGTGGGAACCCGCGTTCTTCGGTGTGCGCCCCCACTCGGTACTCAAGGGCGGCATGATCGCCTGGGCCGCAATGGGAGACGCCAACGCGTCGATCCCGACCCCGCAGCCGGTGCTGCCGCGCCCCATGTTCGGCGCGGCGCCGCCGGCCGCCGCCGCCACGTCGGTGCACTTCGTCTCGCAGCAGGCCGTCGACGACGGATTGGCCGACCGGATCGACGTGAAGCGTCGCCTCGTACCGGTCAAGGACGTCCGCGGCGTCGGCAAGGCCGATATGCCGCTCAACGACGCGCTGCCACGCATCGAGGTCGATCCCGACACCTTCACGGTCCGCATCGACGGAGACGTCTGGCAGGAACAACCGGCGGCCGAACTCCCGATGGCACAACGGTATTTCCTCTTCTGAACCCGATGACGAACCTGACCACGCTTCTCGCACTGGCCGACTCGCGGTTGCCGACCGGCGGGCATGTGCACTCCGGCGGTGTCGAGGAGGCGGTCGCCAGCGGGCTGGTCGCCGATGTGCCCACGCTGCGGGCATACCTGCGGCGACGCATTCGAACCCAGGGTCTCGTGACCGCCTCACTGGCCGCGGCGGTGCACACCGGGGCTCTCGGGCCCGCGCAGGCCGACCGCGAAACCGATGCCCGCACACCGGCGCCCGCAGCCCGCCAGGCCTCACGAGGACAGGGCCGAGGCCTTGTGCGACTGGGCCGCCGGGTGTGGCCCGACGAGGAGTGGGATGCGCTCGGCGCGACCCCACACCTGTCGGTCGCGGCGGGATGGGCCGGACGCGCGGCGGGGCTGACCGCTGAGCAGACCGCGCTCTCGATGGTCTACACCACGATGACCGGTTCGGCGACCGCCGCGCAGCGCCTGCTCGCGCTCGATCCCGCCGACGTCGCCGCGCTCACGTTCGAGCTGTCGGCGCTGTGTGACCAGACCGCGGCCACCGCGGCAAAGGAACTGGCCGACCTGTCCGACCCGTTGCTCGACGTGCTGGCCCAGCGCCACAGCAGGCGTGAGCGCCCCCTCTTCGTCTCGTAATCCGCCCCGAAAGGATCGTCATGCCACCGCATTTCACCGACGGCGAGCCACACCACCACCTCGAACGACCCAAGCGCGCGCGCCGCCAGGGGGAGCCGTTGCGCATCGGCGTCGGCGGTCCGGTCGGTTCGGGGAAGACCGCACTGGTCGCCGCGTTGTGCCGACAGCTGCGCGACGAGGTGTCGCTGGCCGTGCTGACCAACGACATCTACACCACCGAAGACGCGGACTTCCTCCGGCGCCACGCCGTGCTGCCCGACGAGCGGATCACCGCGGTGCAGACCGGCGGCTGCCCGCACACCGCGATCCGCGACGACATCACCGCCAACCTCGACGCGATCGACGACCTCATCGCCGCAAACGACCGGCTGGACCTCATTCTGGTCGAGTCCGGCGGGGACAATCTGACGGCGACGTTCTCCTCGGGGCTGGTCGATGTCCAGATCTTCGTCATCGATGTCGCAGGCGGCGACAAGGTTCCCCGCAAGGGCGGTCCCGGCGTGACCTACTCAGACCTGTTGGTGATCAACAAGACCGACCTCGCTCCGCTGGTCGGAGCCGACCCCGAGGTGATGCGGCGCGACGCGACGGCCGTGCGCGGTGCGCGCCCGTTCGTGATGCTCTCGCTGACCGAGGACCCCGCGGCCACCGCGGTGCTGAATTGGGTGCGTGCCCAACTCCGGGTACCCGTCTAATGCGGTCCGAGGTGCTGATCGTCGCGCGGCGGGACCGCCGGCCGCGCCTCGAGTGCGCCGGCGGTCTTGCCGCCCGGCTCACCGGGCCCGATACCGTCCATCTGGTGTCGGCGGCGGCGACCCCGCTGGGTGGCGACGTCCTCCACTTCCGCGTCGTCGTCGAACCGGACGCTCGGCTGCGGATACGCACCGCCGCCGCGACGGTGGCCCTCCCCGGGGCGAAAACCCTTGACTCTCACTCGATCTGGGAGCTCAACATCGCCGGAGAGCTGGACCTCGACCCCGAACCCACGATCGTGGCAGCCGACTCGCGTCACCACACCTCGGTCCGCCTGGATGTCGGCGCACATGGACGTGTCAGGCTCCGCGAGCGGGTGCAGATCGGCAGATCCCATGAGCACCAAGGGTTCTGGTCAGGGTCGCTGCACGCCGACGTCGACGGCACGGCACTGCTGCGGCACCGCATCGAGTTGGGCAGGGGTTCGGTCACCGACGACGAGATCGGCGCACAGATGGCCGCGATCAGTGAACTGAGCTATCCAGACGCCGACGTCGACACGGCGGGTGAACCGCTGGCACTTGCCGCCGGTGGCTGCCTGGCGACCTGGCAGGGCGCGCGGCTCTAGCCTGCGACCTTCTCGGTGTCGCGCACGCCCGCGGCGATCTCCTGAAGCTCCTCTATTCGGGTGCGGGCGTAGGCCTGCTGCTCGGTGATCGTGAGGTTGCCGCGCTGCGTCGACAGGAACGTCACCGTCCACGACACCAGCGTGGTGAGCTTGCGGCGGAAGCCGACCAGATACACCAGGTGCAGCACCAACCAGGCCAGCCAGGCGATGAAGCCGCCGAACTCCAGCGGGCCGATCTTGGCGACGGCGGAGAACCGCGACACCGTGGCCATCGAGCCCTTGTCGAAGTACTGGAACGGTTCGCGCTGCGTGGGGTCCGCGCCCTTGAGCTCGGCCCGGATCGCGTTGGCGGCATACCGTCCACCCTGGATGGCGCCCTGCGCCTGGCCGGGCACACCTTCGACATGGGCCATATCGCCGACCACGAACACGTTCGGATGGCCGGGCAGCGTCAGGTCAGGGTTCACGAGCACGCGCCCGGCCCGGTCGACCTCACCTTCGGACTGCTCTGCGAGGTCCCGGCCCAGCGGGCTGGCCTGCACACCGGCCGACCACACCTTCGTCGCGGACTCGATACGCCGGATCGTGCCGTCGGAGTCCTTGACGGTGATGCCGTTGCGGTCGACGTCGGTCACCATGGCGCCGAGCTGGATGTCCACGCCCATCTTCTCGAGCCGGGCCTGCGCCTTCTTGCCCAGCTTCTCGCCCATCGGGGGCAGGACGGCGGGTGCGGCGTCGAGCAGGATCACCCGTGCGGTGGTCGAATCGATATGGCGGAACGCACCTTTGAGGGTGTGATCGGCCAGTTCGGCGATCTGACCGGCCATCTCGACGCCGGTCGGACCCGCGCCCACGACGGTGAACGTCAGCAGCTTCTCGCGTCGCGCCGGGTCACTGGACCGCTCCGCCTGCTCGAACGCGCTGAGAATGCGCGCCCGCAACTCCAGCGCATCGTCGATGGACTTCATGCCCGGCGCCCACTCCGCGAAATGGTCGTTTCCGAAGTAGGACTGGCCGGCACCCGCGGCGACGATGAGCGAGTCGTACGGGGTCACGTAGGTGTGGCCCAGCAACTCGGAGGTGACCGTCTGGTTGGCCAGGTCGATGTGGGTGACGTCGCCGAGGACCACCTGGCAGTTCTTCTGCTTGCGCAGGATCATCCGCGTCGGCGGCGCGATCTCGCCGGACGGGATGATGCCGGTCGCCACCTGGTACAGCAGCGGCTGGAACAGGTGGTGGGTGGTCTTGGCGATCAGCTTGACATCGACGTCGGCTCTCTTAAGCCTCTTGGCAGCGGTCAGCCCGCCGAACCCTGACCCGATGATGACGACCTTGTGCCGATCAGATGCAGTGGCTCCGGGATGGCTCATATTGGGCTCCTCGACGGTGCTTCCACGTGCAGTTCACTACCCGTAACGGTAGTCGCCTGAACACCCGATCAGTGAACGGGTTCGTTGTGTTATATCCCACCCGGGGTCGGGATCACCCGCCAAGCAGCGGCCGGAGGGCTTCGCCCACCGCGGTGACCCGGCCGGGGTGGTACCCGTCCAGGCTCGTCACCGGGCTCAAGATCACCCCGTCGACACCGGCGTCGACGACCTTGGTCTTGATCTGCTCGGCGATCTGATCGGCACTGCCGAACACCGCTTGCTGCTTGTAGTCGTCGGGGATGATGTCGCCGGTGACGTTCTCGTCGATGATCGCGACGACGAGCATGCTGGTCTCCAGCGTCGCGGGGTCGCGACCGATCTCCTCGCAGCGCTCCTTGACCACCTGCAACTTGCGCGGCAGCTCGTCGAAGCCGGCGATGATGTTGAGGTGGTCGAAGTGCCGGGCCGCCAGCGGAATCGTCTTCTTCTCGCCGCTGCCGCCGATCATCAGCGGGATGTGGTCCCGGAACCGCGGTTCGGCCATCGCGTCTTTGGCGCGGTAGTACTTGCCGTCGAACGTCGGGCGCTCGCCGCGCAGCATCGGCAGGATGATCTCCAACGCCTCGCCGAGCTTGTTGAAGCGGTCGGTGAAAGTGCCGAACTCGTAGCCAAGGCTGTCGTGTTCGAGCTCGTACCAGCCGGTGCCGATGCCGAGGATGGCGCGTCCCTGGCTCATCACATCCAGCGTGGTGATCGCCTTGGCCAGCAGCGTCGGGTTGCGGTAGGTGTTGCCGGTCACCAGGGTGCCGAGCTGAACCCGCTCGGTGGCCGTGGCCAGCCCGCCCAGCGCGGTGTACGCCTCGAGCATGGGCTGGTCCGGCGTGCCGAGCCCGGGCAGTTGATAGAAGTGGTCCATCACGAAGACCGAGTCGAAACCGGCGGCCTCGGCCTCCTGCGCCTGTGCGATGACGGTGGGGAAGATTTCGGCGACGCCCGTGCCGTAGGAGAAGTTCGGGATCTGGAGTCCGAGTCTGATGGTCATGAGAGCACGAAACCACACCTAAGCGGAGCGGTCATCCCGTTTAGCTCCGTGCGAACAGCGGAATAGTCAGCCGAAGTTTGCGAGCGCGCCCTTGCTGACGTGTAGCACCTGGCCGGTGATGTGCCGCGCCGCCGGCGTGGTGAGAAAAAGGGCCAGGCGCGCGATCTCGTCGGCGACCGGCGGCGGCGTGCGCGACAGGCCTTCATAGCCGGGCTCGGCGTTCCGTCCCGAGGCCACCGCGTTGACAGTGATCCCGCGAGTGCCGAAGTGCTCGGCCTGACCCGCGGTCCAGTCCGCGAGCGCGGCCTTGATCGCCGCGTCCGCGCTGCCGACGGCCGGGTTTTCGGGGACCACGTTGACGATCGAACCGCCCGAGCGCAGATGGTCACCGAGAATCTGCACCGTCAGCACGGCGGAGACGACGGTCGAGTCGAGTGCCGCACGCCATGCCCGAGCCACGTCGGACAGTGAATAGGTGCGCGGATCGCCGCCGTCCCACCCGGGGGCGGGCACGTTGACGATCGTGTCGAGGTGATGCGGTAACTGCTGTCGCGCCGCTTCCAGGCTGTCGGGATCGGTGTTGTCGAGCACGCTGGCGTCGACGTCGAGTTCCTTCGCGGCAACCTCGAGTTCGTCGCGGCGGGCGCCCACGATCACGACGCGGTGACCGGCGTCGCGGAAACCTTCGGCGATCGTGCGGCCCAGATCGGTGTCACCTGCGGTGACGAGCACCTCCATCGCGAGGACCTCCCTGTCGTGTTCGACGCTGCACGCAGCGATCCTCCGAAATGTTACTGGACAGTAGCTAAAGCACGAAACCGGCGCGCAGGCGCGAGTCCCATAGGGTTTGGCCTGTGGAGTGCGAGGCGGGACGGGTTGAGTAACCCGGCTGGTCTGCCGCGTTGGCTGTATCTGCCCGCCGCGGTCGGCGCGCTGTTCGTCGCGGTGCCGCTCGTGGCGATCGCGGCCAGGGTGGACTGGCTGAACGTCGTGCAGCTGATCAGCAGCGAGTCTTCAGTCAACGCCCTGCTGCTCAGCCTGCGCACGGCGACCGCCAGCACGTTGCTATGCCTGCTGGTGGGCGTTCCGATGGCGCTGGTCCTGGCGCGCAGCGACAGTCGACTTGTCCGAACCGTGCGGCCCCTCATCCTGCTTCCGCTCGTGCTGCCTCCGGTGGTCGGCGGGATCGCGTTGCTGTACGCATTCGGCCGGCTCGGCCTGCTCGGCCAGTATCTGGAGGCCGCGGGTGTCCAGATCGCGTTCACGACGACGGCGGTCGTGCTCGCGCAGACGTTCGTGTCGCTGCCCTTCCTGGTCATCGCGCTCGAAGGGGCCGCCCGTACGGCCGGAACCGGCTACGAAACCGTGGCCGCCACTCTGGGCGCCCGCCCGTCCCGGGTGTGGTGGCGCGTCACGCTTCCGCTGCTGACGCCCGGCCTGGTCTCGGGCGCGGTGCTGGCGTTCGCCCGGTCCCTCGGCGAGTTCGGTGCGACGCTCACGTTCGCTGGCTCCCGCGAGGGCGTCACTCGGACGCTGCCGCTGGAGATCTACCTGCAGCGGGAGAGTGACCCCGAGGCCGCGGTGGCGTTGTCGCTGCTGCTCGTGGTGGTGGCAGCCGTGGTGGTGCTGGGGTTGGGGAGTCGACGGCTGCGCGGTGACAGTGCGTGGAGCGCGGCGTGACCGGTATCAGCGTGCGTGCGGTCGTCGAGCAGCGCGGCGTCGACGTCGCGTTCGACGTCGCCGGTGGTGAGGTGCTGGCCGTGCTGGGCCCCAACGGCGCGGGCAAGTCGACGATTCTGCACGTCATCGCGGGACTGGTCCGTCCCGACGAAGGTGTCGTACGGGTGGGCGGGCGGGTGCTCACCGACACCGCATCGGGTCTCCATGTGGCGACCCACGACCGCCGCGTCGGGCTTCTGATGCAGGATCCGCTGCTGTTTCCACATCTCGACGTGGCCGCCAACGTGGCCTTTCCGCCAGGCAGCACGCGCCCCGAGCATTGGCTCGCCCAGGTCGACGCGACAGGACTGGCCGACCGCAGGCCGCGTCAGCTGTCCGGGGGACAGGCGCAACGGGTCGCACTGGCGCGTGCGTTGGCGGCCGAACCCGACGTGCTGCTGCTCGACGAGCCGTTGGCCGGCCTGGACGTTGCGGCCGCCGCTGCGATGCGCAAGGTGCTGCGCGACGTGCTCACACGCGACGGGCGGTCCGCGGTGTTGGTGTCCCACGATGTGCTCGACGTGGTCGCCCTCGCCGATCGGGTACTGGTGCTCGAATCCGGCACCATCATCGAAACAGGTTCTGCTGCAACGGTATTAGCGGCTCCACGGAGCGATTTCGGTGCCCGACTGGCCGGGGTCAACCTGGTTCGCGGGACGGCGGACGGCCACGGCGTCCTGACCACCCGATGGGACGCGGCCTGGCACGGCAACCCGGCGTCGGATATCGCGACCGCGGGGCCGGCGGTCGCCCTGTTTCATCCCGCGGCGGTCGCGGTGTACCGCGACCGGCCGCACGGCAGCCCCCGTAACACCGTCGAAGTCACCGTCGCCGAACTCGACGGCCGCGGCCCCGCGATCCGGGTGCGGGCCGAGGAGCAGCCCGACGGCAGCCCGGGGCTCGCCGCCGACATCACCGCCGACTCCGCGACCGAACTGAGGCTTGCCCCTGGCGAGCGGGTGTTTTTCGCGGTGAAGGCACAGGAGGTCACGCTGCATCCGGCCCAGTAACGGTTACCGCAGCGGACGCGAAAAACAAGCGAGTCACCGGGCATCGACAGCGGTTCGGCCACCCCGCGCCACGCGCGGGTACTGTGCTGTGTCAGCAAAATCATGACGTTACAGCTATCAGTGCTTATCGTCTTCTCAGCTACGTCTTATTTATCCTCATTTTGAGCAATTCACACTTGCGTCACGGCGGTAACACGGTAGTTTCTTTCCCATGGATCAGCCGGACGCGATTTCAGCCCCGCGCAGGGGGCTCTCGAGGACATTGGCGGTCGCGGCGGTGACCGGGGCAACCGCCATAGCGCTCGCGCTCCCGACGGTGGCCCAGGCGCAGCCCGAACCGACGCCTGAGCCGCCCCCACCGCCGCCGACGGGGAACACCTTCCTACAAGGGCCTCCGCCGCCTCCGGCACCAGGGGCGCCCGCACCCCCTCCGGCACCAGGGGCGCCCGCTCCGGCTCCCGCGCCCGGCGCACCACCTCCCGCACCCGGCGCCCCGCCGCCACCTCCGGCACCAGGGGCACCTGCACCGGCACCCGGTGCTCCGGCACCCGCACCCGCCGATCCGAACGCGCCGGCCCCGGCGCCCGGTGATCCTGGCCGCGTCGACTCGGCCGCAGGTGGCCTCAGCTACGTCGTGCCTGCCGGATGGAAAGTGGCGGATTCGACGCAGCTTTCCTACGGCCAGGCGTTGCTGACCAAGGACGCCCCCGAAGGCGCCGAACCGCCCAACGACACCAGCATTCTGCTCGGCCGGCTCGACCTGAAGCTCTTCGCGGGCGCTGAGACGGACAACACGAAGGCTGCGCAGCGGTTGGCCTCCGACATGGGCGAGTTCTTCATGCCGTTCCCCGGCACCCGGGTCAACCAGGAGACCGTCGAGCTCAATGCCGATGGCATGCCGGGCGTCGCGTCGTACTACGAGGTGAAGTTCACCGATACGAACAAGCCCAACGGCCAGATCTGGGCCGGCGTGGTGGGCAACCCCGTCGAACCGGGTACGCCGCGCGGTCAGCGCACCCCCGAGCGGTGGTTCGTGGTCTGGCTCGGCACCGCGAACAACCCTGTGCCGAAGGAAGAAGCGGTGACGCTGGCCAATTCGATCCGGCCGTACACCCCGCCCGCGGCACCTGAGGCCCCGCCCGCCGATCCGAACGCACCGGCGCCACCGCCCGCTGATCCCAACGCGCCGCCTCCGCCGCCAGCGGATCCCAATGCACCGCCTCCGCCGCCAGCGGATCCCAATGCACCGCCTCCGCCGCCAGCGGATCCCAATGCGCCTGCCCCGCGGCCGGCGGTCGGCGTGCCGGTTCCGGTCGCGCCGGAGAATGCGCCCGGGATGACGCCCCCGGCCTGACGTATAGCGAAAGCTTCCTCCACGGCATCAAGCCGTGGAGGAAGCTTTCGAATTCTTTGCGCTGGTGCGATTGTCAGGGGCCGACCCGCGGCGGGTTGGCGTTCGAGACGTTCACGATGAAGCAGTTCGTGCCGCCGAATCCCATTGCGCCCGCGGTCTGACACCGTTCGAAGTTGCCGTCGGCGCCGACCGGTCCGTCACAGATCGTGCCGCCGCCCCACGGCGTCCAGCCTCCCTGGCATCCGGCGTTGGCCGGAGCGGCCAAGGCGATGCCGCTGGCCGCCAGCGCTCCAACCGCCAGTGCAACAAGTGTTTTCATCTCTTCCACCCTCTCCTTCGCGGTACCGGTCTTCGCGCCCGGTACTGAGCCTTCGCCGTAGCCGCACGGCGGTTCGTCGTTATCTACAGGTTATGCCGTTGTTATCACCTAGGAATCAGGATTTCCCCTACAAGTGTCCCGGCCGGCGTACAGGGATGCCCTGCCGCACACCAGATCTGTCCGGTTCGCCGCCGCGGTCGTTAGCGTTGTTCGCTGACAGTGAAGACGCCCGAGGGTGGTGCCCGGGCCGTCGCGGGGCGACCATGTGGTGATGAGCGTCTCAACCATGACCGCCTGGCAGGTTCGACAACCGGGACCGATGGCCTCGCGGCCGATGGAACGCGTGCGAGTCGAGGTTCCGCGTCCGGGACCCGGCGAGCTTGCGGTGGCGGTCCGCGCATGTGGCGTGTGCCGCACCGATCTTCACGTCGCCGAAGGCGATCTGCCCGTGCATCGGCCCCTGGTCGTGCCGGGACACGAGGTCGTCGGCGAGGTCGTCGAGGTGGGGGAGAGCACGGGCGCGGAGTTCTCCGTCGGCGACCGCGTCGGCATCGCGTGGCTGCGGCATACGTGTGGGCGATGCCGGTACTGCCTCAGAGGCGACGAGAACCTGTGCCCACAATCGCGTTACACCGGTTGGGATGCCGACGGTGGGTATGCCGAGTTCGCCACGGTGCCAGCGGCATACGCCCATCCACTACCAGCGGGCTACTCCGACACCGAGCTGGCGCCGCTGTTGTGCGCCGGGATCATCGGCTATCGGTCGCTGCTGCGCGCGGACCTCCCACCGGGTGGCCGGTTGGGCATATACGGATTCGGCGGCAGCGCGCACCTGACCACGCAGGTAGCCGTCACGCAGGGCGCCGAAGTTCATGTGATGACGCGCGGGGAAGCCGCGCGTGAGCTGGCCCTGAGCCTGGGGGCGGCGTCGGCTCAGGGCGCCGACGAGCGTCCACCCGTCGACCTCGATGCCGCGATCCTGTTCGCGCCCGTCGGTGAGCTCGTCCTGCCGGCACTCGAAGCGCTCGATCGTGGTGGCACGCTTGCGATCGCGGGTATTCACCTTTCCGACATCCCGACGTTGAACTACCAGCGTCACCTCTTCCAAGAGCGTCAGGTCAGATCGGTCACCGCCAACACTCGCGCCGACGCCCGGGCCTTTCTGGCTTTCGCCGGTGAACACCACATCGAGGTGACCAGCCCGCCATACCCGCTCAACCGGGCCGACGCCGCGCTGAGCGATCTGGCCTCCGGCCGGATCTCCGGGGCCGCGGTGTTGGTCATTTAGAGCTCGGCCATCGCGGCGCGGAGCCGGCCCACGAGATCCCCACGGCCGTACCGGTAAACGGGACCGGTCCCGTCGGCCAGCAGGAGGCGTAGCCGCGCCATGCCCCGCGCTCCGACCATCCGGGGAGAGTGCAGCCGCAGCGCTATCTCGTCGATCACGTCCTCGGCGGCCGCGATGTTCGGTACGTGCAACGGCACCCGCGAGGACATCAGCGGGCCGTGCCCGCGGGCGTCCCGGACGATCCGTCGCAGTGCCCGGGCCACCGCCTCGCGCTCGGCGAGCGAGGTCAGCCGGACGCAGTGCGCGACGTAAGCACCGCTGTCGGGTGCCACGCCGCCGACGGCCGCCATCCGGTCGAACCTGTTGGCCCTCAGCCGCGCCACCAGCCGCGCGCGTAGAGACGGGGCAGTCGCCCCGCTCGCCGCCGCAACCGGCGACACCAGGGTGGGCGGGTTCGGATTATCCGACATATCGATCCTCGGTAGCGCTCGGAGGTGTGACCGCTGACAACTTTATAACGGTCATGCATGACCGGTCAAATTGCGATACTGGTCATGGAAAGGCTAGGCTGGCTATATGACTCGCACCCGGTGGCTGGGGGACCACGAGACGAAACCGGCACCGCCGCGTCTCGCCCTGGTTCAGAGCCTGGTCAACACGGCGGAGTTGCCGTCCGGCCCCGACCGTTTGGCCGATCCGGATGACGCGCGACCGTGGCTGCACGACAAGGGGTTACTGCGCCCCGGGGACGGCATCGACGAGGCCCACCTCGAGCTGCTGCGTGGTGTGCGCGAGGCCTTACGCGCGATGCTGGTCCACAACGCCGGTGGCCCGCCGCCGACTGCGGCGGCGTTGGCGCCGCTGCGGGCCGCGGCTGGCGGGGCCGCACGGGCCGAGGTCGAAGACTCGGGGCGGATTCGGCTGTCGGCGGTGGGCACCTCGCTGCACGACCGCCTCACCGAACTGCTACTGGCGATCCACGATGCACAGCGCGACGGCTCCTGGTCGCTGTTGAAGGCGTGTGCCAACGAGGAGTGCCAGTGGGCGTTCTACGATCGCTCGCGCAACCACGGCGGTACCTGGTGCAGCATGGCGACCTGCGGTAACAAGCTCAAGAACCGGGAGTTCCGCGCCCGCAAGCGCGCCGCGCACTGACGTCAGCTCAGATGCCACACGAACGCGGCCGCCAGCGCGCCGAGCCCGTTCAGCGACCAGTGCAGCGCGATCGGCGCGATCAGGCTGCCGCTGCGGCGGCGCAACCAGGTGAAGACGAAGCCCGCGACGCCGGTGGCGACCACCGCCAACGTCACGCCTGCGACGGTGCCGACCACACCTCCGCCGAAGATTCGGGTGAAGCCGACGTTGCTACTGGTCAGGCCCAGCGAGGTGGCGATGTGCCAGAGTCCGAACAACAGCGAGCCGGCCGCGGCGACACCACGCCAGCCCCAGGCGCGGTCGAGCGCTCCGTGCAGCACCCCGCGGAACGCCAGTTCCTCGGGGATCACGGTCTGCAAGGGGATGATGACCATCGACGCGATGAGCGCGCCCGAGATCGTGGCGTAGTTGTTGTTCATGAACATCGGCCGCGTCCACGGCAGCAGCGCACCGATCGCGATGACCGACAACACCAGCGCGACGGCACCCAGCGCGTAGCCGGTTCCGGACTTCAGGTGTTCGCGGCTCAGGCCGAGTTCGGCCCACCCCAGGCCGCGGGAGCGGACCAGCGCCACCAGAAGCAGCGCCGCCGCAGGCACCGTCGCCACGCTGGCCCACGGCGTGGTGAAGTGCGCGATCAAATTCGTCAGCGCCAACACCACCACGACCACAGCAATGTCGACGTAGGTGCGGAAGTGGTGCAACGCGGAGAGCTGTTCGACCAGCGGATGCGGGCGCTCGGCGAGGGCGGCTTGGTCGGACACGAATATCCAGTCTAGCGGTCGTGTTCGCTGAGGGTGTCCTGCGACAGCGACGGCGCTTGGTAATCCGGGTCCCACGTCCACCCCGAGATCGCCGGATCGTCCTCGCCGTGTTCCCGCGTGTAGCGCCGGGCCGCCAGGCGCGCGTCAGCCATCTCCTGGCGCAGCCCGGCCACGCTGCTGCCCAGATTGGCGACGCGGTCGATCACGTCCATGACCAGATGGAACCGATCGAGGTCGTTGAGCATCACCATGTCGAACGGGGTCGTCGTGGTGCCGCGTTCCTTGAAACCGCGCACATGCAACTGGGCATGGTTGGCGTGCCGGTAGGTCAGCCGGTGAATCAGCCAGGGATAGCCGTGGTAGGCGAAGATGATCGGCTTGTCCGTGGTGAAGATCGAGTCGAATTCGCGATCGGACAGGCCGTGCGGGTGCTCGGACTGCGGTTGCAGCCGCATGATGTCGACGACGTTGACCACCCGCACCTTCAGCTCGGGCAGCCGCCGACGCAGGATGTCGGCGGCCGCAACGGTTTCCAGGGTCGGGATGTCTCCGGCGCACGCGAGCACCACGTCCGGCTCCCCGGTCGTGTTGCTCGCCCACTCCCAGATCCCCAGACCGCGGGTGCAGTGCGCGATCGCCGAATCCATGTCCAGGTAGTTCAGCGCCGGTTGCTTGCCGGCGACGATCACGTTGACGTAGTGGCGGCTGCGCAGGCAGTGGTCGGCCACCGACAGCAAGGTGTTGGCGTCCGGCGGCAAGTACACCCGCACGACCTCGGGTCGCTTGTTGGCGACGTGGTCGATGAAGCCGGGATCCTGGTGTGACGCGCCGTTGTGGTCCTGGCGCCAGACATGTGATGTCAGAAGGTAATTCAGCGATGCGATCGGCGCCCGCCAGGACAGCTCTCGACTGCTGTTAAGCCACTTGGCGTGCTGGTTGAGCATGGAGTCGATGATGTGGATGAACGCCTCGTAGCAGTTGAACAGCCCGTGCCTGCCCGTCAGCAGGTATCCCTCGAGCCAGCCCTGGCAAAGGTGTTCGGACAGCACCTCCATCACCCGGCCCTCCGGACCGAGGTTCTCGTCATCGGGGGTGACCTCGGCCAGCCAGGCCTTGTCGGTCGCCTCGAGGGTTGCCGACAGCCGGTTGGACGCCGTCTCGTCGGGTCCCATCAACCGGAACCGGTCGGCGTTACGCGCGATGACGTCGCGCAGAAACGTCCCGAGCACCCGGGTGGCCTCGGTCGATTCGGACGCGGGGTCGTCGACCGGCACCGCGTAATCGGTGAAGCGCGGCATGTCCAGATCCTTGAGCAGGAGACCGCCGTTGGCGTGCGGGTTGGCGCTCATCCGCCGCTGGCCGCGCGGGGCCAACGCGCGTAACTCAGGCCGTAGCGCGCCGTCCTCGTCGAACAGTTCCTCGGGCCGGTAGCTGCGCATCCACTCCTCGAGCTGAGCGCGGTGTTCGGGGTTGGTGTGGGTGCCCGACAACGGAACCTGATGGGACCGCCACGTGCCCTCGACCTTCTTGCCGTCGACGTTCTGCGGGCCCGTCCAGCCCTTCGGTGTCCTCAACACCAGCATCGGCCACACGGGCCGGAAGGTCTCACTCCTCAACGCGGCTCGTTCCTCGCCGCTTGATCGTCGTGCGACGGGCCGGCCCTGTTCGCCGTCGAGGCGAGCGGCGCGCTGGATCGCGGCGATCTGGTCGAAGGCTTCGTCGAGCGCCGTCGCCAGCTGCTGATGCACGTTGGCCGGATCGTCGCCGGCCACCGTGATGGGCCGGTAGCCGTAGCCGAACATCAGCGACTCGAGTTCCTCTTGCGGAATGCGCGCGAGGACCGTGGGGTTGGCGATCTTGTAGCTGTTCAGGTGCAGGATGGGCAGCACCGCACCGTCGGTGACCGGGTTGAGGAACTTGTTCGAATGCCAACTGGCCGCCAGCGGGCCGGTCTCGGCTTCACCGTCACCGATGACACAGGCGACCACCAGGTCGGGGTTGTCGAACGCCGCGCCGTAGGCGTGTACCAGTGCGTAACCCAACTCCCCACCTTCGTGGATCGACCCGGGGGTCTCCGCGGCGACGTGGCTGGGGATACCACCAGGGAAAGAGAACTGGCGGAACAGCTTTCGCATTCCCTCGGTGTCTTCGGGAATACCCGAGTACACATCGCTGTAGGTGCCTTCGAGATAGGCGTTGGCCACTAAGCCGGGACCGCCGTGTCCCGGGCCGGTGATGTAGATGACGTTGACGTCGCGGTCGCAGATGACGCGGTTCAGGTGCGCATAGACGAGATTGAGCCCCGGCGTGGTACCCCAGTGACCGAGCAGTCGCGGCTTGACGTGCTCGGGCGCCAGCGGCTCGCGCAGCAGTGGATTGTCCAGAAGATAGATCTGGCCGACGGACAGGTAGTTGGCGGCGCGCCAGTAGGCGTCGATCAGGTCGAGTTCATCGGCGGACAGCGTGGGGGACAGGGCCTCGGCAGTCATCTGACTCATCATCGTCGAAACGGGCGAACGGGTGCCACTCCTGTACCCGATGCGCGTGAAGCTACCCATTAGCCTGTCTGGCGTGTTGGGATTCGCAGTGCCGCAGTTCGGGGCGTCCGCCCGCGCGGACCTCGCGCGCTACGCGGCCAGCGCCGAAAGCCTCGGCGCCGACAGCCTCTGGGTGGGAGACCGCTTGCTGACCGCGGTGCACCCCAGCGTCGGCTACGCGGGCCAGGACACCATTCCCGAACAGTTCCGCGCCGCCCTGGACCCGTTCATCGCGTTGGCGGTCGTCGCCGCCGCGACGTCGCGCGTCCGATTGGGCAGCAGCGTGTTCGTCGCACCGTGGTACCCGCCGGTGCAGCTGGGCCGCCAACTGACCGCCATCGATGTGGTCAGCGGGGGCAGGCTCGTTCCCGGTTTCGGGATCGGGTGGTCGCCGGAGGAGTACTCCGCCGCCGGCGCCCCGTTCCGCACCCGCGGCGCCCAACTGGACGAGGTGCTCGATGCCCTCGAGCGGCTGTGGACGATGAATCCGGTGGAACATGACGGCAAGCGGTGGTCGATCCCGTCGTCGTGGGTGGACCTCAAACCGATCCAGCAACCGCGCCCGCCGATCTATCTCGGCGGGTTCACTCCGGCGAGTTTGCGGCGCATCGGGACGCGCGGCGACGGGTGGCTCCCGGCCGTGCTGGTGCCCGGAGGTGTCATGCCCGAGTTCCTTGCGACGCAGCGCCGCACCATCGACGACGCCGCCCGCGAGGCCGGCCGGGATCCGGCGGCCATTCACACCTGTGTGCGCATCAACGTCGCCGGCGGCACACCGATCGATGCGGTCGCCGAGGCGGTGCGGACGCTGGCCGACGCCGGTTATCCGGACGTCTTCGTCGACCTGATGTACGTCGCCACCGACACCGACGACCACCTGCAGTGGGTCGAAAGTCTCCTGGCGGCGGCGTGAGCGAACCACTGCTGGCATCCGTGCGGGTGCTCGACCTCGGCGGCGCCGAATCCGACGGGGTGAGCCGGCTGTACGCCGACCTCGGCGCCGATGTCCTGAAGATCGAGCCACCCGGTGGACGGTCCGGCCGGCAGGCGCTGCCGACCGTGGCCGGAGCGAGTGTCCCGTTCCGGCTGCACAACGCGAACAAGCGGTGCGCGGTTCTCGACCCCGCCAGCCCCGACGGTCGCCGGGCGCTCTGGGACCTGGCGGGCACCGCCGATATCGTTGTTGACAGCGGAAGACCCAGCGGGGCAGGCGAATTCGGGACGTCCTGCGCGGCCCTGGCTCAACAGTTCGGCCACCTCGTCGTGCTGTCGGTCACGGACTTCGGCACCGAAGGGCCGTATGCCTCGTGGCGGGCCACCGACCCCGTGTTGTACGCGTTGTCGACGGCACTGTCCCGTACCGGGCCGACTGCCGGCACCCCGGTGCTTCCCCCGATCGGACTGGCATCGGGAACCGCTGCGACACAGGCGGCATGGGCAGCGCTGGCCGCCTACTACCACCGGTTACGCACTGGGACGGGCGATTACATCGACTTCTCCCGATTCGAGGCGGTGCTCCAGTCGCTGGATCCGCCGTTCGGCTCAGAAGGGCAGGCGGCCGTCGGCGTCAAGAAGACCACCGAGATCTGGCGCGGCAGGCCACGCAACCAGAACATCTATCCGATATTCGCCTGCAAGGACGGGCATGTACGGATCTGCCTGCTGTCCCCGCGTCAGTGGCGGGGCATGCGCGCCTGGCTGGGCGAACCCGAACAGTTCGCCGACCCCAAGTTCGACACGATCGCGGCGCGGTATGCGGCGTCTCGCGAACTCAACGCCCTGATCGGCGATTTCGTCGCAGCCCAGACCATGGAGGCTCTGGTCACCGAGGGACAAGAGCGGGGAGTTCCGATCGCGGCCGTGCTCAACCCCACGGAGACGTTGGCCTCCGAGCACTTCCGCGCGGTCGGTGCGCTGACCACCGCCGAGTTCGCCCCGGGTGCGGATGTCGTCGCCCCGGTGGGGCCCTTCGTCGTCGACGGCCATCGTCGCGGCCTGAGGTGGTTGGCGCCCGCTGCCGGTGCTGACGAACCTGCCTGGGGCACAGCGTCATCGGTGACAGCATCACTGGCCACGGCCGTGCCGCAGCGTCCTTTCGAGGGGATGCGCATCCTCGACCTCGGCGTCATCGTCGCCGGGGGTGAGCTGGGCAGGTTGTTCGCCGACCTCGGCGCCGAGGTGGTCAAGATCGAGAGCGCCGCCTATCCCGACGGCCTGCGCCAGGCGCCGCCCGGTGAGGTGATGAGCAGGTCCTGGGCGCTGACCCACCGCAACGAGCACAGCCTGGGGCTCGACCTGCGGACCCCCGCAGGCGCCGACCTTTTCGCCCGCCTGGTCACAGGCGCCGACGCCGTGTTCGCCAACTTCAAGCCGGGAACGCTTGCGTCGCTGGGATTCTCCTACGACCGTCTGCGCGAGCTGAATCCGCGCATCGTGCTCGCGGAGAGCAGCGCCTTCGGCGCGACCGGTCCGTGGAGTTCGCGCATGGGCTACGGGCCGCTGGTGCGGGCCACCACCGGGGTCACCGCGCTGTGGGCATCTGCCGACGGTGGCTTCTACGATGCGACGACGATCTTCCCCGACCACGTGTCGGCGCGGCTCACCGCGATCGCCGCACTGGCTGCGCTGATTCGGCGCGACCGAACCGGGCAACCCGCACACGTACACGTCTCGCAGTCCGAGGCCGCGGTCAGCCAACTGGCGACCCGCTATGTCACCGAGTCCGGGCGTGCGGCAGACCTGCCCGTCGCCGACGACACAGCCACGCACGGTGTGTACCCATGCGCCGGTGACGACGAGTGGTGCGTGATCTCGCTGCGTTCCGCGAACGACCACGCCGCGCTGGAATCGGTCACCGGCGGCATCGACACCGCCGAATGGACCCGCATCCGCGACAAGACCGTGGTGGCGCGCACTTTGCAGGATGCGGGGATCGCCGCCGCGCCGATGAACCGTGCCGTCGATGTGCCTGCCGACCCGCAGGTGCGTTACCGAAAGCTGTACTCCGACATGGAGCATCCGCTTTTCGATGCGCCCATGCTCACCGAGACGGGGCCGGCGCCGTACACGAACATCCCGCCCGCCCTGCTGAGGCCCGCGCCGATGCCGGGGGAGCAGACCCGTGAGATCTGCCGGCAGATCCTCGACATCCCCGCCGAGGAGACCGATCGGCTCATCGCCGACGGCACGCTCTTCGCATACCCAGAAAGGCCGTGATGGAAGCCAGGACGCCTGTGTTGGTCGGCTACGGACAAGTCAACCAGCGCGACGAGAACCCCGATGTGTCGCCGATCGACCTGATGGTCGCCGCTGCGCGCCAAGCGGCGGACCCCAGGGTGCTTGAGGCCGCCGACTCGGTTCGGGTGGTGAATCTCCTTTCGTTGCGGTACCGCGATCCGGGATTGCTTCTCGCGCAACGCCTCCACGCCGACAACGCCGCGACCCGCTATACCGGGGTCGGCGGTAATACGCCGCAGT
Source organism: Mycobacterium lehmannii (assembly GCF_001499925.1). Lineage (NCBI taxonomy): Bacteria > Bacillati > Actinomycetota > Actinomycetes > Mycobacteriales > Mycobacteriaceae > Mycobacterium > Mycobacterium lehmannii. Next base: position 72,404 of record NZ_LQIR01000001.1, read on the forward strand.
CGCTGGTCAACCAGGCGTGCCGAGACATTCAGAACGGTCGGGCCGAGGTGGTTCTGATCGCGGGCGGTGAGACCTGGCGCACCCGAACCCGGCTGCGCGCCAAGGGTGTGCGGCCTGACTGGCCGCGCCAGGACGAGTCCGTCCCGATGGCCGAAGGCGCCGACGAAGGGGTCCCGATGGCCGGGCCCGCCGAAATCAAGATCAGCCTGGATCGGCCTGCCTACGTCTACCCGATGTTCGAGCAGGCCCTGCGTATCGCCGCGGGCGAATCCGACGAGGAGCACCGGCGCCGGATCGGTGAGCTGTGGGCAAGATTCAGTGCGGTCGCCGCGAGCAACCCGCACGCGTGGGTCCGAGATGCGGTGCCGGCCGAGCAGATCTGGCAGGCCGGTCCGGGCAACCGGATGATCAGCTGGCCCTATCCGAAGCTGATGAACTCCAACAACATGGTCGACCAGGCCGCGGTGCTGGTGCTCACCTCGGCCGATAAGGCCACCCATCTGCAGATCCCCAGGGACCGTTGGGTTTTCCCGTACTCGGGCACCGACTCGCACGATACCTATGCGATCGGCGAGCGCGCCGAGTTCTACACGTCTCCGGCGATCCGGATCGGGGGGCGGCGGGCCCTGGAGTTGGCCGAGGTCGGCATCGACGATGTCGGGCTCGTCGACGTCTACTCGTGCTTCCCTTCAGCGGTTCAGGTGGCTGCCAACGAACTCGGCCTCCCGATCGCAGACCCCGCCAGACCGCTGACGGTGACCGGCGGGCTGACCTTCGCGGGCGGACCGTGGAACAACTACGTGACCCACTCGATCGCGACCATGGCTGAACGACTCCTCGCCGCGCCCGGCCAGCTCGGGTTGATCACCGCCAACGGCGGTTACCTCACCAAGCACAGCTTCGGTATCTACGGCACCGAGCCGCCGCCGCACGAGTTTCGTTGGGAAGACGTGCAATCGGAGGTCGATCGCGAGCCGACCCGGACGGCGCTCGTGGACTGGGCCGGGGTGGGCACCGTGGAGACGTGGACAACGCCGTTCGACCGCGATGGTTCTCCGGAGAAGGCGTTCCTCGCGGTTCGCACCCCCGACGACGAGCGGGTGCTGGCGGTCATCCCCGATGCGGCGGGGGCGGCGGCGACGGTCGACGAGGACATCTCGGGGGCGAAGGTCCAGGTGAACCCGGACGGTACGGCCGCGTTGCGGTAGTCAGTCGAGGTCTGCCGACAGCGCGTCGATGCGCTGGCGGGCCGCCTCCGCCGCGCCCGGGCCAACGACGGCATGGATCCGGCCGGCCTCCACCGCGGCGATCGCGGCATCGGCGACCACGGCGGGGCTGATCGCACCGCGCATCGCGTCGTCGTCGCGGTCGTTGGGGACGCTGACCGCCCCGGGCGGGGTAAGACTCGCCGAGTTGGGTCCCAGCGGCGTGTCCACCAGCCCGGGGCACAACACGGTGGCCCCCATATCGCTTGAGACGGAGCGCAGTTCGATATCGAGCGTCTCTGTCAGTCCGACGACGGCGTGCATGGTCGCGTTGTACGGCCCGAGGTGGGGCAGCGGGATGAGCCCGCCCGCGGACGCGGTGTTGAGGAAGTGCCCGCAGCGTTGCGCGATGAACAGCGGAGCGAAGGTCTTCACCCCGTGTACGACACCGATCAGCTTGACGTCGATCAGCCACCGCCACGTCTCGATCCGTTGCTCCCACACCGGCGTCTGTTCGCACACCACCCCGGCGTTGTTGCACACCAGATCGACGCGTCCGAAGCGGTCCAAGGTGTGCGCCGCCAGTGCCTCGACATCAGCCGCGTCACGCACGTCGACGCGTACCCCGGTCACCGCCCCCTGCTGATCGGACAGGGCGTCGACCGCCGCGAGTATCGCGTCGTCGCGGATGTCGGCGATCACCACGTCGACACCGCGACGCAGCAGATGCGCGGCGAGCGCGAAACCGATGCCGCTGGTACCGCCGGTGACGACGGCGACCTGTCCGGGCTCGATCCTCATGCGGGCCTGCCTTCCTCGTCGTTACGGTGCGTTGGCCGGCACCTCGGTGTATCGCGGCTGAAAACCCTCGGGGGCGAAGGTAAATCCCTTGCCGGTCACCTCGCTCATGCACGAGACGCCGGCCTCCTGCACATTGCAGCGGAACCCGGCGACGACCAGGATTCGGTTGAATTCCAGCACCTTCGCGTCGTCGAGGACGAACTCCGGCTGTTCCAACGCCACGAATCGGGGTTCGCCGTCGCGCTCGATGACGATCGCGTTGGGCGCGGCCTGCTCGCCGGCGCCGTTGTCGACTGTGTCCGGTTCACCCGTGATGTTCATGCTGGACTGCGGGGAGGTCGCCGACTGGCAGCCCGCCTTGTCGCGCGGCACGACGGCGCACGACCAGCGTCCACTCGGCGTGGTGAAGTAGTACACAGCCGACCCGGCCGGACGCGCGACGTAGTCGAATGCGTCGACCAGGTGCGCGCTTTTCGGTGGCGGAGCGGGCGGTTCGGCGGTGGTAAGCGTCGGCGACGCCACGAACGGTTCGTCGGTGGTGACGATCCGCTCGGCCGAGCAGCCCGCGACCAGGATCGCGGCGGCCGACATCAGACATAGGGCACGCATCTCGGCTCCTAAGCGTGCCGGAACCGGTTTTCGTCCGCGCAGCGGGGTGGGGGATCAGCCGGCCAGCATCGTCTTGAGCGTCTGCGCGTTCCACACCGCGTGCCCACCCAGATCGTTGTTGAAGTAGACGAGGATGCGCCTGCCTTCGCTCTCCCACGCCAGGATCCGGTCGGCCCAGCGCCGCAACGCGTCGTCGGGGTAGGAGCCCGCGTACATCGAATCCTGGTCCGGGCCGTGCATGCGGATGTAGACCAGATCGCTGGTCGCTCGCGGTACGCAGCGCAAACCCGCACCGCTCATCACCACGTAGGCGGCGCCGTGCCGCTCCAGCAGGGCGTAGACGTCCGGGTCGTCCCACGACGCATGCCGCAACTCCATCGCCACCGGGATCCGATCGGGCATAAGGCCGAGAAAGTGCTCCAGGCGGGCGTCGTCGCGCTCCAGCTCGGGATGCAGTTGCACGAGCAAAGCTTCGCTGCGGTCGCCCAGAAGCTCCCAGCATCGCTCGAAGCGCTCGACCCACGGCTCCGGTTCCCGCAGCCGGCGGTAGTGCGTCAGGCCGCGTTGGGCTTTGACCGACATCGTGAACCCGTCGGGCAACCGCTGCCGCCAACCGGCGAACGCGCTGTCCTTCGGCCAGCGGTAGAAGCTGGCGTTCAGTTCGACGGTGTCGAACTCCTCGACGTAGCGGGCCAGCCGTTTGGCCGTCGGCAATCCCGCCGGGTACAGCACGTCCTTCCAATGGTCATATGACCATCCGGAAGTTCCGATCCGGATCACCACCGCGTCATTCCTGTGCCGCGACGGCGTCGCGCAGGGCGTCGTTCAGCGACACCTTGACCAAGGCGGCGGCGAGCTTCGCGCACTTGCGTGGCGCCAGCGCAGCGAGTTCAGCTCTGTCCCTAGGTAATCCGAGTGCGTTCGCGGCGCTGAGAGCGCGCGTGTCGAAGTACGGGCGAATCCAGGTCCAGGTGTCCTGCACCTCTCGCAGGAAGATGTCGGCACCGGTATCGCCGATTCCCTTGAATCCCTTGAGCGAACGTTTCACGGCGGTCGCGTCGTGGTCCTGTGTCCCGCCGAGATTGCGGAGGTCCCCGCCGTATTCGTCGACGACGGTCGTGGCGATATCGGTGAGCCTGGTCGCCGAGCTCTCGTCGTACCGAACATAGTGGGCACGGCCGAAGGCGCGAATCATCTCGCGGCGGTCGGCGTCGAGGACGGCCTCGGGGGTGCGCAGGCCCGCGCGGAACAACTCCCGCGCGGCCGCGACCGCGATGGAGGCGTCGATCGGCTTACTCGACAGCATGCACAGGGTCAGCAGCTCGAAGAGCGGCATGGGCTTGTCCGCCAAGCGGATACCGGCGTCTTCGGCGTAGGTCGTGCCCGCCTGCTCGAGGAGGCGCTTGACCAGCTTCTTACGTGCTGCGGCGTCCACGTCGGCTGGCGTACCCGCGCTCTTTGGGGGGCAAACTCTTCGCATAGTCGGTCCCGCGGTTGACCCAAAGCCGCAGTTGGCGCTTGGTTGCGAGGCCGGCGCCGCCCACCCGCAGCCATCCGCGCATCTCCCTGCCGGCCATCACCATTGGAGCAACGTGTTCGCGCGACAACAGCTTCGCGGTGTCATCAGGATGCACCCGGACCATCAGACCGCCCTGGCCGCTGGCGGCCAACGCCATGTTGCCGCCGATCAGGAATGCCAGCCCGCCGAACATCGCCTTCTCCTCGACTCCTTGTTCGCCGCTGAGCAGTTCGCGGATGCGGTGGGCGAGGTCCTTGTCGTACGCCATGCGGTGACGGTACCGGTTCGGCGGGTCGTCAGACGCTCGGAAATGCGCTCAGGGTCGTGACCGCCCGAGCGATCACGACCCTGAGTGCAATAGTGCGGTCAGGCGGCGACGGTGGCGGCGACCTCTGCGGGCTGCAGAGCCTGCGCGACGATGTCGGCGACGTCGGTCATCGGCTTGACCTCCAGCGCGTCGAGCACGTCGGCCGGGACGTCATCGAGATCGGGCTCGTTGCGTTGCGGGATGAAAACCGTTGACAGTCCGGCGCGTTGCGCGGCCAGCAACTTCTGCTTGACACCCCCGATGGGCAGCACCCGACCGTTCAACGTGACCTCGCCGGTCATCCCGACGTCCGCACGAACCTGCCGGCCGGTGGCCATCGACACCAGCGCGGTCACCATCGTCACACCCGCCGACGGACCGTCCTTCGGCACGGCGCCCGCGGGCACGTGCACGTGGATCCGGCGGTCCAGCGCCTTGGGGTCGACGCCCAGCTGCTCGGCGTGCGAGCGCACGTAGGACAGCGCGATCTGCGCGGACTCCTTCATGACCTCGCCCAGTTGCCCGGTCAGTTGCAGCCCGGGCTCACCGTCGGTCGCCCCGGCCTCGATGTAGAGCACATCGCCGCCGAGGCCGGTGACCGCCAACCCGGTGGCCACGCCCGGTACCGCCGTGCGCTCGGCCGATTCCGGCAGGAAGCGCGGACGACCCAGGAACTCAACGAGATCCGACTCGTCGACGGTGATGGTCGTGATCCCGTCGGAAGCCAGCTTCGTCGTCACCTTGCGCAGCGCTTTGGCCAACAGCCGCTCGAACTGACGCACACCCGGCTCGCGGGTGTAGTCGGCGGCGATCTTGCGCAGCGCCGCCTCGGTCACGATCACCTCGTCCTCGGTCAGCGCCGCCCGTTCGCGCTGCCGGGGCAGCAGGAAGTCGCGGGCGATGGCGACCTTGTCGTCCTCGGTGTAGCCGTCGATCTGGACCAGTTCCATGCGGTCCAGCAACGCCGAGGGAATGTTCTCGATGACGTTGGCCGTGGCCAGGAACACCACGTCCGACAGGTCCAGATCGAGGTCCAGGTAGTGGTCGCGGAACGTGTGGTTCTGCGCGGGGTCCAAGACCTCCAGCAGCGCTGCCGCGGGGTCCCCACGGAAGTCGGAGCCGACCTTGTCGATCTCGTCGAGCAGCACGACGGGGTTCATCGAACCCGCTTCACCGACGGCACGCACGATGCGGCCGGGCAGCGCGCCGACGTAGGTACGCCGGTGGCCACGGATCTCGGCCTCGTCGCGCACGCCGCCGAGGGCGACGCGAACGAACTTGCGGCCCAACGCGCGAGCCACGCTCTCACCCAGCGAGGTCTTGCCGACACCGGGTGGACCGGCCAGCACCATCACCGCACCCGAACCGCGACCGCCGACGACCTGCAGTCCGCGCTGGGCGCGGCGCGCCCGCACGGCCAGGTACTCGACGATGCGGTCCTTGACGTCCTCGAGGCCGTGGTGGTCGGCGTCCAAAATCTCCCGCGCTGCCTTGAGGTCGGTCGAGTCCTCGGTGTGGACGTTCCACGGCAGGTCGAGCACGGTGTCCAACCAGGTGCGGATCCACCCGCTTTCCGGGCTCTGATCGCTCGCGCGCTCGAGCTTGCCGACCTCACGCAGGGCGGCCTCGCGCACCTTCTCCGGCAGGTCCGCGGCCTCGATGCGGCCGCGATAGTCGTCGGAGCCGTCGGGTTCGTCCTCGCCGAGTTCCTTGCGGATGGCGTTGAGCTGCTGACGCAGCAGGAACTCCTTCTGCGTCTTCTCCATGCCCTCACGCACGTCTTCGGCGATCTTCTCGGTGACCTCGACCTCGGCCAGCTGCGCACCCGTCCACTCGATCAGCGCGCGCAACCGCTCGGCCACATCCGGCGTCTCGAGCAGCTGGCGCTTCTGGACCTGGGTCAGGTACGACGCGTAGCCCGCGGTGTCGGCCAGCGCCGACGGGTCGGAGAGCTGGTTGACGAAATCGATGATCTGCCAGGCCTCGCGCCGCTGCAGCATCGCCAGCAGCAGCTTCTTGTACTCGGCCGCGAGCTCATAGGCCGCCTCGGGCACCGGGTCTTGTTCCTCGACCACGGTCACCTCGACCCACAGCGCCGCGCCAGGTCCGGTGGCGCCGGCCCCGATGTGCGCACGGCTCTCACCCCGCACCACCGCGGCGGGTCCGCCGACCATGCGCCCGATCTGCACGATCGAGGCCAGCACCCCGTAGGAGGGGTAACGGTCCTCGAGGCGGGGAGCGATCAGCAGTTCTCCGGATTCGCTCGCGCGGGCAGCATCGACCGCGGCCCGCGCGGCCTCGTCGAGCTCGATCGGCACGACCATCCCGGGCAGCACGATCGACTCGCTCGAGAACAAGACCGGAACTGTCTTGGCTTCAGCCATCAATCCTCCAAAGTTTGAGTCTGTTGCGCTCAACCTTTAGATGGCCTGATTTGTTCCCCGACGCACAGGGCGGCGTATGCCTACCGCGAAATAGCATTCCCGGTCGCTGATGACCCGGTTCACCACCATGAGCTCTCACTCGCGGCGTAGTTGACCAACCCGAACACCCGTAGACGGCAGGAAGCCTGCCGTTCGGGGGAAACGGCAGGCTCCCTGTTGTGGGTGGATCTACGCGGTGCGGTTATGCACTGGCCTGTGCACCCAGCACCCGCTGGATGTCAGGCTTCATCATCTCCAGCTGTTGACCCCAGTAGCCCCAGCTGTGAGTCCCCTGTGGCGGGAAGTTGAACACACCGTTGGTGCCACCCGCGGCGACGTAGTTGTCCTTGAAGGTGACGTTGGTCCGCAAGGTGAACCCTTCGAGGAACTGTGCCGCCATCAGGTTCTGGCCGGCCGTGCCGCCATCGAGATCCGACGGCGTACCTGTGCCGCAGTAGATCCAGATGCGGGTGTTGTTGGCCACCAGCTGGTTGATGTTGACCATCGGGTCGTTGCGCTTCCACGCCGGATCCGACGACGGACCCCACATGCTCTCGGCGTTGTACCCGCCCGCGTCTTGCATCGCGAGACCGATCAGCATCGGCCACCAGCCCTCGGACGGATTGAGGAAGCCCGACAGCGAGGCGGCGTAGATGAACTTCTGCGGGTGGTAGATCGCGTACGTCAGCGCGGTGCTGCCGGCCATCGAAATACCCACCACGGCATTGCCGTTCTGGGACACGCCCCTGTTGGCTTCCAGCCACGCCGGGAGTTCCTGCGTCAGGAACGTCTCCCACTTGTAGGTGTAGTCCTGGCCGTTACCCCGCGACGGCTGGTACCAGTCGGTGTAGAAACTGGACTGCCCGCCGACCGGCATGACGACCGAGAGCCCGGACTGGTAGTACCACTCGAAGGCGGGGGTGTTGATGTCCCAGCCGTTGAAATCGTCCTGGGCACGCAGACCGTCGAGCAGATACACCGCGTGCGGTCCACCGCCCTGGAACTGGACCCGGATATTGCGGTTCATCGCGGGGGAGAACACGTCCAGATACTCGACGGGCAACCCGGGCCGCGAGAACGCACCGGCAGTGGCCGAACCCCCGGCGAAGCCGATCAGTCCGGGCAGCGCCGCCACGGCGAACGCCACCACCGCCATTCGGCGAAACAGTTTTGTACCGGTACCCCGGCACCTCTCCAAAATCTTCATAACGGCAACCAACCCACCTTTCATCGCTTCCACAAGCAATTGCCGTTTGCTGTGCGTGGGTAATGAAACACGTACTCGCACCGCGACTGTCGCCCCGACATGCGGTTGCCACATCGCGGTTGGCTAACGATTACGACTCAGCGAGGACTCACCTGCACCGGAAATCCGCTGTGACCTGTGTGATCAGAGTGACTGAGGAGAAATAGGCGGCGGACTCGCCGCGCCGGGCCGCAGCCGGTGCAGCTGGGTGACGTGCCCCGGGCCGAGCTCGCTCAGCGACGTCACTCCGAGTAGCTGCATTGTCCGTCTGACCTGCTGCGAAAGGATTTCGACGGCCCGGTCGACACCGGCTTCGCCACCGGCCATGAGCCCGTAGAGGTAGGCGCGGCCCACCAGCACGAAGCGCGCACCGAGCGCGACCGCCGCGACGACGTCGGCGCCGGACATCACCCCGGTGTCCAGCAAAATCTCGGTGGCGTCGCCGAGTTCGGCGGCGACACTCGGCAGCACATGGAAGGGCACCGGCGCCCGGTCGAGTTGGCGGCCACCGTGATTGGACAGCACGATGCCGTCCACCCCGAGTCCGACGACGGTCCTGGCGTCATCGAGTGTCTGAATTCCCTTGACCACCAGCTTGTTCGGCCACTGCTTCTTGATCCACACCAGATCGTCGAAGTTCACCTTGGGGTCGAACATGGTGTCGAGATACTCGGCGACGGTGCCCGGCCATCGGTCCAGCGACGCGAACGACAACGGTTCGGTGGTGAGCAGGTCGAACCACCACCGCGGATGGGGAACGGCGTCGAGCACCGTGCGCAACGTCAGCGCCGGCGGGATCGACATGCCGTTGCGGGTGTCGCGGTGGCGGGCCCCTGCGACCGGGACGTCGACGGTCACGAGCAGCGTGTCGTAGCCGGCGGCGGCGGCCCGTTCGACGAGCGCCATCGACCGGTCCCGGTCCTTCCACATGTACAGCTGAAACCAGTTGCGGCCGTGTGGATTAGCCTGCTTGACATCTTCGATCGAGGCGGTGCCCAGCGTCGAGAGCGCGAACGGGATGCCGGCCCGCGCGGCGGCACGGGCGCCCGCGGTCTCGCCCTCGGTGTGCATCAGCCGGGTGAAGCCGGTGGGTGCGATGCCGAAGGGTTGAGCGACGTGCCCGCCGAGCACGGTCGCGCTGGTGTCGACGCTCGACACGTCGCGAAGGATGGTGGGATGAAACTCGATGTCACGGAAAGCTTGTCGTGCACGAGCCAGTGACAGCTCCTCCTCGGCGGCGCCGTCGGTGTAGTCGAAGGCCGCCTTAGGGGTCCGTCGCTTGGCGATTCGGCGCAGGTCCTCGATCGTCAGCGCCGCGGCCAGCCTGCGCTTCGTCGCATTCAACTGCGGCTTCTTGAACTGCAGCAGCGGCGCCAGGTCCTGCGGGCGTGGGATGCGGCGGCGCGTCACGATGGCGCCCCTGCCGGCCTGCCGCTGATAGTTGTCATTGAATCGCACAGGTTAGCTTGTCAGACTGGCCGACGACATGACTAAAGACAGATCGATGTCCGGCGACCCCTTCGACCTGCAGCGCTTCCTCGACGCCCAGGAACGCGTGTACGACGCGGTTCTCGACGAACTGCGCGCCGGCCGTAAGCGCAGCCACTGGATCTGGTTCGTGTTCCCGCAATTGCGCGGGCTCGGCAGGAGCCCGACCGCGCAGCGGTACGGGATCGGCTCCCTCGCCGAGGCCCGGGCCTACCTGGCCCACGGTGTGCTGGGACCGCGCCTGCGGGAGTGCGCGGATCTGGTCGCCCGCAGTGAACAACCATCGGCCGACGGCTTGTTCGGGTGGCCGGACAACCTCAAGGTGCGCTCGTCGATGACCTTGTTCAGTCGCGCCGCCGACAACCCCGATGACCAGGCGCTCTTCGGCCGCGTACTGGCGAAGTACTACGACGGCGAACCCGACCCGCTGACCGTCGAACTGCTCAGTGCGGAGCGATGATCAGCCAGCCGTGGGGTCCGACCTCGTAGGTGGTGACGACCTCGGACGGCGGTGCACCGGAGCCGGCGAGAACTTCACCCCGATCAAATCCGAGGTGGGGCAACGAGATCGCCAGCGGTTCCTCGGCGATGTTGAGCGCGACGATCAACGCCTCGGATCCGGCGCGGCTCTGGTAGACGTACTGGCGGTTGGTCAACAGCAACGGCGATGTACGCGCGGTGTGCAGCCACGCGTGGCGTCGGCGCAGCCCGATCAGAAACTTGTGTAAGCGGAACACGTCTGCGCCGTGTTCGTCGACATCGAGCGGGGGAGTCGCGAACTCGGGTCGCACCGCGTCGTCGCCGCCGAAACGTTCCTCTTTGATTCCCCGGTAGCCGAACTCGTCTCCGGCGTAGACGCTCGGTGTGCCACCGGTCGTCATCTGCAGAACCAAGGCGTGTTCGAGGTGGCGGATGTCGTCGAGTCGGCTGGCGATCCTGGTGACGTCGTGATTGCCGACGAAGGTCGTCGGCACGAACGTATCCAGAAACTCGTTGTGGCGCACCAGCGCCCAGTCCAGCTCATGGAAGTTACCGTCGTTGAGCGCGCTCCACGCGGCCTTCCACAGTTCGTACTGGGTCACCGAGTCGAAGCCCGACGAGCGCACTCGTTGCGCATAGTCGCCGTGGATGATCTCGGCAAGGAAGTACGCGTCGGGGAACTGTTCGCGAACACGCGGGAGCACCTCCGCCCAGAACCGGTCGTCGACCGCGTAGGCGGCGTCGAGACGCCACCCGTCGGCGCCGCGCCGCAGCCAGCGCGTCATCACGTCGACGACGTAGTCGGCCACCGCCGGGTTTCCGTGGTCCAGCGCCACGAGGTCGCCGTGTCCCTCGAACACGTCGACGCGGTCACCTCGAGTGCGCAACCACTCGGTGTGGGCGAAATCGGTTCCGACATGGTTGAACACGCCGTCGAGCAGAATCCGCAGCCCGCGCCGGTGCGCCTCGACGACGAGCGTGCCGAAGTCGTCGTCGTCCCCGAGTCGCGGGTCGATGCGGAGGTGATCGGTGGTGTCGTAGCCGTGGGTGCGTGAGGAGAAGATCGGCCCCAGTGCCAGTCCCGACGCCCCGAGTTCGATCGCGTGGTCAAGCCAGTCGACGATGCGCAGCAGCCGGTGCTCGTCCGGGCTCGGCGGCGGGTCGGCCGGATGCGCACCGACGAAACCGAGCGGGTAGACGTGCCACCAGATGACGTGCTGGACCCAGCCCGGTTCGGAGACGGCCGCGGTGTGCGAGGCATCCGTCACGGCCGGAACTTCGCTTCGTAGAGGGTCTTCATCGCCTCGCGGAACTGCTCGGCGGGCCCGTCCGCCTCGACGCCAGGGGCGATCGTGGTGATCGGCAGCGATACCACCGGCGGTAGCGGCGCATTCCATTCGGCCAGCCATCGGGTCAGCTGCTCCGACGACGCCGCGTACACGATCCGGCCGAGCCCCACCCACGCGTGGGCCGCCGAACACATCGGGCAGTGCTCCCCGGAGGTGTAGACGGTCGCGGCGGCCCGCTCGTCGGGCGTCAGGTTGGCCGCGGCCCAGCGGGCGATCGCGAACTCCGGATGGCGCGTGTGGTCTCCGTCCTTGACGCGGTTGCGGTCCTCGAACAGCGTGCGGCCCGCGTCGTCGACCAGAAGGGAGCCGAACGGCTCGTCGCCGTCCTCCAGCGCTTCACGCGCCAGCTCCGCACAGCGGCCGAGGCGGGCGAGATCGTCATCGCTGATGGCCACACGTCGGAGTCTACGGATCAGTCGCAACAGTCCGGAGAGACGTCCAGCCGACAGGCACAGGAGGCGCGGACCGGGACGTCGGCGCGCGCCGCTGCGAGGGTGAGCTGTTGACCGATGACCGCAGCCTCGGCCTCGCGCCCCAGCCGCTGCAGGCATTCGTGATAGCCGTGCAGGCTCCACACGTTGTTCGGATGCTGGCACGGCCGGGGCAGCGTGGGATCGAGTCCGAGGTCGGCGGCATAGACCGCGGCGGCCTCCTCGACGCGACCCTGTTCGAGCAGCAGGGCGCCGTAGGCGTGACGAGTCGGCTGCATCCAGCCCCATGGCTCGTCGTAGGGCAGCGCGTCGTCGAGTTCGATCGCCCGCCGCAGATGCGCGAACGCCGTGTCGTAGTCCTCTGCGCGGTAGGCGATCTCACCGTCGAGCATCTCACCGGCGATCGCCAGGATGTCGATCACGGTGTTGTTGAACAAATATCGGCTTTCGGGGATGCGGCCGTAGGCTTCTGCGAACGCGTCGCGTTCGGCGCGGGCTTGTTCCTGGTTGCCCGTGGCGGCGTGCGCGACGCCGCGCCCGTAGTGGATCGTCGCGACGGTGCTGCAGTACAGCTGCCGGTCCTCGGGCAGGGGCTGGGCTATCAGGTCGTGCCAACGGCCGAACCTCACCAGCACGTGGGTACGCAGCGGCACGAACGCCTCCAGCCAGTCGGCCATCGGCGGGGACTCGATCGCCAACAGTTCGGGGCTGAGCTGGACGGCCAGCTCATCGGCGGCGGCGAATGCGGCGCGTGAATTGCCCTCGAACATCGCCGAATACACCACGAAGTGCAGGTTGTGCGCTCGGTACAGCGAGTAGAAGTTCAGCGGCCCCTCGTGTTCGACGAACCGCCGATCCACCTGTATCGCCGCCTGATTGGCCACCACCGAGTCGCGGTAGTTGCCGCACAGCACATCGATGTGGCTCGGCATGTGTTGCAGATGGCCGGCATCGGGCACCAGGCCGCGCAGCAGGTCCGCGGCCGGCAGCGCATCCTGCGGGGCCGCCGACATCTCCATCGTGTGCACGTACAGGTGCAGAATGCCGGGGTGGCTGCGGCCCTCCTCGGTAGCGAGCGCGTCGTCGAGAATGCGTTTGGCCGCCACCACACGCGAGCCCGGCGCGGGCTCGCCGGTTCTGGTGTCCCACAACGCCCATGCCGTCACGTTCACCAACGCGTCGGCGGCAAGGGCCTGTACGTCGACATCGTCGGGGTGTGCCTGTGCCAGCGCCGCCATCGAATCGGCGTAGTCTGCGCCACCGGCTTCGAGCGCCTGGGTGTCGTTCGGATCGTCGGTGGGGAAACGGCTCTGCAGCGCGGCGATCAGCCCGCGTTCGACCGGTGCCGCGCGATGGTCGGCGGCCAGATGCAACTCCATCCTGGCGCGTGCCAGCGACGCGGCCGCATCGACGGGATCGAAGGCGTCCCAACCCTTGTTGTAGTTCGGCCCGATCGCGTACGCGATGCCCCAGCGTGCGATCCCCAACCCCGGGTCCAGTTCCAGTGCCCTCTCGAAGCAGCGGATCGCCTCCTCGTGGTTGAACGCGTAGCACCACACCATCCCGCGGTCGAACCACACCTGCGCCTGCGGCGACGGGGTGTCAATCGGCCGGTGATAGGACCCGAGGTCGTAATAGGTCTCGTCGCCGAGCGAGATGCTCATGCACGGCACGATAATTCACCCGCGCAGCGGTGGCGAGGCTTGCGAGCAGACAACCCGCGGCGCCCCATGCCAGCAAGGTGAGCACAGCTGGCTGCGCACCGTTGCCGCCGAAGTAGACGACGCTACGCAAGAGCGAGACCCCGGCGCCCTGCGGGACGATCGCGCTGAAGGTGGCGTAGAACTCCGAGAGCAGTGGCCGGCCGACGGGTCCGGCCGCCGCGGCGTTGCCGATGATCACCAAAAAGCCCGTCAGGGCCAACGAAGCGGCGGCCCCGAATGCCGCGGCAACACCGGTGATCGCCCCGCCGACGGCCATCGCGTACAGCCACAGCGTGCCGAAGACCTGCCAGATGTGCCCGACCAGCGCGTCGAGGACCACATCGACGTAAAGGGTGACGCCGCCCGCGAGCAGCGCCGAGTAGGCGACCAGCGTCGCTGTTCGCAGGGCCAACGTGGCGGGCCTGCGCACCGTGCCCATGAACCTGCCGAGCACCGTCGCGGCGACGGACGCACCGATCGAGAGGAAGATGACCGCGTAGAACTCGACGGTGCCCGACGGGTCGCCGGCGGACGGCGGTGCGACGTCTTCCACAACGGGATGCAGGCCCGCCCTCGAAGCGACCACTTCACCGACGCTTTCTGCCGCGGCTGCCACGCTGCGGCCACCGCCGCCCGCGACGTAGATCGTCATCGCGCCACCGGGATGGACAGCGAACGCCGCGTCGGCATTGCGTTCGTAGACCTGTTGGCGCGCAACGGCTTCGTCGCCGACCTCGATGACTGTCAGCGCGTCATTGCCCCGGACCCCGTCGACGAATCGCTGCGTCCCGGCCACGGCGACGGTCATGTCGTGCAGCGTGGGCTTGGCGAAAGCACCGGAGTAGCTTGCGATCATCGCGATGACGACCAGCGCCATGCCCAACAGCGCCAGCACGGTCGTGCGTACCGCGGTGGGGTCGCGCAGAGGGGAGTGCTCGGGGGCGTGGTGTTTACCCATGGTGTGAGCCTTTCGAGTGGTCGGACATGCCGAGCAGTGCGTTGACGGTGTCCAGCGCCGCACGCACGCGGTCGCTCAGGTCGGTGGCGCTCGGGTCGTCCATCCAGGACCGCAGGACCTCGGTGAAGCCGCCGACAAGGAACCGGGTCACCGCCTCGGGCGCGACGCCGGCGATCGCTGTCACCGCGGGCACGGCAGCGCTGGCCAGCTCGTCGCATGCCGGTGTCAGTTCGGCGCGGAACGCCGCGACGACGCGTTGCGACACGGTGCTGGAGACGACGTGGCGATACGCCGCTCGATGGTCGGCGACGAAGTCGAACAGCCGCAGGATCCGGGCCGGCGCAGCGCCGTCGATATCGGCGGTGGCGGCGGCAAACGCGACGGTGATCGCGGTCGCCACCGCGTCGTCGCGGTCGGTGAAGTGCTGGTAGAAGACCTGCCTGCTGACGCCTGCGCGCGCGACGATGTCGCCGACGGTCAACCCGTCGACCGGTCGCTCGTGCGCGAGCGCGAACGCCGCCTGCCGAAGGCGTGCGCGTACCCGCTCGGCCCGTGGGTCGACGCTGTGTGCGCGTGCTGCCATACGAGCAGCGTAAGACTGTTCATAGACAGGTGACTACGAAAAGATAGGTAATCTAATGCGGGTTGCGACGCCGTTGTGATGCGCGCCTCGCCCTCCCACCCGTTGCATGGCCTCAGCCCACACCCGTGTCCGGTTTCCCGGCTGCGATCCGTACAAGGTTGAGTGCTCGCGCGAAGGTCGGCGCGCAGGCAGACGAGCGATTCGACAACCCCCGCTGGAACGTGTTCTAGTGCTTGCGTGGTGGAGTTCACCGACATCGGCGATGTGTCCCCAGCAGAAATCGACCGGCTGCGTGGTGTCTACGGTCCGCTCGCCGAATCGGTTCGACAGTTGATCGACGCGACGATCCGCACCGAGGTGGACGCCGACACGGTCGCGACGATCCGCAAGCAGATCGACAGTGCGACAGCGGTTCTGCGGTCACGGCAGATCGACGGACCCTTCGGCGTGCGCTTCACCACCGGGGGCGACCGGCTGCCGTGGGGCAACCCGGTGATCGGACTGCGCAACCCGATCGCGCCGCCATTGACCATCGAGCAGGGTGCCGACGGCACGGTCTACACCGATTTCGAACTCGGCGCCGCCTACGAGGGCCCGCCGGGGCATGTGCACGGCGGAATCTCGGCGCTGATCCTCGACCATGTACTCGGCGAGGTCGCCGCCAACTCGATAAACCCAAGGTTCACCGGAACCATCACTCTGCGGTATCTGCGCCCCACCCGCCTCGGGCGCCTGCACGCCGAGGCGACGACCACGAGGTCCGAAGGTATCAAGTCCTATGCGACGGGATACCTCGCCGACGACGAGGGTGTGACGGTGGAAGCCGAGGGTGTGTTCATCGAGCCGAAGTGGGCTCGCGGATAGCGGCGATCCCCGACAAGCTGCGCGTGATGGCGCCGATTTCGGCGACCAGTACGCGGGCGGCGCCGTCGTCACCGGAGAGCGCCTCGGCCTTCTCCCGCACCTGCTGATTGGCCGCGGTCAAGGCCGCGATGTCCACGGTCCACGGTGTGCCCGGATTCGGCGGCGCCCCGCGCAGCGCATCGACGAAATCGTCGACGGCGGCGATGAACTCAGGAGTCAACGTCGGCGGCGGCCGATTGGGCAGGTTGCCCTCCAGCGCCGTGCACGAAATGGTGACCGCGTTCAGCGCGGTGCGGTACGACCGCAACCACCGACGCAGCTCGCGGGACTCCATCCGGGTCGCACCCGATGCGGCTTCGAATCCAGCGCGGGCGCGGTAAGCGTGTTGCCAGGCCGACGAAACGGCGTCGGCCGGGTGATCGAGGGGATGGACGTAAGCCCTGACCACCGTTGCGGCGTAATCGATCTCGGTTTTGAGCAGTTCGCCGGCGCGGTGATGCAACCGGGTCAGCGCGTGGTCGGGCAACGCGACGTGTGCCACGACCGCGAGCCCGCCGCCGACGACGATCGAGAACAACCGGTCCTCGAGCGTCGCGCCGGAGGTGGCGGCGTCGATCTCGAGAAGAAACACCGCGGAAGCCGCCAAGGCGGCGCTGGTGGCGATGTAACCCGTCCTGGTCGCGGCGTACGTGGAGGCGAGGCCCAGCGTCGCAAGTGCGGCGGCGATCAGACCCGTGGGATGAGCCAGCATCACGATCACCGACGCGACGACGACACCCGTGCCGATGCCCGCGAGACGCCCGACGCAGCGGGTATAGGTGTGAGCGGTCTCCGGGCGCAACACCATGAGCACCGTCAGCGCGATCCAGTAACCGTGCGCGACAGGAGCGAGTCGGTCCGCACACGCGGCGACCGCGACCGCCGCGGACAATCGGACGGCGTGACGGAAAAGCGGTGAGGTCAGGGTCATATGGGAGCGGACGGAGGTCAGCGCCCCACGCGCGGGGCTGATCAGGTCAGGCCGATACAGATCGGGAAAACGCAACTCCGCTGCCTCGTGCAGTTGCTGGGAAAGCCGTTTGAGGTCAGGGCTTTCCGGCTCGTCCAGTGCGTCGGCCGCGGCATCCAACCGGACCAGACCGTGCTCGGCGTTACGCCGCGCGACGTGGGTGTGGTCGGCGATCGCGTCGAGCACCTCGGCCGCGGCCGCCAGCAGCCTGGAGACGTCGTCGCGGTCGCCGGCCGGGGTGGCACGCAGCATGCGCAATGTCGCCATGATCCGTTCGGGCAGCCGGTGCCCACCCCGGTACGCCTCGGGCCGGCGGCCCGCCTGGGTGTCGATGAACGCATCGCGCAATGACGGCTTCAGCGTGGCGCCGGCGGATGTCTCCGCATCGTGGGCGAGCCGACGCGCATCCGCGGCCAGCGCCCCGTAGGCATCGGCGAGCGCCTCGCGTTGAGTACGCCATCGCTGCGGCGGCGAGACCGCGATCAACCCCGCCTGCAGCGCGCCGGCGACGATCGTCAGGGCGGTCGGGACGAGCACCGACGACACCGACGGGGACAGCGGCGGCGCGATCGCGAACAGGGCTCCTCCCGCGGCGGCCACCAGACCCGCGTTGTTTCCCACCGCCCACTGCAGGCCTGCCCCGAAGCACCAGACCGCCAGCACCACGATGAACAGGGCGTCGAACGAGGAGAGCAGGGACCCGAGGAAAACCGCCACGCCCATCTGCACGGCGACGACGAGCACTCGTGCGATCCGCCCGCCCGGGCTGTCTTGCAACGCGACTGCGCCCGCGACCGCCCCGGCGCCTGCTACCCAGACAGCCGTTGCCCCGGACTCCCACAGCAACGCGATCGAGGCCATCACCAACACCCCGAGCAGGCTTCTGACCACCGCCCATGGTTCGGGCATGGCCGGCCGGAGGGCATCGATGACCCTGCTGCGGGTGCTCACGTACTCATTCTGACGCTTGTGCACTTCATCGCCGGGACATCACGCGCGTCAATTTTTCGATGTTGCGGGGATGTAACCGGCCACCGTCGTGCAGCCCGGCGCCGATGCCTCAAACCTCATGTGCCACAGCACAAGCCCGACACCGGGGGAGCCGACCACAACCCTCGTCCGATTCGCCTGCGCCGACCGGGTTTCGGCGTTAGAGTCAGCCGACGGGGTAGGGCGACAGCATCGGAGGTGCCGGTGGCGGATATCGCTGTCGCGCGCGAATCGACAGCCGATGACGGTCCGCCGTTCCGCATCGCGAGCACTCCGTCTCATGAGAACCACCGAGTTGAGCCGTGCACGTCGACGGTGGCTCGGCCGGGGCAACGAAGGGAATCGTCATGAGCACGGCGGCCGAGCGAGCAGCTCAACTCGACCTGGTGGCCCGGTTGAAATCGGCCTATCCCGAACTGCCGGATGCGCCGACACCGGATCTGCTCGATCACAACCGGATCACCGCATACCTCAAACCCGTACACGACGTCGGCGGGGAACCGGATGCGCCGATCAAGTACGAGAACAAACAGTACGAGCTCTGGGAGCACATGACGTATGTCATCTGCGAAGTGCTCGCCTGGCGCGGGATCTGGCTTTCCGAAGAACGGCGCCGCATCGGCAACGTCGATGTGGGCCGGGCCGAGTATCTGGGACTGCCGTACTACGGCCGCTGGCTGTTGGCCGTCGCCCGCGTGTTGGTCGAGAAGCACCACATCGGCCTGACCGAATTGAGTGAGCGGATGGCAGAGGTGAAGGCGCGCTACGAGGGCGGGCTGGCCGGCAAAAAGCTGGAAGCCAAGCCGAAGTTCGAAGGCGACGGAGCAGACGTCAAGCGCAACGCCCACCACAAGCACGCGGTGGGCAAAGGCGACCCGCAGGTCTATGCCGGGCAGGCCGGCGAACCGAAGTTCAGAGTCGGCGATACGGTGCTCGTGCGTGAACTCCCGGTGATCTTCTACACCCGCACACCCGAATACGTGCGCGGGGCACGCGGCGAGATCGCGACCGTCGCCTACGAGAGCCCGGCGGCCGAGGACGAGACCTGGGACCGGCCCGCCAAACCGGAATGGTTCTACGTCGTGCGGTTCAACATGTCGGAGTTGTGGCACGGCTACACCGGCACCGGCGACGACGTCATACAGACCGAGATCCCCGAGCACTGGCTGGAGGCCGCCTCATGACAGACCACGATCACGATCACGATCACGATCGCACGGTGGCACCGATGGTCGACGAGATCACCGACTTCGAGGTCCTCGAGATCGCGTTGCGCGAACTGTGCATCGAGAAAGGCATCTTCACCGCCGAGGAGCATCGCCGCTTCACCGAGTTCGCCGAACAGATCGGGCCGACGCCCGCGGCCACGCTGGTCGCCAGGGCATGGCTGGACCCCGAGTTCAAGAAGCTCGCGCTGACCGAACCGATGACCGCCAGCAAGGAGGTCGGCGTCGACTGGATGGAGCCGACCGGATTCGGAACACCCAGCGACTTCACGGCTTTCGAGATCCTGGCCGACACACCCGACGTGCACAACGTGATCGTGTGCGCGCTGTGCTCCTGCTATCCGCGGCCGATCCTGGGCAATTCGCCGGAGTGGTACCGCACGCCCAACTACCGCAGGCGAATGGTGCGCTGGCCGCGTCAGGTGCTGGCGGAGTTCGGTCTGTATCTGCCCGACCAGGTGACTGTTCGCGTGCAGGACTCCAACCAGAAGCACCGCTTCATGGTGATGCCCATGCGTCCCGAGGGGACCGAAGATTGGACCGAAGCGCAACTCGCCGAAATCGTCACGCGTGATTGCCTGATCGGCGTTGCCCTGCCCAAACCCGGCGTCACCACCAACGTCATCACCGACACCCGTCCTGCCGTGCATCCCGCCTCGGAAGCATGAGCGGCACACCGGATCCCGGTATCGAACAGACCACGGTCGCACCGCTTGAGGAGATCGTCGAACGCAATCAGGTCTGGTCGCGGATGGCGGCGAAGTACGGGGTGGAAAACCCTGTGCCGCCCTGGAAGACAAGCCTGGACGGTTTGTGCGACGCGCTCGACCGGGCGGCATGCGAGGCCGACATCCCGGACTTCAAGGCGCGACGCGACGAAGAGGACGTGTTGGCGGCGACGCGCTACGCCCAGTTGCCCTACCCCGAGAGCCAACTGGTGGCGCTGGCGCACTCGCTGGTGGCTCGGGGCGTCATCGACGAGAACGAGCTGAGGCAGCGATTGGCTCGCATCCGCGAGCGGTTGGAAGCCTGAGCGCTGCGACGCGTTAGGTTCGCTTCGTGGAGAAAGTCGTCATCACGTTGCGGGGCGTCGACACCGACGACGCCTGGTGTGCGCGTCTGCATCAACAGGTGGTCCCCGATCTGCTGAACCTCGGCACTGCGGGCCTGACGGTGAATGTGCGCGACGGCGTGGTCCGCGACTCGCTGATGACCCTGACCACGCTGGACCCGCCGGTGGTCGGCTTCGTCAGTCTGTGGACCCAGCAGTCCTACGGCGATCAGGTCACCGCCGCCCTGGCACGACTCCGCCAGGAGGCCGACGACGTGGCCGCCTACCTGGTCACCGAATCGGTCCCCATGGCTCCGCCGGACACCGCGCCGGGGGAGCGGACCGAGGGCTTCGCCAATGTCGCACTTCTGCGCAGACCCGCCGACCTGGACGAGGCGACGTGGTTGACCCGCTGGCACATCGACCACACACCGGTGGCCATCGAGACCCAGTCGACGTTCGGCTACACGCAGAACGCGGTCGTGCGCGCTCTCACGCCGGGCGCGCCGCCGGTGTCGGCGATCGTCGAGGAGTTGTTCCCGTCGGCCGCGCTTTCCGACCTTCATGCGTTCTTCGGAGCGACCGACGACGACGAGTTACGCAGCCGCATGGAACGCATGGTGGCCAGCACGTCGGCATTCGGCGCGAATCGCGACGTCGACACGGTCCCGACCAGTCGCTACGTGTACCGGACGCCGTTCACGAATGTCTTTGTTGCACAAGGAAAGTCATGACCACACTCGACGATGCCGCCGGGCTGGCCGCGCCCGAGAGTGGGCTGGCCGTGGTGGCGACCTTGCGCGCCGACGGCACCATTCAGGCCTCATTGGTCAACGTCGGCAAGCTGGCACATCCGGACACCGGTGCACCGGTGCTCGGCTTCGTCACCTACGGCAGGGTCAAGCTGGCCAACCTCCGTGCCCACCCGCAGCTGGCGGTGACCTTCCGCCGCGGCTGGCAGTGGGCGACCGTGGAGGGCAACGCCGAGCTCGCCGGGCCGGACGATCCTCGACCGTGGCTCACCGAACCCGACAGATTGCGGCTGCTACTGCGGGAGGTGTTCCAAGCCGCGGGCGGAACCCACGACGACTGGGCGGAATACGACCGCGTGATGGCAGAGCAGCGCCGCACCGTGGTACTCGTCGCACCCACTCGGGTCTACAGCAACGGCTAACGCTTAATCTGCTGCGGTGGCTGAAACGACCCTGCGGATCGCCGACGACAACCGGATTCGCACGCTTACCCTGAACCGGCCGGACGTGCTCAACGCGTTCAACGAGGAGTTGTACCTCGCGACCGCGACCGCGCTGAGGGACGCGGCCGCCGACGACGAGGTCGCGGTCGTCCTGCTGACCGGGGAGGGGCGCGCGTTCAGCGCGGGCAACGACCTCAACGAGATGCAAAGGCGCATCACCGATCCCGCGTTCAACGAACAGGGCAGCCACTTCACCACGATGATCGACGCGCTCGCCGATTTCCCCAAACCGCTGATCTGTGCCGTCAACGGCGTCGGCGTCGGCATCGGGGCGACGATCCTCGGCTACGCCGACTTGGTCTTCATGTCGGCCGACGCGCGACTCAAGACGCCGTTCACGAGCCTGGGTGTGGCGCCCGAGGCGGCGTCGTCGTATCTGTTGCCGCGGCTGATCGGTCGGCAGAACGCCGCATGGCTGCTGATGTCATCGGAATGGGTGGACGCGGTCGAGGCGCACCGGATGGGCCTGGCCTGGAAGGTGTGTCCACCCGAGGAGTTGTTGGCCGAGGCGCGCAGGCACGCCGAAGTCCTCGCTTCGCGGCCCATCGCCAGCCTCATGGCGGTCAAGCAGACGATGACGGCACCGACCCGCGAGGGAATCGACGCGGCGACGGCAAGGGAGAACGAACATTTCGCGGTGTTGATGGGCGCGGCGGCGAACGCGAGTGCGCTGGCCGACTTCACCGGCAAACGCGACCAGTGACGCGAGGCTAGTGATTCACCGCTCTGGGCGCCGCGTCGTCGGCTTCGCAGTGCGCCGCGATGATCGCCCGCAGGGTGCGCCGGCACCTCCCGCAGTCGCCACCGGCGCCGCAGGCCTCGGCGACCTGCTTCGACGTCCGGGCGCCGTTGGCCACGCATTCGGTTACGTCGTGGCTGGTGATTCCCATACACAGGCAGACAAACATCGCGCCCCGTCACCCCTGCCCGTCGATGCTCATCAGGTGGGCGAACCGACCGATGAAGTGGCTCGGATACGGACCCAGTCCCGAGTTGGTCATCCACTCCGCGGCCCCGTCCGGGTGATCGATCCACTGCCGGGCGGCGGCTTCATCCTCGATCTCCTGCAGGATCATGACTTCCTGCCCGTCGTCGAGGGCACGGTAGACCCAGATCTTGCGCACCCCGCCGCGCTTGAAGCGTTCGACGCCGTCGTGAATCTTGACCATCAGGGCCGACACGTCCTCGACCGACGACATGACGCCCACGACCACCCGGCCGACGTGATCGGCGGGCGAGGGCGGGTAGAGGTCGATCTTCTCGACCACTTCGCCACCGAAGATCGGCGGGATGTCATCGACGCCGGCGATGTCGAACCACTCGAAAACCGCCGATGACCGAAGGACGTCACGAATTGATCGCGCATTTCGGATTCCAATTGTCACCAGGACGCGGCTGGGCTCCCAGATCGACTCATATACGACGACATGATGCGCACCAATCGACTGCAGATTATCGCGACGCTTTTTGAGCCATTTCCACATTCGCTCGACATCGGCGACGCGAAAGTCGCACGCGAGAATCAATGAGTGCAGATCGTACTGACCCATCGAATCGCCCTGTCTCCCTCGCGGCCTCGGCAACGGTTAGCAGAGTCTAACCTTACTTAGCCTAGGCAGTCCAGAGTAGGCCCCCGATCTGCGCATCGAGGCGCCGCAGCGGTTGACAATTCGGCCGAAAACTCGCCCCACGCAAGCATTAAAGCGAGCTTGCAGGAGGTAACTGCACTAGCGTGGAAGGCGCATCACCGACAGCGAAGCTTGACAAGCCCTCAAGTGCCTAGGAGCGACCATGCAAGGCGATCCGGACGTCCTCAAACTGCTCAACGAGCAATTGACGAGCGAACTCACGGCCATTAATCAGTATTTCCTGCATTCGAAGATGCAGGCGAATTGGGGCTTCACCGAACTCGCCGAATACACGCGCAAAGAGTCCTTCGAAGAAATGAACCACGCGGAGGACATAACCAATCGCATTCTTCTTCTCGACGGGCTGCCGAACTACCAGCGGCTGTTCTCGTTGCGGATCGGCCAGACCCTCCGCGAGCAGTTCGAGGCCGACCTCGCGATCGAGTACGAGGTACTGGAGCGCCTCCGTCCGGGCATCATCATGTGCCGCGAGAAGGGTGACGCGACGTCGGCCACGCTGCTCGAGAAGATCCTCTACAACGAAGAGGAGCACATCGACTACCTCGAGACCCAGCTGCAACTGATGGACAAGCTGGGCGAGGAGCTCTACGCGGCCCAGTGCGTGTCGCGCCCGCCGACCTCGTTGTAGCGCACCCCCTGGCGCGAGCGCTCCCCCTGGCGCGAGCGCACCCTTTGGCGCGAGCGCGCGCGTTTGCACACGACACGCCGCACTTTCACCGCGTTTTGTGCACCCTCGCGGAGGCAACCCTGTCCCGGTGCGTAACTTTCATAGCCTTACTAACGATATGGCTGGAGGGTTCGCATCGGAAGGAAAGCAGTGACGAGTCAGGCCACGACAACGGCCGCCGATCCCGCCGCCGGCGGCACGGTGATCGGCCCACGGCGCCGCAACGCCATTTTCGTCGCGGTGCTGCTCGGGATGCTGCTCGCCGCGCTGGACCAGACGATCGTGGCGACCGCGCTGCCGACAGTGGTCGCGGACCTCGGCGGTGCGGGCCACCAGTCGTGGGTGGTGACGAGCTACCTGCTGGCGTCCACGATCGTCACGGCCGTCGTCGGCAAGCTGGGTGACCTGTTCGGCCGCAAGGCGGTGTTCGGCGCCGCCGTGCTGTTCTTCCTGGCCGGCTCGGTGCTGTGCGGCATGGCCGGTTCGATGACCATGCTCGTCGCGTCCCGGGCGCTGCAGGGCGTCGGCGGAGGCGCCATCATGGTCACCGCGATGGCGTTGATCGGCGAGGTCATCCCGCTGCGCGACCGCGGCCGCTACCAGGGCGCCCTTGGGGCGGTGTTCGGTGTCACCACCGTGATCGGGCCGCTGCTCGGCGGATTCTTCACCGACCATCTCACCTGGCGTTGGGCGTTCTGGATCAACGTGCCGGTCGCGCTGGTGGTGCTCGCCGTCGCTGCGGTGGCGATCCCGCCGCTGGCGAAATCCGGGAAGGCCGTCATCGACTACGCGGGCATCGTGTTCGTCGGACTGGGCGCCTCCGGGCTGACGTTGGCCACGAGCTGGGGTGGCAGCACGTATCCGTGGTCGTCGACCCCCATCATCGCGTTGTTCGTGGGCTCGTTTGCGGCCCTGGCCGTATTCGTCTGGGTGGAACTCCACACCGCCGAACCGATCCTGCCCATCCGGTTGTTCGCCAGCCCGGTGTTCACGGTCTGTTGCATCCTCGGGTTCATCGTGGGCTTCGCGATGCTGGGTGCCTTGACGTTCCTGCCGACCTTCATGCAGTTCGTCAACGGCGTCTCGGCGACGACGTCGGGTCTGCGCACGCTGCCGATGGTCGCGGGCATGCTGATCACCTCGGTCGGCAGCGGCCAGATCGTCGGCCGCACCGGCAGATACCGAATTTTCCCGATCGCGGGCACCGCAACCATGGCGGTGGCGTTCCTGTTGCTGTCCGCCATGGACGCCGCGACGCCGACGTGGCAGCAGTCGCTGTATCTGTTCATCCTCGGCACAGGGATCGGCCTGTGTATGCAGGTGCTCGTGCTCGTCGTGCAGAACACCTCGAACTTCAGCGACCTCGGGGTGGCCACCTCGGGAGTCACCTTCTTCCGCACCATCGGAAGCTCCTTCGGCGCAGCGATTTTCGGCAGCCTGTTCGCCAATTTCCTCGCCAGCCGGATCGGGCCCGCACTGGCCGCCAGCGGTGCTCCGCCGCGCGCAGCGGAGTCGCCGCAGGCGCTTCACATGCTGAGCCCGCAGATGGCCGCGCCGATCGTCGACGCCTACGCCGACTCGCTGGGTCGCGTGTTCCTGTGCGCGGTGCCCGTTGCGGTGGTCGGATTCGTCGTCTCGCTGTTCCTCAAGGAGGTGCAGCTGCGTGAGGTGGAGACCGTGTCGGCGTCCGACTTGGGTGAGGGCTTCGGCATGCCGAGCACCGAGTCGCCCGAGAAAATCCTCGAAGTGGCTGTCGGCCGGCTGTTCCGCGACTCACCGGAGATCCGACTGCGCAGCCTGGCCCGCGAACCCGGCTGCGACCTCGACGTCAGCCAGATGTGGGCGCTGCTTCAGATCTACCGGCAGAACCAGGTATTCGGCTCGGCGACGCTGACCGACATCGCCGAACGGCTCCGCGTGCCGTACGAGATCATCGAGCCGACGTTCGACGATCTGGTGCGACGCGGTCTGGCGCTTCGCACCGGCGAACGGCTCTGGCTGACCCAGAACGGGATTCGGCAGGTCGACGCGATCTCGACGGCGATCGTGGGCCGCATCGTCGAGAAGTTGGCCACCTCGCCGTCCTTCGAAGGACGCCCAGACCGGTTCCAGGTCGAGGCAGCGCTGGAGCGCATCGCGCACCGAATGCTCCTGCAGCGCGACTGGACCGACGACCGCACCCAGCTGGTCACAAGCGGCTGACCGTGCAGGTCCGGAACTAGAACGCGTTCCAATTCGACGTCCGCGGGCGTACGATGCGGCCATGAGTCGAATCGGGGATTTCGCCGACGATGACGCTGCCGCCTGGGTGACGATGTCCCCGGATATCGGTATCGCGATGGCCGGCTTCACCAACGCGGTCTACACGAAGAATCGGCTGCCGATGCGGGTACGCGAACTGGCGCGGATGGTCATCGCCCTGAACAACGAATGTGTGGTGTGCCAGAACACCCGGGACTCCGAAGGTCTCGCAGCCGGCGTCGACGAGGACCTCTACGACCATGCCGCCGAATGGCGAACGTGGCCGGGCTACAGCGCACAGGAGCGGATCGCCGCCGAGTTCGCCGAACGCTTCGCAGGAGACCACACCGGTCTGCGCGACGACGAGAACTTCTGGCAACGCTGCCGCGAGCACTTCTCCGACGAGTTGCTCACGGATCTGGCGCTGTCGTGCGCGATGTGGCTCGGCATGGGCCGCATGCTGCGCACGCTGGACATCGGACAAAGCTGCAAGATCACGCTGTAGGCGGCACCGGGGCGCACAATGGCTGTCGTGAACTCAGGGGCAGCCAAACCGCTCGCGGCGGCGGCGATCGCACAGCTCGAGTCCGACGGGGTCGCCACCCTCATCGGCACGGTTGTCAACCCCGCCGGGCTCACGCTCGCCAAGACGGTGCCGCTGCGCCGGATGGGCACCTTCGCCGAGCCCGGTCTCGGGGCCAGCCCCGTATGGCATGTCTTCGCCATCGACCAGAGCGGAATCGTCTTCGGCGACGATATCGGCGTGGTGGGGGACCAGCGGATCCGCATCGACCTCGCCGCACTACGTATCCTCGGTGACGGATTAGCCTGGGCGCCAGGTAATTTCTTCAACCAAGACGGAACCCCGGACGCCTACTGCAGCCGCGGCGCGCTCGGCCGGGTTGCGGACAGGTTGTCCGATGCGGGAATCAGCACGGTCGTGGGCCATGAGATGGAGTTCGTGCTCGTCGGGCCCGACGGCAGCCGGTTGCCGTCGCACCTGTGGGCCCAATACGGCCTGGCCGGAGTCTTGGAGTTCGAGGGGTTCGTCCGCGATGTAACCGACGCCGCAACCGCATCGGGTGTCGCGATCGAGCAGTTTCACCCCGAGTACGGCGTCAACCAGTTCGAGATCTCGCTGGCCCCCCTGGCGCCGGTTGCGGCTGCCGATGCGCTCGTGCTGATGCGGATCATCATCGGCCGAGTCGCGCGCAGGTACGGGATGCGGGTGAGCCTGTCGCCGGTCCCGTTCGCCGGAGAGGTCGGATCGGGTTCGCATCAGCACTTCTCGATGACGCGTGATGACGCCCCCGTGTTCTCCGACGGAGACGGTGTCAACGGTTTGACACCCGAGGGGGAGTCGGCGGTGGCAGGGTTGCTCGCCGGCCTTCCCGAGGCTCAGGGCGTGCTCGCCGGTTCGCTGTTGTCCGGCCAGCGCATGCAACCCGGCCTCTGGTCAGGGGCTTCGATCTGCTGGGGCACCGAGAACCGCGAGGCGGCAGTGCGTTTCCTGATCGGCGGCGTCAGCAACCCGTCGGGGGCCAACGTCGAGGTCAAGGTCGTCGACCCGTCGGCCAATCCGTATCTGGCGACGGCGGCGATCCTCGGGCTCGCCCTCCACGGGATCGAACGCCGGCTGGCACTACCGCCGGAGACGACGGTCGATCCCGCAATGCTGACCGATGAGCAACGACAGCGCGCCGGCATCGTGATGATGGCCCAGAACCAGGCCGAGGCGATCGACGCGCTCGAGCGCTCCTCGCTGATGCGGTCCGTCCTCGGCGATGCGGTCGTGGATGCCGTGGTCGCGGTGCGCCGCTACGAGCACGATAACTTCGGCGACCTCAGCGCCGAGCAGGCCGCCGAGAAGTTCCGATTAGCCTGGAGCGTCTAGGTTTCCGCGCATTGCCACGCGCCCTCAGGGCTGAGTCAGACCAGTCCGGTCGCGTCGAACACCCATGACATGTCGGCGTTGGCGAAGTCGTCCATCCACGTGGCCGGCGCGTTGTTGGCCAGCGCGCCCATGTCCCAGTAGTCCTTCCACAGCGTGATCTTGCCGTCCTCGACGCGATGCACGCTGACGAATTTCAGTACAGCCGATTCACCTGTGGCCCAGTGCCATTCCTCGGAATGCTCGTACATCACGTCCGCACCGTTGTCGACCAGCAACCCCGTGAAGTTCTCGTAGGAGGCCAACGGCGCCAAGCCGATCTTGAGCCGCTTGACGATGTCCTCCGGCCCGCGCGCAGCGGCTGCCGGACCTACGGGCACGTCGAGGTAGATGCAGTCGTCGGACAGAAAGGTCTTGACCGCCTCCCAGTCGCGCGCCGAGAGCGCCTTCCACATGCCCAGAACCGTATCCTCAACCGACACTGGCCAATTCCCCTTCCTGCTCGACGAGCGCGGGCGCCTTGTGCGCTGCGCGCAGGAACCGTCCGGTCCGCCGTTTGCCGACGAGATGCGTCGGCTTGCCGTCGAGGAAGACCGCGCGGCCGCCGACGAACACACCCGAGACAGTGTCGTCGTTGCGGTTGACCATGCGCGACAGCCCGCCGTAATGGTCGACGCGCTCTTCTGCGTAGCGGTCCAGCGAATCGTCGAGGTGCGCGGGGTCGACGATCACGATGTCGGCGCGGTCGCCGATACGCAGGTGCCCGGCGTCCAGGCGATACCAGTCGGCCAGCTCACCGGTGAGCCGGTGCACCGCGTGTTCGACCGTCATGAACGGCTTCCCGGCGCGTTCGGCGCTGTACACGTGGCGCAGCAACCGCAGACCCATGTTGTAGAACGCCATGTTGCGCAGGTGCGCACCGGCATCCGAGAAGCCCATCTGGATGCCGGAATCGGCGGCGAGCTTCTTGAGCACCTCGGGGCGATGGTTGGAAATCGTGGTGCGCCATCGCAGTGCCGTGCCGTGTTCGAGCACCAGGTCGAGGAAGGCGTCGACGGGATGCACACCGCCGCGCTCCTGACCGACCAGACCGAACGACTTGCCGACGATCGATGTGTCCGGGCACGCGACGATCTCGGCGTCGAAGAAGTCGCGCTGCCACACCCGGATGCCGAGCTTGCTCTCGTACTCCTTGCGGAATCGGCGCCGGTAGGCCGCATCGCGCATGAGCTCGTTGCGCTCGACCTCGTCGCGCAGATGCAGCGCCGCCGCGCCCGCGCCGAATTCCTCGAAGACCACCAGATCGATGCCGTCGGCGTAAACCTCGAAAGGGACCGGCAGATGCTGCCAACGGAAGTTGCCGCCGAGCCTGTTGACCAGCCGCGCGGCCGGACCGAGCGCGTGGATGCTGTACGGGTTCGATTTCACGTCCGCGGCCGACAACAAGCTGGTCTTGAGCGGATTGCGGATGAGGCCCAGCGACTGCGCCAGCTGTGAGCCGAGGTTGAGCGGGTTCTCGATGTCGGGGCCGGACTGCAGAACCCGGCCTGCGCGTCGCAGCAACGCCTTCAACCGACGCAGCTCGCGCGGTTTGGCGTAGGTCGACGGGAGGGTCCTCGACCGGCACACGTCACCATCGAGCTTGTCGAAAAGCAGCTGTTGCGACGACATTCCGACGAATCCGGCCTCCAGCGCCTCCGACAGCCAACACTCCATCTGAGCTTGCTCGGCCTCGGTGGGGCGCTGGTCCTTACGCGTGGCGCGGTCGAGTCCCATGGTCGCGGCGCGCATGTCGGAGTGACCGATGAATGCCGCGATGTTGGGGCCGAGCGGCCGGGATTCCAGAGCTTGGATGTATTGCTCGCAGTTCGACCAGGTCTTGTGCTCTTCGACCGCGGCGATCACGTGGTCACGGGGGATCGCCTCGACCCGACCGAAGATGTCACCGGCGTCGCTGGCGTCGACGTGCACGGTCGACAGCGAGCAGGACCCGAGCATCACCGTGGTCACGCCGTGGCGCAGCGACTCGGCGAGGGCGGGACCGTTGAGCACTTCGACGTCGTAGTGGGTGTGGATGTCGAGCATGCCGGGCATGACCCACTTACCGGTCGCGTCGATGACTTGCGGGCAACCGGTCGCGTCGAGATCGTCTTCGCTGACCGCCACCACACGGCCCGCGCGGATACCGAGGTTGCGGATCGCCGACGGAGCGCCGGTGCCGTCGAACCAGAGGCCGTTGCGGATGATCGTGTCGTAGCTCACCCCGCCATAGAACAGCCCGGCGATTGCCATGTCAACGAAATCTGTGAACAGATTCGCGAATTTGTCTACTGTGCTTGCTGACGTGCATGTATCCGACGATGTTGCGGCCTCGTGCGAGGGTTCCGGCGGTGTCCGTATCGGGGCATACTCGCTGGGATGACCCCCCTCCAGCGGTACATCGCCGAAGAGATCGCCACCGACCACGTCGACGGCCTGCTGTCGCGGCGGGAGGCGCTGCGCCGGTTGGCGCTGCTCGGTGTCGGCACCGCGGGCGCGACCGCGTTGTTCGCCGCATGCGGCCAGAACCGGGAGCCGACGGCCGACGCCCCGGCCACGTCGAGCGGCGCCGTCACGGCCAGCGCCCCGCCGCCCGGCAGCGAGACAGCGGTGGCGACCACACCGGTCAGCTGGGCTGGGCCTCGCGGCGAATTGCAGGCCGCTTGGGCCCAGGCGCCGGACGTCCGCGGCGGCGTGCTCGTCATCCACGAAAACAAGGGACTCAACGACTACATCCGTTCGGTGGCGGGTCGCTTCGCCGGAATCGGCTACTCAGCGCTGGCGATCGACCTGCTCTCGGCGAAGGGCGGGACATCGACGTTCGCCGATCCCGCGGAGGCGACCGCGGCGCTGGGCAAGATCCCGCCAGAGGAAGGGGTCGCGGATCTGAAATCGGGCATCGACGAACTGCAACGACGCGTTCCCGGCAAGAAGGTCGCGGCGGTCGGCTTCTGCATGGGCGGTGGTTATGTGTGGCGGTTGTTGGACTCCGGTGAGCCTCGGCTGTCGGCGGCGGTCCCGTTCTACGGGCCCACACCCGACAACCCCGACTTCTCCGGATCGAAAGACGTTGCCGTGCTGGGGATTTACGCGGCCCAGGATCAGCGGGTGAACGCCACCGAACCCGTCGCGCGGGCGGCACTCGAAAAAGCCGGTCTGGTTTTCGAGTTGGTCACCGAACCCGACTCCAACCACGCATTCTTCAACGACACCGGCGAGCGTTACAACGCGACCGCCGCGGCCGACGCGTGGCACCGTGTGCAGGACTGGTTCACCCGATACGTCGCCTGATCCCATTCCCGCGACCGTGCGTGCCTGCACACGACACGCCGCGGAAAATCAGCCTTTTGCGCACCGTCGCGGGCCGACGAATGTGCGCAAACCCCGCCACAGTCCGCACATTCACCGGTAGTTCGTCTGCCCGCCACCGACTCGTCAACGCCAGCACACGGCCCACGGTCACATTCAGCGCATGCGCGTCGTGCCGATCGCCAATTTCTACGGCCCGCTCTCGGGTGTCCTGCGCACAGCGGTCGATCGCCTCGTCGCCGAGTACCGCACGCTCGTTGACCCGCGACGGTGCGCAAAGTGCGGATCTAACGCGGCGTGTCGTCAGCAGACCCGCACGCTCGCGTAACAGGGATGGTGCACGCTCGCCGAAAGGGGGCACGCGCACGTGTGGCCTTGGCCTACGATCCGGAGATGATCAGGTCGCTGATGGTCGGGGTCTTCACCGTCGCGCTGAGCTGTGCGTCGGTCACCGCGACGGCAGCCGCGGACCCGGACGAGCCGCCCTGCTCCTTCACCCTCTCCGCCCCGCACGTCGTGCACGTATCAGGAACGGACATGGTGGCGGTGACGATGTCGCCGTCGAACTGCGACGGCGGCACCCCGTATCAGTCGATCGCCTGCGTCGAACTCCAGGGCAACGCGGGGCCGGAGAACTGTGTGCAGAACAACGGGCTGTTAACAGCGCGGGCGTACTACTCGCCGTATCAACCGGGCGCGACGTACGTGGCGACGGGTCGGGGTTGCTCCACCTCGGGCAACCCGCCCGAGCCGGTCTGCGAGCCGTCCGGACCGTTGACCGCGACGCTCTAGCATCGCCCAACAACGGGAATCCTGAGCTCCGCTCCGCAACAACGCTTTTCGTTGCTCAAGCGGGTAATTCCGTCGGCCGGTGGGCCGAAATCCCTGCCAGACAGCTGCGGGCGAGCCGCCATCGACTCAGCGAGCGCTGTCCCTATGGCGGCCGCCCCTAACTGTCTGACCATCGGCCGTTTAGCCGGATGGCTGCCCGGGCACACGCAGAATTAGCGGGTTCGTCAACGAGCCGGCTCGACAGACCAGAGGAGCCGACATGGATAACAACGCCATCGTGTGGATCATCGTCGCCATCGTCCTGATCGCCGCGATCGTGGCGGTGGCGCTCCTGGCGCGCAACGCGCGCAACAAGCGCCGCCGCATGGAAGCCGATCGGCTCCGCACGGAGGTCGACGAAAAGTCGCATCATCTCCGCAAGCGCGAGACCGTCGCGCAGGAAACCGAGGCTCGCGCCCGTGCCGCACAAGCCGAAGCAGAGGCGAAAGCCGCCGAGGCGGCCCGGCTGCAGGATGCTGCCCACACGCACCGCAACGCGGTCAACACCAAGCGCGACGAACTCGATGAACAACGCGCCCGCGCCGACGCCCTGGACCCGCAGACGCGAACGTCCGACTCGGTCGCCGATCCGTCGACCACCAAAACCGATGGCGTGCGAGACGATCGAACCACGCGTGCCGAGCCGAACCGGGCCCCCGAGCAGCACCACCGCTCGTGACCGAGCAAGCCAAGACCGCATCGGCCGTCCTCTTCGATATCGACGGGACGCTGGTCGACTCGAACTACCTGCACGTTCATGCCTGGTACCGGGCATTTGAGGAGGCCGGTCACCCGGTCGAGGCCTGGCGCATCCACCGCTCCATCGGGATGGATGGCACGACACTGGTCAACACGCTGGGAGCAGAGGCTGACGAGGAGACCCGTAGCCAGGCCAAGGATTTGCATTCGCGCTATTACAAGGAGTTGGCGCCGCACCTGAGGCAACTGCCGGGCGCACGCGGACTGCTCGAAGCGGTGCACAAGCTCGACATCCGGGTCGTGTTGGCGACCTCGGCACCGGAAGAGGAGCTGTCGGTGCTGCGCGAGGTGCTCGACAGCGACCACCTGGTGTACGCGGTGACTTCCTCGGAGGATGTGGACACCGCCAAACCCGAGCCCGACATCGTCGAGGTCGCTCTCGAACGCGCAGGGGTGACGGCCTCGCATGCCGTCTTCGTCGGCGACACCATCTGGGATGTTGAAGCCTGTAAACGCGCAGGTGTCGACAGCATCGCGGTGCTCAGCGGGGGAGTCTCCCGCAGTGAGCTCGAAAAGGCCGGAGCGCAGCGGGTTTTCGGGCACGCGCTGGAACTCTGCCAGCATCTCGACGACACACCGATCGCCGCGCTGGCCAATATCGTCGGCGCCCGCTGAGCCGCGCCCGGCGTCAGCGGGGCAGCGCGTAGCGCAAGATCGCGGCGACGCCGTCGGCCGGATCGATGCGCTCGTCGGTGCGGATCAACGCGGCTCCGGTGTTGATCGCCGCCATCGGCAGCGCCTCGTCGGCCCGCAGGGTCTGGCTCGGGGCCGTGCCCAGCTCGGAGAGGACGTCGGCGTTCGGCGCGATCGTGGCCAGGTCATCGCCGGCCACGACGGTCGCGTCGCCGACGTCTCCGATGATCAGGGTGTCGACGGCGCCCGCCCGCAAGGCCGCCGTCACGCCGTCCAGCCCTTCGGTCGCCATGCCCTCGCCGCGCCCGAGCTCGGCGGTGAAGCGTTGTGCGGCCTCGTCGATCGCCGCCACGCGGCGACGCTGAAACTCCTGATCGATCTCGTGTTGCAGGTCGGCGTCGTCGAACCCGCTGTGCCGCGCCCCGACGCCCACGTCGACCACCAGCGAAGCGACTCGCTCGGGTAGTTCCCCAATCAGGTCGGTGCGCGACTGAACCTCGCCGACGACGAATACGACTTCGGGTTTGGCGTCGTCGACCAGCGTGGTCAGCTGGCTTGCGACCGCCCGGATGTTCTGTTGGCGCGCCTCATCGCTGGTCCGCTGCGGATCGCCATATCCCGGGGTGTCGGCGCCCGAAGCCTTGTGCACGGGGTAGGCATCCCCGTCGACGGTGTCCGAGACCGCGGTGCCCTCGCGGTACAGCGTGATGTCGCCGCCCTCGTAGTCCACGATCACCACGGCGTACGTCGGTCGGTCGAGGCCGTGCTCGACGACCGGGACGATGTAGGGCAGTGCCGACACCCGGACGACAGGCTCGATGGGCCGAATGAGGTGTTCGTTGACCAAGACACCGTCGGCGCTGGCCACGACCGCGCGACCACTGGGCCCGACCGGGGGAGCCGCATCCGTGATGGCCTGCTCGATGCTCTCTGTCACCGCCGGATCGGCGCCCTGCTCCTCGAGCTGCTCACGCAGCGCGCGCCACTTCAGGTCCATCTGAGCCGCCGCGTCGGCGGTGTTGTGGGAATCGTCGAAGTACACCGACGCATACGGGCCGTTCGAAGTCAGCAGGGTACGAAAGTGTTCGGGATGCATGGCCGTTGGTTACCCATGGAACGCCTGACGACACAAGTGATCGGCCAACCGGGCTGCGAACCATGTCACCGCCTGCGGCGCGACCCAGTCGTGACGACCTCAGCGAGGCGGTGTCCAGGACACCGGCAGTCGCTTGATCCCGTGGATGAACGGCGACAGTAACCGCGCCGGTTCCTCGGTGGCGGCGATGTCGGGTATCTGCCGGTGCAGTTCCTCGAAGACGACGGTGATCTCGCGCCGGGCTAGGTTGGCGCCCAGACAGAAATGCGCTCCACCGCCGCCGAATCCGGCATGCGGATTGGGGCTTCGTGTCACGTCGAACGTCCAGGGGTCGGCGAACTTGTCTTCGTCGCGGTTCGCCGAGCAGTACCAGAGCGTGGCCTTGTCTCCGGCAGACATCGTGACGCCGCTGAGTTCGCAGTCTTCGGTCAAGGTGCGGCGCATGTAGTTCACCGGGAACGCCCACCGGACGATCTCCTCGACGGCGGTGGGGGCAACGGTCTCGTAGTTCGCCCACCACCGCTCGCGTTCGCGCGGATAGCGGGTGAGCGCGAGCACGCCGTGGCTGATCGCGTTGCGGGTGGTCTCGTTCCCGGCCACCACCAACAGGATGAAGAACGATGCGATCTCGGCCGATGTCAAACGTTCGCCGTCGACCTCGGCCTCGACCAGCGCGGTCGTCAGATCCTCCTGCGGGTGGGCGCGACGATCTTCGGCATGTGCGGTCGCGTAGGCGCCGATGTCCATCGCGACCTTGACGAACTCCTCGTAGTCCTGCGCGATGTCTTTGTCCCCGAAGCCGAGGATCACGTTGGTCCAGTGGAAGATCTGCTGATGGTCGTCCTCGGGGATACCCATCATGTCGCAGATCACCTGCAGCGGCAGTGGTCCGGCCAACTCCGCGACGACCTCCCCGTGGCCGTCGGGATGTTCGGCGATCATCTCTTCGACGAGGCGCCGGGCGCGATCTCTGACCGCGACCTCGGTGCGTGTGACCACCCTGGGGGTGAAAGCCCGGCTGACGATGTTTCGCAGTCGAAGATGACGCGGATCGTCGGTCACGATCATCGAGCCGAAATACTCGGACAATTCCGGGTTCGCGTCGTTGATGGTGATGCTCGGACTCGAGCTGAAGATATGCGGATGTCTGCTGGCGTACCAGACGTCGTCGAACTTGGTGATCGCCCAGTGGCCGGGACCTTCGGCCACACCGGGGGTTTCCAGCGGTGCGTGAAACGAGACCGGCGCTTCGCGGCGCAGCGTGGCGAATGCGCCGTCACGGAAGTCGTCGGGTTGCACCCAGAACTTCCAGGAACCCAGGTCGACCTCGGACAACGGCACCTCGGGCGGAGGTGTGCCGTTGACCCTGATCATGTGCGCGCCGAAGGTGGGCGGTGTCGCGGTGTCCACCCGCCCGAGGGTAGGCCGATTATTGACCGCAGAAGCCGAATCCCGAACACGTGGCCAAATGGATTATGACAACTGCCAGTTCATGTTCTTCGCGAACACGCGGGCGTCGTCGGAGATGGTGCCCAGTTCGTGACAGCGCTGGATGTAGCCCTGCACCATCACCAGGAAGTTCATCGGGTTGTAGGCGTCCTCTTCATAGCTCCACTTCCCGTCGCCGGCGTACCTGAGAACGGTGATCACGGGGTGCCGTGCACGCTGCCGTCGCCGGGATCCTTCATCGTGTTGACGTTGCGGTTGATCACCCAGCCCTTGTCGACGTCGATCGAGTACCACTCGACCGGATAGAAGGGCATCTCGCTGCCTGGGAACATGTTCATCGTCGAGACGATCCAGTCACGGATGGTCTCCCTGCCCGCCATGTTGCCGAGGGCATGTTCGACGTAGGTCGCGTCCTCGGTGAAGTGATCGGCATAGCTCGACCAGTCCCACGTCTTGCCGATGTCGACGACCGCGTCCTGATAGGCGTGAAACGCCTCCTCGATCTCCTCACGTGACCACTGACCCATTGCAGGCTCCTCGGCTCGCGGCGCAACTGGCATTGTTCTACCAAATGCGCCGGCCCCACCGGGGCGGATTGACCACACCGTCAAAGTCCGCATCTGCGAGCAGATCCTGTCTCACGCGGTTCGAGTACGCCTCGCCAAACCGACAGTTGGTTCCCAGAAGTCAAGCAGCGCAAGGGAATCAATACCGCATCGACATCACGTCCGAGGCAAAGTCAATGCGTCGAACTCACATCGCGACCACGCCGGGCCGCGATAGTGTGCCCGCATGCCCCTCGGTATCGACGCCCAAGTGCTGGAGGAGATGGCACCGCTGCTTGCCGCGGTCGGCGACGTCGACCCCGCGCCGATCGGCGATGTCGACTCACGGCGCGTCAACGGTCACCGGATGTTCGACACCGTCGCGGGCCAACGGGGGCCCGCCGCCGGCGTGGAGGTCACGCGGCACTCGCTGACTACCGATGACGGGGCAACGCTGGCGCTCGGCTGGTATCAGCGGGCGGGGGAGCAGCCGGGCAGCGCGGCGCTGTACCTGCACGGCGGCGGAATGATTTTCGGCCTTGAACACGTCGGAAGCCTCTACGACCTCGCAGTGCGGGACTACGTAGCGGCCTCCGGGGTGCCGATGCTGATGGTCGACTACCGGGTCGCTCCCGAACACCCGCACCCCGTACCGGCCGAGGACTGCTATGAGGCACTGTGCTGGCTGGCCGGCAACGCTTCGACGCTCGGCATCGAACCCGACCGGGTCGCGGTCATGGGCGACAGCGCGGGCGGCGGCCTCGCCGCGGGTGTGTGCCTGCTGGCGCGCGACCGCGGCGGCCCGGCAGTCGCACAGCAGCTACTGATCTATCCGATGCTCGACGACCGCCCCGGGACACCGGATCCCGGCCTGCTGCCGTACCTGACGTGGACGTACGACGACAACGCCACCGGGTGGGGCGCACTGTTGGGTGAGGACGCCGGATCGGCCTCCGTGTCGCCGTACGCGGCACCTGCCCGAGCCACGGACCTGAGCGCACTTCCCGACACCTACATCGACGTGGGCGATCTCGACATCTTCCGCAAGGAAGACGTCGCCTATGCGACCCGACTGGCCGACGCCGGAGTGCCCACCGAACTGCATGTGTACCCGGGTTGCCCCCACGCGTTCGAGGCCCTGGCCAGGAACGCCGGCGTCTCGCAGCGGGCGATCAGCGATCGCGTCCGGCGCCTGCGCAGCCTGTAATCCGCTGGCGGACAACGTTTCCTGCTCAGCTGCCCTCGGGCGCCTCGACCACCGCCTTGATGCGCTCGAGCGTCTTGCGCATGTCGCGGATGTTGCGCCTGCGCCGAAGCTGGCCTCCGAACACCGAGAACAGCTTCATCAGCAGCGAGTCGTTGAGCCGGAAAGACTCGGTGACCTCAGTACCGCCGTCGACGGGGGCGAGCCGGTAGTGCCAGTTGTTCACGGGCTTGTCTCCGATGAGCACCGCGAAGCCGAATTCCCGGTTCGGTTCGCAGGCCGTCACCTCACACGTCGTCCAGTAGACGGGCCCGATCTCGTTGCGTTTGACGTGGCCCCGGAACCGGGCCCCCAGCGCGGGACCGGTGGCACCACCGAGCCACTCGGCCTCCATGACTTCGGGGGAGAACTTGCCGGTGTTTCGCACATCGGCGATCAGGTCCCAGATCCGCTCCGCCGGCGCCGCCATCGCCACCGTCACCGCTCCGTCCACCGTTTCCTCGCTCTCTGGCAAGCGTTTTCGAGAACCCTAGCGCCCCGTGCACCGACGCCGCCCCGAAAGCACGCGCAAGTACGATGTCGGCGACGTGAAAATTCGATTCGGGATCGGGCTCGGCGCCGACATCGGGCCGCAACAGCTGCCGGACATCGTCGACCAGCTGGAAGACACCGGCGTCGACTCGCTGTGGTTTTCCGAACTCGTGTACTCCGAGGCCGTCGATCCGTTCGTCGGAATGGCTTTCGCTCTGGCGCGCACCCGCAGCTTGAAGGTCGGTACGTCGGTCGCGGTGCTACCGGGACGGCACCCGGTGCTCGTCGCCAAGCAGCTGGCCTCACTCGCGGCGTTAGCGCCCAAACGGGTGCTCCCGGTCTTCGGGTTGCGGTCCGCCATCGCGGCAGAACGCGAGATCTTCGTGGTGCCCGACGGGGCGCGCGCCGCGGTGTTCGACGAGGCGCTGCGGCTGCTTCGTGCGGTGCTCGAACACGACGACGTCTCGTTCGACGGCGACTACTACACGGTCTCGTCGGCGGCGGTGGCACCCCGGCCCGTCAAGCCGCTCGACATCTGGCTGGGCGGGTCGGCCCCCGCCGCGTTCCGGCGTATCGGCCGCCTGGGCGACGGTTGGCTCGGCAGCTTCGTCACTCCCGCCGAGGCGCGTCGAGCCCGACAGGCGATCCAGCGCGCGGCCGAGGATGCCGGGCGAGAGGTCGAGCCGGACCACTTCGGCATCAACCTGGCCGTCGCCGACGGCGCAGCGTCGCCGCAGATGCTGGCGGCGATCAGCCGGCGCCGGCCCGACGTCGACCCCTCCGAGCTGATCGCCGACGGTTGGCCGCAGCTGCACCGGCAACTCGACGCCTACCTGGACGCCGGCCTGACCAAATTCGTCATCCGTCCAGCGGGGCGCATCGCGATGGCCGAATTCGTCGACCAGTTCGTCGTTGAGCTGCTCCCACGGCAGAACTGACCGTCGCCGTGCACCGCCTCATCGCGACGAGATGTCGCCGTACAGGTCGGGCCAGGGCGGGCGTCGCACCATCGCCACCCCGGCGAGCGCTGAGGTCACCAGCCCGACCAGGATTCCGGCCAGCGTGATGCGGGTCGCGTCGACCGCTGGTCGCCATACCGCATCGCCGTCCTTGATGACGAACACACCGGCCGGCCTGCTCGTCACCTTGACGTTCGGCTCACCGCCGCGCCTGGCTCGGCCGCGGACTTCAGCGACGGGGAGGACGGTGGTGCCGTCGGCTGTCTCGTAGGGCTCGCCGAAGACACGCGAGGCGTTGGGATCGAAGTCGAGGCTTTCGAGCAATTCCGGACGTAGATCCATGGCGTCATGCTTACTACCCGCAGGCGAGCGGGGCAGCGGATCCTCGCGACGAGTGCGCGCGCGGTGGGTTATTCCAGCGGCAGGTCGTCCTCGGGGATCGGCACCTCGATCGCCTGATCGACCAGATCAGCTTCGTTGGCGTCCCACGTGCGTTCGCGGGAGATCGCCGAGGCGTCCTGCCAGGTGTCCTGGTCGTCGGGGTACACCGGGGTGCGCTGGTCCGCCACGTCGGCTTCGGGAATGGCATCGCCGAACGCGAGGCCGTCAGGTGTGCTCATGATCGGTCTCCGTTCTCGTTGAGGGTTACCCGTATGGGGTCCAACTTTAGTGCGGACGACAGCCATGCGGCGATACACACGCTTGACCAGGGCAATGACGGCTGCATCCAGGTGCTGTGCGTAAACTGCCTGCGACGGGGGAGGCTCTCGAACCGTGCGGAGCTTCGACCTGACCCAATTCGACGCCAGGGGCTGACCGTGCCAGAAAAATCCACCGATACCGCCCAGGACCTCACACCGCATTTCGAGGATGTGCAGTCGCACTACGACTTGTCCGACGAGTTCTACCGGCTGTTCCTGGACCCGACACAGACCTACAGTTGTGCCTTCTTCGAGCGCGACGACATGACCCTCGAGGAAGCCCAGCTCGCCAAGATCGATCTATCGCTGGGCAAGCTCGGCCTGCAACCGGGTATGACGCTGCTCGACATCGGATGCGGTTGGGGCGGGACGATCAAACGGGCGTTGGAGCGCTACGACGTCAACGTGGTGGGCCTGACGCTGAGCAAGAACCAGCAGGCCCACGTGCAGAAGGTGCTCGACGGCATCGACAGCCCCCGCAGCAAGCGGGTCCTGCTCCAGGGTTGGGAGCAGTTCCACGAACCGGTCGATCGCATCGTGTCGATCGGCGCGTTCGAGCACTTCGGCCGCGACCGCTACCCCGAGTTCTTCAAGATGGCGTACGACGCGCTGCCCGCCGACGGAGTGATGATGCTGCACACCATCGTCAAGCCCGACGATGAGGAGTTCGCGGAGCGCGGTCTGCCGCTGACCATGACCAAGCTCCGGTTCTTCAAATTCATCATGGACGAGATCTTCCCCGGCGGGGATCTGCCCCAGCCCGTCGCGGTCAAGAGGCACGCGACCCAAGCGGGATTCAAGGTGGGCCTGGTCCAGCCGTTGCGGTTGCACTACGCCCGCACGTTGGACCACTGGAGCGCCGCGCTCGAGGCCCACAAGGACGAGGCGATCGCGATTCAGTCCGAAGAGGTGTACGACCGGTACATGAAGTACCTAACCGGCTGCGCCGACCTGTTCCGCGAGGGCTACACCGACGTCTGTCAGTTCACCCTGACCAAGAGCTAACGCCGACGCAGGGCCCGCCACAGCCGCAACGGCAGCAGGCCGAGTAGAGGCGCGCGCTTCCCGAGGTCGTCGGTATCGCGTTTGTTGAACGCTTTGGCGTATCTGTGCGCGTCTTCGGCGGTGGCGTATTCCTTGGCGCCCTGCGCCTCGCCACACCGCTCGCACTGCCACCGCATGATGCGGCCATCTGCGCGGAACGTCGGATTATGCCCGAATATGCTGCAGCCCAAAGTCATTGCTGTGATGTTTCCGGTGGCATACCGACCTTGCCACGGGGATGTCGGGCGATTCGGTTCTCCGCCAACGCCGCCCGCATCGCCTTGCGGAACTCGCCGGGTCCCCAATACCGCGCACCGACCGCCCTGTGCAATTCACGCACGGACATCGGTTCGTGCTCGCTCACCGCGCGCGCGATGGTTTCGATCTCGTGGTCGAGCGCCGACTCGGGCACACCGGGCGTCGGCGGCTCACGCCATGCCCCATACCAGCCCGCCGCCGGGCCGGGCCGGTAGCGCCGCGCCTGGCTGGCTGCCCGCTCACGTTCGGTGCGCTCGGCGATGCGCGCCTGGCGGGCCGCGCGTTCCTCGTCACGCTCCGAAGGCGCTTCGGACCTCTCCTCGTCTTCGTCGGCGGTCGTCAGCGGCATGGCGAGGTCTTCGAGTTTCTGACCTTCGGCCTTCACACCGAATATCAGCTCGACGACGCCCCCGACGGCCATCACCGCCGCCCCGATCAGGAAGCTGACCGCGACGAGCCCGCGATCGCCGGATTCGATCAGTTGGCCGAACAGTAGCGGTCCGGTGATACCGCCGATGGCCGTGCCGACCGCGTAGAAGAACGCGATCGCCAAAGCCCGCGTCTCCATGGGGAAAATCTCACTGACGGTGAGATATGCGGCGCTGGCTCCCGATGAGGCGAGGAAGAAGCACACACCGAGCACGGTCATGAAGACCCACACCCCGCCCGTCTGAGACACGAACAGCACGGTCAGCGCCACAGCCACGCTCGCCGAACCCAGATATGCGAACGCGATCATCGGTTTTCGGCCGATCGTGTCGAAGAACCGGCCGAGCAGGATCGGGCCGGCGAAGTTGCTCAACGCCCACAGCGCGTAAAAGATCGGGACGGTGCCCGACGCAACATCGTAGAAACCACTCAGCAGGGTGCCCAGGTTGAACGTGAACGCGTTGTAGAGGAACGCCTGCCCGATGAACAGCGCGAGGCCGAGCACGGCCCGGCGGGGATACTTCGTGAAGGCCACGTGGGCAATCTCCCGGAAGGGAATCGCCTTGCGCTGACGCACGGTCAGCGTGCCCTCGGGTTCCTCGAGGGTCTGCCCAGTCTCGCGTTCGACCTCGCGCTCGATCTCGCCGACGATGCGTTCGGCTTCGTCCTCGCGACCGTGAATGAACAACCACCGCGGGCTTTCCGGGACGTTTCGCCGCACGACGAGAATCACGAGGCCAAAGACGGCGCCGATACCGAACGCGATGCGCCAACCGATGTCGGCCGGGAAGATCGCGGTGTTCAACAGCACCAGTGCGCCTGCCGCACCGCCGGCGGCGCCCAGCCAGTAGGAACCGTTGATGATCAGGTCGACGCGGCCACGGACACGCGCGGGGATCAACTCGTCGATTGCGGAGTTGATCGCGGCGTATTCACCGCCGATACCCGCGCCGGTGAAGAACCGCGCTATGTAGAAGTACCACGGCGCGAACGCGAAAGCCGTTGCCACCGTGGCGGCGAGGTAGACCGCGAGGGTGAGCAGGAACAGCTTCTTGCGGCCGAGCCGGTCGGTGAGCTGCCCGAAGAACAGCGCACCCAGGCATGCGCCGGTGATGTAAATCGCGGCGGCGATACCGATTTCACCTGCGGTCAACTCGATCCCGCTGCCGCTCTCGGTCAACCGAGAGGCGACGTTGCCGACCATGGTGACCTCGAGGCCGTCGAGCATCCACACCGCACCGAGTCCGATGACGACGCGCCAGTGGAATCGCGACCACGGCAACCGATCCAACCGGCTCGGAACCTGCGTGGTGATCGTGCCGGTTTGCACCCCAGAACTCATCGGCAGCCTCCTCGAC
This sequence comes from Mycobacterium lehmannii, assembly GCF_001499925.1. Classification (NCBI taxonomy): domain Bacteria; kingdom Bacillati; phylum Actinomycetota; class Actinomycetes; order Mycobacteriales; family Mycobacteriaceae; genus Mycobacterium; species Mycobacterium lehmannii. Next base: position 115,494 of record NZ_LQIR01000001.1, read on the forward strand.
CGTGGCCCAATCGGCTAGGGAGTACCCAACTTGCCGAAAAACATCCGGAGGCGGCCGAAGTCTCCCTCAGGCGAGGAGGCTTCGCTGAAGGAGCAGCGTGTCAAGCCATCGGTCGTGCTTGAATCCGACCGCGGTGAGCCGGCCGGCCTCGAGGAACCCGCGGCCGCGGTGCAACGCAGCCGAGGCGGCCGCATCGGCGTCGGCGATCACGGCGATCACCTCCCGTACGCCCGCCGTCGCGCAGGCCGCGAGCAACGCATCGAGCAGCTTTCCGCCCACCCCGCGACCGACGGCGTGTGGGGCGACGTAAACGGAGTCCTCCACCGTCTGCCGGTAGGCGGGGCGCGTCTTCCACGGAGCGCAGTAGGCGTATCCGACGATCTCACCGTCCAGAACCGCCGTCAGGAACGGCAACCCTGCTTCGACGACGGCGCCGTACCGGCGGTTCCACTCCACGCGATCGGGGCGCACCAATTCGAAGGTCGCCACGGTGTTTTCGACGTAGTGCGCGTAGATGTCAGCAATCGTGTCCAGATCGCCGCGCTGCGCTTCCCGGACGAGAACGTCGGAAATGGCCACCGGGTCAACAGCCGACAGGATGCGATTCGCAGTACGGCGTCGTACCCGGGAAGCGGTGGCGATGACTGGCGACATACCGGTACACCGCGTCCTGCAACGCACGAATCCCGGGGATCCGGTACACGAGAAGCGGGATCCGGGTTCCCAACGCGGCCGCCACCGCGGCGTTCACCGCCTGTGCGCCGTCGTACACATCGCCGGACTGGTCGTGCCACCGCGCGGCGTCGAGGATCTGTGACTGGGGGATGCCCAACCGCTCGGCGACGCCCTCGCCCTGCAGCGGCGCGGTTCGCAGACCACCCGTTCGGTTCATCTTCAGGATGAAGTAGACGGCGCGGGTGCACATCCCGCAGTTGCCGTCGAAGAACAAGGTTCCAGCCATATCGCCATTGTCTCTCCGGATTCCCTGCGGTGCACACTGGTGGGGTGGAATTGGTGACGCTCGACGACATCGAACAGGCGGCCGCGCGGATCCGGGCCTTCGTGCTGCGCACACCGCTGCTTCCCGCCCCGTGGGCCGGTGACGACGATCGGCCGTTGTGGGTCAAGCCCGAGAGCCTGCAGTCGATCGGGGCTTTCAAGGTGCGGGGTGCGTTCAATGCGATCGGCCACCTCGACGAATCCGTACGCACCAGGGGAGTGGTGGCATATTCGAGCGGGAACCACGCGCAGGCGGTGGCCTACGCGGCGGCGGTGTACGCGATACCCGCCCACATCGTGATGCCGCAGGAGACACCGGATGTGAAGGTGGCGGCCACTCGAAGCCATGGGGCGACGGTGGTGTTGTGCGGTGCGGGACAACGGGAACGGGTCGCCGCCGAGGTCGTCGAGGAGACCGGCGGTGTCCTGATACCGCCGTTCGACCACCCCGACATCATCGCCGGCCAGGGCACGATCGGGCTGGAGATCGCCGAGGATCTGCCGAGCGTCGACACCGTCCTGATACCCGTCAGCGGCGGCGGCCTCGCCTCGGGGATCGGTACGGCGATCAAGGCGATGTGCCCGAATGCCAAGGTGATCGGGGTCGAACCGGAACTGGCCGCCGACACCGCCCAGAGCCTGAGCGTCGGACATCGCGTCGACTGGTCCATCGAGGACCGCAACCGCACCATCGCCGACGGGTTACGCTCGCAACCTTCCGAATTGACGTTCGCCCACCTGCAACGGGTGCTCGATGACGTCGTCACCGTGACCGAAGACGAAATTCGTTCGGCGGTACGTGAACTCGCTCAACGTGCACACCTGGTGAGCGAACCGAGCGGGGCGGTCGCGCTGGCCGCCTACCGTAAAGGGCCGAGCCCGGCGGGCCGAACGGTCGTCGTCCTCTCCGGCGGCAACATCGAACCCGCCCTGTTGCAGGAGATTCTGGCCGGCTAGGCGTGCGGGGACGCCGCGATCAATGAACCCCCTCCATATGGCGGCTGATCCACGGCGCGAGCGCGAACACCACCACACCGGCGGCTACCGCGACCGCACCGATGATCCCGAAGTAAGCGAACTCGTGCGTCGCCTTGTAGTAACCGGCCAACACACCGGACATCGCCGTGCCGATACCGACCGAGAAGAAGTACAGCGCCATCATCTGGGCCCGGAACGCCTCGGGCGCAAGCTTTGTGGTCGCCGACAATCCGATCGGTGACAGCATCAGCTCGCTGATCGCGAACACCGCCATCACACCGACGATGTACAGCGCGGGCACCGCGCGGCCGGTCGTGCCCGCCATCGGCAGAAACAGCAGGAACGCCACGCCCATTCCGATCACGCCGTACGCGAACTTGCGCGGGGTGGTCGGGGCGCGGTCGCCGAGCCTGGTCCACATCGCCGCGAACAGCGGTGACAGCGTGATGATCCACACCGGTTCGATGGAGCCGATCCAGTTCGACGGCGCGGTCCATCCGAAGATCGACCAGTTCATTCGCTCGTCGGAGTACACGGCGAGCACGGTGAAGATCTGCTGGAACAGCGACCAGAACACGGCGTTCGCCACGAACAGCGGGATGAACGCGCGCACCCTGACGCGTTCGACGGTCGTGACGTTGGCGCTTCTCAGCATCACGACGAAATAAGTCACCGACGCCGCGACCAGGATGCCAGTCGTGACATGTGACAGGTTCGCCAGCGTCACCACGCCCGTTGCGAACACCATCCAGATGACCACCGCTCCCGCCAGCGCGATGGCCGCCAGCCGACCGATTGCGCTGCGCGGCAGGGGATTCGGTATGTGACGGCCGTGGTCGCCAAGATTTCGACGGAAGACGACGTACTGTGCCAGGCCCAAGGCCATTCCGATCGCGGCGGCGCCGAATCCGTAGTGGAAGCCGACGTGGGTCTGCAGCAACCCGGTGATGAGCGGACCGACGAAGGCGCCGAGGTTGATACCGAGATAGAACAACGTGAATCCGCCGTCGCAGCGCGGGTCACCCTTGGCGTAGAGCGTGCCGAGTAGGGACGACGCGTTGGCCTTCAGCGCCCCCGAACCGAGAGCGACGAGCACCAGCCCGACGGTCACACCCGCCAGGTCGGGGATGACGGCCAGGGCGATGTGACCGAACATCACCACGACGCCGCCGTAGAAGACGGTGCGCTCCATGCCCAGGACCCGGTCAGCGATCCAACCGCCGAGCACGGTCGACAGGTAGACCAGTCCGCCGTACGCGCCGACGATGCCGGTGGCGGTGCTCTGCGGGAGCCCGAGGCCGCCCTCGGTCACCGAGTAATAGAGGTAGTAGCCAAGGATGGTCAGCATCCCGTAGAAGGAGAACCGTTCCCACAGCTCCACTCCGAACAGGTTCGCCAAGCCGATCGGGTGACCGAGCACCGTGCGACCGCTGGGCCCGCCCTGCGTCTGCTGGACTCCTGCCATGGGTCTTCACATTGCCACGCCGACGCGTGCGCCGCGCCCGATAGCAGACAATCGACCCGGCAAAGCTGTTCGGCCTTCTCTTACAGGAGGTTCAGCGGCACAGCACATTTCGATTCTGGCCTGTGGCAGCAGCTTTCACCGCAGCGGCCACTCCCCGGGGAGCCGGCGCTGCGCCGTGCTGTTACGGTCACCCCGGTAAGTGGACGTCCGAAGGGGTATGAGTGGACGCCGTACTCGGCTTGTCGGTGACACCGTCGGCCGTCGGTCTTGTCCTCGTCGAAGGGCAGGGAGCCGACGGCGCAACGGTCGACCGCGAAGCCATTGAGATCCTGCCGACCCGCCGGTCGTCTCCGCGACACGCTTCCGATGAGGCCGCAGCCGCGGTGCTGCGCACCGAAGCGCTTGCCGCCAGCCGCGGTCACCGGTTGCACACCATCGGTGTGACGTGGAGCGACGACGCCCAAGCCGAAGCTTCGCTGCTCCTTCGATCGCTGCGCGAATGCGGGTTCGACAACGCGGTGGCGGTGCAACTGCCTGACGCGTCGGAGGCCTTGGCGTGGGGTGTGGCCGAGTTGCTCGGCAACGAGGTCACCGCGCTGTGCGTGATCGAGTACGACGCGGTCATTGCGCTGGTCGTCAACACCCGCGAGGGGGCCGTGCAGACCGCGGTCAGCCACTCGATCGACAGCGAAGAATCGTTGATCCGCTGGTTGAACACCCTGTTCACCAGGGTCGACTGGCGGCCCGAGGCGTTGGTGCTGGTGGGGTCGGGCGCGGATCTGGACGCGATCATGCCCCGGCTGGAGACCGTGTTGTCGGTGCCGGTGTTCGCGCCCGCCGAAGCCGAGTTGGCCTTGGCGCGCGGCGCTGCGCTCGCGGCGGCCGACAGCGGTCCGTCGGCGTTCGAGACCGAGCAGCCGCTCGAACGCACAGGCAGGCGGCCTCGACGACAGCCCGCACATGCCGGGCCGCTGGCCATGCTGGCCGCGGGGACGGTCACATTCGTCGTATCGGTCTCGGCGGCGATCAGCATGCAACTGGCGCCGGGCAAGGACACCACGCCCGCCGAGCCGAGCCCGGCCGCGAAATCGTCGCCCGACATCGCGGCAGCGCCCGCGCCCCGCCCGGCCGTTACGCCTGTGCCCGCGGCACCACCCGCGCCGCCGCCGGCCGCGATTCCGGTGCCGCCGGAGGAACCGCCCGTGGCCGTCGTCGACGTCCCCGCAGCGGTGGAGGATCCGCTGCCCGCCGCACCGCCACCTGAAGCGCCCGTCGCACCGGCGCCCGTCGCACCGGCGCCGGGACCGCCGGCGCTGCCGCCGGAATCGATGGCGCCCGGTCTGGTGCCTGCCGAGCCCACTCCGGTGCCCGAGCGCCGAGGCTGGTTGCAGCGGATCAGGGACCGGTTCTCCGACGTCGGCGACAACGACCCCGCGCTCCAACAGGCAACGGCACCTCCGCCCGTCGATCCCGCGTTGGCTCCACCGCCGGGGGCGCCGCTGCCTCCGCCACCGTCCGAGGCGGTCGCCGCTCCGCCGCCCGTGGACGTCGCACCCCCGGCGCGCGAACCCGCACCGCTGCCGCCCGGGTGACTCGCCGAGGGCCTACCCGACAATCCTGGACGCCACCCGCATAACGGCTATCGCAGCGATCAGGATGGCCCGACCCGGTTGCTGAACCGCGAACCGATGGTGTGCTGGGGGCACTGAACCCGTCTTCGGCGGGGATTTGCCAGCCGCCAACCGAATCACGACCTCGTCCGAGGCCGATCCGGTATGAAACGTTCTGAGCAGCGCGTTCGATAAGCGTGGGGAGTGGGTATCCGCCCGTGCTGCGACATGCGCGCGCGAGCCCGCCTTGCGATTGCCCGGGGAACTCCACGAGACGAATTAGGATAAAAGTGTGCTGAAGCTACGAAATATGCTCGCGGTGGCGAGCCTCGCGGTGCTCACCGTGGTCTCCGCCCCGACTAGTTCAGCGGGCATCGCAACACCGAACGCAGTAGCCAGCATTCAGCCTGCCGGCCAGACGGTCGGTGTGGCGCACCCGATCACGGTGACGTTCAAGCAGCCCATCGCCGACCGGGCGGCCGCTGAGCGCACGTTCGGTGTCTCCGCGCCGACGATGCCGCTCGGAACCCAGCAGGGCACCTTCGCCTGGCCCGATGACCGTGTGCTGCAGTGGACTCCAGAGAAGTTCTTTCCGGCACATTCCACCATCACCGTGATGGCGGGCGATGCCAAGGCCAACTTCCAGACCGGCTCGGAGGTGCTCGCGGTCGCCGACATCGACGCCCATACCTTCACCGTCAGCGTTGACGGCGAAACCATGCGTGAGATGCCCGCATCGATGGGCAAGCCGGGCTTCGCGACACCCAAGGGATCGTTCACGGTGCTCGAGAAGCAGAGCCCGGTGATCATGGATTCCCGCACCATCGGCATTCCGCTGGACGATCCCGAAGGCTACAAGCTCACCGTCTACTACGCCGTCCGCATCAACTGGGGCGGCGTGTACGTGCACTCGGCACCCTGGTCGACGGGATCGCAGGGGTACGAGAACGTGAGCCACGGCTGCATCAATCTCAGTCCGGACAACGCGGCGTGGTACTACGACATGGTGAGCATCGGCGACCCGGTCATCGTCCAGGCTTAATCGCCGGGCGCACCGACCAATTGCGCATCGGCATGCAGGTTCTTCACGGTCGGTGAGTTCTGCACCGCGGCCGGGTCGGGACAGGTGCCGAGCACCCTGTCGGCAGTTCCCGAACTGGTCACGGTGAACCAGTAGTGCTCGTTCTTGAAGTGATGATGCCGGTGGTTGCGCCAGATCGCGCGATACAGAGCGGTTTTCGGTTTGTAGTCGCTGTGGATCAGGTAGTGCGTCCACTCGTAGACCAGCCCGAGAGTTCCGATACAGACGAGGTATGTCAGCCCCATACCCAACCGCGGGAACGCCAAGAGTCCGACCGCGACCGTCAACGGCAACACCCACGTGGCCAACGACTTCCACGGGATGAAGATCAACGGAACGTCGCGCGGATCGCTGTGGTGCGCGCGGTGCTCTCGCGCCAGCAGCGGGTCGACCGTCAACGAGCCCAGCCGTTTCGGCTTCCAGTGCAGAACGAAGACGTGGATGATCCACTCGAAGAACGGAAACAACGCGAGCATCACCACCGGCACCATCGCATCGGTGAGCTGCCAGTCGCCGACAGCGATACGGGCTATCACCGCGGCGACGAGGGTGGCGCCGATCATCCAGGGGGAGGGGTGTTTCCAGAATTGGCGCAGCGCATCGGTGAGCGTGAAGTCCTTGCGTGCGCGCCGTGCGGTCGTGGTCATCGTTGATCCTTCAGATTGTCGAGAGCGTCCAGTAGCGCAGCGGTCGCCGGTTCGAGGAGGTCCTGGGCGGCCCGCCGGGCGCGCGACGGATCGTGTGCGGTGATCGCGTCGGCCAACTCGCGGTATGCGTGTGGCCTTCCGACCTCTGCGGCCATCACGGTGGCCAAGGCGGGAAGCGCGGGTTCGTAGGTGGCTCGCAGCGTGTTGTACATCAGCCGGAACGCGATCGAGTCGGCCCCGTCGACGATGTGGTCCCAGAAGGCCAGGGCATGGCGTTGCTGCGCGACGGGATCGTCCTCGGTGTCCAGATCTCGCAGTGTCTGATCGAGCGCTTCAGCCAGAGCGGGACCGCTGCGTTCGGCGGCCAGTTCGGCGACCTTGGGCCCGTTGTGCAACCGCGTCTCCAGGATGCTCCTGACGACGGACAGGTCGAGTTCGCCGGCTCGAATGAGCAGCCGCGGAAGAAGATCCAGACCCGCGTGGCGCCGAAAGTCGCGCACGGTGGTTGCGTCACCCTGCCGCACCTCGACCAGGCCTGCTGCGGTGAGTCGCTTGAGCGCCTCCCGAACGGCGGGCCGGGAGACGCCGAGGACCTCGGCCAGCCTGCGCTCGCTGGGCAGGGACTCGCCGGGTTGCATCTGCCCGCTGAGCACCTCGGACACGATCTGTTCGAACACGTCCTCGGGCACGGAGCGCCGATTAACCGGTTGCAGGGCCATGTGGCCAGCGTGCCACCGGACCGGACAGAGGTCAAGTGGTCAGACCAGTGGATCAGGCTCCCGCCAACCGCTCCTTCATCGTCTCGGCCAGGCTCAGGGTCGCCGACAACGGGCGCACCATCACGGTGAGCTCGCTGATGGCCCCATCCTCATCGGTTCGAACGAAATCGCAGCCTTCGATGTCCTTGTCGCCGACTTTCGCCTGGAACACCAGCGCGTGGTCCCGGGCGTCGGCCACTCCGATCTCACGGACGTAACGGAAATCCTCGAAGACCTCCATCACCGCCGCGAGGATCGTTCGCAGCGCATCGCGCCCCTTGTATGGCGTGAAGACGACGGGGCTGCGGAACACGATGTCGTCGCGGCACAGCGCGATGACGGCGTCGAGATCCCCGGACTCGACCGCCCGACGAAATTCATGCACGACGCAGACCCTCAGCAGTTGGCTTCGATGCGGAAGGTGGCCGTCACCGCGTTACTCGGGTTGTCGGTGAACGAACCATCCGCCGACCCGGTGATGGTGAACGTGCCGCCGTCACCCTCGACCTCGGCCTCGCCGATGTTCCCCTGCCAGAAGTTGCCGGTGAAGCCGCCGAAGTCGTGGAAGGTCACCGATTCGACGGTGACCTTGTCTCCGGTGCCGACGCTGGCCGTGAAGCCTTTGTTCTCATCGGGGGTCTCGATCGTCCACAGCCACCCGGACTGGGTGCACGACACGGCGTGCGGTCCACCTGTGCTCTCGCCGTTGATGGTTACCTTCGCGGTCGTCCCACCGAGTGCCGCGGGCGGTGTGGAGCAGCCCGCGACCCCGAGAATTACCGCGGCCGCCGCAACGAGTCGGATGTCCATGACGCCAGACTCTATTGGTGTTGGCGGCCGCATATGCGCGGTTCGGTCGACTACCGGTCCGGCGTGTTCCGGACCCTCAGCGGCCGGGGATACCCGTCTACCCGGAAATGGGCGGGACCGACAGCGCGATGCCGATCCGGTTGGTCGCGCCGATGAACGCGGCGATCGAGATGCCCTCCAGGATCCGATAATCGCCGGTTCTCACCGCAAAGCGGCGACGGTGGCGTCGTCAGCGGGCAGGAACGCCTCGATCGAGAGCTCGGCGGCGGTGAGGTCGAGCGCGGTGCCGAACGTCGTCACGGTGGACAGGAAGGTCAACAGGCGCCCGTCGGGTGTGGCGAGCTCGAGCGGTACCGCCACGCTGCCCAGCTCCGATGAGCCGTCGGAACCGCCGGGGTAGGAGTCGATTTCAGCCAAGAGCGACGACAGCTCATCGGAGCCGCTGACCGCGACCTCACGCCGAAGGCGCTCGATGAGGTGATGCCGCCACTGCGCGAGGTTTCTGATCCTCGGCGCCAGGCCGTCGGGATGCAAGGCGATGCGCAGTGCGTTCGGTCGTTCGAGCAGTTCTGGTGCGACACCGTCCATCAGCACGCCGGCACCCTCGTTGGCCCGCACGATCTGCCATCGGCGGTCCACCACGACACACGGAAAAGGGTTGTAGGCGAACAGGACTCGATCGATACCGGCCCGGACTGCGGCCATGTCCGGGTCATCGAGGGACCGCTCGAGGTGCACCGGCGCCAAACCCGCCGCCATCAACAGCTGGTTCTGCTCACGACGCGGCACGTCGAGCACCTCGGCCAGCCGCAGCACCATCGTCCGGCTCGGCGTGGATCGTCCGGTCTCGATGAAGCTGACGTGCCGGGGCGACACATCGGCGGCGACGGCGAGATCGAGCTGGCTGAGCCGACGGCGACCACGCCACTGTTTCAACAGCGCACCGAACGTCTGGGTCTGCACAGCCGCGGAGGTCATGTGGCCAGTGTGGCCGCCCACACGCGCCCGGGCCACTACCTGGTAGGTAATTGCGCCGGTTACCTCAGGAGAGCAGCGTTGTCAGTGCCATCGAACAGAAGGAGGCAATCATGGCAGCGCTACCCGCGACGACGCCCATCCCGCGGTGGCTGCGTTTCGTGCTGATCTCCGACCGCGCCGGGTCGGCGTGGTACATCGGGGCCGGCTTCTTCTTCGCGCCCGTGTTGGCGGCGCTGTCGCCGTGGCCTGCCGTCACCACCGCGCTCTGGATCGTCATCAGCCTCTTCGGGTTATGGCTGGGCCTGCTGGGCATCGCGATGGCGACCGGTCTGGCCCTGGTGCTGAAGTCGAACGGCGAGATACCGGAGGAGTACTGGCGCTCGATCATCGACTACTGATACGCAGTGGGGCCCGGACGGGACAGACCGTGAGGTAAGGCATGCCCCCGATGGACAACTCACGGTCCGGTCTTGCGAACAAGACCCGGCTTGGTAGTCGATCCCGTCCGGGTGGAACCAGACACCCGTCTCTTTCAGGTGCCGAACTGACGGTATCGATGCGCTGCGACCCGGCGCGTCCGCCGATCGGACCCTTCCCCGGTGGAAAGGTGTGTCCACCGATCGGGGGACGGCGTCACGGCGCGGGCTCGCTACGGGCGCCGACCGGCGCCCGACCACTGACGGCCGTGTCCGCGCCGACGTAGTCGACCTGCCAGTGTTTGATGCCGTTGAGCCAGCCGGACCGGAGCCGTTCGGGTGGGCTCAGCGGCCGCAGGTTCGGCATCTCGTCGGCGATCGCGTTGAAGATGAGGTCGATCGTCATACGGGCCAGGTTCGCGCCGATGCAGTAGTGCGCACCCGTACCGCCGAATCCCACGTGCGGGTTGGGATCTCGCAGGATGTTGAAGGTGTAGGGGTCGTCGAAGACCTCTTCGTCGAAATTCGCCGACCGGTAGAACATGACAACCCGGTCGCCCCTCTTGATCCTCACACCGGACAGCTCGGTGTCCTCGAGCGCGGTGCGCTGAAACGACGTCACGGGGGTGGCCCAGCGCACGATCTCGTCGGCGGCGGTGACGGGTCGTTCCCGCTTGAAAAGCTCCCACTGGTCGGGGAATTCGGTGAACGCCATCATGCCTTGGGTGATCGAGTTCCGCGTCGTCTCGTTGCCCGCCACCGCCAGCAGGATGACGAAGAAGCCGAACTCGTCGTCGGTGAGTTTGTGCCCCTCGACGTCGGCCTGCACGAGCTTGGTGACCAGATCCTCGCCCGGGTTCTTGCTGCGCTCCGCGGCCATCTGCATGCCGTACATGATCAGCTCTACCGAAGCGGCGGTGGGGTCGTTGCGGGTGTACTCCGGATCCTGATCGCCCACCATCTGATTCGACCAGTGGAACAGCTTCATCCGATCTTCCTGCGGCACACCCATCAGCCCCGCGATCGCCTGCAGTGGAAGCTCGGCCGATACCTGCTCGACGAAGTCGCCGGAGCCCTCGGCGGCGGCCGCCTTGACGATCTTGGCCGCGCGCTCGCGAAGTTCGGCGCGCAGGGATTCGACCGCGCGCGGGGTGAACGCACGCGAGACGATCTTGCGCAGATGCGTATGGTGCGGGGCGTCCTGATTGAGCAGGACAACCTTGCCGCCCTCGAGCGATTCGGGATCGGCCTCGTCACGATAGCGGGGAAGCGCGGTCTTCTTGTTACTGGAGAAGACGTCGCTGCGTCGCGAGATCTCCTTGACGTCCTTGTGCTTGGTGACCACCCAGAAACCGTCGTCCCCGAAGGCCAGGTTTCCTTTCGTCTGTTCGTTCCACCAGATCGGCGCCACCTTCCGCAGCTCGGCGAGTTCGTCGACCGGCAGGCGTTCGGCGTAGATATCTGGATCGGTGAAATCGAATCCGGGCGGAAGGTTCGGAGTCGGCATGGCTGCATCCCTCTATGACGTCGTCTAGTGCCCTCACCGCCTTGCTACACCACGGTCAAGGGCTGGTGAGGCGGGTTCGGGAAAGTCCAACGAAAAGAGAAGTGGAACGTGTTCTCTGCGGCGCGGAAATTGACCTCTTCGTCACGGCGAGCACTCCTGTAACAATTCTGCGAAACTGTTCGAACCAACAGTGACGCCGTCGAAGGGCCGTGCTCCGGTCTTTCGGCGGTAACCCGGGAAGGGGGCAGCGGTGAGGATCGTCATCAACCCGAAGAAGCTTTCGCTGCTTGGCGCGGGAATCGCAGCGGCACTCATGGCCACTGCGCCGCAGACCCTCGCCGAACCTGCCGCGCCGGTTCCTCCGCCGCCGCCGCCCGCAGCGCCCAGCAGCGCACCGGTTCTGGAAGCCGCTGCGCCGGCGCCCGCCCCACAACCGGCAGCCGCCCCGGATCCCTTGGCGTTGATGCGCCCTGCGCCCGCGGCACCGCCGCCCGCGCCTGAAGAAGGCGAAGCACCGGCCACCCCGCCCGAGCCCGTCCCGCATCTCGCGAGCCCGGAGGCGCTGCCGCCGGGGACCGTGCTGGACCCGACCGGCCGAGGAAACGAGAGCCCGAACGTCAGCTACCTGAAGGACTTGTGGTACGCCGTCCAGAGGCATGAGATCAGCGGTAAGGAAGCGTTGATCATGGGTCTCGCACAGCGCGGCATGAACACGCCGATTCCGGACCAGAACCCCGGACCCTACGTTCCGGTCGCACCCGCATCGCCCGCGCCCGCGACAGCGCCCGCACCGCCCGCGCCTACTCCACCGGCACCCGCGCCATAGCGGCGGGCTCGTTCGAGAAGCGACCGGACCGTTTGGACGTGCGACGTCTCGATCGTGGCCCACACAGCCCGCACGAAGGCATTGTTGTGACGGACGAGCGTCGCGAACAGCAATCCGCCGTGCTCGCGACGCAGGACCAGTTCTGCCGGCATCCCGATCCGTGAGTGGGTCCCGACCACCACGAGATCGGCGTCGCGGGCGCGGATGTCCCACCCGAGTATCGACCCGGCCGAACCCGGCGTCCGCAGCTTGAGCCCGATCGCCGACCACGCCGACAACAGCCGGATCCTGGTGTGCAGCGGGGCGTCCTCCAAAACTGTCCGCAGCCATTCTTCGGCGCTGCGCTCGGGTGGATGCTCGGTGTCGACCTCGAACGCGTCGGCGTAGTCGATGCGCCCGAGTGCGCTCGCGGTGAGCAACGCTTCGGGTGGAGAGATCTGCCGAACACGACGATCGGAGGCGTGGCTTCTCGTCATGGTTGACTGCCTTCGTGTCGTGTCGCACCCGGCCCGCTGCGCCACAGTCGGCCGATGTCGCGCAGCATCAGCGGGTAGACGACCAGGTGACGGACGGGAGCGATCGCGCGCAAATACATCCGGCCCATCACCCCGTTGGGCCGGACCAGCACCGCCATCTGCGCGCGGTAAACACCCGTGACGTCGACTACCCAGCCGACGTGCAGCACCCCGTGAACGGTTCGATTGGCGATCTCCATCGCGAACTCGTCGTCGATGCGATACAGGGGCTGAAAATGGGCGTGGTCAACAGCGAGCTTCGTTGCAGTTCCTCGTAATTCGGGGGTGAGCCGGTCTCGCAGGGTAGGGACGCGTACCCCCGTGCTCGCCTCTGGCGTGTCGAGCGCGAACAACCTGCCCAGCGCCCACCGGGTGGCGAACAGAAAGCGCACGACGGGGGAGGTCCGCGCGGGATCGAATGTCCGCCACAGCGTCACGAGTTCGTCGAAGTCATCGCGCCGTCCCGGTGTCGGCAACGCCCAGACGTCGAGAACCTCGAAGCCCTTGGCGATTTCGTGGATTCGCCAGGGACGGGCGAAATGCTCGACGACGTCGAGCCGCTCAGCGCCAAACATACATCACTGTATGCTTGAATTCGTAACGCCGTCAAGGCCCTAGCAGAGGGGACAGGAATGGTCGCTCAAATCCGCACACCACGGAACGGGTGGATCGACGCCGGACTCGAGGCGTTGGCAGCGGGTGGGCCGGACGCCGTTCGGGTGGATTTACTCGCCAAAGCGTTGGGCGTCACGCGTGGCGGCTTCTATTGGCACTTCACCAATCGGCAGGACTTCCTCGACGCACTGTTGGAGTCGTGGGAACGGCGGAGCACCGACGATGTGCTCGCACGTGTGGAGTCCGAGGGTGGCGACGCCAGAGCGAAGGTCCGCAAGGCGGGCCTGCTCACGTTCTCCAAAGAGCTCCTCCCGGTCGACCTGGCGGTGCGCGACTGGGCTCGCCGCGACCGCGCGGTGGCGCGGCGCCTTCGTCGCGTCGACAACCGCCGGATGGAGTACCTGCGTACTCTCATCGGCACTTTCGTGGAGGACGCCGCCGATGTCGAGGCTCGCGCCATGCTCGCCTTCTCGCTGGCGATCGGCGGTCACTTCATCGCCGCCGACCACGCCGGACTAACCCGGCGCGAAGTGGTGGAACGGGCCACCCAGCGGCTTCTCACGGTGGGGGTGTAGGCAGGCCCAACCGGTCTTTGATGTCGTCGATCTTGGCTTCGATGCGCTCCAGATCCTCAGCGTCGACCTTGAACAACCAGTGCTTGGCACCGAGCAGCAAGATCGCCTGGAAGATCAGTTGCAACCACTCGCTCTGCCAGTTCTCGAAGGTGCTCGCGAAGAACTGGTGGAGGTATTCACCCCATATGAACGGTTGCCCATGCTGCTGCTGGGTGCTCGTGAACTCGGCCAGTTGGGTGAAGAACTGGCCGAGCCACGAGCCGACGAACAGCAGGAGCAGTATGTATACGGCCCCCCACCGTCTTATGTGCGTCATGGGTACCCGAGTACCCCAAGATCAGCGGGCCACGCTCAGTACATCGACGCGCAGGGACTGCGCCTACACCGGTGCCATCGTCCGTGCGGCGAGCCACTTCTAGACCGAGGCGGCCTCGTTGATCTCGTCGAGCCTGCCGGTCGCCTCGAGGTACTCCTGCACCCAGCGCTCGATCACCGTCGCGGTCTTCTCGACCTTGCTGAACTGCCCGACCACCTGACCGATCGGGTTGAACGCCACGTCGACGGACTCGTTCGGGTACTTGTGGGTGGCAGCCACCGCCATCCCGGAAACCATGTACTGCAACGGCATTCCGAGCGGCTCGGGGTTGTTGGGGTCCTCCCACGCCTCGGTCCACTCGTTGCGCAGCATCCGCGCGGGCTTACCGGTGAACGACCGGCTGCGCACAGTGTCCTTGCTGGTGGCCTTGACGTACGCGGCGTGCTGAACCGGAGTGTTCTCCGACTCCTCCACCATCACCCACTGCGAACCCGTCCAGGCGCCTTGCGTCCCGAGCGCCAGCGCGGCAGCGATCTGCTCGCCGCTGCCGATGCCGCCTGCGGCCAGCACGGGCACCGGCGCGACCTCCTTGACGACCTGCGGCCACAGCACGATCGAGCCGATCTCGCCGCAGTGCCCGCCGGCCTCGCCGCCCTGGGCGATGATGATGTCCACCCCGGCGTCGGCGTGTTTGCGCGCCTGCGAAGGTGACCCGCACAGCGCGGCGACCTTACGGCCTTCGTCGTGGATGTGCTTGATCATGTCGGCGGGGGGAGTGCCGAGCGCGTTGGCGATCAGCGTGCACTTCGGATGCCGCAGCGCGACCTCGACCTGCGGGGTGGCGGTGGCCTCGGTCCAGCCGAGCAGTTGCAACGCGTCGTCGTCGCTGTGATCGACCGGGACGCCATGCTCGGAGAGGATCTTCTTGGCGAAGTCGATGTGCTCCTGCGGGACGAGATCGTTGAGCGTCTTCTTGAGCACCTCCGGGTCCATATCGGCGGAGTCCATGCCCTCGTACTTGTTCGGGATCACGATGTCCACGCCGTACGGGTGGTCGCCGATGTTCTCGTCGATCCACTTGAGCTCGATCTCGAGCTGCTCCGGTGTGTATCCGACGGCGCCGAGGACGCCGAAGCCGCCGGCCTTGCTCACGGCGACCACCACGTCCCGGCAGTGGGTGAACGCGAAGATCGGATACTCGATGCCGAGGTCGTTACAGATCGGAGTGCGCATACCTGCTCCTTGATGGTCACCGCTCAAATTGAAACGTGTTCTAGTTTAGTACGCACCGAGGTCTTGTACGAAAGAGACCTCGTTACCGTCCGGGTCGACGACGTCGACGACCTTCACCAGATCGGCGATCACGACGACCTCTCCGGTGTCGATGCCGAGCCCCGCCAACTCGGCGATCTGTGCGTCGAGATCGTCGACCCCGATCCGGACCGCCGACCGGCCCGCCCGCGAGTGGTCCGCCATCAGCTGCAGCCACGCCGTCGCGGCGATCTGCCACTCGGCGACGCCCTCGATCGGCTCGAGGTCGGGGCCGCGCCCCATGACCTCGCAGTACCAGGACCGGGCGGCCACAAAGTCGCGCGTCGCGACGACCGCGGCGACGTCGTTGAACTTTGCGGTCACGGTTAGATCTTTCGCTGAGAGTCGGCTTTATGACGCGATTCGGCCCAGATCCCGTCATATTCCCGACGCTCGGCGCGCTCAGTCGTAACCGATGAACCGGCGCAACGACACCAGCCTGCGGTTGCTCGACCCCTCGACCTGCAACACAGGCCACCCGTTTTCGGCCGCCATCGCGGCGAGCCCGGGGCGCGGGTTCACCGGCCGCGGATTGCCGACCAGAGCCATCAACACCGAGTCCTCGTCGCCGTCGGCGTAGAAGTAGCTACGTTGCAGCTCAACATCATTGGCCTCGCAGAAACGCTGCACCGCGGTCGATTTGTTGGCTCCCCAGATGACGGGCTTTCGGATCCGGCCGGTGAGGAGCCCAGCGTCGTCGGTCTCGAAGTGGTTGCACAACACGTGGTCGATCCCGGTGAACCGGGCGACGGGCTCGGCGTGGATGGTCAGCGCCGAGCTGCTGAGCACGACGGTGTGACCGCGCTGCTGGTGGGCTTGGACGATCTCGTGCATGTAGGGGAACACGCGCGCCGCCACCCGTTCGACGAAGAGCCGCTCGCCGAGCTCGTCGAGTTCGGCCAAGGACTCGCCGCGTAGATAACCGGCCGCGCGGGTGAGAAGTCGCTCGAATTGCATGCGGCCCAACCGGTATCGCAGCGACGCTTCGACCACACCGAGCACCTCGCCGATGCGCGCCTGTCTGCGACGGATGCGGTCGGCGGCGTGTGCCGTGGCCGTGAAGCCGTCGACCAGCGTGCCGTCGAGGTCGAAGAACGCTCCGACGCGGGGACCCTGCGGGCTCGCGGCGACTTCGGCTACCGCGTCCACGCGTTTGGGTATCGCCGGCTGCAGGCTCATAGCTTCGTCAGCCTACTGAGCCGAGTACAACCCCTTGCCCGTCACGAGCGGCATGTCCAAAGTGGTCCGGATCCCCGGCGCGGCCGCCACCACGTCCGGGATCGCGTTGACGATGCGGCCGGCCGCGGCCAGGATCGCCGCGTAGTTGTGGTCGCCGTTGCGACTGGTCGGGCAGATGTCCATGACATAGGACGGTTCGCCGGTGATCTCGACACGGTACGAACCGCCCGGCTGTGCGGGTTGGGCCCAATCCGGTCGCAGGTCGCCGCGCAACCGGGTGACGTGCTCGACGACGATCGCCGGCCGGCCTTTGACCATGCCCTCGATCAAGAAGCGCACGGCGGCCACCGTGCCCTTCTTGATCGTGCCGACCGCGACGTCGAAGTCCTCGGGAGCAGGCTCCTGTTCGACGGAATCCTTGATCTCGTCGACCTCGATGCCCAGACCCGCGGCGAGCTGCCGGATCGCGGTGCCCCAGGCGATGCTCAGCACCCCCGGCTGGTACAGCATCGGGAGGTCACCGATCTCGTTGCCGAAACCCATCACATCGAACATCACCGTGGCGCCGTCGTAGCTCGCGTAGTCGGCGATCTCCATCGTGCGGATCTGTTCGATGCTCTGACACGTTCCGGCGAGCGCGAAGGGGAGCAGGTCGGTCACGAAGCCAGGGTCGACGCCCGTCATGAAGACCGTCGAACTCCCTTCTCGGGCAGCGTCTTCGACTCGCTGAATGTACTTGTCAGGGATCACCCGCCACGGGTACTGCAATACGCCGAGACCGGAGCCGACCACATCGATGCCCGCCGCGAGGATCTTGCGCACGTCGGCCATCGCGTCGGGCAGTCGGGTGTCGCCCATCGCGCAGTAGACGACGCACTCCGGTGCGCCGGCGATGATCGCGTCGAGATCATCGACCGCGGTCACTCCGGTGGTGACGTCGAGGCCGGCTAGTTCGCCGGCGTCCTTGCCCACCTTGGCCTCTGACGCGACCCAGACGCCGGTGAGATCGAACCGCGCATCGTCGATGAGTTGCTTCAGCGCGAGGCTGCCGCAGTTGCCGGTTCCGATGAGCGCCACCCGAATAGCCATGGCCTGCAGTATGCGTGCTGGCCAGCCAAATTGGAACAGGTTCTAGTTCTGCGCGGGGTGCGGTAGCCTGACGCCCCATGGGACGTGTGGACGACAAGGTGGCTCTGATCAGTGGCGGAGCGCAGGGGATGGGCGCGGCCGATGCCCGTGCACTGGTTGCCGAGGGTGCCAAGGTGGTAATCGGCGACATCCTCGACGAGAAGGGCAAGGCGCTGGCCGAGGAGATCGGCGAGTCCGCCCGCTACGTGCACCTCGACGTCACCCAGGCCGACCAGTGGGAGGCCGCGGTCGCCACCGCGGTCAACGAATTCGGCAAGCTCAACGTGTTGGTGAACAACGCGGGCACGGTCGCGCTCGGGCAGATCGGTCAGTTCGACATGGCCAAGTGGCAGAAGGTCATCGACGTCAACCTCACCGGCACCTTCCTCGGCATGCAGCATTCGGTTGAGGCGATGAAGGCCGCGGGCGGCGGGTCGATCATCAACATCTCGTCGATCGAGGGATTGCGCGGCGCGGTGATGGTGCACCCGTACGTCGCCTCCAAGTGGGCGGTGCGCGGGCTGACCAAGTCGGCGGCACTCGAGCTGGGGTCGCACAACATTCGGGTGAATTCGGTGCATCCCGGCTTCATCCGCACCCCGATGACCAAACACTTCCCGGACAACATGCTGCGGATTCCGTTGGGCCGGCCCGGTCAGCCCGAGGAGGTCGCCACGTTCGTGGTGTTCCTGGCCAGCGACGAGTCCCGATACTCGACCGGCGCAGAGTACGTCATGGACGGCGGCCTGACCAACGACGTCCCGCACAAGTAGATCTCGCACAGTAGATCTGGCGCCGAACGTGGGTTACCCGCACGTCTTCCGCGCCGCGAGCGTGACATAACCCCACAATCGGCCAGGGGTCTGGTCGGCCAGGGGCCTGGTCGGCCAGGGGTCTAGTCGGCCAGGGGCTAGTCGGCGGGCGCGGTCCGGGTCAGGTCAGTCGACGGCGGCGAAGTTCACCGTCGCGGTCGCTCCGATCTCGTCGTCGTTGCCGCGGTAGATGTCGACCTGCACGACCGCCGAACGTTTCCCGGTACGCAGAATCCGCGCGACCGCCTTCGCCGGCCCGATCTTGATGGGCCGCAGGTAGCGGATGAACAGGTCGGTGGTGGCGATGGCGTGGCCGAACGGGGTGACTCGAGAGGCGAGTTGACCCGCCGTCACGTCGGCCATCGTCGCGATCAAGCCGCCCTGCAGACCGCCCGCGGTGTTGGTGGTCCGCTCGTCGACCGGCATCTCCATCGTCACGGTGCCCTCGGGTGACGGCACCTCGGTCAGGCCGAGTTGGTCGAACAACTCGCGAAGCGACTTGGGCGCGGTCATGGGTAACGACATTACCGCCGTGCGCCGCCGCTGTGTCGGGTGCGTAATGTCGTCAATCGTGAGCGCACGCGCGGGCATCGTCGTCACCGGTACGGAAGTCCTCACCGGCCGGATCCAAGACCTCAACGGACCCTGGCTGGCCGACCGGCTGCTGGAGTTGGGTGTCGAACTGGCACACATCACGATGTGCGGCGACCGGCGCGGCGACATCGAGGCCCAGCTGCGTTTCCTGGCCGACGAGGGTGTGGACCTCATCATCACCACCGGCGGCCTGGGGCCCACTGCCGACGACATGACCGTCGACACCGTGGCTCGGTTCAGCGGCCGAGAGTTGGTGTTGGACAACCGACTCGAGGAGAAGATCGCCGACATCGTGTCGCGGCTGATGGCACGGTTCCCGGACGTCGACGCCGAAGCGATCCGGGTGGCCAACCGCAAACAGGCCCTGATCCCCGAAGGCGCTGACGTCATCGATCCGGTGGGCACCGCACCGGGTGTCGTGGTTCCCGGCTCGCCGACGGTCGTCGTGCTGCCCGGCCCGCCGCGCGAGCTGCAGCCCATGTGGCCGCTGGCGTTGCAGACCGCCGCCGTGCAGAAGGCGATAGCGGGCCGCACGGTGTATCGCCAGGAGATGGTGCGGATGTTCGGGCTTCCGGAGTCCGGTCTGGCCGACACGCTGCGCGACGCCGAACGCGAGGTCGACGGCTTCGATCGGCTCGAGATCACCACCTGCCTGCGGCGCGGCGAACTCGAGGTCGTCACCCGGTTCGAACCCGACGCCGCCGAGACCTATGCCGACCTGATGGCGGTGCTGCGCGATCGTCATGGCGACGCGGTCTTCTCCGAGGACGGCTCGCGAATCGACGACCAGGTCGCCCGGCTGCTGACCGGGCGGCGCATCGCGACCGCGGAGTCGTGCACCGGCGGTCTGTTGGCTGCGCGGCTGACCGACCTCGCGGGTTCGTCGGCGTACGTCGCGGGCGCGGTGGTGGCTTACGCGAACGACGCCAAGTCCGGGTTGCTCGGCGTCGACCCCGCGCTGATCGAAAAGCATGGCGCTGTCTCCGAACCCGTCGCCGAAGCGATGGCCGACGGAGCGCTGAACCGGTTCGGCGCGGACACCGCGGTCGCGATCACCGGCATCGCCGGGCCGGGCGGCGGGACGAAGGAGAAACCGGTCGGCACCGTGTGTTTCAGCCTGAAGCTGGCGGACGGTACTGCGGTCACAAGATCGATGCGGATGCCCGGTGACCGCGCCGATATCCGTGAGCGGTCCACCACGGTGGCCATGCACTTGCTGCGCCGCGCACTGAGCTGACGTCTGACGTTCACGAAATCGGCGGGGTAATCCGGACCGTCGTACGCTTCATGGCGTGACATCCATCCTGCCCATCGATCCGTCCCGACCCGCGCGCCGCGACGTCCTCGTGGTCACGTTCGCGGTGCCAGAGCACTGATGCGCGTCCGCAGCCTCCTGCAGCGGTGCCATGCGGATCGGCTAACGTACGGGTCCGACACAGGAGGAGTACCGATGGCGGAGAACGCGCGCGAGCAGATGTCTGAACGCGCCGTAGAGGTCGGATGGGACCGCAGGGAGGCGGACCGTACCGACTATTACACGCGCAGCCCGGTGCGTATCCACGTGATCTGGCAGGGAAACGACGCCATCAGCGGCGGTGCGCTGTACCACGACGACATCCTGATGGCCTACAGCCGGGACCTGTCCACGGTGTCCGGCTGGCTCAAACGCTGAGCTGAGCGGTCAGGAACGCTGAGCTGAGCGGTCAGGAGCGCTGGCTCTTCTGTTCGTCCCAGACCTTCATCGTCGTCTGCAGGATCTCCTCGGCGCGGCCCAGGCCGGCGAGGTGACTCTCGCCCGGCATCGGGTACAGCTCGGCGTCGCGAAGTTTCGACACGACGTGCTCGCCATGCCTGAACGGGACGATGTGGTCGGCGTCGCCGTGCCACCACCGGACGGGCACGGTGATCTCATCGAGCCGGAAGCCCCAGTCACGGGCGAAGACGACGATGTCGGAGAACGGTGCGGCCAGTTGTTTGCGGCTGCCGTTGAGCAGATCGTCGAGGAACATCGCCTTGATCTCCGGGCGGGCCAGCAGGCGGCGGTCCCCCTCGGGTGACACCCGGCCGTACAGATCGGCGACCGGTGAAGCGACCGGCTTGATAAACCGGATCAGCGCCGAGGCCAGCAGGCCGATCGGGATTCCCGCGTACTGCAGCAGCGGCGCGACGCGCGTGCCGAGGTTGCCCATCAGCCCACCGGGGATCTCGTCGGGGCCGACGGTGGGGGCGACACCGCCGATCACGCTCGCCACAACCACACGGTCCGGCAGCGCGGCCGCGCACCCGAGCGTGTACGGGCCTCCACCGGACAGGCCGACGACGGCCATCTTGTCGATGCCCAGGGTGTCGGCGATGGTGCGCAGATCGACGGCGAAATCGACGACCCGCTCGTACCGATGCGGGGTCGAGGACCCGATGCCGGGCCGGTCGAGGCCGATCAGGCGGATGTTCGCCTTCTCGGCATAGATGCGCGCTTCCATCGGGATCTGGCGGCGGGCACCCGGGGTGCCGTGCAGCCAGAAGATGGCGCGGCCTTGCGGGTCACCGAACTCGGCGAAGCCGATACGTCGATCCTCACCGACAGCGACGCTGCCCTCGAGCTTGGGGCGGGCGATTGCGACAACCATGGCGGAAGTGTCTCATGGTGCCCGGCCGCTGATTGCGATCAGGCCATCCGAAACACGTATGACGCCGCGGTGGTGACACGGTCGTCGACGCCCTCGTCATGCATCAGCACCCGCACCGCGATCGTGTCGGCAGACGCGCGTACCACTTCGGTGTCCACCCGGAATGGGCCAGCCTTTCCGCGCGCCATGAACATCACATGGCAGGACACGCCGTGGAGACGGTCGGTTCCCGCGGCCGCGGCCGCGGCGTCGATGGCGGCGGTCTCGAGGATGACGAACTGCGGTCCGACGTGCAGGGCCGCATCGGGTGATGCGACCTCGACCGACAGTTCGGGCAGCCCCCAGCGGCCGTCTGGTCGACGATGGCCGCCGAACACCTGCCACAGCGGCGGCAGGTCGGGGGAGTCGACGATCTCGAGGGGATTGGCCTCCATTCGTTCCAGTCCCTCGGGCGGGATGCCGATGCTGACCCCCTGACCCTCGATCAGCGCGAGCGCCCGATCCGGGTTGTCGGCGTCGACGATCTTCGCGCGGCTGTAGCCCATCTGGCGGCCGACCCTCAGTTCCTCGGATACCACCTCGAAGCGTCGCACGCCCAGGCCCGGATCGAGGATCTGGCAGGAGTGGATGACCGGGTTCGGCACCGCCTCCAGGTCGGACATGTGGCCGCTCTCGGGTGCTGAGATGCCCAGCACGGCGAACAGCAGCCCACCCGCGGCGTCGCGCATATCGCGGCGCACGGTGACCGTGTTGTCCTCCTCGACGAGATCCATCTGCGCGTAACTGCGGCCGATGTAGCGATAGCTCAGAAGCCCGCCCCACCGCCTCCGCAGTTCCTCGGCGTACTCCTCCGGTGAATCGGTCAACTCCCGGATATCGCGTAACACGCAGCCTCCCATCTGAGGTGACGCCGGCGGGTGTGCTCGGCGCGACCAACGGTAGGCCAAGTCGCCGCGGCGCTCGGGTGTTTCAGCCGACCGCCAAGGTGTAGAAGAAGCCGCCGACGATGAGCGTGGCCAGGCAGAGCCCGAAGGTTCCCAGAGCGAACGGCCAGCCACGCGCACGCCGCACCAGCTGCACGACCGTGACGATCAACCCGGCCACACCGATGGCGGCGGCGATCAACAGCGCGTTGATGATCGCGCCGACCGCGCCCGCCTCGCTACAACTCTCGGGAGGGCAGTGATCCAGGAACGCGAGGGAGAAGAGCCCGAACACCGCACCGACGACGAGCATCGCGGCGGTCATCACCAGGGCGACTATCGAAGCCGCGATGTCCGCGCCGGACACCGGCCGCTTCGGGGGCCGCGGCATCGGGTAGGCGGGCGGATAGCTCGGTTGGACCATGACCGCAGATGCTAGCGACGCGATACCCGGTTTCCTGTCGAAACGCCAGGACATGGACCATCATGGCGCTATCGAGCCAGCCGCACGGGAGGTGCCGATGGACAGCACGATGCAGGACTTTCCACTGACCCTGACCACGATCCTGCGACACGGCACGGGGTGGCACTCCGGGCGCAAGGTGATCACCGCGACGCCCGACGGTTCGCGGGAGATCAGCTTCGGCGAGCTCGGAACCCGGGTGGCCCAGTTGGCCAACGGGCTGCGTGCGCTCGGAGTGACCGAGGGGCAACGGGTCGCCACGTTCATGTGGAACAACCAGGAACACCTCGAGGCGTACTTCGCCGCGCCGTGCATGGGCGCGGTGCTGCACACACTCAACATCCGCCTGGGCGGCGATCAGGTCGCGTTCATCGCCAACCAGGCCGAGGATTCCGTTGTGCTGGTGGATATGTCGCTCGTGGCGTTGTTCGCACCGATCCTGCCGCGGCTGACGACCGTGCACACCGTGGTCGTGGTGGGGGAGGGCGACATCTCCGAGCTCGCCGACGCGGGCCCCACGGTGATTCGGTACGACGACCTCATCGCCGAGCAGCCGCTCGAGTACGACTGGCCGGATCTTGACGAAAAGAGTGCCGCCGCAATGTGTTACACCAGCGGCACGACCGGCAACCCGAAAGGCGTCGTCTACAGCCACCGGTCGACGTACCTGCACTCGATGGCCGTGTGCTCCGCCAACGGCATCGGTCTGGCCGACGGTGACCGCGTGTTGACGGTCGTTCCGATGTTTCACGCCAATGCGTGGGGTCAGCCGTATGCGTCGGTGATGGCCGGCGCGGATCTGCTGCTGCCCGACCGGTTTCTGCAGGCCGCTCCGCTGGTCGACATGATCGAGCGCCACCGCCCGACCGTGTCGGCGGCGGTGCCGACGATATGGAACGACGTGCTCAACTTCTTGCACGCCAACCCGGACAGGGACATCTCGTCGCTACGCAACGTCTGCTGCGGCGGATCGGCGGTCCCACTGGCGATGATGAAGGAGTACCAGGAGCGCTTCGGCGTCGTCATCCGGCAGGGCTGGGGTATGACCGAAACCTCTCCGCTCGCGGCGATTGCGGTCCCGCCACCGGAAGTGACCGGCGATGACCACTGGACGTTGCGGGCCGCGGCCGGCCGCGCATTGTGCGGTGTGGAGATCCGCATCGTCGACGACCAGGGCGCGGTCCTGCCCAGCGACGGGAAAGCCGTGGGCGAGATCGAGATTCGCGGCCCGTGGATCACCGGGTCGTACTACCTCAACGCCGACTCGAGCAAGTTCGACGAGGGGTGGTTGCGCACCGGCGACGTCGGAAAGATCGATCCGCAGGGCTTCATCACGTTGACCGACCGAGCCAAGGACGTGATCAAGTCCGGTGGGGAGTGGATCTCGTCGGTGGAGTTGGAGCTGCGCATCATGGACCACCCCGCCGTGTACGAGGCGGCGGTCGTCGCGGTGCCCGACGATCGATGGCAGGAGCGGCCGTTGGCGGCGGTGGTTCTCGACGACGAGGCGTCCGTCACCCCCGACGAATTGCGGAAACATCTGAGCGACAACGTGCCCCGATTCTGGTTGCCGGAGCGTTGGGCATTCGTCGAGGAGGTGCCCAAGACCAGCGTCGGCAAGTTCGACAAGAAGTTGATCAGGGCGCGGTATGCCGACGGCGCCTACGACGTCGTCGAGTGCCGGGACTGATCGCCCAGGCGCCGAACACCCGGCGAACCGTTCCGGCGCGGGTCGCGGGTGGTTTACGGTAGCGACGACGGTCAATCCGGTGGCTACACACCGCGGATGAGGAACGGGGACGAAGACATGCGCCGATCGATCCGACTGATGGCCTCGGCCGCCGCGCTCACGACCGCGGCACCCCTGGGGTTGCTGACCGCCGGCATCGCGGCGGCCAATGACACCTTCGTCCCGATGAACCAGGTGTCGCGGCGTTGCGATTTCAGCGAGACCGACTACAACGGCCCGACCGGCTATGGGCGGGGCACGAGCGTCATCAGGTCGAGCGGGTCGAATCTGTCCGCGGATGTCACGCTCGACGTGGCCATACCCAACACGCGCTACGACGTCCGGCTCATTCAGGTTCCGCGGCCGTCGTCGGCGCCGTGCCTCGGCAGCGATCCCGGTGTCGCCATGGCTCCGTTGCAGACCAACGGTGTCGGTCACGGCACCGTCAGCCTCCACGACAGCATCGAACCGGGAGCGACGGGAGCGTGGGTGTGGATCACGCGGCCCGACCCGTTCTCCCAGGACCCCAAGGAGTTCTACACCAGCGACATGATCGTCAAGATCTGACGGCGGTCCGCTCAGGCGGCGACGACGACGGTCAACTCGTCTCCGCGGCGTTCCACCCGCATACCCGCGCGCCGCGCCACAGCTGCGACCGCGGCCGCATCCGCGAGTTCGGATCGCGAGCTCGCCAGTACGCGGGCGAGTCGCCCCTTGTGCGCCTTGTTGAAGTGGGTCACCACGCTGCGGCGCCCGTCTGGATGCTCGGCGACCACGTCCACCCGTACCGCGTTGGGCAGCCGGCCGAGCGCCGCATACGAACCGGAGCGGAGGTCGACGACCAGGTCGTCGACGGCCCAGTCGGCCAGCACGGGTTCCAGCAGTGGGCGCCACCGCGTCGCCAATGACGGCCGGCCGGGAAGCTTCGACGTCGCCGAGAGCCGATAGGCCGGGACCGGATCGTCGGCGCGCAGCAGTCCGAACAAGGCAGAGCCGACGGCCAGCCGTGCCCTTGCCCGCGCTGCGGCGGCCCCGCGAAGCGATCCGACGTCCAGCGCGTCGTAGAGGACTCCGGTGTAGCGGCTGATCGCCGGCAACGTCGGCGCGACGCGTAATTCCGCGTTGCGCTCGATTTCGGCGTCCTGTGATGCGGAGAGCCCCAGGGCGCGCCGGCATGCAGGCCGGTCGGCGGCCAGTTTTGCCAGCTCGTCGAGCAGTTCGGCGCGCAAAGGTCCGAGCTCAGGCGAGCTGAGCGACTCCAGCCGCAGTGGGGGCCCGTCGCCTCCGACCCGTTTGGTTTCCGAGGGCGGAAGAAGCACGATCACGCCGCAGAGGCTATCCGGGCGCGGGTCACGCTCAGGCCGGAGGCATCGGAGCCGGCGGCGCGAACGGGTCGGCCGGAGGAGGCGGCGGCGGAGGGGCGAACGGAGCGGCCGGCGGGGCGGGCTCGTGCCCGGCCATCATCACCACCGGCGCGGGTGGGGCACCCGGGACCATCGGCTGCTCAGGCGGCACCGGCAGGAACATGTGATTGGTGAACTGGTCCTGGTAGGCGCCGCCGCCCCCGATCTTCACGCCGCCGCCCTCACCGGACGAGACGGGAGTGCCGTCGGGCAGGGTGGCCGCGGTGTGGCCGCTGTTCCAGCCGACCACCAGGGCACCGGGCTGGGTGCCGTACTGGAAACCGCGCTCGAGCAGGGCGCTCTCGATGTTTCCCGTGTTGAACCGGTCGCCGTACACGGGCCGACCGGTCGCTGCATTCGTCACCCAAGACACCAGGCCCGAGCAGTCCGTACCGGCAGGCGAGTCGCCGCCGGTGACGTACGGCGTGCCGGACACCTGGTTTACAAGCGTCAAAAGCGTGGCAATAGCAAACACGCGGTCGGACGCTACAAGTTTCCGGAGAGTGCCACCAAATTCTGTGATGGCCTTCACAGCCTGTGGTTTCTATTACCTACTTCACGAATAGCATTGCAGAGTCACCCTTTTTGGCGTTGGATTAGCAACGTCGAATACCACCGGTTGAATTTGGCCGTGCAGCAATCGAATTGCCAATGCGCTGCCGCATCACGGTCTGAATCACGTTGGAATCCAGTCGATCTGCCATGCACCGCGAGGGTGTGGCGAAAGCTCAGCCGAGCGCCAGCAGCAACGGAACCGTCTGTTCAGCGAAGGTGAGCGACCCGTGGTGCCCGATCAATGATGATTCCAGCGGTTCGGTGGTGCGCCGCACGATCGCCGCGGTGTCGCGGGCGGCGGCCACGATATCGCCGATCCGGGGCCGAACCTCGTCGCTGACCTGGGGTCCGAACCAGCCGGCCTCGATGGCTTGCTCCCTGGAAAGCACCCACGCGCGCTCACCCAGCACGGTCCGCCAGGCGTCGAGGACATCGCCCTGCGAACCGTCTTCTATATAGATGTGCCGGGCCCGCGCCTCTCCGGCGACTGCCTCCACGCCGTCAAGCAGCGCCGGGGTGGCGTCGACGTCGACCGTGCGGCCAGGGGAGACCTCGACCATCCCGTGGTCGGCCACCACGGCCAGCAGCCCGCCCGGCGGCAACGCCTCGACCACCGATTCGATGAGCGTGTCGATCTGTCGCAGCTGCATGCGCCATTGCGTCGACCCCGGCCCGTACAGGTGGCCCAGCATGTCGAGCTCGGCGTGGTACCCGTAGCAGAACCCGCCGTCGGAGAGCGTGGTCTGCACCGCCGCCGCGAGATCGCCGAGCGCATGAACACCCACGTAGCGTCCGCCGCGAAGCACGGCACGGGTAAGCCCGGAGCCGGTGAACTCGGCGCCGGAGATGACGCTGACGGTGACGCCCGCCGAGGTGGCCCGCTCGAAAGTGGTGGGCAGTGGCTGCATCTGTTCAGGGATGACGGTGCCGCGAAGGTCCTGGCCCCAGGGGTGCGGGCGCCATCGCAGGGCGTTGATGACACCGGCGTCCGGCACTCGGAAGGAGTAGCCGACGAACCCGTGCTCGCCGGAGCGGCGGCCGGTGCCGACCGCCGCCAATCCCGCGGCGGTGGTCGACGGGAAGCCGACGGTCAAGGTCCGACCCCGAAGCGACGCCATCGTGGGTGCATCGGCGGCGTACCGGTCGAGAAGTTCGGCGCCCAAACCGTCGATCAGCAGGACACAGGCCCCTCCGAGGTCATCGACGAGCCCGAGGGAATTCTCGAAACCGCCCGCGCCCATCGCCGACAGGATCGACGGCACCACATCGGCCAGATGGGACAGGGCGGGATTCGGTGTGGGCAGCTCCACGAGCTGAGCCTGCCACACCCGGGGACCGGGTTTCATTGCCAGCGCAAAGACCCAGCTCACAGGGTTCTTTACCGGTTTTTGACCGCATGTTGAATCGGCCCTCAGACGATCGCGATGTGATTACGCTTCAAGAGGTGGAACTGGGGGTTCTGGGACCTCTGCAGGTCCGGCAGTACGGGTTGCCGGTCGCCATCCCCGGCGCCAAACCCCGGGCCATCCTCACCATGCTCGGGCTGCACGGCGGTTCGGTCGTGTCGGCCGACACTCTCGTCGCGCTGCTCTGGGGCGACGAGCCGCCGCGGACAGCCACCAAGGCGTTGCAGACCCACATCTCGTCGCTGCGTCGCGCGTTGGGAGACGGCTTCGTGCTGACCGAAGGCACCGGCTGGACCCTGAGCACCACCGAAATCGACGCCCTCCGCTACAAGACCGCCGCGAAACTCGGCCGTAAGGCCCTTGCCGCGGGCGACCCGACCCGGGCGGTGACCCTGTTCGACCAGGCGCTGGACCTGTGGCGTGGCATTCCTGAACTTCCGGACGGCTCGCGCGGGTCATCGGAAAAGACACGCTGGCTCGAAGGTCACGCCGCCTTGGTCGAGGACCGGGCCGACGCCCTGCTCGCGACGGGTCGCGCCGCCGAGATCGTGGGGGAACTCGAGTCCGCGATCGCGGAAGCACCTCTGCGCGAACGTCGTTGGGGGCATTTGATGCTCGCGCTGTACCGGGCGGGACGTCAGGGCGAGGCGTTGGGCGCATACCGGCGGGCGCGATCGCTGCTGGCCGAGGAGCTCGGTGTCGATCCCGGACCGGAGTTGCGGAGGCTGGAGGCGGCGATCGTCGCGCAGGATGCCGCGTTGGAAGTGCCTCAGTCGCAGCAACTTTCCACGGTCACTCGCGCGGTCACGTTCCTTCTCACCGATATCGAGGGATCGACGGCGGCGTGGGAGGCCGACGCCGATGCGATGGCCGTGGCGCTCGCCCGCCACGACGAGATCGTCGAGCAGGTCGTCACGTCGCGCGGCGGTCGGCTCATCAAGACGCGCGGCGAAGGGGATGCGACGTTCTCGGTGTTCGACCGGCCGTCGGCGGCCGCGGCCGCGGCGATCGAGTTGCAGGGGGCGATCGATCACGAGGATTGGCGGCTTGCGCACCCGATGCGGATCCGGGTGGCGCTCCACACCGGAGAGGTGGAGTTCCGCGACGGCGACTACTTCGGCCGGGCAGTCAACCGCGCTGCGCGTCTGCGTTCCCTGGCCGCGGGCGGCCAGATCCTGTGCTCGGGCGCGACCGCTGAACTCGTCATTGACTCGCTCCCGGATGACGTCGTACTCGCTGACCTGGGCACGCGCCGGTTGCGCAACCTTCCTCGGCCCGAGCACGTCTTCGAACTGCGCATGGAGGCCGCGGACGACCCCAGTCCTCCCGCAGCTGAGGCACCGATGGTGCGGCCCGGGCTGCCCGCGGTCCTCGTCGGACCCGGACCGTTTGTCGGACGAGGTCGGGAACTGGAACGGCTGGTGTCGGCATGGCAGTCGACCCTTGCGGCCGGCACCCGCGCTGTACTGATCGCCGGCGAGCCGGGCGTGGGCAAGACGCGGCTGGCCGGAGAGTGGTCGCGGCAAGCGTACGAACAGGGCGCCGTCGTCTTGTACGGCCGGTGTGACGAGGACCTCGGCGCGCCGTATCAGCCGTTCGCCGAGGCGTTGCGCTCGCTGGTGTCGTGCGTCGACTCCCATCGGCTGCGCAGCGTTCGCGGTGTCGAGTCGCTCTTGCCGTTGGTGCCGGGACTGGGCGATGCGCTGCCCGACGTGACCGTGCCGCCGCGAGCCGATCCGGACACCGAGCGTTACGCGATGTTCGACGCGGTGGTCGCTCTCCTGGGTACAGCCTCCGCGACCGCTCCCGTCGTGCTGATCCTCGACGACCTTCACTGGGCCGCCAAACCGACGCTGTTGTTGCTGCGGCACCTCCTGCGTTTCGGGGACGAAGCTCGAGTCCAGATCATCGGCACGTACCGCAGCACCGATCTCGACCGCTCCCATCCGCTGGCCGCGATGCTCGCCGACCTCCATCGCGACGGCACCGCGACCCGCCTGCAGCTCGGCGGCCTCGATGAGGGTGATGTCACCGCCTATGTCGCCGAAGCCGGTTACCACGACGAAGAATTGGGCCGGGCGCTGGCGACCGTGACAGGTGGCAATCCGTTCTTTTTGATCGAGGCCCTGCGCCACGTGGAGGAAAGCGGGGGCCGTTGGGATCCGAGCACGCTGCCGCAGGGTGTTCGGGAGGCGGTGAGCCGCAGGCTGTCCCGACTCACGGCCGAGACGAACAAGGCGCTGGCGGCGGCCGCGGTCGTGGGAAGCCGGTTCGCGTTGACGCTCGTTGAGCAGGTGGTCGGTGAAGACCTGGTCGACGCCTTCGATGAGGCCGGTAAGGCGGGCATCGTCATCGAGGAGCCCGGGGGCCGTTACCGGTTCAATCACGCCCTGGTGCGCCAGTCGCTGCTTGCCGAGCTTCCCTCCGTGCGGCGCATGCGGTTGCATCAGCGCATCGCGGGGACGCTCGAAGGCGAAGCGGGCGCCGATGATGAGCTGCTGGCCGAGTTGGCCTATCACTACTTCGAATGTGCTTGGGCCGGAAACGCGGTCAAGGCGGTCGAATACTGCCGGCGTGCGGCGGATCAGGCGATGTCGCGGGTGGCCTACGAAGGCGCGGCCGACCTTTATGACCGTGCGCTCCATGCGCTCGAGGAACTGGACGACGAACTACCCGACCGCGACGCGTTGCAAGCCGAGTTGCTGATCGCTCATTGCGAGGCGTTGCTCGCCGCCGGCGATGTGACATCAGCCAAGGATGCGGTAACGCAATTACGCGTCACTGCCGGCGATTCGGGCAGGCTCGGGGCGTGGGGGATCTGTTTCGACGGTGAGCTTTCGATGCTCACCGATCCCGAGCGGCTGGACGATATCGAGTCGGCGGTGAACGTGGCCGCCGAACGACTGGCCACACTCGAGGACGCGGCGGGGGAGGCCAAGGCGCACACCGTACGCGCCGGATGCCTGGCGCGTCTGGGCCGCATCGGTGACTGCGAAACGGCTTTGGACCAGGCGCTGACGGCGGCACGACGGGCCCGTGACCACAGCCGGGTCAACGCAGTGCTGGCGGGTGCGCCGCTGGCGGCGCTGTGGGGCCCCAACCCTGTTCCGCGCGCGGGCGGACGGTGTCTGGACGTGGTGCGGCTGTTGCGCATCACGACCGGGTCGCCGCTTGTTGAGGCGACGTCGACGCGGTGCCAAGCGGTGCTCGACGCGCTCCGGGGACGGGCCGCCGAGGGACGTCGCCTGATCGAGTCGGCGAGACGGACGCTGACCGAACTCGGCCTGCGTCACGCGCTTCTGGAGGTCGACCAGTTCGCGGGCATCATCGAGTTGGTCGCGGACGATCCGGCGGCCGCCGAACCATACTTGCGCCGGGCTTACGAGGGTTTCCGGCGGATGGGGCTCGACATCGACACGGCGGACACGGCGGCGTTGTTGGCGCGGGCCTGCCTGGCTTTGGATCGAGCTGACGAGGCGGACGAATTGTGTTCAGTGAGCGAACGTCTCGCCGGACATGGGTCGAAGGCGTCGATCGCGTGGCGTTCGGTCAGGGCGCAGCTGTTGGCCCGCGCCGGTGTGCATGACCGTGCCAAGGAGGTCGCGGAAGAGGCGGTCAGTTTGGCTGCGGCGACGGATGCCTTGGTGGATCACGGGGATGCCTGCCTGGCGCTGGCAACCGTGTTGCGCCTCGCCGGTGATATGGCCGGCATGCGCGCCGCGGCGGAACAGGCGGCCACCCTCTACGACCGGAAAGGTGCTGCAGCGCTTTCGGAGAAGGCTCACAGGCTGCTGGGAACGCGCGATGCGACTCCACCTGTCACTCAGACTGTCGCGGCTCAGCCGGAGAACGCGTGCGTACGGGTCGTTCACCAATTGGCGGCGGCCGCCGACCGCGGCGCCTGGGATGAGTACCAGAGCCTGTATGCACCCGATGTCTCCGTCGAGAGCAGACGGAAAATGGTCGGCTTCACGAAGGACGATTTGGAATCTGGTGACTGGCCAGGGCTGGCGAGCCGCGTCGCCGATGTCAATACGATGCGGCACGGCCAGAGTGTGGTCGCGGTGCGAGGGGAGCGACTCGCGCTCTGCCGATTGACGATCGGTGGCGCGGAGGTTGGACCGCAGGCGCCGCAGGAGGATGTTCTCGAGCTCTATGCCCTCGACGATGAGGGTCGGATCGCCCGTCGGGTGTGGTTCGACGCCGACGACCTAGATGCCGCGCTCGCGGAAGTGGGTGCGCTGTATAGCCAGCAGGAATCAACACAGACGCGCTCGCTGCTCCAGAATCGCGCGACACGGGCCGTCGGACGGACCTGCGAGCTCTTCGCGGCCCGTAAGTGGGATGAAATCACCAGACTATTTGCCCCGAATGTCCGGGTCGATGATCGCCGACGTGGGCTTCACAGAATCAGCGACGACCGCGCAACAGAGGTTGCCAACGTCCGCGAACTCGCTGCGCTCGGTGTAGCGCAGGTGTCGGCGACGCCCCTGGCCTTAAGGGGTCATCGACTCGTATTGAGCCACCTGCTGTTTCAGGGGCGCGATACGCGGCCGGAAGCGTTTGCAACCGAAACGTTGGCATTGACGGAAGTCGACAGCGACGGACTGATCGTGGCCATGATCGGGTTCGACCGCGACGACTTCGACGCCGCCATCGCCGAACTCGACGCCCGGTATCTCGCGGCCGAAGCGGCCGCGTTTGCGCAGACGTGGTCTGCCGTCGCACACTTCACCGCTGCTTTCAACCGGCACGAATACGACGCGACTGACTGCCCGAGTATCGACCACCGGCGACTGACGCGATACACGTCCGAAGACCTGACGGCAGCCGACCGCCCGAAGAGGGCCTTACCCCTGGATCTACGCACGTATATCGAAGAGGTGCATCGCATCAGCGATGGCGGTGTAGTAATCACCAGTCGGTCCTACGGAGTCGCTCAAGAAGGCTTCGAAGCCGAGTGGCAGGTGGTCAACACCTTGCTGATTGAAGATGGGCAGCTCACCCGCTACGAGCTATTCGACGAAACGGACGTCGATGCAGCGCTCGCCCGCTTCGACGAGCTCACCCGTCCGGCGCCTCGACTCGAGACCGCAGCAAGCCGATTATATGAGCGATTCAAGGCGTGCTTCGCAGCGCGGGATTGGCACACCATCAGCGACATGCTGGCCGAAGACCTTTCGAGCGATGACCGTCGCCGCATAGTGAATACGGGTCTTCGCCAGGGGCGCGGCGCCCTGATCACCGAGCTGAAGGCGCTAGCCGATGTCGGAGCGAAAGACGTGACATCAAAGGTGATTGCTACCCGCGGCGATCACCTCGTCCTCAGTCATGTCCAGTCCGCTCAAGGACCGGGAGGCTTCCACGGAGATGCCTTGGACACCCTCGAACTTGGACCCGACGAACGGGTCGTGGCGCGCATCGTTTTCGAGTTAGAGGACATTGATGCCGCATTCAAGGAACTCGACACCCGGTACATGTCCGGCGAGGCCTCACCCTACGCACGAACGTGGGCGGTCATCGTCAGGGGTTATGCGGGACTCAATCGCAACGAACTCGCGCCGACGACGCCCGACTGGGTGAACGTCGACCACAGACGTTTGGCCCCGGTCACAGCCGGCCGACTCGGTGCCTACATCCGTACGTCGCAGGTCGAGACACCCGATATCGACATCCATATCGCGGCGGTGCACAGAATCTCTGAGCTGGGAGCGGTCGTGACTCGAACGGTGTCCGGCACCTCGCGCGAAGGGTTCTATGCGGAGTGGCGCGAGATCGACCTTGTGACCGTCGAGGGCGAGTTGGTCAGTCGCTGCGAGATTTTCGACGAGGCCGATCTCGACCTCGCCTTGGCGGAGTTCGACGAGCTGAATCAGTCGGAACCGCGCTTACAGAACGCCGCAAGCGAATCGGCGAAGCGATTGCGAACGTGTTTCACGAGGCGCGATTGGGATGCCGCCCGCGAACTTCTGGCCGCGGACGTCACTATCGATGACCGCCGTCAGGTCGTCAATGGTCCCTTGCTACGTGGTAGCGATGGAATTGCCAACTGGCGGGCTATGGCGGACCTCGGCGTGGACACGGTGTCTTCTGAGCTCCTTGCTATTCGCGGCGAGCGGCTCGCCCTGAGTCGCACGCACTACCTTGGATCTCACGACTTTCGAGCGGACGTCTTCGACATCGTCGAAACTGACGCAGACGGCCGGATCATCGCTTACGTCACGTTCGACGCCGACGGTTTCGACGCCGCGTTCGAGGAACTCGAGACGCGTTACCTCACAGGCGAAGCCGCGAGTCACGCACAGACGTGGACCGTTGTTGTCGGTGTCTACGCCAGCCTCGCTCGCCATAAAATCCCGCCGTCGACGGCAGACTGGTCAACCATCGACCACCGTCGGGGGACACCGCTTGCCAACGCCGACCTTCGGGAAGTGACCGCCGCCCTCTGGGACCTCACTCCAGATCTCCACAATTACGTGGAGAAAGTGCACCGCCTTGGCGACAAAGGAGCGCTCGTCACGCAGGTCTCCCGCGGCACCACAGCTCAGGGGTTTCCGGCCGAATGGCGCATGCTCAACTTGTTTTCGGTCGACGGCCCGCTGATCAGCGGCTGTGAGCTCTTCGACGAAGATGATCTCGACGCCGCCATGTCGAGATTCCAAGAGGTCAGTCACCAAGCGCCGGACCTCGAAAACGCCGCCAGCAGAGCAAATCTGCGTTTCCTGGCGCATTTCGAGGCAGGCGATTGGGACGCTATCGCGGAGATGATCGCCGACAGCTATTCCTACGATGACCGCCGTCGAATTGTGAACTCGGGAGTACGGCATGGTCGAACTCATGCCATGGAAGACGTTCGCGCGGCCGTCGATCTCGGATTGTGGCGAAACCTGTCGGCGGCCACAGTGGCCACCCGAGGCAAACGGCTCGCGCTCATGCGCTTTCACGCCTCGGGCCACGACCCGGAGGCGATTCAGTTTGATGTCGTTCAGATCATCGAAGTCGACGTCAATGGGCAGTTCACAGCAGTGGTGGTATTTGACGTCAACGATATCGGCTCGGCCTTTGAGGAACTCGAAAGCCGTTATCTCGCTGCAGAGGCGACCCCTCATGCTCGGACATGGGCGGTTATCGCCGGCGCCTACGCCGCCGTGCTCCGGCACGAGTTGCCGCCGACGACGCCGGATTGGGTCAACGTCGACCACCGACGTGTGACGTCGTTTGCGCCAAATGAGCTGGAACCTTTCCTGAAGGCAACCTGGGATGTCCTCGATCCAGACATCAGCATCTACATCGAAGCGGTGCACCGCCTTACTGACATTGGTGCGGTTGTCACGCGTGTCATCAAGGGGAAATCTCGCGACGGGTTCACTGCCGAGTGGCGCGAAATCGCATTGTCGACCATCAACGGCGACCGGATCAACCGATCAGAACTTTTCGACGAGACCGATCTTGAGGCCGCCACCGCTCGATTCGACGAGCTGGACCGGCCAACCGCTTTGAAGAATGCAGCGAGCGAGGTGACCGACCGCTATTGCGCATCCTTTGACGCGCACGATTGGGCCGCAATGGCGGAGACGTTGGCAGAAGACGTCGTCACTGACGATCGCCGCCGGGTCGTGAATGCCGGTGTCCGCCAGGGTCGAGACGTGCACATCTCGGATATGCGTGCCACTGCCCAGGTCAGCGGGGCGCGGGTGTCGTCGACCGTCCTTGCAATCCGCGGCGATCGACTCATTCTTAGTCGCGTTCGCGTGCTCAATCAAAACGAGTCACTTGATGATGTAAGTGCCCAGATGCTCAGCGTCACCGAGATCAACCTGGACAACCAGGCCACAGCGGTGGTCGCGTTCGACGATGACGATCTCGCCGCCGCCTTCCAAGAGCTCGACGACCGTTATCTGGCGGGGGAAGCCTCCGATTATGCGCAGACATGGTCGGCCGTCGTCGAATCATTCGCTGCCGTGAACCGGGGTGAACTTCCTCGAGTCGCGCCAGGCTGCATCAATCTCGATCACCGGCGTGCAGTCGCTTTCGCGCCGGGTGAACTCGGTTCCTATACCCTGGCTGCTCAGACCAACACTCCCGATGTCAAGACCTACATCGAGGCGGTACATCGGCTGGACGCCCGTGGAGGGGTCGTGTCCTACGTCGCCAAAGGTACTTCTGCTCAGGGATTTCAGGCCGAGTGGCGCGGTGTCAGCCTGTCGACCGTTGCCGGGGGACTGGTCAATCGTGTCGAGTTGTTCGATGAGACGGATCTAGAGTCGGCACTGGCGCACTTCGATGAGCTTGTATGCCGGACAACTCAATTCGAAAACGCGGCAACCCGCGCAGACGATCGGTTCGATGCATGCTTCCACGTCCGCGATTGGGACGCCATGGCTGCAATGCTCACCGATGGCACCTACACCGAGGATCGACGCCGAACCGTGAACGGCGGTAGGCAACAAGGTGTGAGTGCCGAGATCGAGAACATGCGTACCGCTGCGGGATTGGGGGTTGCCGAAGCCAAGACGGTGCCCATCGCCGTCCGCGGTCAACGCCTAGCGCTCAGTCACACCCGATTCACCGGCCGAGACCGCGGCCCCGGTGCGTTCCGCAGCGACCTTCTCGGAATCATCGAGGTTGACGACGACCAACTCATTGTGGCACGTGTGATTTTCGATACCGAGGACTTGGACGCTGCGCTCGAAGAACTCGATGCCCGCTACCTTGCAGGCGAAGCGTCTCAGTACGCACACACATGGACGACCATCTCACAGGCATTCGCTGTGGCAAACACGGGGCAGTTTCCCGAGATCACTGCGGATTTCGTGGATGTCGACCATCGTCAGGGCCGGCGACTGGCGGCGGGCGAAATCAGGGCATATATGGACGCGACGTGGGAGGTGGCGCCTGATGCGAGGATCTACATCCAGGCCGTGCATCGGTTGACGAATCTTGGCGCGGTGGTCACCCACGCGGCAGTAGGAACGACGTCGCAGGGCTTCCAAGCCGAATGGCAAGAGCTCAGCCTGTCGGTGATCGACGGTGATCTGATCAGAAGATGTGAGTTGTTCGATCCTGCAGACCTCGACGCCGCGCTCGCACGCTTCGAGGAACTGACCCGTCCAGTATCTCGACCCGTCAATGCGGCATACCAGATGGTCGAGGACCTTTGGACCTGCTTCGCCGCGCGGGACTGGTCGGCGATAGGGAAGTTATTGGCAGCCGATGTTCGCGCCGAGGACAGGAGACGCATCGTCAATGACGGGTTACGGCAGGGCCGTGAGGCTTTCGTCGCCAACATGCGCGCTGTCGCCGATGTGGGAACCGGCGATGTCACCTCGACCCTGGTTGCGACCCGCGGGCGGCGCCTCGTTCTAGCTCGCGTTCGCAGCGAACGATCCCACACCGATGTACTGAACCTCGTCGAACTGGACGCAGCACAACCGCTCATAACTTCGACGGTGGTGTTCGACGGGGACGACCTGGATGCCGCGTTCACCGAGCTCGACACACGGTACGGAGCCGGCGAAGCGGCAGCCCATGGTCGCACGTGGACGGTCCTCGCGAACGCCATCGCCGCGTTCAACCGCCGCGTGCTTCCTCCCACGACGCCCGATTGGGTCAACACCGACCACCGAAGCGGTACCTCAATCGCACCGGGCCAGCTCTTCCCATATGTCCGCACTTCCTGGGAGCTGGCGCCCGACATCTCCAACTACATCGAGGTTGTGCATCGGCTGAACGACTCTGGAGCTGTCTTCACGCGTGTGGCGACTGGCAGCTCACGCGATGGCTTCAACGCCGAGTGGCGCGTCATCACCCTAGCGACATTTGACGGTGACCTTCTGAGTCGAGTCGAGTTGTTCGACGAAACAGACCTGGACGCAGCCCTCGTTCGATTCGAGGAACTCAGTTCACCGGTTCCAGTGATGACAGACGCTGCCACGAAACCAGAACAGCGCTCCCTAACAGGACCGGAGAATGCAGCCACCCGCGCTTTAGCGGATCTATGGGTGTGCTTCGACGCGCAAGACTCGGACGCCGTACAAGGAGCGATGGCCGAGAACTTCACGTCCTACGATCGCCGCCAGGTCGTCAACGCAGGCGTGAGGCGTGGTCGGGCCATCCATATCGAAAATATGCGGTCGGTGGGCGAGGTCGGCTTCAGGAACGCGGGGTCGCCCGCCATCGCGACCAGGGGCGAGCGCCTCGCGTTATGCCTGAGTCGTTTCACGGCGGGTGAGGGCCCGCGCGGCGAAATCGTCGCCGAAGCGCTCATGATCATCGAGACAGACGCCGACAATCGGCTGGTCTCGAATACCGTCTTCGACCTTGACGCCCTTAGCGAGGCATTCGCGGAGCTCGACGCCAAATACTCTGCGGGAGAGGCAAGTCCACACGCAGAGACCTGGTCGGTCGTTACACGCGCCTATGCCGCGCTCAACCGGCAAGAGCAGTTCGAACGAGATTGGATCTACACCGACCACCGGCGCGGCACACCGCTCGCATCCACCTCCTCTGGCGCCGCCGCGCATCCCGACGTATGGGATGTGACACCCGACCTGAACGCTCATATCGAAGTCGTACATCGTCTCACCGATGAAGCGGTGCTCGTAACATCGGTCGTCGCCGGCACCTCACACGACAGCTTCGAGGCCGAGTGGCGATTTATCCAGCTTTTGACGGTCGCGGGAGGCTCGATCGAGCGATGCGAGTTGTTCGACGAGACCGACATCGATGCCGCCCTCGCGAGATTCGATGAACTCAACCAGGCACCGTTTCGGTTCGAAAACGCTGCGATGCGGATTTGGCAGTGCCTCGCAGATGCCTTCAATCATCATGATGTTGACGATTTCGTTGCCCTCACTTCGGAAACGGGCCGTATCGACGACCGCCGAAGAGGATTGCAGGCTTTGCACGGTCCCTCGGACCGCGCAAAGGCTACGCAGGCGCTTTTCGAGGCGCCCCGGACCTGGCGGCTGAGCGTCGAGCACCTCGCTACTAGAGGATCGCGACTGTCGCTGGGCCGTCAGATCTACCGCGATACCGGCGTTGACGGCCAACCCATCACCGTCGACCATTTAGCGGTCGTCGAGATCAATGACGATGGCTTGATAGACGACTTCGTCAACTTCGATAGCGACGACGTCGACGCTGCCTTCGAGGAACTCGAAACTCGCTACCTCGCTGGCGAAGCAGCGGCACACGCTCGCACATGGTCGGCGATCGCACGGGCGTACAGCGTGTTCAACCGGCGAGAGCTATTCCGTACCACTCCGGACTGGGTGAACATCGACCACCGACGCGGAGGCACCGCATTCGCACCGGGTGAACAGAGCGCTTTGATCCATGCCACATGGGAAGTGGTCCGGAAGATTCATGTGTACCCGGAGGTCATTCATAGGCTCAATACACTTGGAGCGGTATTCACTCAAACCGTGCACGCGACGTCACAAGAGGGTTTTGACGGTGAATGGCGCGAGATCACCCTATTGACGGTCGAGGGCGACGCGATCAGCCGCTGTGAAGTTTTCGACGAGGCGGATCTCGACGCCGCATTGACGAGACTCGACGAGCTCAAAGAAACGACACATCAGCTTGCCAATGGGGCGACGCGCACCCGCGCGAGATTGGTGGACGCATTCGGTCGCCGCGATCTTGACGCCTTCCGTTCTTTCGTCACCCCGGACGGTCGATACGACGACCGACGTAAAGGATTGCGCAGCGAGGGTTCACTCCGACAGGAATTCGTTCCCAGCATGATCTCCGAAGCACCTGACAGTTGGCGGTGGACTGCCGAGCCAGTCGCCGTCCGCGGACACCGTTTGGTGCTGTGCCGCGACTGGTTCCGCGACACCGACGCTCCCGGTCAGCCCATCGCGGTGGAGGATTTGTCGATCACGGAAGTCACGGAAGGCGGATTGGTCTGTCACTCTGTGATTTTCGACAGCGATGACCTTGATGCCGCGATGAGGGAACTGGACGCCCGTTGGATCGCCTCCGGAGAGGTGACGCATCCCGAAATCCTCGAATCGCACCGCACAAACATCGAAATGACCAATCGCCATCAGTGGGACGCGCTCACCGCAGTCTGTGCCGGAGCCACCTATATCAATCATCGCCAGCTCGGAAGCAGCAGCGCCGATTACATCACCTCGATCCGGACGCTTACATCACTCGCTCCGGACCTCTGGATCGAAACGGCAGAAGTCGTGGCTCACTCGACTCTCGGCGTCGCGTGTCATGTAGTGGTCAAGGGGACGTCCTCCGACGGTTTCGCGATCGAAGTTCCCTTCGTTTTGATCAACCTCTGGGGCGGGGACCGAGTCACACATATCGAGGCTTTTGATCCCGAGGACCGCGACCGCGCCTTGGCACGTTTCGAGGAGCTCAACTCGTCCGCCTAAAGCTGCCTAACGTGCGACCGCTGCAGTATTCATGCGCTGATTCTCGCGGTGAGCGCACGCTCCGGATGACGTCCGACCCTCACCATTGACACGCAGCCAGGCGGCTGCCTATCGTCAAACGTGCAGCCAACCGGCTGCATGAACCAGGTGGCAGGGATGGACGACGTTTTCAAGGCGCTGGCCGACCCGAATCGGCGCTTGCTTCTCGACAGCCTCAACGACCGCAACGGCCAGACGCTGCGCGATCTGTGCTCGCGGTTGTCGATGGCCCGCCAGTCCGTGAGCAAGCACCTCGCCGTGCTGGAATCCGCCAACCTCATCACCACCGTGTGGCGGGGGCGCGAGAAGTTGCACTACCTCAACGCGGAGCCGATCAACGCGATAGCCGACCGTTGGATCCATCAGTACGACCGCGCGCGAGTGCAGACGCTCGCGGACCTCAAGACAGCATTGGAGACCCACCCGATGAGCAGCAGCGAATTCGTCTATGTCACCTATATCCGCACCACACCCGAACGCCTGTGGCAGGCCATCACCGACCCGGCCTTCTCCAACCGCTACATGGGTCACGCCCTGGTGTCGGACTTCAAGAAGGGCTCCTCCTATGTGTGGTCCGACTGCACCGGGCTGGAGATCACGGATCCGGAGCAGGTAATTCTCGAGTCGGAGCCGTATCGGAGGCTCGCGTTCACCTTCCACACCTTCGTGCCCGAACTGGTGACGCTGGGCCTCGACCAGGACGTCGTGGAAAAGGCGGCGGCCGAGAGGCGGTCGAAGGTCACCTTCGAGATCGAACCGGTCGAGGACGGCCAGGTGAAGCTGACTGTTGTGCACGACGAGTTTCCGCCGGAAAGCACTGTGCGTGGCCTGATCTCCGGCGGATGGCCATGGAAGCTCGCCAACCTCAAGAGTGAACTGGAAGCAGCGTCATGACCTCGATGCCTGCGGTCGCCGACCGCGAGACGTGGCAGGCCGCGATCGACGCCTTGAGGGTCCGGGAAAAGGCCCATACCCGCGAAGGCGACGCGATCGCCGCGGCCCGCCGGCGTCTGCCGATGGTCGAAATCGACTCCACCACAATGCTCGTCGGTCCACGAGGGCCGGTCACCTTGCTCGACGCGTTCGAGGGGCGTACGCAACTGGTCGCGTACTACTTCATGTGGCATGCCGGCCACCCGGCACCTGCACAGTGTGAAGGCTGCACATGGTGCGCCAGCCAGGTCACCGAGCTGTCGTACCTTCACTCTCGGGACATCACCTACGCAGTGCTCTGCCAGGGCCCCTACGACGAAAGCCGGCGCTACCGCGATTTCATGGGATGGGAGATGCCGTGGTACTCGGCGCAGGGCTCGCTCGAGACGCTGCTCGTCGGACGCCAGAAAAATCTCATGCACCTGGTTTGCTATCTGCGCGACGGCGACCGTGTCTTCGAGACCTACTGGACGACCCGCCGCGGCGTCGAAGCCATGGATTTCAGCCTGGCGCTGATGGACCTCACTGCGTACGGGCGCCAGGAAGAGTGGGAGGACTCACCGGCGGGTTGGCCGATATACCCCCTCGCGGCGGATCGCCAGCCTATGCGCAGCAACGGACGACCGATCGCGCAGTGGTCGCGCCTTTCAGCGGGGCGCTCGGATGACTTAACCGCGAGATGACAAGGGAGTGAGGAGAAGTGAAAGCACCACCGATAGTTCCCCCAGCAGAATGGGACGCTGCCTGGCAGGAGATGCTCGTCAAAGAGAAGGAACTCATGCGAGCCCGCGACGCCCTGGCCGCCCAACGCCGCCGGATGCCGTGGATGGCCGTCGACAAGAACTACACCTTCGAGGGGCCCGACGGCAGGGTGAGCTTGCTCGATCTGTTCGACGGCCGACGCCAACTGCTCGTGTACCGCGCGTTCATCGAGCCCGGCACCGGTGACGGTGACGTTCCCGGGCATCCCGGCTGGCCCGAACACGGATGTGTCGGCTGCTCCTTGATGGCTGACCACGTTCCGAACCTCGCCCACCTCAACGCCCGCGACACGACACTTGTATACGTCTCGCGGGCAACACAATCCGACCTGGCCCGGATGAAAACCAAGATGGGCTGGGACCACATCCCGTGGTACACGATCACCGACGACTTCGACGACGATTTCGGCGTCAAGGACTGGCACGGCACCAACGCGTTCATCCGTGACGGTGACCGGATGTTCCGCACCTACCTCATCAACGGCCGCGGCGATGAAGCGTTCGTGAACACCTGGCCCTTCCTCGACATGACAGCGCTCGGTCGGCAGGAAGATTGGGAGGATTCACCCGAAGGCTATCCGCAGGGTCCGCCTTACGAGTGGTGGCGATGGCACGACACCTACGACCAGCGCACGCCCTAGCGCGACCCCGACCCGGGCGATGCCGACGACCAACGCCCGCCGCACGGGTGAAGGTTGGGGTCTGAGCTGTCAGCCGAGTCGAGTCCACCGAAATCTGCAGCAGGGCTGTGGATTTTCCGGAATCACAACCATCCTGCAGAAGTCGCGGCACCGAACCGCTACGCACCGGTCTATGACGGCACGGTCGCCAGCGCCTGCGCCACGCACTCTGCCCACTGTTGCGGGTCGACGGCCAGCCACGCCGTCTCGCCGCCGAAGGCACTCGAGATCACGAGGTCCGGTGCCACTGTGCCTAGCAGTTCCACACTCTCGCGTAGTTGCCCGGCGTCGCCGCGACCCGGAACCAGGAACGTGGCCCACGTGCCCTCGGGGGTGGGGAACATGGTGTCGCCGGTGAACAGGTAGCGCTCACCGGTCGCACCGGTGACGAGATAGCTTGTGCTGCCGTCGGAGTGGCCCGGCGTGGGGAGTATCTCGACACCGTTGCCATCGACGTGCCGCACACAAGCGACGGCCACGTCGACGCGCGCGTGCTCGGCGATGGTGTCGATCTCGGCCTCCGGCGCGTGCAGCCGGCGACCGAACCGCTTCTCGATTCGTTTCAGGTTCGGACCGGCCTCGTCGAGATGCGACAGATATTGCGCGCGGACGCCGCCGAGCGCGTCGATGGCGTCGAAATCCGACTCCGTGGCGGGGCTGTAGAACAGCACGTTGCCACGTGGTCCTCGCCACAGATACGCGTGTGTGGTGAGGCCCGGGAAGGGCGTGTCCGTCCGGGTCTGCCAGAGATCGTCCCGAATTCGGGTCAACTGCGTCGTCGAAGCAACCATGGATCGACTCTGCAACCTGAACCATTGTTGAGGTCAAGTGATTTTGCACCGAACTTCGTATTCGAGTGTCACCATCGAGAGATGGCGAGCTCACACATCGCGGCGCTGACGGCGGCCCTGACGTGCGCCGCCGCCTCGATCACTCTTGCTCCCCACGCGTCGGCGGTGTGCTATTCCGCCGACTGCGTTCCCAATGTCCCGCGCAATGTCGTCGAGGGGACGCCCTGTAAGCCCGGCAAGTATTTCAACTACGGACTCGG
Organism: Mycobacterium lehmannii; assembly: GCF_001499925.1. Taxonomy (NCBI): domain Bacteria; kingdom Bacillati; phylum Actinomycetota; class Actinomycetes; order Mycobacteriales; family Mycobacteriaceae; genus Mycobacterium; species Mycobacterium lehmannii. The sequence continues at coordinate 159,579 of NZ_LQIR01000001.1, forward strand.
TCCCACCGGTGCGACCTTCGTCTGCAACAGGGTGGGTGTCTGGACGCCGGCTGGGCCCCTGGTCGGCATCCACAACGTCGCGATGGACTGCCCCGAACAGAGCTTGTCCGCCCAGGGCTCTGACGGGGTGGCGTTCGTGTGTACCGACATGGGCGGCGGGCACCTGCGGTGGGCCCACCGCATCGACACCGCGGAGTAGATCAGAACGTGGCAGCGATTCGCGCCGCCACATCCGTCGCCACCGATAGCGACGCCGGATCCGAGGCTTCCGAGTAGCGGTCGGCGACAGGGTCGTAGGTCGCGCCGGCGATGGACCCGTGATCGGCCTCCAGCACGACGCACGAGACGGGCCAGCCGTTGCGCTCGAGCGTCTCGCCGAATCTCTGGCTCGCCTCGACGGGGACGACATCGTCGCGCGCGCCGTGCAACAGCGTGAACGGAACAGGGTCGCCATCCAGCTCGCCGGGCAACGGCGATCCGCTGATGGGATCGGCGACCATGAATGCCCCTGCGAGGCAGACGGTGTGGGCGACATCGAACTCACGGGCGTGGACCGTGAGACCGGCCGCGGCCAGGCCACCCATCGACCAGCCGACGACAACGAGCGGCCGATCGCCGGCGTGCTCACGCGAAAACGCCGCCGATGCCAACAGGTCGCTGCGCCCACGATCGTCGGCGTGTGAGTCCCAGTCGGCCAGCACGACCGCGAGCTCGTGCGCATGCACCCGTTCGGCCAGCGGCCGCATCGCAGTGCGCGAATCGGTCTGGGCACCGTGCCACATCAGGACTGTCGGTTGCGCCGGATCGCCGTAGACATCTGCGGACCGGCCGGGGGAGTACTCGACGGTGTGCATCACCCTGGAGTGCCCCGGCAGCAGGAAGACCAACCGTCAGCGCGCATACCGGTCCACGAACCGGCGCAGAATGGTCTGCGGATACCGCACTTTCCATTGCCGCGCTTCGAGTTTCAACTGCTCCGCTGACTCCGGTGCGAAGTAACCATGGTTCTTGTAGGCATCAAGGCGGATGTCGAGGCCGTCCAGGTCGAGCTCGGGATGGAATTGTGTGGCGTAGACGTTCTGTCTGACCCGAAACGCCTGAACCGGGCATTGCGGTGAGGTCGCCAGGCACAGTGCCTCGGGTGGCAGCACCGCCGCGGCTTCCTTGTGTCCGCCGTAGGCATCGAAGACATCGGGCAGCTCGGTGAAGAGTGGATCGTCGCGTCCCGCGTCGGTGACCGTGATCTTCATGCCGCCGACGGGTTCCGGGTACGTACGGTCGATGACCGCCCCGACAACGGTGCCCAATGTGCCCACGCCGTAACAGCAGCCGAGAAACGGGAAGTCGCGGTCCACGATGCGCCCGATGAGTTCCAGCAGCTCCGATTCGACCCGCTGCTGAGTGGCCGACTTCGCATCGACGGGATCGCTGACGTTATAGGGCCCGCCGCCGAGGATGATTCCGGACCAGTCGTCGAGGTCGATGTCTCCCAACGGTTCATCGGTCAACCGGATGCGCCGCATGCCGGTGGTGTCAAGACCGGCGAACCGCATCATCGCCCGGTATTCGTCCTCGGCGGCTTCGTCCTCACCGCGGATGGAGAGCAACAGGAAGGGCGCCGGACGCGCGACACCCCGCGAGCCCGATGAGCCCGCGGGGTGCCGCATGTCGTTATCGACGATCAGACCCGGATGTCAATCCAAGTCGAAGCGATCGTTGTTCATGACCTTCACCCAGGCAGCGACGAAGTCCTCGACGAACTTGTCCTTGCTGTCTTCCTGGGCGTAGACCTCGGCGATGCCGCGCAGTACCGAGTTCGAGCCGAACACCAGGTCATTGACGGTGGCCGTCCATTTGAGCTGTCCCGTCGCGCGGTCCACACCCTCGTAGACGTTCTCCGCCGCACCCGACTTCCACTCGGTGCTCATGTCGAGCAGGTTCGTGAAGAAGTCGTTGCTCAGCACACCCGGCTTGTCGGTGAACACGCCGTGCTTGCTGCCGCCGTGGTTGACGTTCAGCACCCGCAGACCACCGATCAGCACCGCGAATTCAGGGGCGGTCAGGTCGAGCATGTAGGCCCGCTCGACCAGCAGCTGCTCCAGCGGAGCCTTCTCACCCGCCCGCGCGAAGTTACGGAAGCCGTCCGCCCGTGGTTCGAGCACCGCGAAGGACTCCACGTCGGTGTCCTCCTGCGTGGCGTCGGTGCGCCCCGGCGCGAAGTGCACGTTGATCTCGAAACCGCCGTCACGCGCAGCCTTCTCGACCGCAGCCGAGCCGCCCAGCACGATGATGTCGGCCAGCGAGATCTTCTTGCCGCCGGCCGCCGAGCTGTTGAACTCCTGCTGGATGCGCTCGAGCACCGGAAGTACCTGAGCCAACTCGGCGGGCTCGTTCGCCTCCCAGTCCTTCTGCGGCTCAAGGCGAATCCGCGCGCCGTTGGCGCCGCCGCGCTTGTCGGTGCCGCGGAAGCTCGACGCCGACGACCATGCGGTCTTGATCAGCTGTTGCACGGTCAGGCCCGAGTCGAGCAGCTTGCTCTTGAGCTGGGCGATGTCCTGTTCGTCGACCAGCTCGTGGTCCACCGCGGGCACCGGGTCCTGCCAGATCTCCTGCTCGGGAATCGAAGGCCCGAGGTAACGGCTGACGGGGCCCATGTCGCGGTGCATCAACTTGAACCATGCCTTGGCGAAGGCCTCGTCCATCTCCTCGGGATGCTCCAGCCAACGGCGGGTGATCGCGCCGTAGATCGGATCTTCCCGCATCGAGATGTCGGTGACGAGCATCGTCGGCTTACGCGGCGGGCCCCCGAACGGATCGGGAATGATCGCCTCGGCGTCTTTGGCCTCGAATTGCCAAGCGCCGCCTGGGCTCTTGGTCAGCTCCCACTCGTAGCCGTAGAGGGTCTGCAGGAAGCTGTTGTCCCACTGCGTCGGAGTCGGGGTCCACACGACCTCGAGACCACTGGTGATGGTGTCAGGTCCCTTACCCGAGGCGAACGCGCACTTCCAGCCAAGGCCCTGCTGTTCGATCGGCGCAGCCTCCGGCTCCGGCCCGACCAGATCGCCGTCGCCGGCACCGTGCGTCTTGCCCAGGGTGTGGCCGCCGACGATCAGCGCCGCAGTCTCCTCGTCGTTCATCGCCATCCGGCCGAACGTCTCGCGGATGTCGTGCGCCGCCGCCAGCGGGTCGGGCTTGCCCTCCGGGCCTTCCGGGTTGACGTAGATCAGGCCCATCGTGGTCGCGCCGAACGGCTCGGCCAGCTTGCGCTCGGTCTCGTTGGTCCCGCCGTAGCGCTGGTCGGTGCCCAGCCAGGTGTCCTCCTGGCCCCACAGCATCTCCTCGGGCTCCCAGATGTCCTCGCGCCCGAACGCGAAGCCCTTCGTCTTGAATCCCGCGACCTCGAGTGAGGCGTTGCCGGCGTAGGCGATCAGGTCGGCCCAGGAGATCTTGTTGCCGTACTTCTGCTTGATCGGCCACAGCAGCCGGCGGGCCTTGTCCAGCTGCGCGTTGTCGGGCCAGCTGTTGAGCGGCGCGAAACGCTGGGAACCCTGGCCGGCGCCACCGCGGCCGTCGAAGATCCGGTAGGTGCCTGCGGCGTGCCAGCTCATGCGGACGAACAGGCCGGCATAGCTGCCGTAGTCGGCGGGCCACCAGTCCTGCGAGGTGGTGATCAGCTTGTGGACGTCGGCCTTGAACGCCTCGAGGTCGAGTTTCTTGAATTCCTCGGCGTAGTTGAAGTCCTGGCCGAGCGGATTGCCCTTCTCGTTCTGCTTGTGCAGCACCGAAACGTCGACCTGGTTGGGCCACCAGTCCCGGTTCGTCAGAGGAGCGTGCGACTTCGGCTTCGGCGAATCGATAGCCGGGTTTTCGCTCTCGCTGTGGCTGGCTGTCTTGGAATCATCATGAGGCGGGCGAGCGTCGGACGTATCAGATGACACAGCGTTCCTTCCGGTGGGTTATTTGGGCTGTGATCACGGTTGTGATCGGGAAACCTGCGATACCAAGCACTCTGGGCACAAGCCCCAATAGATGACCTCGGCCTCGTCGAGTACGAATCCGTCCAACGCACCCATCGGGTCCGACGGCGTCAGGCAGGGTGCATCGCCGACGGCGCAGTCGATATCGGCGATGACGCCACACGACCGGCATACGACGTGATGGTGGTTGTCGCCGACACGGGACTCGTAGCGGGCCACTGACCCGGAAGGCTGGATCTTGCGCACCAGCCCCGCGGTGGTAAGCGCGGCGAGCACGTCGTAGACGGCCTGCCGCGAGACGTCGGGTAGGGCGCGACGCACTGCGCTGAAGATGGACTCCGTATCGGCGTGGGGGTTGCCGTAGACCGCCTCCAGCACCGCAAGCCGCGGGCGGGTCACGCGAAGATCGGCGGCGCGTAGCCGATCCGCGTAGTCAGGCGTAGGGGACACGCTGCCAATATGCTCTGTTTTCTGGAATCAGTCAAGAGTGTGTTCAGGGTGGCTCATCGGCGTGTCGTACAAGTTTTCGGCGATGTTGCTGTCGTCGCCGAAGCGCCTTGTTACCAACGGTTTCGAACGTCGCACGCCGCCCTGCGCGCACTTTTCGGGCCTGAACCGTGGCGAGCCCCGCTGCTACCCTTCGGTGGCTGCCGGGGTCTGTGGTCAGGGGAGCGGACCAACCCGGTGTGGTTATCAGGCAGGACCCCGAACGAAAACGCTACGGAATTCCGCGAAGAGAGTGTTGTGCGCACCGGAGAAATCAAGGCCCTTTCCGGCCTGCGCATCGTCGCCGCCGTATGGGTGGTGCTCTTTCACTTCCGGCCCCTGCTAGAGCAGTCCGTGCCGGGGTTCCGATCGGCGTTCGCGCCGCTGCTCAACTGCGGTGCCCAAGGTGTCGACCTGTTCTTCATGCTCAGCGGGTTCGTGCTGGCATGGAATTATCTCGACCGCATGGGACCGTCGTTCGAGTGGCGAGCCACGCTGCGCTTCCTGTGGCTTCGGCTGGCCCGCGTGTGGCCGGTCTACCTGGTGACGATGCATCTGGCGGCCCTGTGGATCATCTTCACCCTGCAGGTCGGCAGGGTGCCGTCACCGGCAGCCGAGACATTGACGGCGACGAACTATCTGCGCCAGGCGCTGATGGTCCAACTGTGGTTCGTGCCCTATTTCGACGGCTCCAGTTGGGACGGGCCGGCGTGGTCGATCAGCGCGGAGTGGCTGGCCTATCTGCTGTTCGGCGGTCTGATCCTGGTGATCTTCCGCATCGCGCGGTCGACTAGGGCGAGGGGCCTGATCGCGCTGGCCTTCGTCGCCGTGATGCCGCCGATCCTGCTTCTGCTGGCGTCGGGGCAGTTCTACACCCCGTGGAGTTGGCTGCCTCGGATCGTCATGCAGTTCACCGCCGGGGCCCTGATCGCAGCGGCGGTGCGCAAGCTCGACCCAAGCGATCAGGCTCGGCGCGCCGCCGGGTACGCCGCACTTCTGCTCGGCGCCGCGATCGTCGCGATCCTCTACCGACTCGACGCGCACCCGCTGCCCAAGATCGTCGACGGTGCCGGCCTGGTCGACGTGCTGTTCGTGCCGCTGCTGTTCACCCTGGCCATCGGCGCCGGATCGCTGCCCTGGCTTCTTTCGCTGGGGCCGGTCGTGTACCTCGGGCATGTGTCGTTCTGCCTCTACATGGTTCACGAGTTGGTGCACACCACCTGGGGTTGGATGGTGCAGCAATTCGGGCTAACGCTGTCGTCGGACTTCACGGGCAAGCTCATAATGGTTGCCTTGCTTGGCACCGCGCTGATCGGCGCGGTCATGCTGTACCACTTTGTCGAGGAGCCCGCCCGGAAATGGATGCGCAGCATGCTGAACGGCCCCACCGCGTCGATCCCGGATGCGACAGGCAGGTTGCACACCGTGTCGCGCCCGCGCGAAAGGTCCGAGGTGATGACGGCCCGCGCCGGGTGACGACGCTTCTCGCGCCCGTGTTCTCACGGTCGTACGCCGGCGCGGTGAGCAGCGCACTGACCGTCGCGGTGGCGATCGCCATTCTCGTGGTCACCGGTTGTCAGCATCCGAAGCCGATGGAGCACAAGGAAATCGACGTGCTCAGCTTCGCGCTCAACCGCATCGCGGTGATCGGCGACTCGTACACGACCGGCGGCCCGGAAGGCGGGCTCGGCGAGAAATCCTGGACCACCCAGGCCTGGCAGATCCTGGCCGAGCAGGGATTGTCGACCACAGCGGTCGTCGGCGCCGAAGGGGGAGCCGGCTACGGCACCCGTGGCAACCGGGGCAGCCTCTTCGAGGATCTGACCGCCGCGACGGTCAAGCCCGACGACACGCTGGTGGTGTTCTTCGGTTCGCGCAACGATCAGAACGTCGACCCGACACAGTTGTCGGTGCTGGTCTACGGCACGTTTCTGTTGGCCCGACGGATCGCGCCGTCCGCGCTCTTCCTCGTGATCGGGCCGCCGTGGCCGACGGCCGACGTTCCCGCCGCGGTCATGCGCATCCGTGACACCCTCAAATATCAGGCCGAACTGGCGGGCGCGACGTTCGTCGACCCGATCGCCGCCCGGTGGTTCGTGGACCGGCCCGAGCTCATCGGCCCCGACGGCGTGCACCCCACCGACGCGGGTCATACCTACATGGCGGAAAAGATTGCGCCATTGATCGGCGCGCAACTGCCGCGACGGGTCTGATCCGTCCTATCGTTGCTGATCGTGCGACTCGGTGGACGCCTGTACCAGCTGCTGACCCGCGTGATGTCGCTGCGCATCATCGTGATCGTCGCGGCGCTGTCGGTGGTCGCGTTGGTGATCACGCTGGGCGCATGGGTGTGGTTCGGCGTCACCAACGACCAGTACAGCCAGCTGGACCGTCGCCTCGACTCAGTGAGCAGCCTCGGCGACATCAGCGAACTGCTGCGCACCGCGCAACAGGCCGACGTCAACCCGCCCATCCCCGACGGCGGCCTGGTCCGCACGGCCCGCGTCGACGAGATCACGGTCTCCATACCGGAGAACATCGTGTTGCCGCGGTTCGACGTCGGTTACGCCGACACCACCATCGACGGTGTCGAATACCGCGTCCGGACGTTCACCGCCGGCGACGCGTTGATCGCGATCGGCGCGCCGCTGGCCGAGACGCAACGCCGCATCGACGAACTGCATCGACGGGTGCTGCTGATCTGCGGCGGCGTGATCGTCGGCACCGTGCTGGTCGGCTGGGTCATGTGGTCGATCATGATCAACCCGTTCCGCTTGCTGGCCCAGCAGGCGCGCGCGATCAACGCCCAGTCCAAACCGGAAGAGGTTCAGGTGCGCGGCGTGCAGGAGGCCGTCGAGATCGCTGAAGCCGTCGAGGGGATGCTCGCCCGGATCGGCGATGAACAGCAGCGCACGCGAGCGGCACTGGAGTCAGCGAGGGATTTCGCCGCGGTGGCCTCGCACGAACTCCGCACACCCCTGACCGCGATGCGCACCAACCTCGAGGTGCTCTCCACGCTTCAGATGCGTGACGAGCAGCGCCAGGAGGTGATCGCCGACGTCATGCGCACCCAGAGCCGGATCGAGGCGACGCTGACCGCGTTGGAGCGACTCGCGCAGGGCGAACTCACCACCGTTGACGACTTCGTCCCCGTCGACATCACCGAACTGCTGGACCGGGCCGCACACGACGCGATGCGCAACTATCCCGGGCTGAAGGTGTCGCTGTCGTCGTCGACGACGGTGCTCATGGTCGGCCTGCCTGCCGGGCTGCGGCTCGTCGTCGACAACGCGATCACCAATGCGATCAAGCACGGCGACGCCACCGAAATCCAGCTCGGCGCAGTCGCTTCCGGTGAAGGCGTGCAGATCACCGTCGACGACAACGGTTCGGGGATACCTGAGGAGGAGCGCGCCGCGGTGTTCGAGCGGTTCTCCCGCGGTTCGACGGCGGCGCGATCCGGGTCGGGGCTGGGGCTGGCGCTGGTCGCCCAGCAGGCCGAGCTGCACGGGGGCACCGCCGCGATGGAGGCCAGCCCACTCGGCGGGGCCCGGTTGGTGTTACGCCTGCCCGCGCCGAGCTGACCTGACTACGATCCGAAGATGGCCAAACTCGAGTTGTCGCGTCAGCTCACGTTGACTCCGCAGGAGGCGTGGGAGCACGTATCGGATCTCAACTCGTTGGGGGACTGGATGGTCATGTACGAAGGCTGGCGCAGCGAACTGCCCGACGAGCTGACGGTCGGCACCACGATTGTCGGCGTCGCGGGGGCCAAGGGGTTGCGCAACCGCGTCACGTGGACCATCAAGCAATTCGACCCGCCCAAGCTGATCGAGGTCACCGGAAAAGGTGTCGGCGGCACCAGGTACGGGCTCACGATGACGGTCGCCGAGGTCGAAGCCGGTTCGGCGTTCACTCTCACAATGAATCTCGGGGGAGCGCCGCTGTTCGGGCCAATCGGCGCGACGGCGGTACGCGCGGTGAAGGGCGACATCGAACGTTCGATCCGCAAGTTCGAAGAGCTCTACGGCTGACCACGCCGGGCCGCCAAGACGCGGCGCGCGGCGCGGTTGATCACGATCGCAGCGGGTACCACCCTCCGCGTGCCGCAGACCATGGAAATGACCGTTCTGGACCCCCGCACTGGCGACGAAGTCAGCAGGATTCCGATCACCGATGCCTGCAGCTGCGCCCAAGCCGTGAGACGAGCCCGCGCAGCCGCGCCGGGGTGGGCGCGCACCCCCGCCGCCGAACGCGCGGCCGCGCTGACCAAGGCGGCCGCAGCGGTTCGCGCCGCGGCCGACGAGCTGGCCGAGCTCAACGAACGTGAGACCGGCAAGACCCGCGACGACGCGTTGGGCGGAGTCGACGCGGGCGCGGGCACGCTGGTGCAGTACGCCGAACTCGGCCCGCTGCATCGCGGCCGCAGCCTGCACGGCTCCTGGTCCGCAACCGATCTGATGCTCCCCGAGCCGCGCGGCGTCGTTGCGGTACTCACCCCGTGGAACGATCCGGTCGCTGTCGCGGCCGGCCTGCTGGGCGCGGCGCTGGTGACGGGAAATACGGTGGTGCACAAGCCAAGTGAGCGGTGTCCGGCCACCGGTCGGCGATTCGCCGAATTGTTGGCCGAGCGACTTCCCGACGGTGTGCTGGAGATCCTCGACGGTGACGGATCGGTCGGCGCCCAGCTTGCCTCGGTGGCCGACGTCGACGTAGTGGCGCACGTGGGCAGCACCGCGACCGGCACGGCGATCGCTCGAGTGTGCGCGGAACGCGGGGCCAAGACGGTGCTGGAGAACGGCGGCAACGACGCGTTGGTCGTCGATGCGGGCGTGGACCCGCGGTGGGCGGCCGAGCAGGCCGCGCTCGGCGCGTTCGCCAACGCGGGGCAGATCTGCGTTTCGTTGGAGCGGGTCTTCGTGGTCGAGTCGCTGGCCGAGGCCTTTCTCGACGAATTGGCAACGCAAGCGGACGTTTGGGCCGACCGGATCGGGCCGTTGGTCGACAGGCGTCAGCGCGACGTGGTGCAAGACCAGGTCGACGACGCGGTTGCCAACGGTGCGCGGGTCCTGGCGGGCGGCGCACCGCAGCCGGGGCCCGGTTCGTTCTACCCGCCGACGGTGCTCGCCGACTGCACGGCGAAGATGTTGGTGTTCTGTGAGGAGACCTTCGGTCCGGTGGCCCCGGTGCGAGTGGTTCCGGACTTCGACACCGCGTTGCGTGAAGCGGCCGACGACCGCTACGGCCTGGCCGCGACCGTGCTGACCGCCGACATGGGGCACGCTCAAGAGGCGTGGCGAGCTCTACCGGTGGGCACCGTGAAGATCAACGATGTGTTCGGCGGAGCGCCCGGCGGGGCGTCGCAACCGCGCCGCGCAAGCGGTAACGGCTTCGGCTTCGGCCCAGAACTGCTCGACGAGATGACCGCGATGAAAGTCGTGCACTGGTCGCCGCCGGGCGGCTGAGGCACTCTCGCGCGTTCCAACGCACAGCGAAATTTTCGCTCCCAGCGTCGAGCGGTCAGCACCACCTTCGATGCCCACCTCACAGCGAAAAATTCGCTCCCAGCGACTTTTTCGCTGATAGGTGGGCGCTGCGCCCACCAAGTCCGCGAGAGGGCACGGGTCCGCCGCAGGCCCGCACGAGAGGGCACGGGTCCGCCGCAGGCCCGCGCGAGACGGCACGGGTCCGCCGCAGGCCCGCGCAAGAGGCACGGGTCCGCCGCAGGCCCACGCGGGAAGTCAGCGCGCCCTAATCCTCCTTGCGGATCAACCGGCCCAGCGCCTCGCGATCGGGGGCCAGCAACTCCTCGATCCTCGCCTGGTTGATGTCAGCCACGATGATCTCGCCGACCTCCTGGTACACGTCGGTGAAGATGCCGTGCGACTTCATCTTCTCGGTTTGATAGATGTTGTCCTCGGTCGGCGTGACGTAGTACATGATCTCGGGCTTGAACCGGTGGATCAGCCACAGGTGCACGACGCTCATCAACCGCTTCTGGCGCAGCTTCTCGGCGAACGTGTTCTGGTCACGCACCGTCAGGATGCTGCGGCCGTGGCGGTCCTTGATCGGGTCGACGATCACGTTGGCGAGTTTCTCGTCCTCACCGTCACGCTCGCCGAAGATGCCCAGTTCCAGCACGTCTGACCCGGGCCGGGTCGGGCGCAGCTGCACCCGCAGCCGCTCGTCCAGTTTGTAGTGCTCACCCCACATCGCCAGCCACTCTTCGAGAAGCTTCTTGGGCACCTCGGTCTGCACCAGATGCTGATGCTGGGTCGAACCCTTGCCCATCGCCTTGGTGGTCGCCAGGCGGCCCGACGACGCCGCCAGCGCGGCATCGCTGCGCGGCCCGCCGACGAGCGTCTGCGGTGTGCGGTAGGGCGATTCGACCAGGCGCATCTTGCGCTGCAACCGCGCCAGCGCCAGCATGCCGTCCTGGCGAAGCGCCGTGGCGAACTCCTCGGACGCGACACCGTCGACCTGATGACCGCCGTAGGTGATGAAGTTGAAGACGAAGCCCATCTTTCCGAGTTCCTCGGGGAAGGTCCGCATCTCGTCGTCGGTCATACCGGTCGTGTCCCAGTTGAACGAGGGGGACAGGTTGTAGGCCAACATCTTTTCCGGGAACTCGGCGTGAATCGCCTCGGCGAACTCGCGTGCGTCGGCGAGGTCGGCGGTCTTGGTCTCCATCCACAGGATGTCGGCGAACGGCGCGGCGGCAAGCGATTTCGTGATCGCGTAGGGGATTCCCCCGCGAACCTGGTAGTAGCCTTCCGGCGTCTTGGCCAGCTCGCAGTCCCAGCCGACCGCCGCTCCGATCTCTCTGGCCTTCTCGCGCGCGGTGTAGAGGGGCGCGCGCTCGGCGAACGCCCGCCACTCCGCGACGCTCATGTCGAGTTGCTCGCCCTCGCTCTCGCGGAACTCGAGCAGCTCGGCGACCGCCTCGCCGTAGGTCATCAAGCCGGCGTCGAGCTGCCAGGCGTCGACGGCCTTGGATTCGACCCGGTCGAAGATCGCGTCGATCTCGCCGTCGGGGCGGTCCCGGTACTCCGAGGCGGCCTCGGCGACCGCCTCGCCGATGCCGTGGTGGTCCAGCCAGGCGTTTGCAGTGGTGTACTCGCCTTCGGGCAGCGCGTAGAGCAGATGGCCGTTGAGTTCGGTGACGCCCGCCTCGTAGAAGCGCCGCATCATCGCCAGGTAACACGATTTGTACGACGGCACCTTGAGGTTCGTCACGCCGAGCAGGAACGGTTGGTCGCGCTCGTCGGCTCGGCTGTCGATCAGGTTGGCCGCCTCGGCGTCCGTGCGGGCCACGATGATGCCCGGCACCCGCATGATGTCGAGCTGGAAGCGGGCGGTGTTGAGCCGTTTGATCTGCTCGTCGGAGGGCACCAGCACCTTGCCGCCCTGATGGCCGCACTTCTTGGTGCCCGGCCGCTGGTCCTCGATGTGGTAGCCAGGGACCCCCGCCTCCACGAACCGGCGAATCAGGTTGCGCACGTGCGGATCTCCGCCGTGGCCGGTGTCGGCATCGGCGATGATGAACGGGCGGAAGTCGACGGGAGGGGGCGCTGCCGCAAGTTGTTCGCTGGTCATCTGCAGCCGCAGGTACTGCTGGTTGCGGTCGGCGGTGAGCAGCGCCCGGACCAGTCCCGCGGCCTCCTCGGGAACCTGGCTGAGGGGGTAGCTGGCCAGGTCGGGGCCGGGGTCTTCGGTGGTCGACCCCTTCGCCGACGTCGCCCAGCCGCCGAGGTAGATGCCCTCGATGCCCATCCGCTTCATCGTCACGGCTTGGCCCGGCGAGTACGGGCCGAACGTGGTGATGCTCTTCTTCTGTGCGAACAGTTCGCGCAGGCGCTCGTAGAAGGCCGTGGCGGCCTCGCGCGCCACGATGTAGTCGGAGGGGATCGTGCCGCGCTGCTCGGCGACCTGGCGGGCCGAGTAGAGGCGGATGATGCCGTCAAATCTCGGGCTGTCGAAGTACCGCTGCGTGGCAGCGACCTCCTGGTCGAACGGGGTCTGAGGCGCGGCGTCCGTTTCGATGATGGCCATGCCCCCACAGTACGACCCGGCCTTTGCCGGGGATGGCGTTATCAGCAGGGAGGCGTCACGTCGACGCCTCGAAGGTGTCCATGATGCGCTCGGCGATCGCCAGCGCGGAGGTCGCCGCCGGTGACGGCGCATTTCGGAGCACCACGACGCGGCCGCACACGCTGATCCGGAAGTCGTCGACCAGACCGCCGTCGGGGTCGAGGGCCTGGGCCCGCACGCCGGCGGTACCGGGCACCACGTCCTCGTCACGCAACGACGGGACGTAGGCCCTGGCGGCGGTGATGAATCGCCGCTTGGACAGCGAACCGGACACCTCGCGGACACCCGTGCGCCAATGCCGCCTGGCGAACCGCCAAAAAGCGGGCGTCGAGGCGATCGCGCCCAGATCGCGCAACGACACCGTGCCCCAGGTGTAACCCTCACGTGCCAGCGCGAGCACCGCGTTGGGTCCGATGAGCACCTGACCGTCCACGCGCGGGGTTAGGTGCACACCCAGAAACGGATAGCGCGGGTCGGGCACGGGATAGACCAGACCGTTGACGAGATCGCGCCGATGGGGTTTCAGCGCGTAGTACTCGCCCCGGAACGGCATGATCACTGGATTCGGGCCGTCCCCGGCCATTTCGGCGAGCCGGTCGCTCTGCAGGCCACCGCACACGACGGCCCGGTCGAACCGGGCCTGGTCGCCGATTCCCTCCGTACGGGTGCTGACCACCACGTCGGAGTCGCCCACCCGTAGGCCGGTCACTTCGTGTCCGAGAAGGACTTTCGCACCGGCCTTCGTGGCGTCGGCGGCAAGCTCCCTGGTCACCTCCGCGTAGTCGACGATCGAGGTCGACGGGGAGTGCAGCGCGGCGATGCCACGCACATTGGGTTCGAGCTCAAGCAGTTCCTCAGGTCCGATGATCCGCACCCCGGGGACACCGTTCGCCGACGCCCGCCGTTCGATGTCGGCGAGCCTGTCCTTCTCCTCGTCGGTGAGCGCGACCAGGACCTTGCCGCAAGCGATCCGGCGGATCCCGCGCTCGGCGCAAAACTCTTCGAGCAGGCTCACCCCGCGACGACAGAGCACGGCCTTCTGCGACCCGGGTTGGTAGTACAGACCCGCGTGCACCACCCCGCTGTTGCGGCCGGTCTGGTGCGAAGCGAGACGGTTTTCCTTCTCGAAGAGCATGACATCGGAATCGGGACGACGCCGCACGATCTCGCGGGCCACCGCAACGCCGAGGATGCCGCCGCCGACCACTGCGATCCGTTCGATCATCGCCGGACGCCGCAACAAAGGGAGGTAATCACTGTTCGGTTACGGTACTGCATCTCATTGACGCTGAGCCAGGCGCGAATTGGCGTCACGAGCAAACCACGCGTACAAGTGATTACAGCGCCATCGGTATGCGCGCAGACGAAGAAAGAGCAAACGAACCATGAGACGCATCTACGCCTTGGTGATCGGTGTCACCCTTTTGGTGGCCATCCCTGGGGTGGCGGTCGCCGCACCATCCTCCCGCTCCGCGGCGAACCAGCAGGCGGTTGACCTCGTCATCGCGCGCGGTCTCGCGCAGCGAGGCGTCCCCTTCTCCTACGGCGGGGGAGACGCCAACGGGCCGACGAAGGGCAGCGGCACGCCCGAGAACGTCGCCGGACTCGACCGCGAAGGCCACATCGTCGGCCTGGATCCCGCGCTCAGCACCGTCGGTTTCGACGCGTCGGGCCTGATGGTCTATTCGTTCGCCGGTATCGGGGTCAAGCTGCCGCGGTCCTCGGGCGCGCAGTACAACGTCGGGCAGAAGGTGTTGCCCTCCGAGGCGCTGCCCGGTGACATGATCTTCTACGGCCCCAACGGAAATCAGAGCGTCGCGCTGTTCCTGGGCAACGGGCAGATGCTGGAGGCCACCGACTCGGGCGTCGCCGTGTCACCGGTGCGGACCACCAACATGGCGCCCTACCTGGTTCGCATCATCAAGTGAACGTGAGCGGAGCGACGTCACTCGGACTCTGAGTCGGTCAGCACCTCGACCCGATCCCCGAGCCGGATCGTCCCCGAGGTCAGGAGGCGACAGGCCGAGCCGCCGCGCCTGCGCAGCGCTGCGGCGGCGCCGGCACCGATCCAGTCGTCGAGCAGGCGGCACGGGGCCGACACCCGCACGACCTCCACCAGCACATCGCCGATGAGCAGCCGCGTGCCCGGTCTGGTCGGGATCTCACCGGCGTCCACCGTCACGTTGCGTCGGGTCTGGGCCTGGTCGAACGCGTAACCCAGATCGACCGCCGCACGATCCAGCAGCTCCTGTGACTGGACGGTGACGTGACGATGCCGGGTGCCGTGGTAGCGGTCGCCGACCAGGCCGGTTCCCGCCTCGGCGACCACCTCACCGACGGAGCGCATCGGCAGCCGGCGACCCGGGGCGATGTTGAGCGCGGTGACGTGCACGGCCGAAGTGTATGTGCGCCGCGACGATCGCTGATAAAGAGGACTGATGACGTCGACATTGGAAGCCGCCGAGGGAATCGCCGGACGGGTGCGCACGCTGCGCGAGATCGTGCAGAAAGAGGCCGGCGAGTCGGAGCGGTTGCGCACGCTGAGCCCGACCGTGGTCGAGGCGATGTGGGACACCGGGCTGATGACGGCGTTCAACCCCGCTCCCGCCGGCGGCAGCGAACCATCGTTCGCCGAGATGATCGAGACCTGGATTGAGATGGCTTGGCAGGACGGGTCTTTCGGCTGGATCGGCATCGCCAACCTGCCGTCGTCGTTCGCTGCCGCCGCGTACTTGCCGGACGCGGGATTCGCCGAGGTGTTCACGACCCACGACAATCAGGTCACGATGGGCGGGCAGTTCTTCCCGAACGGTCAAGGCACCGCCGTGCCCGGTGGTTACCGGCTGACCGGGTCGTGGAGCTTCGGTTCAGGGATCGGGCATGCGCAGTATGTCGCCGCGGGGTTCCTGCCGATGGACGGGACCGAAATGCGCTGGGTCAGCGAAGGTGTGCCGGACATGCAGATCGCCATCCTGCCGCGTGAGCAGGTCAGCTTCAACGACGGTTGGCATGTGCAAGGGCTCAAGGGGACGGGTTCCTACGACTACAGCGTCGAGGACGTGTTCGTTCCCGCCGAGCGCACGTTCGCATTGTTCACCCGAGAGCCGTTGCGCGGATCGTCGCCCGCGACGCGGATGGGGATGATGCCCGTCACCGCCGCCGGGCATGCGTCGTGGGCGCTGGGCGTCGCCAAGAGCATGCTCGACGACGTCGAAGAGCTGGCCGCCACGAAGTTCCGGATGAGCGACATGGCGTCGCTGGCGAGCCGGCCGACCTTCCAGAAAGGGCTGGCCCATCACGTCGCGGCGTGGCGGGCGGCGCGGCTGCTGGTGCTCGATGCGTTCGCAACGGCAGAAGCCAGTGTGGCGGCCGGTGAGGACCTCACGCCGACCCTGCGCGCGGACATGAGGGTGGCCGCGGTGTACGCCACCGACGTGGCTCGTCAGTGCGCGGAGTGGGCACATCTGGCCGCGGGCACCAGTGCGATCCGCGAGGGCAGCCGCCTGGAACGTGCCTTCCGCGACATGTACACCGGCACCCAGCACGCGTTCATCAGCGAGAAGGTGGCGATCGACGCGGCTCAGGTGTGGCTCGGCATCATCGATGACCAGTTCGGGCTCTGATCACCCTGTGCGGGCGATGAATTCGGCGATCACCCATCTCGGTCACCGAACAACCGATTCAAGGACGCCGTCGACGATCATGATGGCCAGCGTCTTGCGATCGAACTTCCCGCTGGGCAGGATCGGGATCTGGTCGCTGGAGGCCAGCACCCAGCGGGTCGGCACCTTGTATGTCGACAAGTGCGCGCGGGCGTGGGCGGCCAACGCGTCGATGTCGACACCTGCAGCGGTGGGGACGACGACTGCGCACACCTGCTCCCCGCGCTGCGGGTCGTCGATTCCGAGCACGAGACACTGTGCCACGGCAGGGGATTCCTCGATGACCGCCTGGACCTCGAGCGGTGAGACGTTGGCCCCGGCGGCCTTGATCATGTCGGTGGTCCGGCCCACGTAGAAGAGCCGCGGATCGCCCGGTCTTCGGTAGACGCGATCGCCCGTGTGGTACCAACCGTTTTCGTCGAAGGTCTCCGACCGTTCGCGTTTGTTGTAGCCGGCCATCACGCCGATGCCGCGGATCAGCAGTTCGCCGACCTGTCCGTCGGGAACCAGTGCGCCGTCGTCGTCGACGATGCACATGTCGGTGTATGCGAACCCGCCCGCGGTCTCGGACATGGTGCGGTGGACCGGATATCCGTCGGGTACGTCGACCATCGCGATGTCGAGCGGTCCGTCGCGCAACATCGGCGCGCAGGCCAGATCGCGGCCGGGAAAGCTCGGATGTTCACGGAGCCGCTGGGTGAACGCGGGCCATCCGACGACTCCAGCTGCCCGTTCGCGTTCGATCAGATCGAGTGCACCCTTGGCGTCCAGTTTCGGCATGGCGAGCACCGTGACGGGTTCGTGCAGCGCACCGGTCGCCGCGAGCAACCCGCCGACCCAGAAGAACGGCATCGCACACAGAATCCGCACTGCGCCTTCGCTTTTGGACACCGCGCGGATCGCATTCGGCCATGTCGACGTCTGTCGCACGAGGGTGCCGTGCGTGTGCATGACGCCCTTCGGGTCCGCTGTCGAGCCCGACGTGTGGATGACAACGGCCAGATCGGCGGGGCTCACCTCGGCCTCCGCGGCGGCCAGTAGCTCGCCAGGTAGGCCGTCGGCGTCGCCGCCCCACCGTGTGGCCCAAGGGGGAACCGGGCCGTCGACGAACACGATCCGACGCAGGTACGGGGCGCCCGTCATGGCCAACCCTCCGCCCCGCTGGGTCGTCAACTCCGGCCAGGCCGCTTCGAACCGGTCGGCGACATCGATGCTCAGCACGCGGCTGGGAGCGACGATCAGCGCGACGTCGGCCAGCCGAGCGACTTTGGCGATCTCGACCGGGGCGTAGAGCGTGCTCAGCGGCACCACCAGCGCGCCGATGCGGGAGGCCGCCAACCACCAGAGCACCCAGTCCACTCCGTTGGGGAAGAACAGGCCGACGCGGGTTCCTTTGCCGACGCCTTGCCCTAGGAGCCACCGCGCGATGCGCGCCGAGCGCTCGTGCGCCTCGCGGTAGGTGAGTCGGTCCGTCGGGGTGACCAGATAGGTGTGGTCTCCAAAGTCGTGGCAAGCATGCGCCAAGAGCGCGGGAATGGTCGGTCGCGGCTGCTGCGTCACCCCGTGATTGTCTCCAACGCGCACTGGGCGACCGCACGAGGCGGTCGCCCAGTGGCGTCAGCGAGCTCAGGCGCCCAGCGTGGCCTGGATGTCGCCCTTCATCGCGGCCAGCTGCGAACCCCAGTAGCCCCATCCGTGGGTGCCGTTGGCGGGGAAGTTGAACGTGCCGTTGCCTCCACCGGCTGCCTCGTAGGCCTGCTGGAAGCTCTTGTTGCTGTCCAGCGTGATGGTTTCGAGGAACTGTCCGGCGATGTCGCCGCCGCCACCGAGTTCGGAAGGGACGCCATTGCCGCAGTAAACCCAGATGCGGGTGCCGTTGGTCACCAACTTGCCGACGTTGACCGTCGGGTCGTTGCGCTTCCAGGCCGAGCTTCCCGGCGGGCCCCACATCGCCGTGGCGCTGAATCCGCCCGCATCGCGCATCGCGACGCCGACCAGCAGCGGCCAGATGCCCTCGGAGAGGTTGAGGAAGCCCGACAACGATGCCGCGTAGCGGAACTGGCCGGGGTGGTAGGCCGCCAGGATCAGCGCCGCGCTGCCCGACATGGACAGGCCGACCACCGCGTTGCCGCTGGGCGAGACGCCCTTGTTGGCGGACAGATACGCCGGAAGTTCAGACGTCAGGAAGGTCTCCCACTGGTAGGAGTAGCGCCCGCCGTTGCCGACCGCGGGTCCTTGCCAGTTGGTGTAGAAACTCGACATGCCACCGACCGGCATCACGACCGACAAACCGGATTCGAAGTAGTTCTCGAACGCGGCGGTTTCGATGTCCCAGCCGCTGTTGTCATCGCGCGCCCGCAAACCGTCGAGCAGATAGACCGCGTGCGGGCCACCGCCCTGGAACTTGACCGGGATGTCGCGGCCCATGGCGGCCGACGGGACCATCAGGGTCTCGACGGGAAGGCCCGGTCGTGAGTATGCCGCTGCGGTGGACGTGCCACCCACCGCCGCGACCAGGCCCGGTATGAGCAGGGCCGCCAGCGCGCCGGCCATCATGCGGCGCGCCCAACTGTGTCGCAATGTCATCGCTGTGAACTTCCTGGTCGAGGGATACCGCCGAGCGGTCATCGCGGATGGGCGGACCGGAGCCGGGTCGGGGCTGCCGGTTCAGGCGCTGCTGCTTCACACCTGCCGCGATACGGGACACCCGCCGCGCGTAGCCGCTGCTGACGGTTATGTCGGCACCGGCAGCGGCCCCGTTACCGAAGCGTGGGGTGCGTCACGGTTCCGCCGGCGGACCGCGGTGGTGCCTATTTGCCGTTGGTCGACAGGCGCTTGCGGACGTAGGTCTTGAGTTCGGCAGACAACGCGTCGGCGGCGAGCAGCTGTGGAAGCAACGACGCGTCGGACATCCTTGCGCGGAACGCCAACTCGACGGTCACCTGGTGGTCGGGGCGGTACTCGACGGAGATCTCGTCGCCTAAGCCCACCGTTCCCGGTGAGATAACGCGCAGGTACGCACCGGGTTTGGCGGCTGTGGTGAAGGTTTTCATCCAGCGGTCGATCTGCAGGAAGGCGGCGAAGGTGCGGCACGGTGTGCGCGGCGCCGAAACCTCGAGCAGGAGACCGTCGGTGCCGACGCGCCAACGTTCACCGATGCGCGCCTGTGTCACGTCGACGTTCGTGGTGGTGAGGTTCTCGCCGAACATGCCGTTGGTCAACCGGCGGTCCAGTCGACTTTCCCAGTCGTCGAGGTCTTCTCGCGCGTATGCGTAGACGGCTTGATCGTCGCCGCCGTGCAGCTTCTTATGGCCGATGGTGTCGCCGACGAGTCCGCTGCCCAGGCCGCAGCGCATCGGTCCCGGCGCGCGCACCGCGACCCGGTCCAGCACGGCGACCTTGTCGATACCGGTCGACCTCGACGGCGCATCGGGATTGACCCGCACTCGCGCAACGTTCACCGACAGCACTTCTGCCACCCGGACAGGTTAGCGACGGAGCGAGCGAGCCGCCCGGCGGGATTTTGCACTCGACCCCTTAACAAGGCACTACTACCGAGCGTAGTATTCACCGGGGTATCGACAACCAGAAGGGTGTCGCCGTGAAGTGGAGTTTCGCCCAGGTCGGCCTGCTGGTCATCGCCGCGTTCCACGTCATCCAGGCGGTGATCGGCTTCATTGTGGAGCCGAGCTTCGCGACAGGCCCGGGCGCACCGACTGCGCAGGTACTCGGGATGGACTACAACGGCTGGCACGCCGTCGCCGGTCTCGCCCTGTTCGGACCGGGACTGGTGTTCGCGTTTCGCAAGTCGTGGTCGGTCTTGTATCTGCTCGTGGCGGCGGTGGCGGGGGCGTTGCCGGGCATCTGGGCGTTCTTCTCGCACCAGGTGGCGTACGTGTTCACGTTCCCCAACAACATCACCGACGCGATCGTGCATCTGGTGACCTCGGCGGTGATGCTGGCGGTGGCCGGTATCCAGATCCGCATGGACGGCGGTGTGCAGAACTCGCTCGCTGATCTGCGCAGGGGGTCGTGATCCGGCACCGCCCCTGCTAGTCGGCTCCGTCCTTGTCGTCGGCCGAAGGGATTCCCTCGGGCGGCGGCGACGAATACGCGGGAGCCGTCGGCGGGACGCCTTGGTCCGCGCCCTCACCCTGGCTCGCGTCGTCGGAGGCTTGTTCGGGTGAGCTCATCAGTTCTCTCCTAGTCGGCGATGGTCTCGCCGAGCGATACCCGAACCCCTTGTCACGGAAACCGCGGAGTTGGGATCGGTAGCCGACCGGATCTCGTGTACTTGCCTCGACGACGGCCATCGAGCGCCGAACCGAGCAAGGGCGAAACATGACCACACCTCACACATCGAAGCGAATCCTCGGCGCGGCATTGATGTCATTCGCGATCACGAGCGCCGGCTTCGGGTCGCTGGCGGGCACGGCCCAAGCGCTGCCCGGTGGGCCGACGCCGCAGCAAGCCTGGCCCGGATGTCCGGACGAGAATCCGTCAGGGCCCTGCCGGTGGTGCCCGGGTGATCCGCCGGTGCAGACCGGGAATCTGCGGGTGAATCCGGTGGTATGGGACAACAACGTGTGCCACACGTATTGGTACGTCTACCACGGGCAGGGCAACGTGGCGCAGAACATCTTCGAAGGCGAGGCGCCACCACCGCCGCCACCGCCACCGCCCGGCTTCACCCCACCCCTTCCGCCGGGCTGGTGCTGGTCACTGTTCATCCCCGGGCCGTGCCCGTAAAGCAGGATTAGTCGGAGCTAGTATCGGCCGATGGGTGAGCCCCAGCTGACCGATGACGGCCACTTCCTCGTCATCAACGGTCGCCGGTGGCGCGCCACCGATCCGGCCATACCCGAGAATCGGCGCGCGGAGTTGACCCGGATACTCATGGCATGGCGCCGAGAAGTGCGCCGCACCAAGGGAACTGCAGACGAGAAGACCGCGCGGGCCGGTGTGCACGCGGTCAAGGTCGCATTGGGCGAGCGGGGCTCACCGCCGTGGTGGGAGCAGACCGACGAACAGCGACGCAGGCGATGGCAGGCGATGGCAGGCGAACGTAGCACCGCCGGAAGACGGCTGACACGGTCGGCCGTCAGGTGCGTCGCACCCCGGCGACTGCCGAGCGCGTCAGGCGTCCGGCACGCGAGTGACCAGCCAGATGATCACCACGCACCTGCACATCGAACTCGAGTTTGAGGCTCATCGGTTTGGTCACCGTCTGCCGCCATGTGACCCGTTGTCCGTCAACATCTTCGACGACGGTGATGTCGCTCAGCAACATGTTTTCGGATTTACTCTGCGCAGTGCCGGTGATCGCACCGTCTTGTTCGACGAAGCTGTAAACCACTTCCAAGGCTCCGACCGGTGTCTTGATGCGCACATCCCAGTCGCCCACGACGCTCGTCATGCCGAGGCTTTCGGCGCGCGGCCGGTGTCGGTCCAGACGGTGCCCCGCCGCTCGTAGGCGAACAACTCCTCGACGGCCAATGCGATGCGCGGACCGTAGCTTCGGTCGAGCAGATGGAGCGCGAGGTCCAGCCCCGACGTGACGCCGCCTGCGGTGACCAGGTCACCGTCGTCGACGACCCTGGCCGACACCGGAAATACGCCTGTCGCGTCGAGCACGTCCACACCGAGATGGTGGGTGTTGGCGTGGCGGCCGTCGAGCAGGCCCGCCATCGCCAGCGCGAGCGACCCACCGCATACGGTCGCGACCGTGATGTCCGGATTTGCGAAGGCTTCACGCATCATCGGCACCGCGGCGGTATCGCCGAAGCGCGCGAGCAGGACAGGAATGGTCGCGACGCCCTCATCGGGGTCGCCGTCGACAGGGCCTGCCGCGCCGGGCACGATCACGAAACCCGGCTTGGCGGGGTCGAGTCGGGCGGTCGCTTCCAACGTCAGTCCCCGCGAACCGCTGACTACCGGCCGCGGCCCCTCGGCCGAGACGAACTCGACTTCCAGTTCGCCTCCGACGAAGTCGCTGCCCGCGACGAGCACTTCGTACGGGGCGACGGCGTCGAGCGGGTCGAAGCCGTCGAACAACACGATCTGTGCATGCATCGGCGTCATGGGGCACTCGAGTCGCCGCGTAAAGGCTGGTCGCCCCACCCGGAAGCGCGCACGAAATCGAAGAACGAGAACGTCGACCCATTGATCAGTTCGTGCAGGTGCGCGGGAAACGAGAACGGGGGAGCCTTCATCGGGTTGAGGCGCACATCGCGGGCCACGGCGTCGGCGATCGCGTACCCCAGGTCGTGACGTGGCCACGCGGCGTGAACCCGGTCGGCGAAGCCGGGGGAGAGCAGGTGCTTGTCCACGCCGTTGATGTCGAGGGCGATTCCGTTGAAGACCACCGACTGGTCGGGCCCGAACCGGTTCGCCAACCCGGCGCTGGTGTGAAGTGCGATCGCCTGCCACACCGTCGTGATCCGATCGGCCGAAAGCCCTTGTCGGCAAAGGAAGTCCGCCGCCGCATCGGCCCCCTCGACCTCGAACCGCTGATCACCCCTGCCGGCATCCGTGACCCCCAGGTCGTGCAGGAGACAGGCGAGGAAGACAAGTTCGTCGTCGTAGTCGGTACCGCTGCGCATACCCTGGCCCGAGGCGATCTCGCGCGCGAACAGATAACTGCGGACACAGTGGTTGATGAGGAAATCCGGGGAGACGTCGATGACGTATCGCAGTGCTTCCGAGCAGATTTCGGTATCGGGTAGAGCCCAGCTGTCCACGTCGGCTTTCGCGTCGGCGAGCGTGGCCATGTCTTCGGTACGCATGCCTTGACAGTGCCCGGTTCCGGCATGCCCGACTAGTGGCAAAGTAGCCAAGATTCAACGGAATCTGGCCACTCTTGGCGTCGTGCGATGGGCGGTGGATGCCCGCAGAATGCGGCTGTGGCACAGACGAATACGTTCGGCTCGCTTGCCCAACACCATCGGCGGCTATCGTGAGTTGGATGCAGGCCTGGACCGCCCCGGCGGCCTTCGGACGCTCGGACTGCGAACGCATCGGCGACGCCATGCTTGGCCAACCCGTCCTCGCCCTCACCAGCCTGGCGTACGTCGCCGTGGGGATAGCCGTCCTGTGCTGGGCCATACGGGGCAGAGCGGTGCTGGCGGGAGCCGCAGGAGTGGCGCTGGTCGCCGTCGGCTTCGGCAGCTTCGTCTTCCACGGACCCCAGCCGCCCTGGGCGGGACCGGTACACGACTGGCCGATTGTCGCGCTTGCGGGGGTGTGTGTGATCGGGGTGATCGGCAGCGCGCGAGGGCGGCGCTCGGTGTGGGTCGCGGCTGCAGCGGTCTTCGCGCTCGGCCTGGCCGCCTATGCCGCCGGGCGCACGGGCTCGCCGCTGTGCCGGCCCGACAGCCTGTGGCAGTACCACGGCCTCTGGCATGTGTTGTCGGGCGCCGCAGCGGGATTAGCCGCCTGGGCCATGATGCCCGCGCGTCAGTATCGTTCACGTCGATGCCGTTAGACCGAACACCGCGTGGCCGCGTCCGCCGCGGCTTACGCAATGCGCTGCGCGGCCCGCGCGATCCGGCGCCCGTCGCGGGTCAGCGGCGCCGCCGTTCCGACGGGATGGGCGACCTGCACACCCGCAAGGTGCTCGATCTGACGATCCGCCTCGCCGAGGTGATGCTGTCTTCGGGCTCGGGCACCGCCGACGTCGTCGCGACCGCCCAGGACGTCGCCCAGGCATACCGACTGACCGACTGTGTCGTCGACATCTTCGTCACCACCGTCATCGTGTCCGCTCTGCCGACCGCGGACAGCCCGCCCGTCACCATCGTTCGAGCAGTGCACGCTCGGTCGACGGACTACACGCGACTGGGCGAACTCGACCGTCTGGTTCAGCGGATCACCTCCGGCGGTGTGACGGTCGATCAAGCGCACGACGCGATGGACGAGTTGACCGAACGGCCGCACCCCTACCCACGGTGGCTCGCGACCGCGGGCTGGGCGGGTTTTGCGCTGGGCATCGCCATGCTTCTCGGCGGTGGCTGGTTGACCTGCATCCTGGCCGCAGTCACGTCGGGGGTCATCGACCAGGTGGGGCGGCGGCTGAATCGCTGGGGTACACCGTTCTTCTTCCAACACGTCGCGGGCGCGGCGATCGCGACCTCGGTCGCCGTGGCGGCTTTTTTGTATGCCGACATAGGACCGACGGTCATGGTGGCCACCGGCATCGTGGTGCTGCTGTCTGGTTTGACGTTCGTCGGCGCGATGCAGGACGCGGTGACCGGCTACATGCTCACTTCGGTCGCCCGGTTGGGGGAAGCGGTGCTGCTGACGTCGGGGATCGTGGTGGGCATCCTCGCCGGCCTGCAGATCGCCGAGATCGCCGGAGTGACCATCTCGCTGCATGTCGATGCGACCGAATCGTTCATCGCGCCGAGCGGGGCGGTACGGATCGCGGTCGCGGTGTTCGGCGCGGCGCTGGCGGGCGCCTGCCTGACCGTGGCGAGCTATGCGCCGTTGCGGGCGATCCTCACCGCAGGGCTGGCAGCCGGACTCGCCGAGGCGGTTCTGATCGCCCTGGGCAACGCCGGGTTCGGTCAGGTGTTCGCGAGTGGTGCCGCCGCGGTCGGTGTCGGTCTCGTCGCCACGCTGATCTCGATCCGTCGACAAGCGCCTGCCTTGGTGACGGCCACGGCGGGCATCATGCCGATGCTGCCGGGCCTGGCGGTGTTTCGCGCGGTGTTCTCCTTTGCCGTGGACGGCAACTTCGACAACGGAATCCGCCAGATGATGTCGGCGATCGCGATCGCGCTCGCCCTGGGCAGTGGCGTGGTCCTGGGTGAGTTCATCGGCTCGCCGCTGCGCTACCGGGCCGGCCGGATCGGCGACTTCATTCGCAAGGAAGGACCACCGGGGTTACGTCGTGCGGTGGGCCGCGTCGTGCACCTCGCTCCGGCCGAGGATCAACCGTCGGAGATCATCCCGCGCACGCGCAGTGTCGCGCTGCAACCGAAGCCGACAGGCGACGCCCAGGAAGAAACCGAGGACAGCGACGCGTCCGAACGCGATGAGAGCACCGAGCAATCGTAAATACAGACGCGCCCTGGTTTGGCCGTAGCAAATGCAGGCTATAAATTCGAAGCATCGGATTCGCGACTACCGCTGGAGGCATGCTCATGAGGTTTTCCAAGACCACGCTGGCTGCCATTGCAGGCGGACTGACAGCGACGACTCTAGGGCTGAGCGCTCCGGCAAGCGCCCAGCCGTCTCCACCGCCGCCCCCACCGCCGATGCTGGCCGCGGAGGCCCCCAATCCTTATGCACCGCCTCCGCCTGGTGTGGCTCCGCCGCCGGCGCGGCCGATGGCCGGGGAACCGGTTCCGTCGTGGGCACCGCGGAAGCCCGCTGAGTTCTGGCTCGGCGAGCCCGTCGTATGGCACTCCGGCTGGGGCGGACGCTGGGGCGTGTGGAAGAACGGCGCCTTCATCCACCTGTCGAAGAACCCGGTCACCGCCGGCGGCTGACCGCTACGGGTCAGCTCGAGGCGTCGAGGATCTTGATCGCGAAGATCAGTGAGTCGCCGGGCTGGATCCCCGCGGCGGGCTGACCTTCCGGGTAGCCGTCGGCAGACGTCATCGCCACGGCGACCGTCGACCCCACCTTTTGTCCGGCGATGGCCTTCTGGAAGCCGGGCACGACCCCGTCGAGCGGGAAGTCGACCGGCATGCCGCGCTCGTAGCTGTTGTCGAAAACGGACCCGTCGCGTCCGTTGACGCCCATGTAGCAGACGAAAACGGTGGCCGTCTCGGAGACGACCGGTCCGTCACCGGGCTTCAGCGTGTGCACCTGGGTTTCGGACACGCTGAACGGCGGCTGCACGTTGATCAGCGGTGCCGTCGCGTCGGTGGATCCGGTGACGGCGACGCTTCCGGTGTCGCCGTTGAGGGTCCACTCGGGGGTGCCACCGAACTGCGGCGGAGCCGTCGGGCACATCGCGCTGGCGGGATCGCCCGTCTCGGCGGGTGGGGGAATGAACTCGTCGGCCAGAGAGGACGTGCTCGTCGAGGAGGTCGTGGTAGTCGATGACGCTTCCGTGTCCGAGCCGCACGCGGCAAGAGCCAGAACCATCGATGCGGTGCAGGCGATCAGTCCGACAGGAAGAGACACACGCGAGGAATTCACGGTCGCCACGCTACAGACAGCGGCGCTGACGGCGCTCCGGTGGTCCGTGGGGGTCTGACCGCGGATGTGCGTTCTGATACGGCTGGCACTGCGCGTCGCGGATGAAACCGCACTCTCGGCCGCTCTCTGTGCGACGGTAGCGGGATACAGCCTGCCGAAGAGGGGCGCGATGGCGACGCGAGCAGCGGTCGTGTGTGGAGCGAGCATCGGGGGGCTGCTCGCTGCGAGAGTGCTGGCAGACGCGTACGACTCGGTGACCGTCGTGGAACGCGACAGGCTGCCCGTCGACGTGTCGCATCGCACCGGCGTGCCTCAGAGTCACCACCTGCACATGATGACCAGTGCGGGTTTGAAGATCCTCGAGGAGATGTTCCCCGGCGCCACGAAGGAGTTGAAAGCGGCGGGCGCACCGATCATCGACACGAACACCCTGTCGGCGGTGTACATCGAGGTCCGTGGGCATGCGCTGTGTCGGACGGCAGCATTGGCCGACCCTGACGCGATGCCTGTGCAACCGGCGAGTAGGCCGCTGCTGGAATCCGTTGTTCGCGAACGGGTTCACGCACTGTCCAACGTCACGGTGCTCGACGGCCACGACGTTGTCGAGCCCGTGGTGAGCGATCGTGCGGTACGCGGTGTTCGTATCAGCGACGGCGCTGGTTCACGGCGGCAGACGTTGCCCGCCGATCTCGTGGTCGACGCGACGGGACGCTCGGCGCGTACACCGGCCTTCCTTGCGGCGCATGGCTTCACACGCCCCGTCGAGCGGTCGTATCGGGTACAGCTCAGCTACGCCAGTCAGCTGTTTCGCATGACGCCGGGGGCGCTGGACGACAAGGTGGTGTTCGTCAGTCCGACGCTGCAACGTCCAACTGGCGTCGGAATGCTCGCCTACGAGAACGACACCATGATCGTGACGCTGATCGGTGTCGCCGGACACAGGCTGCCCACCGAACTGCCGGGGGTGTTGGCCGCCGTGGCCGAATGCGTGCCCCCGCATATCGGCGCAGCGCTTCACGACGCCGAACCGCTGGGGGAGACGCATCATCGCCAGTTCCCGACCAGCATGTGGCGTCGCTACGACAGGATGTCCCCATTTCCTCACGGGCTGTTGGTGATTGGGGACGCGGTGTGTAGCTTGAACCCGATGTACGGCCAGGGCATGACATCGGCGCTGATGCAGGCTCGCAGCCTTCGACAGACCCTTGCCTCCAACGGTGAACCGTCGAGTCAGGCGTACTTTCGCGATGTTGCACGGCGGCTGGCTCCTCTTTGGTGGGCCAACCGGCTCAACGACTTCGGTTTCACCCCGGCGAGTGGATGGAGATCGTGGCCGCAGCGGGCGTTCAACGGCTACACCACCGCCTATATGGCCGCCGCGTCGACAGACATGGCGCTCGCCGAGACGTTCCTCCGCACGCTGCAAGGCGTGGACCCCGGGACGAGCCTTATGCGCCCTAGGCATGTCGCGCGGGTCATCGGTCACGCACGGCAGCGCTCTCGTCAGTAGTCCCAGACGGTCGGCACGCAACGGAAGACGTCGCCGGCGGTCGCGACTCGACAGACCGATGGGAACGGCAGATGAGTGGCCACCAAGGACTCACCGGTCGCCGCCAGCTCCCGCAGAAGTTCGATCCGCACGCGTGTTGACTCCTCTGGATCATGTTCGAATCCGTTGTGCCACTCCGGATTATCGAATCCAGGGGCGAACACGGCATCACCGGCGAACGTCAGCCGGTCACCGCCGGAGTCGAGGCGGACGATGGCATGACCCGGGGTGTGACCTCCGGTGCGGACGACG
Organism: Mycobacterium lehmannii; assembly: GCF_001499925.1. Lineage (NCBI taxonomy): Bacteria > Bacillati > Actinomycetota > Actinomycetes > Mycobacteriales > Mycobacteriaceae > Mycobacterium > Mycobacterium lehmannii. The sequence continues at coordinate 187,745 of NZ_LQIR01000001.1, forward strand.
AGCACTCCGGGCGCCAGTTCGTACTCCGTCTCGAAGGTGCGCATGTGACCGCGGTACTCGTCCAGGAAACGTGAGGCTATCGACCGGAGCGCGTCCGGAACGGGAGCGGGCATGTCGGTGTGGGAGAAGTCGGGCGCCTCCCAGAACTCGGCCTCAGCGGCCGCAACGTGGACTTGCAGGTCAGGACGCAGCCGTTCCTTCAGGCCCTTCGTGAGCAGTCCGCCCACGTGGTCCATATGCAGGTGGGTGAGCACCACGTCGGTCACCGCCGAGGGATCGATACCGGCTGCTTCCAGACGACGGACGGTCTGCCCGGCCCGCGGAAAGTCCGGGAACTCCACGCCGAGCCCGGCGTCGACCAGGATGGTCCGACCCCCGGTGCGTACGACGACAACGTTGAGTGGCCAGGCGAGCACGTCTCTGGGAAGGAACCGGTCGTCGAGCCAGCTCCCGAACTCGGTCGGGTCGGCATTGGTCGCCATGGTCCTGGCCGTGATCGGTAACACGCCATCGCTGATCACCAGCACCTCGATGTCGCCGACCTGCACCGCGTACCTCGACGGAACCAACTCGTCGACGTTCGTCGTACCCAAATCCGAGATGCTCTCCACGCTCATGGCTGTCCTCCTGAGGGCGTTACCGAATATCACCTGTCATTTCTGGAGAACGCCCTCAGATGACGCGATTTATCCATCCGGGACCGAGGAACTTTCGTCGTGCCCCAAAAAGGTTCGACTGCCGGAGTGACGGTTACATGTAGGAGTTATGGCGTCGAACAGGGATCGCCATGGTCACGCGCACCTTCGGGTGGCGGACCACCTTGACCACCGCGGTCATGGTGATGGCCGCCGGGTTGCTGGGGGCGACTTGCCCCAGTGTTTCGTGATCGGTTGAGTCACAGGCGATGTCAGCGTGGCGCAGTGACGACCAGTTCGTGGTCTCCGGCGGCCCAAGCGGATTCGAACACGTCGGTGGTCACGTGCTCGCCCTTGGTGTCGTCGCCGCCGCTGTCGCCGAGATAGACGGCGTCGTTGTCGTAATCGATGGCGGCGACGGTGACCAGGTGACCGCATCCCGTCCGGTCGCCGTCGCCATCCCAGATGGTGTTGGAGTTCACGCACACAATCGCTTGCCGTCCATCACCCAGATAGTCCGCCAACGCGTCCATTCCGGTGGCGAGTCCACCCTTGGCGGCCGTGTCGTCATTCGTGTAGTCGGCTTTGATTCCGTAATGCTTGAGCAGAAGCAGAAGATCGGTCGTGCAGGTGCCATGGCCGACACCGCCGTCACTGGGATCGACGCTCTCGTCATACACCGGCTCACCCGGGTCGCACTCGCTCGGAGTTTTGGCCGCGAGATCGATGATCTCCCGTTCAGTGGGCGGTGCTCCGGTGATCTCGCCGACCACCATGCGGGTGGCCATCAACCCGCAGTCGCTTTCGGTCTGTTGCTCCCAAAAGTGAAGGGCGGCCGCAGGATCTCCGTAGACGCCGCCCGTGATCTCGGGCTGGCCATCGCCGTCCTCGTCTTTGACGATCGGTTGAGCCTGTTGATCTTCTGGATTCGCCTCAGCTTGTTGAGCCGCCGTGGATTGGTCGGCTGTTGCCGCCGGGGTCTCGTCGGGCTCTGTGCCACTACCACCACCGCAGGCGGCCCCGGCAACGACGATCAGGCTGGCGATTACGGTTGCGGCGAAGGCCTTCCGGCTTCTTTCGCTTCGCTGGCAAAGTGGCACCTCGCGAAGTTAGCAGACGCCTGTGTGTTCTCTGGGCATTATTGACGCGCCTGTCGCGAACCTCGAGGTAACCATCCGCTAACTGCAACGACCTCATAGATCCGGGCGTTCCTCGCCGGACGGGTGGAAATCATCACGCGGTGCCGCGCGGTTGTCGCCTGTCGTCCATCGACAACGAGGTCATTCGTGGATAGAGGATCGCTGGGCCGAGCCATCGAGTCACGAACCCACGCAGTGCGGCATCTTTGCGAATCGCCTGCCCAGGATCAGTCAGCATGGACTGCACTGTGCGCAAGGTCATTTCGGCCAGCTCTTCGAGAGCGGTGCTGTCGAAGCCGTGAAGCTGCCAATCGACATCCAGCCGATGGAAAAACGTCAGGCAGAATGACTTCGCCGTGTCGGAGGTCAACGAGGTGACCGCTTCGCCGTCCTGTCGCCGGGCCAGTAGGCCCTCCAGCTGAGGATCGCCGGTGAGGGTCTCGAGTGCGAACGACACGCATTCGACGACCGCAGTGACCGGGTCGTTGACACCCCTGACGTGGTCGACGACCTGATCGATGAAACCATCCACGGCCCGCATCGCGCTGGCGATCAGTAACGCGTCAGCATTGGGGAAGTAGCGGTACACCGTTTGCCGTGTGACCCCGAGTCTGCGGGCGACGTCAGCAAGGCGTAACGCTGGTCCGTGCTCAGCGACTACTTCGTCCACCGCGTCCAGGATGCGGGTAATCGCTTCCTCGTCTGAGCTGGGTGTGGCGCCTGCCCAGCCGCGGCTACGCATGCGCTGTCGCAATCGCTGCGCTGGTGAATTCGATCGGAAGTGTGAGCGGACCAGTCATTCCCAACAGGGATTTCCACGGCGCCGGACCGACGCGGCGGGGTGCATCGAGACGGCGGGTGAGGACTACAAGTGCCTCCGCCAGCTCGCGGCGCGCGAGGTTGGCTCCCAGACAGTAGTGGGCACCACCGCCGAAAGTCAGAATCGGGGGTACGTCTTTGCGGGTGATGTCAAACCGCTCGGCATCGCGATAGATCGCTGGATCACGGTTGGCCGCAAAGGTGTTCACCAGTATGAAGGTGCCTGCCGGGAACAGGTAGCCACCGAACTCGGCATCCTCGGTCGCGGCCCGTGGCACGATACTGGCCGCCGGTGAGTGTCGCATGCTCTCCTCGACAGCCTGCATCGCAAGCTCCGGTCGGTCGCGCAGCATCATCCATTGATCGGGGTGCTCGCAGAGCACCTGGACCGACGCGGCCAGTTGATTCCGCGTGGTGTCCGTTCCGGCCATCAGGAAGCCGGCCACCAGCATGCGGAGTTCGTCGAGATTCAGGCGGTCGCCGTCGCTTTCGGCGCGGATGAGTTCGGAGAGCAGATCATCGGTGAGGCTGCTTCGACGGGCGGCGACCATGTCGTCGACGTAAGCGTCCAGTTCGCCCCACGCCCGCATAATCGCGGACTCGTCGAAGTTGGCGTCGGGCTGGAAGTTGAGGGCCTTGAAGACCTCCTCAGTCCAATCTGCGAACAGGCGCCAATCCTCCCGGGGCGCACCGATGAGCGCGCACATGATCGGAGTGGGGTAGGGGCGCGCGATGTCGGTCACGACGTCGCACCGTCCGGCGTCCGCCACTCGATCGATCAGCCCGTTCACCACTTCCTGGATGGTGACTTGAAGACGCGATGTCGCCCGCGGCGTGAACGCCTTGGACACGAGTTTGCGTAGGCGCATATGAGGTGCGCCTTCCAGCCCCAGGAGGCTGTTCGCCATCTTGTCGAACAAGGGACCCGACGTGATGCCCTGCGAGGCCAGAGTAATGCCGGGCGGAAGCCGAAATCTGCTGTCGCGCAGGATCTCGCGGGAAAGTTCATATGACAGGATTTCCGGCCCGAAGGGGCCGATGGCGATGGGTGCACGTGCCTGCGCCGCTCGGACATCCTCGAGGATGTCGTGCGGTGTCGCGGTGAGGCCGTAGTCGAAGGAAGGGAGGCCCGCATCGAAGACATTGGAAGCGGCGCTGGTCACGGTCATCAGAAGCGACTTTCACGAGTTAGACGTTTTGTTTCGAAGCGTATGACCATCACCGGATCGGTGTCAATGTAGGGAGCGTTTTACGAGGCAGATGCGAGCTTCAGGCGAGATAGATCATACGAATAGCGCCTAAGCGTCTTAACATGTCGTCGCGGCACCCGGCTCCAACTGCCCTCACGCCGGTCACCGCAGTGGGGTGGTGACTCGTTTTTGGCTACGACGGCGCCGCTCTAGAAGGTGTTTCCGGCCGTTGGCTCGACAGGCTTGTCGGCAACGTGCGGAAGTAGCTTCGATACTCGGCCGCGGGCGGAGAATTGATCCATGTCCACTGCGCTTTGGATTGTGGTTGCGGTATTCGCCGGCGGGGCTGTCGCCGGCGGGTTACTGCGGATCCGCGCCTGGTTGCAGAAGCCCGCACCACCGGAGGTGATCGAAGCCGCGCACCGTGACGACGACGAAGAGGACTGACGGTCACGACTCAAGCAAATCGATGGGGCTATCCGAGACCTGCGTGAAACGCCGCGGTACGAGCCGTGTGACCGACTTATTCTAGGATCGTCCGCGCCGCGCGCTCTGCGATCAGCATGACCGGCGCGTTGGTGTTCCCGGACGTGATGGTGGGCATCGCCGAAGCATCGGCCACCCGCAAACCCGCGACACCAAACACGCGGCAGTCGGTGTCGAGCACCGTGGCGGCCGACCGTGGCATACCGCGTGTATCAAAGGCACCCATCGCGCAGGTGCCCACCGGATGGAAGATGGTGGTCCCCAATTCACGCGCCGCCGCCAGTAGGTCTTCGTCGCTCACCACTTGCGACCCGGGGAGCATTTCTTCCGGACAGTAACGGGCTAGAGGAGGGGCAGCCATGATCTGCCTGGTCATCCGAAGGCCGCGCACGGCGACTTCACGGTCGGCATCAGTGGACAGGTAGTTGCAGATGATCTTCGGGTAGGTCAGCGGATCCGCGTCGGCCAGGCGCACGTGCCCGCGCGAAGTGGGTCTTAGATTGCAGACCGAAGGTGTGATCGCGCCGAAGCGGTGCAACGGCTCGCCGAACTTGGCCAACGACAGGGGTTGCACGTGCCACTCCATATCCGGGCTGGCCAGCGCGGGCTCACTCTTGGCGAAAGCCCCCAGTGTGGACGGCGGCATCGTCATGGGTCCCGATCGCATCAGCAGGTACTGAATTCCCATGCCCGCCCGGGTGATCCAATTCCGGTACAGCGTGTTGACGGTTCGCGCGCCCCGAATGCGGTAGACCGTTCGAAGTTGCAAATGGTCCTGGAGGTTTCCGCCGACACCTGGCAGATCAACGACCACCGGCACGTGGTGCTGGGAGAGCAACTCCGCCGGGCCCAACCCCGAGACCTGCATCAGATGAGGCGAGCCAATGGCGCCGGCGCTCAGGATCACCTCCCGACAGCCTCGGACGTCGACGATCTTTCCGTCTTTGAGCAGCCGTAAGCCGGTGACGCGGTGCCGCGCCGTGGTCCAGGCGCCGCGACGCTGATCGTCGCTGACCTGGTCGTCCATGAGCAACTGGAGAGCCTGAGTCTGCGTGTAGACGGTGAGGTTGGAGCGGTGGGTGACGGGGTGCAGGAAGGCATCGGCCATCGACCAGCGCCGTCCGCGTCGTTGATTGACATGAAAGTAGGCGCTCCCGGAGTTGTCGCCCCGGTTGAACTCTTCGATCGGCGCGATACCCAGTTCGGCCGCGGCGGCCTGCCAGGCGTCCAGAATCTTCCAGCGCACCCGCGGTCGCTCAACGCGGATCTCACCACCGGCGCCATGCCAGTCGTCGGCTCCGCCAAAGTAGTCTTCCAACTCTTTGTAGATTGCGAGTGTTTCGCCTGGACCGTCTGGGCCGCCCCAAAGCCACCGCTCGTCTCCTGTGGCTTGCGCCCACACCTCGTAATCGCTTGCCTGCCCGCGCATATGGATCATGGCGTTGATCGACGAACATCCGCCGATCACGCGACCCCGCGCGTAGATGATGCTTCGGCCGGCCAAGCCTGGGTCGGGCTCCGTCGTGAAGCACCAGTCAGTACGGGGGTTGGCAATGGTGTACAGGTAGCCGACCGGCACCTTGATCCAGAACCAGTTGTCCGTGCCGCCGGCCTCGATCAGGAGTACCCGGTGGTCGGGGTTGGCGCTGAGGCGATTGGCGAGCAGGCAGCCGGCACTGCCCGCTCCCACAATGATGAAATCGAATTCGGCGTCAAGTCGAACTCCCTGATGGCCCCGGGATCTCACCGCTACCACATTAATGGGCAAGGTAGTTTTCGCCCTCATGGTCGGGCACGGCTGCGTCGCCCTTGAGTAGCTTCAAATTGGTGCGCTGAAGGATGGCGCCGCCGCCTTAGCCTTGAGTCATGGGCGAGGGGGCAGTCAACGGTTCATTGCAACGGGCTTACGAGGCGGTGGTCTCCGCCGATGTCGGCCCGTTTCTACGTGCGCGCGGATTTGGCATGTCGGACAGCAGTTTCAAGCGGGAGCGGGGGCCGCTCTACGACGTGATCCACCTTCAGCCGGACTGGTACAACGGCACGATGTCGTGGCACGGGTTCTTCGTCAATGTCGGTATCGGATCAGTCGAGGTCGACGCCGCATGTCCTGGATACGAGGGAGTGAGACATCCCCTCAAAGGTTCGCTGCTGCAACATCGTTGGGAGCGCTTGATACCTGATCTGCCATACGAGGTGCGGTTCGACCGCCGCACCGACATGCGGCAGTTCGCCGGCGCGCTCTGCGACGGCTTTGACTTGGTACTGGTTGTGATGGAACGGATAAGCACCACAGAGCAATTGGTGCGATACGCAGTCGACAACAACCTGCTCATCGAATATGACAAGACCTGCCGGTACCTGGCTGCAATTGATGACATCGATACGCTGACTGAATACGTGACGAGGCTGCACGATTGCTTCGGGCATCAAGACCGTTGGTCGATCTTCAGCCGCAAAATCAGCACGGCCGCCGGGCGCTGGGCGGATGAGCTGCGGAAGCGAGGATTGCTAGACGCGGTTATCTCCAGTGGCGGGTATGAGCCGTCCTAACGGCGGCGGTCCACCCCAGGCTGCCGAAAGAACTGGCGTCATGTCTTCGTCGATTCCGAATGCGCGATCCGCAGTAGCGAGAGGAGGAGGTTTCTGGCCGACGCTGGTGTCACTTCTCCGGGTGTATTGGTGAGTTGCGAGGCCAGTCCGTCGACGAAGGTATGGAGCAGAGCGCTCCACTCCTCGATCTCGTTGTCCGCGTGGGGAACTGTGGCCAGTTCGGGATCGCTCGTGGTCTCCTGGTCTCGCAGTGCGGCGATGCACTGGCGGTACAGGGCGCGTTGGTCCTGCCACGTGCGGGACCCGCCTGCCGGCGGATGACGGCGCTCCCATTCAGTCACCGCATCCCAGAGCGCGTACTCCTCTCGGCGTTCGGTGTCCAGAGGAAGGAGTTCCTCCACAATAGAGGCGACGCGTTCAACCACCGAGCCGCTGGTGCGGAGTCGTTGCACGCGGGGGAGCACTCGTGTGCGGAGAGTGTCAGTGGCAGTTTGCATGACGTATGCCTGCAGATCGTGCTGGTTGGCGAAGTAGTGCCGCAAAGAGCCCGTCGACCAACCCGCTTCGGCAGCGATGCCGCGCACGGTGACACCGTCAAGCCCTTCACGGAGCACGACCCGAAGGGCAGCGCTAGCGATCTCGGCGCGCCGCTGATCGTGATCCACGAGCCGAGGCACTACGGTATGGTAACACGGACGTGTTATTTCCGATGCTCGCCGCTCACCGGTAGAGCAAGGGGGGAGTTGAATGCCAATCGTCACCGTGGGGGCGGTGCTGGCGCTTGCGGCGCTCGACATGCTCAGCCCTGCGCTCATTGGCGTGACGCTCTATCTCCTTCCCGCCCGCCCGCGGAGGGTCGGAATGTTGCTGGCGGTCTACCTGACGACCGTTGCCGGCGCGTACTTCGTTCTTGGCGTCCTACTCAAGCTCGGGCTCGGCGCACTGCTTCCGGTGATCGACCCGGGGGTGTGGACGTGGGTGCAAGGTGGGATCGGGGTCGCGTTGTTCATCGGCAGTTGGTTCATCCCCGCCAAGGAGACGAGCCAGCCCCGTGTCGAGACGTTCACCGTGCAGTCGATCGTGCTGTTGGGGCTGGGGACATGGCTGTTCGAGTTCTACACGGCGATACCGTATTTCGCGGCGATCGGCATCATGACCTCCGCCAGCCTCGAACCGCCTCAGTGGCTCGTCCTACTAGGGGCCTACGTACTCATCATGATCCTGCCCGGCATCGTGCTGTTTCTGGCGTGGACACTTCTGCGCGAGCGGATGTGTGAACGGTTCGAACGCTGGCAGCGCAGGCTTACCGTCAACTCGCGCACCACCGTGAGCTGGATCGTCGGTATCGCTGGCGTGCTCCTCTTTCTCAACGCCCTGCCCGCCGAGATTGCGATCACGAGTGACTAGCAGAAGGGCCTGCACCATGAGGACCACCGCGATGCAGAGTCCAGGACTTCGTGAGGGCCACCTCGACACCCTGCGCTGGAGGTATCAACGCGAGACGGCACCGGCTGTGTCCGCCATTTTCGATTCCGCCGTATCCCTAAGGCGTGCGGCCACCTCGACGACGCGCGGATGGAGGGTGGTGGGCTCGCCAGGGTTCACGGGCATCAGGCCGTGCGGATATGTCTCACCGGTGATACTCTGGTGCGTATGACTGAGGTGGTGACTGTTCGCGACCTTCGCAACCACGGTGGGGAAGTGCTGCGCAGAGTGGAGCGTGGTGAGCGGATAGTGGTGACGCGTGATGGTGCGGCGGTAGCCGAGCTGACCCCGTTGCCGCGGCCCAGCGTGAGTCCCAGGGAGCTGATTCGCCGGCGCCGGAACCTGCCACCTGTGAACGTGGAGAAGTTGCGTTCGGACGTGGACAGCGTGGTGGATCCGTCACTGTGAGGGGATCGGCCGGCCGGTCGAGAGGCATGCTCGACACGTCGACGGTAATTCTGCTCGGCCGGCTGGCAGATCCCGACGAGTTGCCAAACGAGTCTGTAATAAGCGCGATAACACTCGCTGAGCTGTCCGTGGGTCCGCATGTCGCCCAAGCTGACGTCGAACGCAGCGCACGCCAGCAACACCTGCAGCAGGCGGAGGCGGATTTCGAAGTCCTTCCATTCGACGCCGAAAGTGCGCGCGCGTTTGGAGGCATCGCTGCCGCGCTGCGTACGTCGGGCCGCAAACCAGTTGCGCGAGCCTACGACGCGCTCATTGCGGCCAGTGCCGTCGCGCACGGTGTGCCGTTATACACATGCAATCCCAGTGACTTCTCTGGGATACCCCAGCTAGACCTACGTGTGGTCACGCACCCGGATCACTGATTCAGTGCGCCATCGCGATTTCGCGCACACCGCCGACCTTCTTACACCCGGCTGGTGAAAGGCGCGCCATCGCGATTTCGCGCACCCGGATCACTGATTCAGTGCTGGTGAAAGGCCCGTATCGGATAGCCGGCGGAGGCGGCCGGCTATCCGGACTTGATCACGACAGTGACTTGATGATCGACAAGTCGTCGAGGTGAGCGACCGATGATGGCATTCCTCGGCCTTGCTCCTCGATAAGCGAGAACCCTTAGGTCGCAGCGCAATCGGGCAGACCCTACTTGACATAATGTGGCTTATCGGCACTTAGCTGACCTGGCGGATGTGTTGCCGGGCCGGTTATTTGTTACGGCCGGCGTCCAGGAGCGCCTGCCGGCGGACCGCTCCGTTCCGGCCAACACGCCGTCCGGCGACCCTTAACTGGTTGATTCCACGCACCACGTGCGCGCGATCAACCGGTTAGCGATGTCCACACCAGGCCCGGTGAACCGTGGTCGCTTCGTGGCGTCGTCAACCAGTCCGGCTCGGACGCCTCGATCGGTACCTCCCGACTTCCCCGCTATGCGACGTCATTTTGTCACTGTGACGATTTGATGCCACCTAGCCGGACCTGGAAAGCGCTCGCTCCGAGGCTATTTCGAGAATGCAACCCGCCAGACTGATAGCAACCAAAAGCTCGGCCACCCGGCATATCGAGAAGGGCGCGCGTCATCGGGCTCGTGCCGTCGCCGGCACCACCAAAGCAGCGACCTCACCCCTCGGCTCTTCCCGCCCCAGACGCCCATCGTTATGTCACGTGACGATTTGCACGCTCCCCGGCCTGTCCATCGCGCGAATCGTTCGTGGCAAATACCGGACAATGCGGTCACCGTGCGGGATCGTTGTCACATGAGCCCCAAGGTTCCCACCCCTAAAGAAATCAGAGAAGCGGCGCAGGCGGCCGCCGAGACAGCACAAACGGTCGCCAGTGAGGCGATGCGCATCCCACCCGCATCGCTACAGATGATGGCCCAAGTGCCGGACCTCATCGAGAACATGGCCGCGGCGACGGAGCGTCTCAATGCGGCGATCGACCGCGCGGAACGCTATCTCGCACTGGCCGATCCGATGATCCGGACCATGGACGCGATCGTGCCGCAACTCGAGGCGCTGATTGCCACCGGCAACGACGTCTACAACGCCGTGGGCCGGATCCCCGGCGTTGCGACGGTGGGCCGGTTTGCGTCTCGGACCTCGAGCCCGCCGGCAGAAAAGAAACCCCCTGGTGGACGCACCCGCAAGAAACCCTGACGGCAAGCCGCCGAGTGATCACTCGTAGTTGACTTCACCGCGCGGGAACGGCCGGCCTCGGAAGTCGATCTGCGCGGCCGGGTTCGCCACCGCGGTCACCATGCCCGACCCGAAGGCGCCGTGCCGGTCGAACAGCGTCGCCGTGCCGACCGAGACCCCGTCAGCCACCCAATGTGAGTCCCCCTGCACCAGAACCCAGTCGTCAAATGGCAGCCGCACCAACGCAACCGTGAGGTCCCCGTTGATGTAACCGATCCCCTCGGTGCCCAGATTGCTCACCAGGCTCGTCGACTCCGCCACTGTCACCGCCCTGACAAACGGTGAGACTGGCTCTCCCCCAACGATGTCCGCGCAGGAGAAATAGAACCGCTTACGCGACGTGTTCTGGTGCGCTGCCGGAGAACGCGTCCAACCCGCGTCGTCGCTACCGATGAACGGTACGAGTTCCTCGTCTGGAGTCGGCAGTTGCGGGACGCCGCCAGGCGCAACCCACTCCTCACCGGGCGGCGCAGCCGATCGTCGGTACTGCACCAGCGTGGCACGTGCGACCGGCCGACCATCTTGCACCACTTCGCATTCCGCGTTGCGTACGCGCCGACCGTCGCGAATCACCCGCACGTGAACGGTCGTCGGCAGGTTTCGCGCCGCCCGGAACAGGTCGACAGTGATCCGCGTCGGCATGAACTCCGGCGAACCGCAATCCTTCTCGAGCGCCTGTGCAGCCAACCCGACGATGGCCGGGCCGTTGAGGTGGTCATCACCCCAGTGGCTCTGGGCATAGATCGACGGCATGAAAGCGCCGTCCGCCGTCGGCGTGAAATACGCGGGCTCAGTGCTCATCTGCGGATCCTCGCACAAGGCTTCAGACGCGCCTCAGCTAGGTATTGCGGCCGCCGTTGACGCCGACGATCTGACCGGTGATGTAGCCGGCTTCTTCTGAGACGAGAAACGCGCACGTGGCCGCGATGTCCTCGGGCTTACCCATGCGGCGCACAGGGGTCGCGTCGATGGTGGCCTGAACGTCGCCGAGGTAGCCCCGCGCCTCTGCCGCTCGCAGCATCGGCGTGTCGATGAAGCCCGGCGGCACGGCGTTCACGGTGATGCCTGCCGGACCGTATTCGAGCGCCAGCGTCTTCGTCAGCCCGTTCACCGCCGATTTCGCCGCCACGTAGTGCGACATGTACGGCGCGCCGGAATGTGTGCTCGACGACGAGATGTTGACGATCCGGCCCCAGCCGGCGTCCACCATGTCGGGCAGTACCGCCTGCACGCAGTGAAAGACGCCGTTGAGGTTGACGTCGATGACGCGGTGCCACTGCTCGAACGTGATGTCGCCGAACCGCGAAAACCCGTCCAGGCCGGCGGCGTTGACCAGAATCGCCACCGGTCCGAGCTGGCTACGGACGGCCGAAAGCGCGGTGTCGACCTGACCGCGATCAGTGACGTCGGCGGTGAAGCTGAACTCCTCGTCGCTCGGCGCCAGGTCGAGCGTGGCGACGTGAAAGCCGTCGGCGCGCAAGCGCTCCACGATGGCGCGTCCGATTCCCGAGCCGCCGCCGGTGACGACCGCTGTCTTCATTCACTTGTCCTTTCGTAACGCCTTGTCAGAGAAGGCGTTATGCCGATCAGTGGAGCGCCCGCAGACCAAGGAGTGCTGACGCGCGTCCTTCAGGTGTAGCAGATCGCACACTCAACGCCGAAGATCGGCACCGAAAGCTAGTCGCGAACGGCCGAGACCGCCCACACGTCCCGCCGCCCGGCCTTATGCGCGCCGACCGTCACGTCCGCGAAACCCAAAGACCGGCAAAGCTCTGCGAACGCGTCAGCCTGCTGGCGCGTCCACCCGTGGCTGGCCAGGCCCGTCGCACCCGGTTTCGTCTGTCGTTCGACAGCGAGCAGGCGGCCACCGGGGACCAGCAGCCGCGACGCCTCGTTCAGCCCCGCGTCCACGTCTTGCCAGTGGTGCACGGTCGCCAGCGACCACACCACGGTCGCCGACTGGTCGGACAACGGCACGCGCTCGGCGGTGCCCGTCGTCCACGCGACGGAACCATCGGGGGTGAACATGCGGGCGAGCCGGAGCATCACGGGCGCCGGATCAACGCCGGTCGCGGCCGCCCCACGGCGGACGGCCTCGCGCACCGCGGACCCGGGCCCACAGCCGATGTCGACAACGGTGTCCGCGGCCGAGACCCCAACGAGGTCCGCCGCCAGGCGCGCGCTCGGCCGCCCCATGAGCATCAAGACGAGCCCGACCAGCGCGCCGATCGGGCCTGCGAAGCCGGGGTGGTCGGCGTGGTGGTTGACGGGCAGATTCTCGGCGGCGTTCACGACCACAAGCTTGCCGCTTCAAGCCGGCTTGAAGTCAAATGTCAGCATGGACGCGATTCCCATCGGCGAGGCGGCCGCCCGGTTGCAGATGGCGTCGTCGACGTTGCGCTACTACGACGAACGCGGTCTGGTTCGTCCCCAGAAGCGGCTGGCCGGTCGGCGCATGTACGGCGTCGACGAACTGCGCCGCCTGGCACTGCTGAAGATCTTCCAGAAACTGGGGCTGCCGCTGGACACCGCCGCGGCCGTCCTCGACGCGCCCAGCCCGCAGTGGCGCGAACTCGTGCGCCGGCAGATCGGCCAGCTCGACGACGTGATCGCCCAGGCGCGCGGGGCCCAGCAGTTCCTCACACACGCGCTGCACTGCCCCGCCGACCACCCCGCCCGCGAATGCCCCACGATGACCGGTGCGTTGGACCGGCTGGTCGACGGCGCATCGGTCGAGCAACTGGCCGCCGAACACGCCGATCCCTGACCATCCGAACGATATGTGCGGCTCGATCCGGGTATAGATGCCTACCGGGAGGGACCACGCTCATGACCGAGATGAACTTTCTGGAGTTGCACGGCGACCGCGTCGCCTACCGAGACGTCGGCAGCGGTGAAGAAGCGCTGCTGCTGATCCACGGGATGGCCGGAAGCTCCGAGACGTGGCGGGCGGTGATCCCCCAGCTGTCGCGGCGGTACCGGGTGATCGCACCCGACCTGTTGGGGCACGGCCGATCCGACAAGCCCCGCGGCGACTACTCGCTGGGCGCGTTCGCGGTGTGGCTGCGCGATCTGCTCGACGAGCTCGGGATCTCCAAGGCCACCATCGTCGGCCAGTCTCTGGGCGGCGGGGTGGCAATGCAGTTCGTCTACCAACATCCCGACTACTGCCAACGCCTCGTGCTGATCAGCAGCGGCGGGCTGGGACCCGACGTCGGCTGGACACTTCGCCTGCTCTCGGCGCCGGGAGCCGAGTTTCTTCTGCCTGCCATCGCACCCCCGCCGGTTCTCACGGTCGGCAACAAGCTGCGCAGTTGGTTCCGCACGGCGGGAATCCATTCGCCACGCGGGGCCGAGATGTGGAGTGCGTATTCCTCACTGGCGGACGCCCAGACACGCCACGCCTTCCTACGGACGTTGCGCTCGGTCGTCGACTATCGCGGCCAAGCGGTCAGCGCATTGAACCGTCTGCACGTGGCCAACGAGCTGCCCATCATGGCCATCTGGGGCGACGAAGACCGGATCATCCCCGTCGCCCATGCCTACGCGGCGCACGAAGCGCGGCCGGAATGCCGGTTGGAAGTGCTCCCGGGTGTCGGGCATTTTGCCCATGTGGAGCGGCCGAACGACGTGGTGGATCTGCTCGACGATTTCATCAGCACCACCGCCCAACCCGTCGTCCACAGCGAAACGTAGCCGCGGCGCCTGCACCGCCCGGTACGGATGCCTCCGGAACGCGCAGACATAATCGACCAAACGGAAGGTCATCTAAGGATCGGAGCGGCTGTGGTCGAGACCGGCGCGGCGCACTCGCCCTCGATCGGTCGCGAACGCTCCCCTCGCCTACTGGTCGCCGGGCTGTCCATCGTCGTCTTGACCGTCGCGGTGCTGCAGACGGCCGTCGTCCCGGTATTGGGCATCATCGCCGACCAACTCGACGCATCCATCGTCGGTGTGGGCTGGGCGGTCACCGCGAATCTGCTGGCCGCCGTCGCGGCCACGCCGCTACTCGGCCGGCTTGCCGACCTTCACAGCAAGCACCGTGTCCTGCTCGGCGTGCTTGTTGTCGTGCTGGCCGGATCACTGCTCGCGGCCGTCACGTCGTCGCTTGAACTGCTCATCGTCGCCCGCGTGCTCCAGGCCGCCTCCTACGCCCTCTACCCGATCAGCATCGCGATCCTGCGCGAGGAACTGCCCCCCGACCGTCTGATGTCGGCGATGGCGGTGTTGTCCGGGACGTTGGGCTTCGGCGGCGGAACCGGCCTCGTCGTGGTGGGCCTGCTGATGACCGGTGACGCCGGCTATCACCGGGTGTTCTGGTTGACGACCGCGTTCACGGTCGTGGTGATCGCGATCGTGCTCCTGGTGGTGCCACGACGCCCGCGCCACGTCGCCGGATCTATCGACTGGCTGGGCGCGGTCGGATTGGCGGTGGGACTGTCGGCGCTGCTGCTGGCGATCAGCCAGGGCCAGACGTGGGGCTGGGCATCGCCTGCCACCCTCGGTTGCGTTGTCGGCCTGGTGGCGGTCCTTGCCGGCTGGTGGTGGTGGGAGCGTCACATCAACCGCCCGCTGGTATCGACGGCGATGCTCACCCGGCGCCCGATCCTGCTCACCAACGTCGCCACGATCTTCGTCGGCATGGGCCTGTACTTCGCGTTCCTCGGGTTGACGCTCTTCGTTCAAATACCGCGTGAGGCAGCGGGTTACGGCTTCGGCGCGACGGTACTGGAAGCCAGCGTCGTCTATCTGCTGCCGGGTGCGTTCACCGGGTTCATCGTCGCGTTGGTCAGCGGTAGGTTCATCGACCGCTTCGGCGCCCGGCCGGTGCTCCTCGTGGCGGCGGTCGCCGGTATCGCCGGCTTCCTGTTCGTCGCGTTGGTGCACTCGCACACGTGGCAGATCATCGTCGCGAGCATCCTCGCCAACGCCTACATCAGCCTCGGCTACGGCGCGCTGCCCGCGTTGGTCGTCAGCGAGGTGGACGCCGGTGAGACGGGCGTGGCCACGAGCATGAACGCGATAGCCCGCACCATCGGCAGTTCGATCGCGGCCGCGGTCGTCGCGATGTTGCTCAGCCGGTCGGTGCCGGGAACGGGCGTGCCGATGGAGAACAGCTTCTTCGCGATCTTCCTGGGCGGCGCGATCACATCGATGCTCGCGCTGGTGCTGATCGCCATGTCGCGTCCGTCGTCACGGCCGATGGATTCCGTGGAGGCCCGTTACGAAACGCGTGCCATGAACCACGAATGGGGCTGACGCCGCCCAGCCAGCGACGTCCGTTGGTCAGTGCAGCGCGGCCAGATTGCTGACCGACTTGCGCACGTCGGATTCGATCACCTTGGCGACCAGATTGCCGATGCGGGTGTTCAACAGCCCGCCAGACAGGTCGGCGACCACCTGAAACGTCGACCCCGGATTGTCGGCGCGGACGCACAGCGTCAACCCGATGCGAATGCCCGGGCGGCCCCGGCCGACCATCTCGACGACCTTGGGCTCGTCGTAGCGGGTGACCTGCCAATGGATGGTGTTGCGGAATCCCTTGACCTTGATCAGCGACGAGACGCATGTCCCGACCTCGATGTTGGCGGGCACCTCGCTGCGCCACCCGCCGAAGATCGTCAGCCACTCGTCGAACCGGCTCAGGTCCGAGGCCAACTCCCACGCTTTGTGCGGGGTCAGGTCCGACGACACCGCAACGTCCACTGCTGCCATGACTAGTGCCGTACCCCCCGAAGCGGGGCAGGTAAACGGCGTTTCGCCCGATCATCGCGGCGCCGACTGCGAAACTGATCCAGACACCGGTTCAGCGTCGGCGCGGCCTGCGGTCCGCCGGCCAGGCCGACGACTGCACGGGTGACGCGAATCTGGTGCCCCGCATCACATCAGACGAAGGATTCCATTGTGAATATGTAAATTCCCTGCGGAATCGCTTGCGAACGACCGCTCGATCCGCGATCGTTTACCCACAGCTCGGGGGGCTGTCCTGAGGAGGATCCGCACTGACCGGCACACACACCAGAGCCGTCGACCGATCGTCGGGACACAACGAGGCGACGCGCCCGTCGGGCGCCCCGGTCATCGAGATCGACAACGTCACCAAGCGCTTCGGCGACTACGTCGCCGTGGCGGACGCGGACTTCTCCATCGCCTCCGGTGAATTCTTTTCGATGCTGGGACCGTCGGGCTGCGGCAAGACCACCACGTTGCGCATGATCGCCGGGTTCGAAAGCCCCACCGACGGTGCGATCCGGCTCGAGGGCGTCGACGTTTCGAAAGTTCCACCTCACAAGCGCAACGTCAACACGGTGTTCCAGCACTATGCGCTGTTTCCGCACATGTCGGTATGGGACAACGTCGCATACGGTCCCCGAAGCAAGAAGCTGGCCAAAGGTGAGATCCGTAAGCGGGTCGACGAGCTCCTCGAGATCGTCCGGTTGACCGATTTCGCCGATCGCCGTCCTGGCCAGCTCTCGGGCGGACAGCAACAGCGCGTCGCGCTGGCGCGGGCCCTGGTGAACTATCCGAGCGCGCTGCTACTCGACGAACCGCTCGGCGCGCTGGATCTCAAGCTGCGTCAGGTGATGCAGTTCGAACTCAAGCGTATTCAGCGCGAAGTGGGGATCACGTTCATCTACGTGACCCACGACCAGGAGGAAGCGCTGACCATGAGCGACCGCATCGCGGTCATGAATGCCGGCAACGTCGACCAGATCGGTACGCCGACCGAGATCTACGACCGACCCGCCACCGTGTTCGTCGCGAGCTTCATCGGACAGGCCAACCTGTGGGCGGGTCGGCAGACCGGAAGGGCCAACCGGGATTACGTCGAGATCGAGGTGCTGGGCTCGACGCTGAAAGCGCGGCCGGGCGAGACGACGATCGAACCCGGAGGCCACGCGACGCTGATGGTGCGGCCCGAACGGATCCGCGTATGCATGGATGCTCCCACCGGTGACCTCGTCGGCGTGCGCGCGACGGTCACCGACCTGACCTTCCAGGGTCCGCTGGTGCGGCTGTCGTTGGCCGCTCCGGATGACTCGGCGATGATCGCCCACATCGGGCCCGAGGAGGATCTGCCGCTGCTGCGCCCCGGCGACGAGGTTCACGTCTGCTGGACACCGGACGCCTCACTCGTGTTGCCTGCGGCCGACATTCCCACCGCCGAGGATCTCGAGGAGATGCTCGACGATTCCTGATCGTCACCCGTGGCGATCCGGCACCGCCCCGAGCGGCGACTCGGAAGTTGTCGGCCCCTCCCCTCCCTCCGACGAAAGGCACAGCCGCCCCATGCCCTACGAGATGGATCCCCGCCTCGCCCGCTTCGCCGCCAACCGCACGTCGCGCCGCCGCTTCATCGGTGGAGGCGCCGCTGCGGCCGCCGCCGTGGTGCTCGGCCCGTCGTTCCTAGCGGCGTGCGGATCAGACAGCGGGACTTCCGGCACCA
This sequence comes from Mycobacterium lehmannii, assembly GCF_001499925.1. NCBI lineage: Bacteria > Bacillati > Actinomycetota > Actinomycetes > Mycobacteriales > Mycobacteriaceae > Mycobacterium > Mycobacterium lehmannii. The sequence goes on from NZ_LQIR01000001.1 coordinate 205,655, forward strand.
CCACACAGGAAGGCGGACCGGCGAGCGGCACGCTGCGGATCTCGAACTGGCCGCTGTACATGGCCGAGGGGTTCATCGCCGCCTTCCAGCAGGCGTCGGGTATCACCGTCGACTACAAGGAAGACTTCAACGACAACGAGGAGTGGTTCGCCAAGGTCAAGGAGCCGTTGTCGCGCAAGCAGGACATCGGTACCGATCTCGTCGTGCCCACCGCCTTCATGGCCTCGCAGATTCGGAAGCTCAACTGGGTCAACGACTTCAGCGAAGACGGCATCCCGAACAAGAAGAACCTGCGACCCGACCTGCTCGACGCGCAGATGGACCCGGGCCGCAAATGGAGCGCGCCCTACATGACGGGCATGGTCGGCCTGGCTTACAACCGCGCCGCCACCGGACGCGACATCACCACGATCGACGATCTGTGGGATCCGGCGTTCAAGGGCCGCGTCAGTATGCTTTCCGACTTCCAGGACGGTCTGGGCATGATCATGCAGTCCCAGGGCGGAGACCCCGCATCGCCCAACACCGAAGCGGTGCAGAAGGCGGTGAACCTCGTCCGCGAGCAGAACGACCGGGGCCAGATTCGCCGGTTCACCGGCAACGACTACGCCGACGACCTGGCTGCGGGCAATGTCGTGGTCGCACAAGCTTATTCGGGCGATGTGGTGCAGCTACAGGCCGACAACCCCGACCTGCAGTTCGTGGTACCGGAGACCGGTGGCACCGACTTCCTCGACACCATGGTCATCCCCTACACCACGCAGAACCAGAAGGCCGCCGAGGCGTGGATCGACTTCGTCTACGACCGGGCCAACTACGCTAAACTCATCGCCTTCACGCAGTTCGTTCCGGTGCTCTCGGACATGACGGCAGAACTCGACCGGATCGACCCGAATCTGGGCAAGAACCAGCTGATCAATCCCCCGCGATCCACCCTCGACCGGATCAAGGCCTGGGCTCCGCTCGAGGACGAGCAGAAGCAGCAGTACGCCACGATGTACGCCGAAGTCACCGGCGGTTGATGGATGGCAGGAGTCGCCAGTAGCGGCCGACAGCGCAGCAGGATCGCCCCGTATCTGATGATCTTGCCCGCGATGGTGTACTTGGCGGTGTTCTTCGTCGTTCCGTTCATCTCCCTGGCGCGGATGTCTCTGTCGAAGGCGAGCGGCTCGATTTTCCTTCCGACACTGACGTTCTCGTGGGACTTCGGGAACTACGCCGAGGCGTTCAGCAAGTATCAGGAGCAGATACTGCGGTCGTTCGGCTACGCCACCACCGCGACGGTGCTGTGCGTGCTGCTCTCGTTCCCCCTGGCGTATGTGATCGCCTTCAAGGCCGGACGTTTCAAGAACCTCATCCTCGGCCTGGTGATCCTGCCGTTCTTCGTGACGTTCCTGATCCGCACCATCGCGTGGAAAACCATTCTGGCCGACAACGGTTGGGTAGTCGGTGCGCTGGACGCGATCGGGCTGCTGCCCGCCGACGGGCGGCTGTTGTCGACGAGTTGGGCCGTCATCGGGGGCCTCACCTACAACTGGATCATCTTCATGATCCTGCCTCTGTACGTCAGCTTGGAGAAGATCGATCCCCGACTCATCGAGGCCTCCAAGGACCTGTACTCGTCGAACACCCGCAGCTTCACCAAAGTCATCCTGCCGCTGTCGCTTCCCGGACTGCTGGCCGGCAGCCTGCTCGTCTTCATCCCGGCCGCGGGTGACTTCATCAACGCCGAGTATCTGGGCAGCACCCAAACGACGATGATCGGCAACGTGATTCAGCAGCAGTTCCTGGTCGTCAAGGACTACCCGGCAGCGGCGGCGCTGAGCATGGTGCTGATGGGCATCATCCTTGTCGGTGTCCTGCTCTACACCCGGGCATTGGGGACGGAGGAACTCGTATGACCGTCCGGGCGATGGAAGCGGCGACGAATCCCGCTCCTGGCGGCCGGGTTAAGGGCTCGCCGCGGTGGGGCGATTGGCTGCTGCGGGCCGTAGCGGGGCTGGTGCTGCTGTACCTGTTCCTGCCCATCTTCGTGATCGTGCTGTTCTCGTTCAACGATCCGAAGGGCAAGTTCAACTACACCTGGCAGGGTTTCACCCTGGACAACTGGGCCGATCCCTTCAAGTACCCCGCTCTGACCGAGGCGCTGAAGCTGAGCATCAACGTCGCGGCGGTCTCCACCGCGGTTGCATTGGTGCTGGGCTCGCTGGTGGCGATAGCCCTTGTGCGGCAACGGTGGCGGGGTCAGCGCGCGGTCGACACCTTCCTCGTCCTGCCGCTGACGGCGCCCGAGGTGGTCATGGGCGCCGCCCTGCTGGTGTTGTTCCTCGACCTGGGTTGGGCGACCGGTTATACGACGATCGTGTTGGCGCACATCGCATTCGAGGTCAGCTTCATCGCGATGACCGTGCGCGCGCGGGTGCGCGGTTTCGACTGGACGCTCGAGGACGCTTCGATGGACCTCGGCGCCAGCCCGACGCGCACCTTCTTCCGCGTGACGCTTCCGTTGATCGTTCCCGGCATCGTCGCCGCCGGGATGCTGTCGTTCGCGTTGTCGCTCGACGACTTCATCATCACCTACTTCGTCAGCGGTTCGACGGTGACGTACCCGCTGTATGTCAATGCCGCGGTGAAGGCCGCGGTGCCGCCGCAGATCAACGTCCTCGCCACGGCGATCCTGGTAATCAGCCTGATCCTGCTGGCGGCGGGAACCCTGTACCGGCGCAAGCGGATCGACGTCTAGCGGGACTTGCGGCACCTGGCAGCGTCGAATTCTGCACTAGGGCTGTAAATTCCGCGGAATCACGACCCTCCCGCAGAACTCGACGTCCAACTCAAGCCACCTCGACGGGAACCGGCGGTGTACGGGCGCCGGTGCGCGCAGCTCCCATACCGGCGGCCACCACGAAGCACATGCCGAGCACGCCGAGCAGAGCGGGCACCTGGTGCAGGATGATGAGGCCGATGGCCATCGCGAAGCCGGGTTCGAGGGCCATCAGGGTGCCGAACGCCGCGGTCGTGAGTCTGCGCAACGCCAGGAGTTCCAACGCGAACGGCACGACCGGCAGCAGGATCGCCAGTCCGATACCGATCAGCAGGATCTCAGGAGACATTCGAGGCAGCACCAGATGGCCGACGGCGAGCGTCGCCACCAAACCAGCGACCGGCATCGACACCGCCAAACCGGACATGCCCACCACCTCGTCACCGACCCGCTGGGTCAACAGGATGTACGCCGCCCAGCAGGCGGCCGACGCCAGCGCGTAAAGGACGCCGACCGGATCGATCTCGCCGGCCCACGGTTGTGTGAGCAGCACGACCCCCGCCGCGGCCAACCCCGGCCACAGGAGGCGGGTCCTTCCGGTCCCGTGCGCGACCGCGACGGCCAAGGGACCGAGGAACTCGATCGCGCTGGCAGTGCCCAAGGGAATGCGGGCGAGCGCCGCCATGAACAATAAGGTGATGGCGGCAGTGACGACACCGAGCAGCACGCACATCCGAAAAGTCGCCCAGGTGAACGCGCTTGGTCGCGGCCGCACGATGACGAGCATCAGCACACCTGCCCATGCCAGCCGCAGCCAGGCCGCGCCTTCGGCGCCGATACGGTCGATCAGCGTCACCGCGACCGCCGCGCCAGTCTGCACGGACAGCATCGCCGCAACCGCCATCAGCACCCCGCTGCGGGTACGGCTCACCATTCCTGCATTGAACGGGATGTGGAGCGGTCGCGTCCACGGTATTTCGTTCGGCAGCCAGCCGTGGCTCTGCTACAGGCGAGCGAGGCTGAACGGGTAGGTGATGGTCCCGCCCGGCGCGCCGTCACAGCCGGTCGCGAAGGACGATTCGAGCGTGCCCGACCGGGTCACCGCATCCCACGAGTAAACGTCGCGGGTCGGGATCACCGGACCGTAGTAGACGTTGCCGCACCGCAGTCCGTCCGGAACGTCGACGGTCAGCGTGTACCGGCCACCGGCGAGGTACGCATCACCGCGGTAGGCAAACGCTTTCGCGATGGGCTGCGGCGTCGCCTGGATGTGCACGCAGTCGCCGGGGCAGCGCGAGATGGCCCACAGCCACGTGTGGAAGTCGTAGCGCCCGTGGATCACGAGATGAAAGTTGCCGTAGACGGTCTCGGCGCGTGCGGTACCGGGGGCGAACAACGCCGCGACGACCAGCGTCACACCGGCCAATGCGGAGGCCACGGAACGGCGTCGGACAGGCACGGTTCCTTGATACGTCATAGCGACGACGATCGACGGCGGTGGTGCCGCTGAGCGGGATCACCTGTTCCACTGAGCGGACGCGGATCGTCGTGCCCGCCGGAACCGGCCTAGGTTGATCGTTCGTCACGATCGGTGAAGGAGACGGCGATGCGAATGCCCGGTGTCGCGGCAGGTGTCGTCGCCGTGGCCGTGACGGGCATCGGGTTGGCCGGCGGCGCCCAGGCCACCGACAACGAGTGGGGCCTCAACGGCCGCTACACCGCCACCTCGAACGGCGAATACGCCAAGACCAACGACAGGTTCCGCGACGAGGCCAGCCTGCGCAGCACCTGGACCATCACCACGACGTGCAGCTATCCGACCGAGTGCACCGGCACGGTCGTCAGCGACTTCGGCTGGACAGCGCCGATCTACAAGACGGGTGGCGTCTGGTACGTCAAGCACACCGTCCAGGACTGGATTCCGTGTCCCGACGGCACGGCGGCCCCCGGTCTCCAGGTGTTCCGGTTCGTCCCCGTCAACGAGGACGGCAGCATGACCGACCCCGCGTCGACCACACTGGCGGGTGAAGACCAGACCACCGGCCCCAGCGGCGCGTGCGGCGTCAGCAAACCGGTCTTCATCACCATGCCGTTCAAGCTCGTCAAGAACAACGGCTGACCGAATCACCCACCCGGGACCAGGAGGTCTTGCCACTTCCGCGCACCGGCGGGCGCCACCAGATCGGCTTGCCGGAACACCTGCCCGTCGGGCGTCGCGTACTGACCCGTCTGCGGGTCGTAGGGGGCGAAGGCGACGGACGGCCCGCCACCGGAACTCGAGGAACTCGGGGCCGCGGCGGGACCTGGAACACCGGACGGCGGCGGCGGCGCAGCCTCGCCTGGTTCGGCGGGCGGCATCGGCGTGCCCTGCACCGGACCGTAGATCCGCTCGTCGAAGTCGACGCGGTCGTCGGGCGCGACGCCCTGAGCGATCAGGCCCGGATCGATCGGGTACGGGCCCAGCGGATGCTGGCGCATCGACAACGGCTCGAACGGCTTGTCGCTCTGGCACAATTCGACGGTCGGCGCGCGCTTGCCCGGCTGCCCCAGGCACGGATAGTTCCGTGCCCCGCGCACCCCGATGGGCGAATCCTGCGGCAGTTTGCAGTACAGACCGTCGGGCGTGTCGACGATCGTCTCGTCCTCGGGTGAGCGCCACTGGCTGGGCGGAAGGAATCCGACCGTGCAGGCGGGCGGGTCACTCATCACCAGCGTGAAGTCCCCCAGCGCCATGCCGGTGGGGTTGTTGCGCGCCACGCCGACGGTCTGCGTCGCCGCCACATACGGGGGGAACAGCACCAGAAGTTGTTCCAGCGCAGCGTGATACGTCACGCCGACCTCGCCGACCGATGTCAGGTTGGCCAACAGCACGGGCAATGTGGCCTTGACGTCGTTGAACAACCGCGAGGCCTCGTCCGCCGCGCCGGGACCGGTCTCTAGGATCGTGCGCATCTGCGCGTCATCGGCCTCCAGTTGACCGGTGATACCCGCCACGCTGCGCGCCCAACTGCGGATGGCGTCGGCCGATTGCGCCTGACCGTCGAGCAGCGGGCGGCTGTCGTCGATCAACGCCCGCGTCCTGTCGGCGATCGCGTTGCCGTCACCGACGACTTTCGCCGACGAGTCCATCAGCGAACCGAAGTCGTATCCGGCCCCGTCCAACGCCTTGAACGACTCGTCGAGCAGACCGCTGATCTTGTCCTTCGGAATGCTGTCGATCAGCGCGCTGACCTGATCGAGCATCGGACCGACGGCTTGCGGTACCGAGGTCTTCTCGCGGGGGATGACCGAGCCGTCCTGTAGGAACGGTCCGTTCGTGTCATCGGGCACCAGGTCGACGTACTGTTCGCCGACGGCGGACACGCTGCGCACGGCGGCTCGGGTGTCGGCCGGAACCTTCGGCGAGGTGTTCAGCGACAGCGTCGCGACGGCGCCCTCGCGCGTGGCGCGCACGTCGAGGACCTTGCCCATCTGGACACCGCGATAGGTCACGTTCGAGAACCGGTACAGGCCTCCGGTGCCGGGCAGTTCGAGCTGCACCGTGATGCGGCCGATGCCCAGCAGCGTCGGCACCTGCATGTAACCGAACACCATCAACGCGATGCCGAGCACCGAGGCGATGGTGAAGATGATGAGCTGATTGCGGACGAAGCGCGTCAACATCAGTTGCCGCCTCCCCCGACGACCGCCGCGCCGTCCGCCGCGAGACCGGACCCGTGGTCAACGACGACTGCGGCCGAATCTTCCGAGCCGTCAACGCTTTCAACCAACGGCGGTGGCTCGGCGACCTCGGTGGGCGCCGGCGTGATCGGCGCGTTCAGCGGGTCCAGGGTGTAGGTCAGATACCAGGGATCGCCCGGCGCGGGCACCATCGGCGCGCCCTCCTGCCCCCAGCGGGTGCCGAGGAACAGGCCCCGCTTGAGCCGCGGAATGGTGAAGTCGAACACGATGAACTGGTTCATGTAGTCGCCGCGGATCGCACGATCGATGAAGCTCTGCGTGTACGGGAACGTCGGCGCGTAGGCCAGGACGGTGCCCAGGTTCGGGCCGACGTCGGCGAGTGCGCGCAACGTCGGTTCGAGGTTGGCGAGGTTGCGCACGATGTCGTCTTTCGTGTCGTTGATCAGCCCGGTGGCCGTGTCGCTGAACCGTCCCAGCCGCTCCAGCGCCTCGGTGATGCGCGGGCGTTCTTTGATCAGCACATCGAGAGCGGGCGGAATGCGTTGCAGCGCATCGGTGATCACGCCGCGTTCGGCGGCGAACGCGCTCGTCATCCGGTCCATCGCGGTGATGGAGGCATTGATGTCGTCGCGTTGGGTGTCGAGCATCCCGATGAAGTCGTTCAGCCGGACCAGCAGGTCCCTGATCTGGTCCTCGCGTCCGCTCAGCGCGGCGTTGAACTCACGGACGATGTCACCCATCTGTCCGAGGCCGCCGCCGTTGACCACGACCGACAGCGAGGACAGCGTCTGTTCGGTAGACGGGTACGTCGACGACCTGTCCAGTCCGATCGTCGACCCGGGTTCCAGTGCGCCGCTGGGCGCCTGGCCCAGAGGCGGGTCCAGCGCCAGGTGCATCGAGCCGAGCAGGCTGGTCTGCCCCACGGTCGCCACCGCGTTCGCCGGTATCACGACGTCGGGCCGCACCGACACCTCGATGTCGGCGTGCCAGTTCGTCACCTTCATCTTGCCGATGCTCCCGACGACGACGTCGCCGAGCATGACCGGTGAATTGGGTTCCAGGGAGCCGACATTGGCGACCTGGACGTAGTACACGGCGGCGCCCGCTCCCCGGCCCACCGTGCCCGGGAGCGGCAGCGAGTTCACGCCTTCGAACGTGCACCCGGTCACTGCGAGGGCGAGGAAGCACGCCATGACGACCAGTCGGCGGACAGAACGGGTGCGCGTCATGATGGCCCCATCGGGGTCGCCGGCGGTGCCGGTGCTTCGGCGGGCAGCAACATGTCCTCGAGGGTCGTCGGCTGCGAGACCGTCGGCGGTGGGCCGGGCGGAATCGGCGCACCCGGGAACAGCGCGGGCTGCGGTGCGGCCGGCAGTCCGTGCGGGGCGTAGGCGCCGGGCGGGCCGGCCGGTGTGGCCCATCCCGCCGGCGGCGGCACATCACCGGCGCCGGTGTACGCCGATACCGCCGGCGCGGCTTCTGGGGGTACCGGAGCGCCGCCGGCTCCCCCGGGTGCCAGCGCGGGATCCGAATAGATCAGGTTGTCCGGGCTCGGCGACTTCTGCAGGTAGGCGTTGAAGGGCATCGGCAGATAGTTGAAATTGAGCAATCGCAGTGCGGGCCCGAGGTATTCCGCGCATGCCTTCGACGCCTCGGGCGCCGTGGCGTTCTTAACCGCCCCGATCGCCGAGCACACCAGTTGCACCGGGTTGGCGAAGTTCGCCAACGCGAAGCCGCCGATCATGGTGCCGGTGTCGGGGTTGTAGATGTTGTATCCGTTGCCGATCGCGTTGGGCGCGACGTGGAGCACGTTCTCCAGGGCCAGTCGGTTGTCGGCGAGATTCTGTGTGACGGCGCCGAGGCGCTGGATCTGTTCGGCGGTCTGATCTCTGCTGCCCGCGATGAACCGCTGCACCTCGCCGACGGCTTCGGCGAGATAGGTGAGAGCGGCGTCGAGATCGGACCTGCTCGAATCGACGACGCTGCTCACCGTGGCGAGGCGGTCCTGGAACTGCACGATCTGCGCGTTGCTGTCGCGCAGTGCGTTGACGAAGGTCTGGAGGTTCACGATCACATCGACGATGTCGCCGCTGCCGTCGGCGAGGATTCGGCCGACCTGTGCCAGCTGCGTGATGGTCTCGCGGAGTTTGTCGCCGTTGCCGTTCATGGCGTTGGCCGCGCTGTCGATGAAGCGGCTGACCGATGTCGTCGAAATGTCGCCGCTCGGCCCGAGATCCGTTGCGAGCCGCGTCAGTTGTTCCTTGACCTCGTCCCACTCGACGGGCACCGCCGTCCGGTCGACACCGATGACGGCGTTGTCGGGAAGGGTCGGACCGCTGGTCTCGTAGGCGGGGGCGAGCTGAACGTAACGCGCGGACACCAGGTTCTGCGCCACGATCACCGCCTTGGCGTCGGCGGGGATCGGCACGTCACGATCGACGGACAGCCGCATGCGGGCCTGGGCGCCGTCGGGCTCGATCGCTTCGATCGTGCCGACCCGCACCCCGGCGACGCGCACCTCATCACCGGGGTAGATCGCGGTGGCGGAGGTGAAGTACGCGGTGATGGTCCTGGGGCCGAAGAACGACTGGCGGATCACCACGGTGGTTCCGCCGACGAGCAGTCCCACCAGGACCACCAGCAGCGCGGTTGACAGCGGTTTGCGGGCGATCATCGTGACCCGCCCGGAATACCGTTGTACGGGAAGGGGAATTCGGCGCGGGGCCCCGCGTTGTCGGGGGGTTGCCCGGCGTTCACGCCGCGGCGATAGCCCAGCGCATAGTCGAGGAACGGTTGCAGCGACTGTGCGGGCAGCAGGTTGCCGACGAACGCGTTGTAGTAGAACCCGTTGTTGACCGCCTCGCCCTGGGTGACCTGATATTTCGCCAGTCCGGAGAGCGCCTTGGCGATGTTGTCGCGGTTGCGCTCGAGCATGTCGTAGACCGCGTTGAGCTTCTGCAGCGTCGGCGCCAGTTCCTGTTCGTTGTCGTGCACCAGGCCCGTCAACTGGCGGGCGACCACCGAGGTGTTGGCCAGCAGGCTGACGATGGCGTATCGGCGGGTCTCGAGAACACCCATCAGGTCGTTGGCGTTGAGGATCAAGGTGTTCAGCTGCTCGCTGCGCTCGGACAGCACACCCGTGACGTCGGCGGCGCTCTCGAGCAGCCGACCCAGCGACTCGTCGCGTCCGTTCAGTGAGCGCGACAGCCGGCTCAGCCCGTCGAAGGTCGGTCCGAGTTGTGGCGCGATCCGGTCGATCGTGTCCAAGAGCGTGTCGAGGGCCTGGTTGATCGATGCGGTGTCGGTGTCGGCTGTGTTGGCGGTGAACTCGCTGACCGCCTCGGTCAGGGAGTACGGCGAAGAGGTCCTCGACGGCGGGATGACGTACAGCGGCTTCAGCCGGTCATCGCCCGCCGGTTCCAGGGCCAGCGTGCGCTCCCCCAGCAGGGTGCCGGTGCGGATGTGCGCCGTGGTCTGCGATCCGAGGCGGACCTTTCCGTCGACGGTGAACGTCACGAGGGCCTTGCCCTTGTCCAGGGAGACATCGGACACCGAGCCGACCGTCATACCGGAGACCTTCACGTCGTTGCCCGGCGCCAGACCGCCGGCCTCGGTGAACAGCGCCTGATATCTGACGGCGGTGGCCCACGACCACAGCCGCTCGGGTTGCAGCCCGACGGCGATGATCAGGACGATGAGAACAACGCCGATGAATCCGGCTCGGATCAGCGATGGGGCACGGTATTTCAGCATCAGGGCTCCCCGCATCTTCCGTTGTTCTGCAGGATCCATGGGAAGTGCGCGGTGCGGCCCTGGAGGTCGGTGACCCTGACGGATATTCCGCACAGGTATTGGTTCAGGAAGCTTCCGTACGCGCCGAGACGCACGAGCTTCTTGTAGTTCTGCGGCGCCTTCTGCAGGGAGATGTCGAGCAGCGGTATGTCCTTCTCGAGCAGCGGAGCGACGCGGTTGAGCTGGTCGACGCTGCCGGCCAGCGGTGGGCGGGCCTGGGTCATCAGATCGGCGAGCGAGGCGGTTCCGCTGTCCAGTGCGGTGATCGCCTCCCCGATCGGGTCGCGGTCGGCGGCCAAGCCGGTGATCAGTTTCTCGAGGCGGTCCACCGCACCGGAGAACTTGTTCCCGTCCTTGGCGATGGTGGCCAGCACCGCGTTGAGGTTGTCGATCAGGTTCCGTACGGTCTCGCCGTTGTCGGCGATCGAGTTGGTGAAGGATGCGGTCTTGGCGAACAGCGATTCGAGGTTCCCGCCCTGCCCCTGCAGGATTTGAATCAAGGAGCGGGTCAACGCGTTGACGTCGTCGGGGTTCAGGCCGCGAATCACGGGCTTCAGCCCGCCGAGAAGGAGGTCGAGATCCAGGGCAGGCTCGGTGCGGTCGGCGGGAATTCGTGAGCCGGGTCCGGCGACTCTCGTCGAGCCGGGCCCGTCGAGGAGTTCGAGGTAGCGATCCCCGACCAGGTTGAGATAACGCACCGCGGCTTTGGTCCCGGTGGTGAGCACGATGTCGGAGGCGGCGTCGAAGGTGACCACGACGGTGTTGTCCGGTTGCAGGGAGACGTCGCGGACGGTGCCGACGCGGATACCCGAAACCCGCACCGAATCCCCGGGTTTCAGGTCGGAGACGTCGGTGAACACCGCGGAGTAGTCGTGCGCGGACCCGGTGCGGTACTGGCCGAAGATCGCGAACAGCGCGGCGGTGAGCAGCAGCATCACCGCACCGAAAACGCTCAGCTTGATGACTGTTCTGCCGCCGCTCATCCCGGTTGTCCGATCTGCGAGGTGTTGCGGGGCGGACCGTCGATCGGACCGAACAGCGCCTGCTTGAGCGCATCGGAGTTCAGCAGGATGCCCTGGTTGCCGTACTGCGCGCGGCTGGCGTCGATATCGCTGACGACGTAGGGCGCCCGTGTTTCGTAGCCGACGTCGGGCAGTCCCGCGCACTGGGGCCCACCCTTGGCCGCGACCTTCGGCAGGTTTCCGGGATAGCGGTAGCGTTCGGAGCCTAATACGAAGGAGTCGAGCAGCAGCACCCCGGGCACCGGTGTGGGTGCGGCGGTGGCCAGCGGGACCATGCCTGCCAGAAGGCAATTCAGCGCCGGGTTGTACTGGTTGGTCAGATCGGTCGTCGGCACCAGGAGGTGGACGACGTCGGTGATCGCCTTGCGGTTGCCCGCCAGCACTTCGTCGCCGATGTCGGCCAACCCGATCGTGCTGAGCAACAGGGTGTCGAGGTCCTGCTGTTTGTCGACGATCGTGTCGCTGATACTGGTGGCATTGTCGACGATGGCCAGCAGGTCCGGGCTGGCGTCGGCGTAGGCCTCGAGAACCTGTGGCATGACCGCGATGTCGTGGCTCAGGTTCCCCAGGCTGGGATCGATCTTCGCGAGCATCGCGTCAAGATCGGACAGCGTTTGCCCGAACTTCTCGCCGCGTCCGCTCAGACCCGAGGCCAAGGCCCCGAGCGTCTCGTTGAGTTTGGCGGGCTCGATGCGGTTCAACACCGACACGAGTTGTTCGAAGATGGTGTTGATCTCGACGGTGACGTGGTCGGCGTCGAGCACCTGGCCGGCTCGGAGCCCCTGCGGGGATGGGTCCGCGGGCGGAACCAGCGCAACGGATTTCGCGCCGAACACCGTCGACGACGCGATGTCGACACGCACGTTGGCCGGGATCAGCTCCATCGCGGAGGGATCCATGGCGAGGTGGATCGCGGCACGACCGTTGGGCAGAGGTTCTATCGAGGCGACAGTGCCCACTTGAGCGCCGTGCAGCTTGACCCTGGCGTCGGGGTTCATCACCAGGCCGGCGCGGTCGGTGATGACGGTGACCGGTTCGGTCTTGGTGAAGTCGCCGCGGAAAAGCGCGATGGCGAAGGCGACGACCGCGACGATTGCGAGGACGGCGGCTAGTCCCGCTGCCGGTCTTGCGTATTCGCGCGGCTGTGCGGGCACCGCCGCCTGCTGGTTGGTTGTCAACGTGCCACTACCCGGACAGGTTGAAGTTGCCGTTGGAACCGTAGATGGACAGCGAGACCAGCAAGGTGACCGATACGACGACCACCAGCGAGGTGCGCACCGCGTTGCCGACCGCAACCCCCACACCCGACGGTCCGCCCGAGGCGAAGTAGCCGAAGTAGGTGTGGATCAACAAGATCGTGATCGCCATCAACACCGCCTGCAGAAACGACCACAACAAATCGATCGGGTTCAAAAACGTGTCGAAGTAGTGGTCATAGAGCCCCCCGGACTGACCGAACAACACCACCGTGGTGAACTGCGAGGCCACAAACGACAAGATCACCGCGATCGAATACAACGGGGTGATGGCCACCATGCCCGCCACGATGCGCGTGGAGACCAGATACTCCACCGGCCGAATCGCCATCGACTCCAGCGCATCGATCTCCTCGTTGATGCGCATCGCGCCCAACTGCGCGGTCACCCCGGCCCCGAACGTGGCCGCCAACCCGATCCCGGCCACCACCGGCGCGGCGATACGCACGTTGATGAACGCCGCCAAAAACCCCGTCAACGCCTCGATACCGATATCACCCAGTGAGCTGTAGCCCTGAATCGCCAACGTCCCACCGGCGGCCAACGTCAAAAACCCCACAATCGCGACCGTGCCGCCGATCATCGCCAACGTGCCCGCACCCATCGAGATCTCGGCGATCAACCGCACGATCTCCTTACGGAAATGCACCGCCGCATGCGGCACCCCACCCAACGCCCGCAGATAAAACAGCATGTGATCGCCGATACGGGCGAGCAATTCGACGGGCCGCTGGGCCTGACGGCTCAAGCGTGGATACGTCGTGCGCAAAATCGTTGCGGTGCCCATGAAATGCCGCTATCCCGTGGTCATCCGGATACCGATCGCGGTGACGACCACGTTGATCACGAACAACGCCATGAACGCATACACCACCGTCTCGTTGACCGCGTTACCGACCGCCTTGGCCCCACCCCCGGTGATGCTCAATCCGCGATAGCACGCCACCAAACCCGCGATCAACCCGAACAACGCCGCCTTGACACAGGAGATGATCACCTCCGGCACACCGGTCAACAGCGTGATCCCCGCCGCGAACGCCCCCGGGTTCACATCCTGAATGAACACCGAAAACGTGTAACCCCCCACGATTCCGATGATCACCACGAAACTGTTGAGCAGCAACGCCACCAACCCCGAGGCCAACATCCGCGGCGTCACCAGTCGCTGAACCGGGTTGATGCCGAGCACCTCCATCGCGTCGATCTCCTCACGGATCGTCCGCGACCCCAGATCAGCACACATCGCCGTTGCCCCCGCCCCGGCCACGATCAACACCGTCACCAGCGGACCCACCTGGGTCACCGCACCGAACGCCGCACCCGCTCCCGACAGGTCGGCCGCGCCCAACTCCCGCAACAAGATGTTCAACGTGAACGACACCAGGACCGTGAACGGAATCGCCACCAACAACGTCGGAGCCAACGACACCCGAGCGATGAACCAGCACTGCCCCAGGAACTCCCGCCACTGAAACGGCCGACGGAACACGAACCGCACCGCATCGGCCGACATCGCGAACAGCGCCCCGACCGCCTGCATCGGCCCGGCCAGATTCCGCAACCGCGGTAGACCGGCCGACCACCGTTCCGGCGCGTCGGTCACCATAACCCCACGACTCCGTGTCCGGCCGTCATCGCGAAACACCCTGACGGGGTCGCCGGCGACATCGGGCCTCCTGACTAAGCGCGGGCGCGTCGACGGCCCGTCTCCGATCGGCAGCGTCGCAGTGAAATGCGCAACGGCACAGTGAGCGTCCCGCTTACCGGGACGACCGATGAACGGAACACCCGCCCCGCGGTGCGACGAGCGCGTGGCAGGCTGTGGGCGTGACCGATACCGCAGCCTTCATCGCCCGCGTCGAGAACGACCTCCGCGAGACGCCCACCCCTTCCGGTGTGCTGCGCTACTACGACGTCGGTGACGGTCCCGTCCTGCTCTTCCTCCACGGATCCGGGCCCGGCGTCACCGGGTGGCGCAACTTCCGCGGCGTGCTACCGACCTTCGCCGAGCGGTTCCGCTGCCTGATTCTGGAGTTTCCCGGTTTCGGGGTCAGCGACGATTTCGGGGGCCATCCGATGATCACCGCGCAAGGCGCCGTCGTCCCCTTCCTCGACGCGCTCGGGATCGATCGCGTCGACATCGTCGGCAACTCGATGGGCGGCGGCGTGGGAATCAACTTTGCGATCAACAATCCCGATCGCATCCGTCGGCTGGTCACGATCGGCGGCATCGGCACCAACATCTTCAGTCCCGGTCCGAGTGAGGGAATCCGGCTGCTCCAGGAGTTCACCGAGGACCCCACCCGTCAGCGGTTGGTCGACTGGCTCAACTCGATGGTCTACGACCAGTCTCTGGTCACCGAACAACTGATCGAGGAACGCTGGCAGTTGGCGACCGATCCGGAGACGCTGGGGTCCTCCCGGCGCATGTACGGCGAGAAGGCCTTCGCGCAGATGATGGCGTTCATGCGCAGCAGCGACGCGCCGCTGCCGTGGGCGCAGATGCACAAGGTCGCCGCGCCAACGCTGTTGACGTGGGGGCGTGACGACCGGGTCAGCCCGCTGGACATGGCGCTGATCCCGATGCGCACTATTCCCAACGCCGAACTGCACGTGTTCCCGAATTGCGGGCACTGGGCGATGATCGAGGCCAAGGCTGCGTTCGAGAGCGTGGTGCTCGCGTTCTTGAGTCGTCGGTGACCGGTCAGCCCAACCGGAGTGGTATCGAGTTGAACGCCCGCGCCCAGGCGGACGTGATTCTCTCCGGCTCACCGGCGAGTTCGCATCCTGGGAAGCGCTCGAACCATTCGGCGAAGGCCAAGCGGGTCTCCATTCGAGCGAGCACGGAGCCCATGCAGAAATGTGGGCCATGGCCGAATGAGGTATGTCGCTGGACACGCCGCGTCACATCGAAGCGTTCCGGATACGGAAACTCACGATCATCGTGATTGGCGGCGCCCCAAACCAACATGACGCGCGATCCAGCGGGGATCTGGACGCCGTGCAGCTCCACATCGCGCGAGGTGGTTTGGGGCAGGGCCCGGGTGGCCGCCTCTATCCGGATCATCGCCTCGACGGTAGACGGCCGCAGGGAGTGGTCGTGCGCACCAGGGCGAGCTGCTCGGGGTGGCTCAGGAGAAGGTAGGGACCGGAACCGATCAGGCTTGCCGTTGTGTCATTACCGCCGAGGACCAACAGCAGGTAGCTCCTGGTCGCTGAGGATCTCGCCGTCGATCTCCGCGTCGAGGAACGGACCTTAAGCGCGGACTCACCGCGCCACTGGATGCTTTCACTGAGTGGGAACGCAATCTCTCAGACGACAGGTCAAGACCCGCGGTTCGCTCGATCCGGTGTCGAGACTTGTTGCGCGACAGCGGTACCGGCGCGCTCGGCGAAGTCGAGCATATGCTCGCCGATGGCGCGGACCCGTTCGAGAGTGAGTCGGCTGTACGGCTGCGCCGAAACCGTCAGCACGACATTGCCGTCGGTATCGAAGATCGGCGCCGAAACCGTGGCCAGTGGACTGTGCTCCACTTCAGCCAACTCCCCCGGCAGGAAATCGACGACCGTGAGCTCGGCGACGGCGCCGGCCAGGCGTACCGCCACGGGATCCGGTGCGTCGCCGTCTTCCACAGCCAGAAGCGCCGCAAAGACTTTCAGCAGCGGGTCGCTGAGCCTTTCGATTCCATACCCGCGCCGGGTGATCTCGTCGAGCACCTTCGGCATCCGCGCGCGGTAGACGTCGTTGACCGGACCTGCGGCCACCATCCAGTCCCGGCGCACGGGCGCTGGCGCCCACGCGACGAACTCCCGGCCGAACGGCGCGACGAAGGGCAACCGCTGCCCGGCCTGCACCTGGGACCGACCGCCGGCGGGAGCGGCGGACTCGATGACGATGATGTGGCCGTCGCGAACCTCGGAGACACACGCCGCCATCCCCAACGTCGAACACAGCTCCTGTAGTGGTTCGCGCAGTGCGTCCCACGCCGGCGCGTAGACGGTGGGCGGGTGGGGAAACCCGCTGCCAAGGCAGAATTTCCCGCTGAGCGGGTCACGCCGCACCCAGCCGCCCGCGGACAAGGTGGCCAGGATGGCGTGCCCGGTGGATCGACTGATGCCCAGCTCACGACATATTTCGGCTAGCGTCCGGGGCCCCGTGGACGCACGCGCCAGTAGCTCCACCACATCGATGACACGCCGGGTCGGTGGCGAAGGGTCTTGACCCGCAGGCGACGGCGGTCCTAGCTTGGCGTTCATATATTCGGCAGCTTACGTCGAATACTCGCCACCCGCTATACGGAGGTCCGGATGCCCGGCGCCGCAGTACCCATCGACGATCTCACCGACCCCGTGCTGCGCCCCGAGCAGCGGGAGATCCTCGGCTATCTCGACGGGCTGACGGTGGACCTCGATCCCGAAACGCTGCTCGACGAGGCGATCGAGAAGACCGGGCTGGAAGATTTCGGACACAACGACTTTCGGCAACGGCTCGAGGTGTATGCGGCCGCCGCCGACACCGACGCCGGCAACACCAATCTCAACCGCCTGATCCTGCACAACCGGATCGTACGGCTGCTGTCTCAGCGACTGCTGCTGACCGATCTGCTCCGCCGATATCCCGAGATCCACGACATCGAAATCGAGCGGCCCATCATCGTCGTGGGCCTCCCCCGTTCGGGGACAACGCATCTGGTGAACCTCATCGCGGCGGACACCCGGCGGCGCGCGCTGCCGTACTGGGAGAGCCAGGAGCCGTTCCCACTGCGCGGTGAGGGGCCCGACGTCAATGGCGTGGATCCGCGGTTCGCCCGCAGCGTCGCCGAACACGAGTCAGCGATGGTGATGACCCCACTGGTCCAGGCGATGCACGACCGGGTCCCACAGGCGATCGAGGAGGAGGTCGAACTCCTCGACCTCGACTTCGCCAGCTACGTGCTGGAATGGCACGCCCGGGTGCCGCGGTGGCGCGACTTCTATCTCACTCTGGATCAGGACCAGCACTACGGCTACCTACGGACGATCCTCAAGGCGTTGACGTTCCTGCGCGGTCCTCGGCAGTGGGTGCTCAAGTCGCCCCAGCACTGCGAGCAACTCGGGCCCCTGATCCGCACCTTCCCCGACGCCACGGTCGCTTTCACCCATCGTGATCCCGTCGCCGTGATCCAGTCGGCCGTCACGATGCTCGCCTACGGAGACCGCGTGCGCCGCAATGCGATTGATCCCGAAGGCCTCGTGGAGTACTGGATCGACCGGATCGAGCGCCTGTTGCGGGCATGCGTGCGCGACCGCGGGCTGGTCGGCCCTGAGCAGAGCATGGACATCTCCTTCCATCAGCTCAACGGCAACGAGATGGCGATCCTCGAGCAGATCTATGCCGCCAACGGAACGCCGCTGACGTCAGACACGCGAGCGGCGTTTTGCGGTTACCTGGACGACAACCCGCGCGGCAAGCACGGGCTTCTGCGGTACGACCTCGAGGGTCATTTCGGACGGTCGCCTGACGAGGTCCGTTCGCGCTTTGGGTTCTACTTCGACCGTTTCGACGTGCGGCCAGAAGCATGACCGCCTACGAGCCGATCTACCGGAGCCGGCCGGGAGCCGACGACATCGTCGGCGCGGGTGCGCCCGCCGAGGAGGTCAGTCCGGGGATCTGGCTGTCGCCAGGACTGTCGAACTCGTACATGTTGACGACCGACGAAGGCCGCATCGTGCTCAACACGGGCATGGGCTTCGAGGGTCCGGTGCACCGCGCCAACTACGACGCGGTCGACAACTCGCCGGTCCGCTACGTCATCCTCACGCAGGGACACGTCGACCACGTCGGCGGACTCGATACCGTCGCCGACCCTGCCAGCGAGATCGTCGCACAAGCGAACTGGGAGACGTGGCGGCGCGACAACGAACTGCTGGCGCCGTTTCGCGCGCAGAACTCCGGCTTCGCGTGGGTCGAGAAGGTGATGGACACCATCGATCGCACAACCGCGCGGTTCGGCACGGTTCCGCCCCAGAGTGTGCCGGTTCCCACGCTCACGTTCGACGACGAACTCGTCATCGAACTCGGCGGTCGCCGCCTGGAGCTATACGCCACGCCAGGTGGTGAAACCACCGACAGCCTCGTAGTGTGGTTGCCCAACGAAGGTGTATGCCTGTGCGGCAATGTGTTCGGCGCCCTGTTCGGGCACATCCCGAATTTGGTCACCATGCGCGGTGATCGCTACCGCGACGCACTGACCGTCGTCGAATCCATCGACCGGGTCCGCGCCCTTGGTCCGCACACACTGCTTACCGGGCACTTCGGTCCCATCGTCGGGAAGGACCGCATCGAGTGGGAACTGACCCGCCTGCGCGACGCGGTGACCTATATCCACGACAAGACGGTCGACGGCATGAACGCCGGCAAGGATGTGCACACGCTGATGCGCGAGGTGGAGCTTCCCACGGAACTCGAGGTCGGTCAGGGCTACGGGATGGTGCGGTGGAACGTCCGCGCGATCTGGGAGAACTATGCCGGCTGGTTCCATCACGGATCCACCACCGAACTCTATGCCGAGGATCCGGACCGGGCCGAGGCCGACCTCCTCGAACTCGCCGGTACCGCAGTGGTTCTCGGGCGCGCGCGTGCCCTTTTTGACGCCGGCGAACCCGTCCGCGCGATCCGGCTGGCCGAGATCGTCAGCCGAGCCGAACCCGACAACACGGAGGCCAAGCACTTGTTGATCACCGCGCACGACGCTCTCCTGCACGCCAGTACCAATTTCTGGGAATCGGCCTGGCTGCGTAGGACGATCGCGGCGCTGTCATGACCGGCCGTGTGTCGTTCGACTTCACGGGCGCGACGGCGCTGGTCACCGGAGGCACGAGCGGCATCGGCCACGCCACGGCGTCGCTCCTGCGCGACAGCGGAGCCCGAGTGACCGTCACCGGCACTCGAGCCCGACCCGAGGACTACGACGTCGATCTGTCGGGACTGGAGTACCGGCAGCTGACCCTGACCGACGCCGCCGACCTCGATGCGCTTGCCGAATCGTTCGCAGCGCTCGACATTCTCGTCAACAACGCCGGCGCCAACTTTCCCGGCGGGCTCGACGAAGCCACCGTGGAAGGGTTCACCGCGTCGGTCGAGCTCAACCTGTTGGCACCGTTCCGATTTACCGAACGGCTCTACGGCGCGCTCAAGGCGTCGAAGGCCGACGGGGGCGCAAGTGTGGTGATGCTGGGCTCGATGGCCGCGATACGTGCAGTACCGGTCGTACCCGGATACGGCTCGGCAAAAGCGGGCCTGCTCTCCCTGACTCGCAACCTCGCGGTCCGATGGGCATCAGACGGTATCCGAATCAACGCCGTCGTCCCCGGAGTCGTTGCCACCCGCATGACCGCGCCAATGGACTATGTCCCAGAGCTCAAACAGGAACAGATCGATCACATCCCACTCGGCCGGTTCGCCCGGCCGGAAGAAATCGCGAGCCCGATCCTGTACCTGTGCAGCGCCAGTGCGTCCTATAGCACCGGGTCGGCGGTCGTCGTCGACGGCGGCTACAGCGTGCTCTGAACGGCCGACGACACCGACAGGAGGGAACACCCCCAAATGCGAGCAGCCATCATCACCGCTCCCGCAAAGACCGAGATCCGTGAGGTGCCAAAGCCTTCTGTCGGACCAGACGATGTGCTGGTCAGGATTCGGGCATGCGGCATCTGCGGGTCCGACAGCCTCTACATCTCGATGGGCGGCCTGCCGCCGCGACAGGGCAGTATGCCGATTGGCCACGAACCGGCTGGCGAGGTGGTCGAGGTCGGCGCCAATGTGCGCGATATCGACGCCGGCGACCGCGTGGTAATCAACCCGATGGCCGTTCCCGACGACATCATCGGCAACGGCGGGTCCACCGGTGCGCTGGCCGATTATCTGCTGATCAAGGATGCGGTCCGCGGCCACAGCCTGGAAGTCATCCCCGATCACATCCCGTATGAGGTCGCGGCCCTCAACGAACCCATGGCGGTGGCGCAACACGCCGTCAACCAGGTGGCGCCGCGGCGCGGCGACCAGGTGGTGATCTTCGGAGCGGGCCCGATCGGTCTGGGCGCCACCATCGCACTCAAGTCGCGGGGTGTGAAACACGTTGTGGTGGTGGATATTCTGCCAGATCGTCTGGACAAGGCGTTGAAGGTCGGCGCTGACGCCGTCATCAACTCCGCAGCCGAGGACCTGTCCGCCCGGCTGATCGAGCTGCACGGCCCCGGTGATTCGATGTGGCCCGACAGGGCGGGCACGAACATCTTCCTCGACGCCGCGGGGGTGCCAGCGGTGATCGACTCGGTCATGGCCGTGGCGCAACGCGGCTCCAAGCTCGGTGTCGTCGCCGTTCACAAAGAACCCGTCAGCGTGGACATGATGAACCTCATGAGCAACGAGCTGACCATTGTCGGGTCGATGGGCTACCCGGATGAGATCTTCGAGGTGACCAAGGACATCGTCGAGAACTGGGAGAAGTACCGCGTGATCATCAGTCACACGTTTGACTTCAACGATTTCGAGGAGGCTCTGCGCTGTGTGGCCACCCCGGGTATGGCGGACAAGGTCGTCATCACATTGAGTTGAGCTGTCAACGGTACGAAAGCGTTGGCCTCATGCGAGATCCTCTGTGTCGGCGGCGATTGGCGCGGCCGGGGCAGGTTCACCGGCCAGGCCCGCGTCGAGCACCGCATGGGCGTACGGGTGTCCGTCGAGCACCCGGCTGGTGCGGCTGGTGATCTGCCATTCCCCTGCGACTCGCGCGAGCGCGAAGTGGTTCGCTGTTGCCCGCCAGACGCGATATGCCTTCTCATCGTCGCTGTCTCGCAGCAGCACCAGCGATTCACACACCGCGACGGCGGAGTCGCCGTTGACGGACACCACTGCGGGGCCGAGAAAATGGCAACAGCCGCGGGCGACCAGCTCCTGGTGTGAGCGTGACTTCACCATCGCGCGCACATCCCGTCGACTCTTCATCTGCCAGCCCTCGACATCGTAGGTGCCGTCGAGAGCCCATAGCTTCGAGGCATTGTCGGCATTACCGGCATCGACAGAGGGGCCGTAGGAAGCGATGATTTTCGCAATTGCGTGCTCGTCTTCGAGCCGCTGCAAGCGCGCCAGAATTTCCGGATCGGTCACGTGCTGTCCTCCAAGTCGCGCAGTCGTGCCAACTGGTCACAATAGTGTCGCGCGCTGGCCGACCGGACCGTGCACGTGATCGCGGTAGCTCCGGCGTCACGCAACTTCGACAAGAGCGACCGCGTACGCTTCGGGTCGGATTCGGGGTCGACCGACGTCGGTAGCAGCACCTCGAACCCCTCGGACAACTGCACCTTGGTGAGCATGTCGCGGACCGCGTCGTATGTCAGCCCGAAAGGCATCCAACCGTCGGCAAGCTCAACGGCTCGGCGCAGAGAGCCCATGCTGCGACCACCCACCCAGATCGGTACTCGTCGTTGCTGAGTGTGCGGCAGCACCGTAACGCCTTGGTAGTCGTAGAACTGCCCGTGATACTGCGGCGTCGAGGTGGACAGTGAGGCGCGCAGCGCGCGAATCGCATCGTCCGCGCGTGCGGCGCGGTGTTCCCATGCGGCGCCGATCAACGCGAATTCCTCTGTCAGGGAGCCGATTCCCACGCCGAGCACAAGACGGCCACCGGTGACCACGTCAAGCGTGCCGTAGCGCTTGGCGATTTCCAACGGGTGGTGGTAGCCGAGGACGAGCACCGAGGTAGCCAGCCGAATCCGTTGGGTGTGTGCAGCCAGATATCCGAGAGTGGCCAACGGGTCCCAGTACACCGCGCCGCGGGTGGCGGCATCGGCGGACGGGATCGCCACATGTTCGGAACAGGTGAGGTAGTCGAAACCGAGCCGGTCGGCGGCGGTGGCGATCATCGCCAGGTCATCGATGCCTGCGTCGGCTTCCCACGGCGCCGCGACGCCGGGGACTTGCACGACGACGGGCGTCGAGAGCCCAAGCCGCACAGTCAGTGTGCACCCGCGGTCAATGCTTTGATCATCTCGTGTGACTCGAGTACAACCCGAGCGCGATCGAGGGCACTGTTGGCCTCAGCTCGCGCAGCGTTCCCGCCGGCCACCCAAACTGGACCGTCAGAGAGTCGCGCGAGACCTTCGGCGGCCACCTCGGCCGGCTCGTTGACGAGAATCCCCGGCGCATCGAAGTTCAATCCCACCCGGGCCATCGCCGGGGTTCGCGTCACCCCCAGCACCAACTCGAGAACATCGACGTCGTGTTCTCGCAGTTCCAACCACAGGCTCTCGGCGAATACTCGCGAGAACGCCTTGGCGCCCGCGTAGATGGTATGGCGCCATGCCCCCATGTATCCCGAGAGCGACCCGACGATCAGGATCCCTCCACGGCGCCGATCCACCATCGACCGTCCATAGTGCTGTACCAGGCCGAGCATGCGCGTGACGTTGAGATCGATGACATTCTGGAAGTCGCCGAGATCAGCGTCGAGGAACAGTTCGTTGCACGTGCTCGCGCCGGCGTTGTAGATCAGCAGGCCGACCTCCAGTTCGGCCGTCGCTTCGGCGATCTGCGCAACCGACTGCGAGTCGAGGAGATCGACCGACATGGTGCGTACCTCCACGCCGAGAGCGCGGCAGCGTTGCGCGGTCTCTTCGAGCGGGTCGGGCCTGCGCGCGATCAGCACCAGGTTGATCCCGGACTTCGCGACTAGCCACGCGAACTCGGCGCCTACACCCTCCGATCCGCCGGCGATCACCGCCCACGGCCCATATCGACTCACATCAACCATTCTCGTCGCCCTTTCGGATCGAACTTCCTACAACGCGGCGCGTGAGGTCGCCGTCAGCAATCGGAACCCCTTGTAACCCGCGCCGGCCACCTCGGCGCAGATGTCGAGGTAGACGCCGAAGCCGCCGATGAACAACATGAATCCGCGCGGTTTACCCGGCACGTTGGCGCCCATGTACCAGGACTTCGCCCTGGGAAACAGCGTCGCTTCCGCGCGCCGAGTGCACTCGGCGACCCAGTTGTCCACGGCGTCGCCGGTGGCTTCGATCGCGGTGTAGCCGTGCCCGTCGAGATAGGAGATGGCTTCGGCGATCCAGTTCACGTTCGCCTCGGCGTGTAGCACCATGTTGGCCAGCACGGCGGGCGCGCCGGGTCCCGAGACCATGAACAGGTTCGGGAATCCGTCGACGCCGAGGCCGAGGTAGGTGCGCGGACCGTCCGCCCAGTCGTCGCGCAGCCTCTGTCCGCCCCGACCGACGATGTCGATCTTGCCCAGCGCACCGGTCATCGCGTCGAACCCGGTGGCGAGCACGATCGCGTCGACGTCGTAATGGGCATCGGTGGTGTTGATGCCGTCTGCGTCGATGGACACGATCGGTGTCTTCCGCACGCTGATCAGGCTCACGTGCGGTTGGTTGAACGTCTGAAAGTAGTTGCTGTCGGTGCAGATTCGCTTCGTCCCGATGGGATGGTCGGTCGGGATGAGAAGCTCGGCGACCTCAGGGTCGTCGATCACCGCCCGGATCTTCTCCTCGTAGAACTTGCGCGCTTCCTCGTTGGCGGCCAGATCGATCATCTGGTCGCTGAACGTCTTCGAGAACAGCACACCCCCGAGTTCCCACCGCTTCTCGAAAGCCTCGCGGCGCTCCTCGGGCGTGGCCTCCATCGTCAGCTTCGGATGGGCGATGTGCGGTGAGCCGCCGCCGCTGCGCCACGACAGTCGGCGGCGTTCGGCGTACGTCGCCTTGACCTGGGCGTGGTCCTCGTCGGTCAACGGCCGATTACCCGCGGGCACACTGTAATTCGGCGTCCGCTGGAACACGTAGAGACGATCGGCCTGTTCGGCGATCACCGGAATGGACTGGATGCCCGACGAACCCGTCCCGATCACCGCGACCCGCTTGCCGGTGAAGTCGACAGGCTCGTGCGGCCAGTGCGCGGTGTGGTACAGCTCCCCCGCGTAACCGTCCAGGCCGGGAAAATCCGGTGTCAACGCCGCGGACAGCGGACCGGTCGCCATCACGCAGAACCGCGCGGTGACGACCTCGCCCGTGTCGGTCGAGACCGTCCAACGCAGGTTGTCCTCGTCGAGCACGGCCGAGGTGACCCGGGTGTTGAACGTGATGCCGTCGCGCAGGTTCAGCTTGTCGGCGACCCAGTTCATGTAGCGCAGGATCTCGGCCTGCGTCGCGTACTTCTCCGACCAGTCCCACTCCTGTTCGAGCTGGGGATCGAACGAGTAGCAGTAGTCGACGCTCTCGACGTCGCAGCGTGCTCCCGGATAGCGGTTGTAGTACCAGGTGCCCCCGACCTCGGGCGCCGCTTCGAACACGCGCACCGACAAGCCCTGCGAACGCAGCCGATGCAACGCATACAGCCCGGCGAAGCCGGCACCGACCACCACCGCGTCCACGCTTGACCGCTCCTCGGAGATACCCACGCAGCCACGGTAGGTCGTCGTGGACCCGCCACCGCCGGAGTTTCCCGATGACCGGGCGATCGGGCGGTCACCGTTCCGCCCATCGGAAGGACCGGTCGACCCGGGAACCGGCGACGGTGAAGATCGTCGCATGCCACCAACCGACGCCTGCGGGACGCGGGCCGATGCCACCGTCTGCGTCGATCTGGACGGCACCCGGCACCACCTTCGCTGGCCGCGCGACAAGTCACTGGTCGACGCGCTGCTCGACGCCGGTGTCGAGCCTCCGCACTCGTGCCGGGAAGGCCACTGCGGCTCATGCGTCGCGACCGTGGTGTCGGGCGAGGTCGACATGGCCAGCTGCGAGATCCTCGAGCCCGACGACCTGGCCGAGGGCCTGTTCCTCGGCTGTCAGGCCCGACCGGTCAGCGACGATCTGCACGTCGAGTACTGAGCCGGAAACGCCGCCCGCTGACCGGGATTTGATTCCGTTCGCGCTTCCGGTGCGGTAGACCATCAAGTGCAGCCGATAGTGAGGACATCAGCATGAGTGAGCGCGTACTCGACCGGGTGATGCAACTGGCCGAGCAGTTCAAGGATCAGGGCGCCGAGGCCGAGAAGATCGGACGGCTGACCGACGCCACGGTCAAGTCGATGAAGGCGGCCGGGTCCATCCGCCTGCTTCAGCCCAAGAAGCACGGCGGGTACGAGGCTCACCCGCGCGAGTTCGCCGAAACCGTGATGGCCACCGCGGCCCTCGACCCCGCGGCCGGCTGGGTCAACGGCGTGGTGGGTGTGCACCCGTATCAGCTCGCCTACGCCGATCCGCGCGTCGGCGAGGAGGTCTGGGCCGACGACATCGACACCTGGATGGCGTCGCCGTACGCGCCGCAGGGTGTGGCCAAACCCGTCGAGGGCGGCTACATCTTCAACGGGCGCTGGCAGTTCAGCTCCGGGACCGACGCGTGCGACTGGATCATCCTCGGCGCGATGATCGGCGACTCCGACGGCAAACCGCTGATGCCGCCGCAGATGCTGCACATGATCCTTCCGCGACCGGACTACGAGATCGTCGAGGACTCGTGGGACGTGGTCGGGCTGCGGGGCACTGGGTCCAAGGACGTCATCGTCAAAGACGCGTTCGTGCCGGAGTACCGGACAATGGACGCGATGAAGGTGATGGACGGCACCGCTCAGCGCGAGGCTGGCATGACCGAGCCGCTGTACCTGATGCCGTGGTCGACGATGTTCCCGCTCGGCATCTCCGCCGCCACGATCGGCATCGCCGAGGGCGCGCTGGCCGCACACCTGGACTATCAGCGCGAACGCGTGAACTCCAGCGGCGTTGCGATCAAGGACGACCCCTACGTCATGTACGCGATCGGCGAGGCCGCCGCCGACATCAACGCCGCACGCCAGGAACTGCTGGCCAACGCCGACCGCATCTACGACATGGTCGATGCGGGCAAGGAGGTCAGCTTCGAGGACCGGGCCGCGGGCCGCCGCACCCAGATCCGTGCGGTGTGGCGCGCCGTGTCCGCCGTCGACGAGATCTTCGCCCGCTCGGGCGGCAACGCCGCGCGCATGGACAAGCCGTTGCAGCGGTACTGGCGCGATGTGCACGTCGGCCAGCTGCACGCGATCCACGTGCCCGGCACGGTGTTTCACGCCGCGGCGCTGAGCTCGCTCGGCGTGGATCCGCAGGGCCCGCTGCGGGCGATGATCTAGAAAGGGCACGATGAGCGATCTCAAGAGCCTCGGATACGTCAAGGTTCAAGCCACCGACATCGACCGCTGGCGCCACTTCGCGTTCAAGGTGCTCGGCTTCGCCGAGGGCTCCGGTCCCGACGGCGATGCGCTGTATCTGCGCATGGACGAGCGCGCCGCGCGCATCATCGTGGTGCCCGGCGACGTCGACAAGATCGTCACCGTCGGGTGGGAGGTCCGCGACCATGCGGCGTTGACGCGCGTGAAGGCGACGCTCGACGGCGCAGGCGTGGCGGTCAAGGAACTTTCACTCGAGGAGGCCGACGCACGTCGCGTCGAAGAGGTGATCGCTTTCGACGATCCCGCGGGAACGTCCACCGAGGTCTTCCACGGCGCGGTGCTCGACCACAGCCCGGTGGTGACGCCGTACGGCGCCCGATTCGTCACCGGCGATCAGGGATTGGGCCACGTCGTGTTGCCGGCCCTCGACGTGCCGGGGCTCTTCCAGTTCTACACGGAGGTCCTGGGATTCAAGTCGCGCGGGGCGTTCCGCGTTCCGACGCCGCCGGAGTTCGGACCGCTGCGGGTCCGGTTCCTCGGCATCAACGCGCGCCACCACAGCCTGGCGATCTGTCCCGCGATGACGCTGCGCGATCCCGGCCTGATCCACCTGATGGTGGAGGTAGACAGCCTCGACGCGGTCGGGCAGGCCCTCGACCGGGTGGGCAAGGACGGTTTCCAGCTGTCCTCGACGCTGGGCAGGCACACCAACGACAAGATGGTGTCGTTCTACGTGCGGGCGCCCGGCGACTGGGACATCGAGTTCGGCACCGAGGGGATGCGGGTCGACGAAACCTATTACACGGCAGAGGAAATCACCGCCGACAGCTACTGGGGCCACGAGTGGGTGTCCGACCTGCCGGCCGCGATGCGCCCGTGAGCAGCGATCTCACTCCCCTGCCCGCGGCCGACATCGCGAAGTGGGACGAGGAGGCCGACGTCGTCATCGCCGGCTTCGGGATCGCCGGGGCGGCCGCGGCGGTGGAGGCCGCGCGCGCCGGCGCCGACGTCCTGGTGCTCGAACGCACCGGGTCCTGGGGCGGCGCGGCGTCGATGGCCGGCGGGTTCATCTACCTGGGCGGCGGTACACCCATCCAAAAGGCTTGTGGCTTCGACGATTCCGTCGCGAACATGGCCGCGTACCTGAACGTCGCGATGGGCCCCGGCGCCGACGAGAAGCGCATCGCCGACTACTGCGACGGCAGCCTGGAGCATTTCGACTGGCTCGTCGGCTGCGGCGTCCAGTTCAAGCCGGAGTTCTTCGGCGAGCCCGGCTGGGAGCCCATGGGCGATCAGGGGCTGATGTACAGCGGCGGGGAGAACTCCTACCCGTTCAACACGATTGCCACGCCCACGCCGCGCGGACACGTGCCGCAGATGTCGAACAAGAAGCAGGGCGAGGCGAGCGCCGGCTACATGCTGATGAAGCCGCTCGTGGAGACGGCCACCGCGGCCGGGGCGCGGGCGATCTACGACGTTCGTGTGCAGCGGTTGATCGTCGAGTCCGACGGCCGGGTGGTCGGTGTGTACGCGCGCCGGTACGGCGAGGAGATCGCCGTGCGGGCGCGTCGCGGAGTGGTGCTCGCGATGGGCAGCTTCGCCTACAACGAGGCCATGGTCGCTCAGTACGCGCCGCGCATCGCAGGCCGGCCCGCCGCCGCCATCGAGCAGCACGACGGTCAGGCGATCCGGATGGCGCAGGCGCTGGGCGCCGACCTCGCCCACATGGACGCCACCGAGGTGGCCATCTTCATCGACCCGCAGCAGTTGGTGCGGGGCATCCTGGTCAACGGCCGCGGTCAGCGCTACGTCGCCGAGGACACCTATCCCGGCAGGGTCGGACAGCTGACCTTGTATCACCAGGACAACACGGCGTTCCTGATCATCGACGAGAAGTCCCAGGAGGAGGCGATGGCCTCGCTGTCGCCACAGCTGATGCTGCGCCCGCCGACCTGGGTGTGCGAGACGGTGGCCGAACTCGAATCCGAGATGGGGCTGCCGACGGGATCGCTTCAGGCGACCGTCGCCGCCTACAACGCCGGCGCCGCCGCGGGCGAAGATCCGCTGCTCCACAAGAAGCCGCAGTGGCTGCGACCGATCGGCTCGCCGGTCGGCGCGATCGACCTGCGCGAGAGCACCGGCGGATTCACCCTTGGCGGGCTTCTGACGTCGCTGAACGCGGAGGTTCTGCACGTCAGCGGCGAGCCCATCCCCGGGCTGTTCGCAGCGGGCCGCTGCACGGCTGGTCTCGCCGCATGGGGCTACGCGAGCGGTATCTCGTTGGGCGACGGCAGTTTCTACGGCCGGCGGGCGGGGCGGAGCGCGGCGGGCGCCTAGTCCCCGACTGCCGGTCGGCGTGGTACACCATGGACGTATGAAGGCCGTCAGCTGTGAACGAGGCACCCTGTCCGTGGTCGACCGCCCGACACCCTCCCCGGCGCGTGGGCAATTGCTGCTCGAGGTGCGGCGCTGCGGCATCTGCGGATCGGATCTGCACGCGAAGGACCACGCCGACGAGCTGACCGACGTGATGGACGAAGTCGGCTATCCGGACTTCATGCGCCAGGACACGCCGGTCGTCTTGGGCCATGAGTTCGTCGGCGAAGTGGCCGAGCGCGGCGCCGGGGCCCCCAACGAGTTCAGAGTCGGGGCTCCCGTGGTGTCGTTTCCGATGGTGCGCGCGGCCGGCGGGGTGCACATGACCGGGCTGTCGCCGCTGGCGCCCGGTGCGTACGCCGAACACGTCCTCGCCGAAGCCTCGATGAGCTTCGTCGTGCCGAACGGGCTCGACCTCGACATCGCTGCGCTGACCGAACCGATGGCGGTGGCCCTGCATGCGGTGCGCCGCAGCCAGATCGGCAAGCGAGATGTCGCGATCGTGATCGGTTGTGGGCCGGTCGGTCTCGCAGTGATCTGCCATCTCAAGTCGCGCGGGGTGCAGACCATCGTGGCGAGCGACTTCTCTGCGACCCGTCGCGAGATGGCGGCGCGCTGCGGCGCCGACGTCGTCGTCGACCCCGCCGTCGACTCCCCGTACACGGCCGTCGATCAGTCCGGTGTTGTCACCGAGGCCCAACAATTGTTCGAACTCGCCGTCGGCGCGATGGAGAAGCTGCGCCGCGTGCCCGGTTGGTCGCACCTGTACCGGGTCGCCGACAGGCTGGGCGCAGCGTCGCCGAAGCGGCCGGTGGTTTTCGAATGCGTCGGCGTGCCCGGGATCATCGACGGCATCATCCGGGCGGCGCCCTTGCAGTCGCGGGTCGTCGTCGTCGGCGTGTGCATGGGCACCGACCACTTCCGCCCGGCGGTCGCGAACGGCAAGGACATCGACCTGCGGTTCGTCTTCGGCTACACGCCGCTGGAGTTCCGCGACACGCTGCACCTGCTCGCCGAGGGCAAGGTGGACGCTTCGTCCCTCGTCACCGGCACGGTGGGCCTGGACGGCGTGGCCCGCGCCTTCGAGGTGCTGGGCGCGGCCGAGGCGCACGCCAAGATCCTGATCGACCCCCGAAGCGACGCCGTTTCGCCCTAGCCGGGGTTGCAACACGCCGGCGTGCGGCCGTCTCCGCAGGTCGTTGACGTGATCGAAAGTAAATCGTGCTGTTCGTGTGACACCCCGCACACCGGCATGCTACAAATAGGCATATTCCTATTAGAAATATCGCCTGCCTGGTGCAGGTCGCTCTCCGGAGGCCACATGACAACGACTGTCGAAACCCCCAGCGCCGTCCTCGACCGCGTATCGCTGGTTCTTGACGCTTTCGATGGGCCCGGACGACTGACACTGGCGCAGATCGTTCGCCGCACCGGGCTTCCCCGCTCGTCCGCGCACCGCATGCTCGAGCGCCTCGTCCAGCTGCGCTGGCTACGGCGCAACGGGCGCGATTACGAGTTGGGCATGCGGCTGGTCGAGTTGGGTTCGCTCGCCGTGCATCAGGACCGCCTGCACCGCGCGGCTGTGCCCCTGCTGCACGACCTGCATCGCGCCACCGGTCTCGTCGTCCACCTCGCCGTGCTCGACGGCACCGATGTCGTGTACCTGGAGAAGATCGGTGACGGATTGGGCGCAGCCATTCCCAGCCGCGTCGGAGGGCGCCACCCCGCGCACTGTTCGGCGTTGGGCAAGGCGATGCTAGCCACCGCCACCGACCTGAACTACGACGCGATCGACCTGACGAACCGCCGTACCAAGTACTCGATCGGATCGCCCGTCCAGTTGCGCACGGAGCTGGCCAAGGTGCGTTCGCACGGCATCGCGTTCGACCGCGAAGAGGCGCTCACCGGATTCGGTTGTGTCGCAGCGCCGATCGGCGGCCAGGGCGAGGCCGTGGCGGCCGTGTCGGTGTGCGGCCCGATGAACCGGATGATGTTCGACCAGCGTCTCGTCGCGCCGGTGCGGATGACGGCCATGGCAGTGTGGCGCAACGCCGAGGACGGCCCGCGACGGGTGGCCCCGACCCTGCAGCAGGCCCGTCCGCTGCGGAACATGCCCACACCGCGGCCCACGGCGCCCCGCGAGCCGGTGTTGCAGTACGCGTGACACTCGATCCGCAGATCGCCGACCTGATCGAGGCGCTGGACTCCGGATTTCCGCCGGTGCACACCATGACCGGCGCGCAGGCGCGAGCGACGATCCGATCGCGGTTCGTGCCTCCCGCACAGCCCGAGGCCGTCGGATCGGTCGACGACGTGACCATAGCCGGGGATGTCCCGGTTCGGATCTACCGACCGGTGTCGGATGTCCCGGTGCCGGTGGTGGTGTACGCCCATGGCGGTGGATTCGTGTTCTGCGACCTCGACAGCCACGACGGGCTGTGCCGCAATCTGGCGAATCTCCTTTCCGCGGTGGTCATCTCGGTGGACTACCGGCTCGCACCCGAGAGCCGGTGGCCGGCTGCGGCGGAGGACGTCTATGCGGCGACGCGGTGGGCGGCCGAGCACGCCGCGGAGTTCGGTGGCGACCCGGGCCGGCTCGCGGTGGCGGGTGACAGCGCCGGCGGCAACCTCGCGGCGGTCACCACGCTGATGGCGCGCGACCGCGGCGGGCCCGCGCTCTCCGCGCAACTGCTGATCTACCCGATGATCGCCGCGGACTTTGAAACCGAGTCATACCGGCGCTACGGCAAGGGTTTCTACAATCCGCGGCCGGCGCTGCAGTGGTACTGGGACCAGTACGTGCCCTCCCCCGCCGACCGCACCCACCCGTATGCGTCGCCGCTGCAGGCACGCCTCGACGGTCTGCCGCCGGCGGTGGTGGTGATCGCGGGTCATGATCCGTTGCGAGACGAGGGCGTTGCCTACGCCGACGCGTTGGACGCCGCGGGTGTGCCCGTGACGCGGTGCAGTTTCGAGGGCGGGATCCACGGTTTCATGACGATCCCGATGCTCGACATCGCTCACGAGGCGCGGCGCCAAGCGACACAAGAACTCGCGAAGTTGTTGTGAGGCCCTCGAACTAGACCTTCGGCACCGGACCGTAGCGCTGGTGCGGGTCGAGCACGCAGTGGGTCCGGCCGAACACCGTGACCATGCACTTGTTGTTGTGGTTGCAGCGGCTGCGCGTGTCGTGGTCGGCGATCATCGCGTTGACCAGGTCGGGTTCACGCAGCAGTGCCCTGCCCATCGCCATGAAGTCAAAGCCCTCACGCAGCCCTGTCTGGAGATGCTCGTAGTTCGTGATGCCGCCCAGCAGGATCAGCTTGGTGTTGCGGACCACCGGCACGAACTGCCGTGCCGCGTCGAGCATGTAGAGATCGCGGTACGGGTAACTGCCCATGACCCGCTTGCCTGCGAGGCGGACGCCGGGCCGCAGCGCGGACGGCATCACCTCGGCGAATTCCTTGACCGGGACGTCGCCCCGGAACAGGTACATCGGTTTGTAGACCGAGGAACCCTGGGTCAGCTCGATGGCGTCCAGCGCGGAGTCGGCGTCGAGCAGTTGCGCGGTCCGCAGGGCCTCGTCGATCCAGATGCTGCCGGGCAGCCCGTCGTCCATGTCGAGTTTCGCGATGACCGCGATCTGGTTCTTCACGACGTCTCGGATCCGGGTCGCGATTTCGCGGACCAACCGCGACCGGTTGTCGATCGAACCGCCGTATTCGTCGCGGCGCCGGTTGATCCGCGCACTGAGGAACGAGCTCGGCAGGTAGAGATGGCCGAAGTGCAGTTCGACGGCATCGAAGCCGGAGTCGATGGCCACCTGCGCCGCTGTCGCGAATTGTCCGATCACGTCACGGATCTCGGCGCGGGTGATCTCGCGACAGTAGGCGAAGGAGGTGGGGTTGACGAAGCGGCTGGGGGCGACGGCCGTGACGCCGGTCAACTTCTTCGGAGCGACGACGCCGGCGTGGCCGAGCTGCGCCGAGATCGCCGCGCCTGTCGCGTGCACGGCGTCGGTGAGCCTGCGCAGTCCGGGCAGCGCCGCCGGGCTCATCACGATCTGGCCGGGTGCGCTGGCGCCCTCTTTTGAGACGCAGCAGTACGCGACCGTCGTCATGCCGACGCCGCCCTTGGCGAATGCGACGTGAAAGTCAATCAGGTCGTCGGTGACCATGCCGTCGGGCGAGCGGCCCTCTGACGTCGCGGCCTTGATGACCCGGTTGCGCAGCTTCACCGGACCGAGCCGGGACGGCGCGAACGGGTCCAGCGTCTCAACGGGCATCGGACCACGGTGCTCCCCACCGCGGCGGCGGTCAACCGTGTCGTCCCGATGGCCGGGAGCGTCATCGGCGCCACGGACGCCGTCGCTCTAGTGTCGGGCCATGGCCGACGGTGAGGTGTTCGTCATCGACCGGGTCATCACCCGGCCCGGATGCGCACGGCGGTTCGTCGACACGTATCTGGCCGAATACGCGCCGGGTGCGCGTGATCGCGGGATGACGCTTCGCGACGTGCTTGTCAGCCCGCCGATCTGGTTCGACGACCAATCCAACGTGGTCACCGTGACGTGGTCGCTGCCGAGCCCGCAGGCGTGGTGGGAGATGACGTGGAAAGGCAGGCCCGACGCCACGCTCGGAGCGTGGTGGGACGGCGTGGCCGAACTGGTCGTGGAGCGCACCCGCAGCGTCGCCGCCGCGGCAACCGATGTGGACGGACTGTGCGATGTATAGCGTCATCCGGCTGATCGATGTGGCCGGCGCCCCCGAACGTGACCGGCTGCTGAGTGAGCTGCGGGAGGCGTCGGCGGCCAGCGGCGCGGCCCACGCTCTGGTGCAGCCGACGCTGCCGGGCGTGCGCAACGGCGGCGACATCCTCATGCATCTGCGATTCGGCGATGCCGACGGATGGTCCTCGGTGGCACGGTCTTTCGACGCGTTGTTCGACCGCCCCGAGGTCGCCCGCGTCAACGGCGCAACCTATACGGGCGTCTCGAGCGTCGCCCGAGACCTTTCGGCCACCGTCTACCGGACACTGCTGCTGCGAGTGCAACCGGACACCGACGAGGCGACGGTGGCGCGGTTCGAGGACGATCTGCGCCTGCTCCCCCGCTACGTCAGCTCGATCGGTACATGGCAACTCAGTCGCGTCGACGCGGCCGTCGGTGCCTCACCGTGGACCCACGTCTTCGAGCAGGAGTTCCGTGACCTCGACGGCCTGACCGGTCCGTACCTCATGCATCCGATTCACTGGGCGTACGTGGACCGCTGGTTCGACCCCGAATGCCCCGATGTCATCGTCCGCGACCGGGTCTGCCACAGCTTCTGCAGCATGGCTCGACAGTGATTTCGGTGCGCTAACAGTCGCTCGCCGACCGTTAGCGCACCGAAACCGCTAGAAACCGGCGGGCAGGATGTTCGGGTTGGCCGTCGCGGGTGGTTGTAGCGGCGGCAACTCGGCGGTGCCGTCGAGCGTGTGCACGGTCAGCCCTTGCGACCACGGATAGTGCAGGCTGAACGCGACCAGCCCGGTGCGCTCGGCGGCGGGCCGGTGACACATCGCCAGCACCGTCTCGGCCAGATACTCGACCGGCTCGGTCGGAAAGGTATCCGGAATGAGTTGTGCCGCACCGGGAGTACGGATGGCCGTCGACGGGCCGACACAGTTCACCGCGATGTCCGAGTCGAGGAGTTCGGCGGCCACGCCCTGGGTGAAGCGGTGCA
The DNA here is from genome assembly GCF_001499925.1 of Mycobacterium lehmannii. Taxonomy (NCBI): domain Bacteria; kingdom Bacillati; phylum Actinomycetota; class Actinomycetes; order Mycobacteriales; family Mycobacteriaceae; genus Mycobacterium; species Mycobacterium lehmannii. The sequence goes on from NZ_LQIR01000001.1 coordinate 240,464, forward strand.
GGGCGGCCTTGCAGGAGGCGTAGACGACGTCGCCGGACGTCTTGTTGTACTCGCGGTACGGCCGCACGGGAGCGACACCGGTCACCGACCCGATGTTGACGATCCAGCCTGCACCCCGTTTCCGCATGTGCGGCACGGCGGCCTTGGTCAGCACGAACGGCGTGCGCAGATAGTGCTCGACGGTGCGGTCGAAGGTGTCCAGGCCCATGTCCTCGACGCAGGCATAATCGGCGAAACCCGCGTTGTTGACGAGAATGTCCAGCCCACCCGCGCGTTCGACCACCTCGTCGACCAACCCGCCCCGTTGGTCGGGGTCTTCGAGGTCGGCGGCGATGCCGATCGCGGTGCCGCCCGCCCCCTCGATCAGCTCGACGGTCTCGGCGATCGTCCCCGGCAGGGCCGTCGCCGCACCGCCGCGTATCGACGCCGACGGCTCGAACGATCGCGCGGTGACCACCACAGTCGCGCCCTCGGCGGAAAGGCGTTGCGCCACAGCGCGTCCGATGCCTCGGCTACTGCCGGTGACCAGCGCCGTCTTGCCTGCGAGCAGGCCGGTCATCGGATCACGAAGTGTTCTTCGACGGGCGCGCGATGCTGGTGCCAGATGTCGACCAGGCGGTACGGCGTCGCGACGACCACGCGACCGGATGCCGAACGGTAGTAGGTGTGCGCGTTCGGGGTGTGGCACCACACCGTCCGCGACATCGCCTCGTCGATCTGCGCGACGTAATCGTCGTAGGCCTCCCGCGTCACCTCGATGGTGTCGGCATCGCGCAGCGCGAGCAGTTGCAGACACTCAACGATGTAGTGCGCGAGCACCTCCATCGAGAAGTTGGCGCCCGCACCGTGGCCCGGGCTGTAGTTGGGCGCCGAGGTGATGAACAGGTTCGGGAAGCCCGGCACCGTGCCGCCGCGGTACGCGCGGGGACTGTCGCCCCACTCCTCGCGCAGTGTCCTGCCGTCGCGACCGCGGATGTCGACCGTGGACAGGAAGTCGAGGTGATAGCCGGTGGCGTAGATGATCACGTCGAGATCGATCTGCCGCCCGTCTTCTGTGACGATGCCTGCGGCGTTGACGGCGGCCGGTTCGCTCGCCTCCATGTCGACGTGCTCCCGCGTCAGCGCTGCGTAGTAGCCGCCCGGGTCGCGAATGATGCGCTTACCGTACGGCGCGAAGTCGGGGGTGACCTTCTTCGCCAATTCCGATCCCTCGCCGAACGTCTCGTTGATGTACTCCAAGCACATCTGCAGCAGGACGTCGTTGGCTTGCGAGATCGACAAATGGTCCTTCGCCCACTCGGGGTCGCGCAGGATGACGGGATAGTTGTTGTCGGCCGTCGCCCAATAGGACTTCAGCCGGTGCCAGTTCGCGTAATACGGCACGTGCCGTCCGAGGAACCGCCGGAATTCGGGGACATCGTCGGACAACCGCTTTCGCGGAGCCACCCAGTGCGGTTGCCGTTGGAAAACGGTCAGGTGTTCGACCTCGTCCACACACGCGTCGACGATCTGTACGGCCGTGCATCCCGCGCCGATAACGGCGACCCGCTTACCGGTGAGGTCCAGCGAAGGATCCCACAGCGCCGAGTGAATACTGGTGCCCTCGAACGATTCTCGGCCGGCAACATCGGGAAACCGTGGCCGGTTGAGATAGCCGGCGGCGGTGACGACCACTCGGGCGTAGCTGACGTCGCGGTTCCCGTCGCGGTCGACCGCGTGGATCTGCCACTGGTTTCGCGCGTCGTCCCACCACAGCGCCTCGACCTCGGTGCCGAACCGGGTGTGCTCACGCAGTCCGTGCCTGTCGGCGAGCGACACCAGGTAGTTCTGGTATTCCGCGCCCTGCGGGTAGTAGCTCGACCAGTCGGGGTTGACCTCCCGCGACAGCGAGTAGTACGCCGACGGCGTGTCGACACCGATACCGGGATACTTCGTCGTCAACCAGGTGCCGCCGACCTCGTCGTTGCGGTCGAAGATCTGATACCGCACCCCGGCGTCGGCTGCGGCCAGCGCGGTGATGATGCCCGCGATGCCCGCGCCGACGATCGCGACATTCGTCGTCGGCGGGATCGGCACGGTGCGCGGCAACGTCGGCTGGGAGAGGTGAAAACCGCCCTGCTCGAGCAGGAGCGGAACGAACTCGTCGTCGACGTCGGAGCCGAGCGCCACCGGCAGCGCGCGGGTGAACAGATCGATGTCGTCGGCGGCCATCGCCCCTTCGGCCCGCGGCGAGGACAGCGCCGAGACGACCGCATCGACAAGCGCCGCCATGGTGTCGGCGTCGGTGACGCCTGCGCGCTCGGGCGGATCGGGGATGTGCGTGATCTTGGGCCCGAACCGGTCGAGCACCGACGGGTCACCCGTCAGCTGCGCCAGCACCGCGACCAGGACGCCGGGGTCCGCCTGAGCGAGGTTCGCCCTCAGTTCATCGCGGTCGACGTCCGCGGCGTGCGGCGACGGTATTGCTCGAGCGTCTGCAGTCACGGGCACAAGTATCGGCGCAGCACGGCCGACCGGGCAGTGCCCTGCCTACTGAGCGGGACATCGGTCCTCGCCCCACGCCAGACATGCTTACGCTGCCCGCCATGGATCTGGATGCGGTGGTCGAGCAGGCACGCAGCCACACTCTGGGCGACATCCCACGCCGCTCGGCCCGCAGGCAACCCGACAAGACCGCGATCATCGATGGCGACACGGTGTTGACGTTCGCCGAGTTCGACCAGCTCGTGGACCGGGCCGCGGCGGCGTTGCAGGACAACGGCTTCCGTCCCGGTGACCGGGTGGCGCTGCTGGCGCGCAACTGTTGGCAGTATGCGGTGCTCGCCTTCGCCACCGCCCGCGCAGCGGTGGTGTTGGTGCCGGTCAACTTCATGCTGACGGCCGAGGAGATCGCCTACATCCTCGGCCACAGCAAGGCAGAGGGCTTCATCGTCGAAGCCGAGCTGACAGGCGTCGCGCAGGACGCCATGCGCATCGACGGAGCGGTTCGCACCAGGGCCGCGATCGTCCGGACCGGACAGAGCGTTCCGCCGGGCTGGGACGACTTCGCGCAGTGGCTGTCCACCGCGGCCCCCTCGCCGAATCCCCGCATCGACGACGACCAGCTGGTGCGGTTGATGTACACCAGCGGCACGGAGTCGCGGCCCAAGGGCGCGATGCACACGAGCCGCAGCCTGATGTGGCAGTACGTCAGCACCATCGTCGCCGGTTCGATGGCCGGCGACGACGTCGAAATCCATTCGCTGCCGCTGTATCACTGCGCGCAGCTGGACAACTTCCTGGCCACCGACATCTATCTCGGTGCGACCAGCATCATCCTGCCCGGGCCCGATCCCGAAACGGTGCTGCGCACGATCGCCCGCTACGGGGTGACCAACTACTTCGCGCCTCCGACGGTCTGGATCAGCCTGTTGCGTTGTCCGGTGTTCGACGAGGTCGATCTGTCGAGCCTGCGCAAGGGCTACTACGGCGCTTCGGCGATGCCGATCGAGATCCTCGCCGAGATCCGCGACCGGCTGCCGAACCTCAGGTTGTGGAACTTCTACGGCCAGACCGAGTTGGCACCGCTGGCGTCCGCGCTCGGACCCGACGAGCAGGACACCCACGCCGGTTCGGCGGGACGCCCGGTGGTCAACGTCGAGACGACGATCCTCGACGAGGACGACGCCCCGGTCGCCCCCGGCGTGGTGGGTGAGATCGCCCACCGCAGCCCCCATCTGATGCTCGGCTATCTCGACGACCCGGCCAAGACGGCGGAGGCGTTCCGCGGCGGTTGGTTCCACTCCGGCGATCTCGGTTACTACGACGAACACGGCCTGCTACACGTGGTCGACCGCAAGAAGGACATGATCAAGACGGGTGGCGAGAACGTTGCCAGCCGCGAGGTCGAGGAAGTCCTCTACCGGCACAACGGGGTTCAGGAGGTCGCCGTCTTCGGCCTTCCCCATCCGACGTGGGTCGAGACCGTGGTCGCCGCGGTGGTGTCCCGCGAGGGCGCCAACCTGACCGAGGATGACCTGATCGCGCATTGCCGGCAGCATCTGGCCGGGTTCAAGACCCCCAAGCACGTCCACTTCGTCGACGCACTGCCGAAGAATCCGAGCGGCAAGCTGCTGAAACGTCAACTGCGCGAACGCTTCGCGGCCGAACCGCTGAGCCGCTGAGCCACCGAAGGGAACTGTCTGTTGTTCACAGGACGTATCGCGCGCTTCGACGCGCCCGGAAAGCCATTCGAGATCGAGACCGTGAACCTGGCCGAGGTCGGCCCCGGCGAGATCCTGATCAAGGTCACCAGGACCAACATCTGCGGATCGGACCTACACGCGTGGCACGGCACCTTCGCCACCCGCGGCCTGGGTGGACAACTTCCGACGGTGCTCGGTCACGAAATGGTCGGCGCGGTATCCGAACTCGGTGACGGGGTCACAGCGGACTCGAACGGAGCACCGCTGGCGAAGGGCAGCCGGGTGGTGTTCCCCTACTTCTTTTCCTGCCACCGGTGCCGAAACTGCCTGGCGGGCAGGCGCAACGCGTGCCTGAACCTCGCGATGGCCATGCTCGGACGCGCCGACGCGCCGCCCTACTTCGTCGGCGGCTACGCCGACTACTTCCTGCTGCCCGCCGGGGCGGTCGTGTATACCGTGCCCGACCGGGTCAGCGACGACATCGCGTCGGGCGCCAACTGTGCGCTGTCCCAGGTGATGTACGGCCTCGAGCGCGTTGACCAGCAACTCGGCGAGACCGTCGTCGTGCAGGGCGCCGGCGCACTGGGGCTGTACGCGGTCGCGGTCGCCAAGGCCCGCGGCGCCGGTCGGGTCATCGCCATCGACGGGGTGGCCGAACGGCTCGAGCTGGCAACCGCCTTCGGCGCCGACGCGGTGATCGACATCAACACGGCCGCCACGGTGAAGGACCGCGCGAAGATCATCCGCGACCTGACCGACGGTTACGGCGCCGACGTCGTGGTCGAGGTGGTCGGCCACCCGTCCGCCATCGACGAGGGGCTCAAGATGCTGGGCCAGTTCGGCCGTTACGTCGAGATCGGAAACATCAACATCGGCAAGACCTTCGAATTCGACCCGTCACGTTTCGTTTTCGCCAACAAGACGATGGTCGGGGTCTCGCTGTACGAACCGCCCGTACTGTCGCGGGCGCTGACCTTCCTCGAACAACACCAGGACGCCCTCCCCCTGCACCGGTTGGCTGCAGCGCAGTATCCGCTCGACGACATCAACGAGGCGTTCGCCGCCGCCGAGCACAAGCGCGACGTCCGCGCCAGCATCATTCCCTGATCCCAAGGAGATCCATGCACGACTACACCCGCAAGACGCTGTTCATCGACGGGCAGTGGATGACACCGTCGGCGGCCGACGTGATCGACGTCGTCCACCCCGCCACCGAGAAGGTGATCGGCTGTGTGCCCAACGGATCGGTCGCCGACGTGGACGCGGCCGTGGCCGCCGCCCGCCGAGCCTTCGATCCGCTGATCACCCGCGCCGAGCGCAGTGACCGGCTGGCCCGGGTGATCGCCGCGATGGAGAAGCGGCTGCCCGACATCGCCGAGACCATCAGCCGGGAGATGGGCGCGCCGCTGCGTGTGGCGCAGGGGGTTCAGACCAAGGTGCCACTGGCGGTGGCACGCGGTTTCGCCGACGTCCTCGAGTCCTTCGAATTCGAAGAGCGCGTGGGCAACTCGTTGGTGCTGCGCGAGCCGTACGGCGTCGTCGGCGCCATCACCCCGTGGAACTATCCGCTCTATCAGGTGGTGGCCAAGGTGCTGCCCGCCATCGCCGCGGGCTGCACCGTCGTCCTCAAGCCGAGCAACGAGGCACCGCTGTCGGTGTTCGAGTTCATCGAAGCGGTCGAGGAGGCCGGACTTCCCGACGGTGTGGTGAACCTGGTGTCGGGGCGCGGATCCGTGGTGGGTGAGCGCATCGCGTCGCATCCCGACGTCGACGTGGTGTCGTTCACCGGCTCGACCGCCGTCGGTCGCCGGGTCGCCGAGCTCGCCGCCGGCTCGGTGAAGAAGGTCGCCCTCGAACTCGGGGGCAAGTCCGCCAACGTCATCCTCGACGGCGCCGACCTCACCACCGCGGTGAAGGTCGGTGTGGGCAATGCGTTCCTCAACGGCGGGCAGACCTGCATGGCGTGGACCCGGATGCTGGTGCCGTGCTCGCGCTACGACGAGGCCCTCGAACTGATCAAGGCCGCCGCCGCCAAGTACACCGTCGGCGACCCGTCCGACCCCGACACCCGGATCGGCCCCCTGGCTTCCGCCGCGCAGTTCGAGTCCGTGCGCGGGTTCATCGACCGCGCGCGCCGCGACGGCGCCCGCCTGCTCACGGGCGGATCCGAATCGGTCCGCGACACCGGCTACTACGTCGCCCCGACCGTGTTCGCCGACGTCGACCCCGACTCCGAGCTGGGTCAGGAGGAAGTGTTCGGGCCGGTGCTCGCGGTGATCCCGTTCCGGGACGAAGACGACGCCCTACGCATCGCCAACGGCACGCCCTACGGGCTCGCGGGCGCAGTGTGGGGTCCCGACCTCGACACCGCCATATCTTTCGCAAAGCGCGTGCAGACCGGACAGCTCGACGTCAACGGCGGCGTGTACAACCCCGTCGCGCCGTTCGGCGGCTACAAGAAGTCCGGCGTCGGCCGGGAACTCGGCCGCGCGGGGTTCGAGGAATTCCTGCAGACCAAGTCCCTACAGTTGCCGTCATGAGCACACCGCTGAACATCGCCGCTCACGGTGCGACACAGACGTGGACCATCGACCTGCCCGAGGTCGGCAACGCGATCACCGACAAGGGCTTCATCTCGGCGTTCGAGGCCGCCGTCGACGCCGCCAACGCGGACCTCGACGTGCGCGCGGTGATCCTGACGGGCGCGGGCAAGATCTTCTCCGCGGGCGGCAACGTCAAGGAGATGGCCGACCGCACCGGGATGTTCGGCCTCGACGCCCTCGATCAGCGGCGTGCCTACGTCGACGGGATCCAGCGCATTCCCCGCGCACTCGGCCGCCTGGAGGTCCCGCTGATCGCCGCGGTCAACGGTCCCGCCGTGGGAGCGGGCTGCGACCTCGCCATGATGTGCGACATCCGCGTGGCCTCCGAGCGGGCGTCGTTCGCCGAGAGCTTCGTGCAGATCGGCATCATCCCGGGCGACGGCGGCACCTGGTTCCTGCCCAGGGCGATCGGTTACGAGCGCGCCGCCGAGATGACGTTCACCGGCGACCGCATCGATGCGGCCACCGCCCTGGAGTGGGGCATGGTCACCCGCGTGGTGCCGCACGACGACCTGCTCACGGAGGCGCTCGCCTTGGCCGAGCGGATCACGAAGAACCCCGCTCACGCGCTGCGGATGGCCAAACGTCTGCTGCAGGAATCGCGGGCCGGCTCGCTGGACTCCACGCTGGCCATGGCCGCGGCCATGCAGCCGCTGGCCCACCGCGACCCGGAACACGAACAGCGCATCAGCCGATGGCGGACCGCTCCGTGACGCTCCCCCGCCTGGTTCCCCCGGCGGCCGTCGACGCTGCTGCGACCGCGGCCCTGCGAGCCGAGGTACGAGAGTTCCTCGCCGAGCAGCGTGCCGCGGGTGCTTTCACGCCGTCGGTCGACGCGTGGCTGACGGGATGGGACGAAGACTTCACCAAAGCGCTTGCCGCACAGGGCTATCTCGGGATGACGGTCCCGGTCGAGTACGGCGGACACGGACGCTCCTTCGTCGAACGGTTCGCGGTGACCGAGGAATTGCTCGCCGCGGGCGCACCGGTGGCGGCGCACTGGATCGCCGACCGGCAGATCGTGCCGTCGTTGCTCAAGTACGGCACGGAATTACAGAAGGGGGAGTTCCTTTCGCGGATCGTGCGCGGTGAGTGCTTCTTCGGCATCGGCATGAGCGAACCCGATTCCGGCTCCGATCTCGCGAGCGTGCGCACGAAGGCGGTCCAGGTGGACGGCGGTTGGTCGCTGTCGGGGACGAAGGTGTGGACGTCGGGGGCGCACTACGCGCATGCGTTCATCGCGTTGGCCCGCACGGCCCCGGTCGATCCGGACAACCGCCACGCCGGGTTGAGTCAGTTCATCGTCGACCTACGCGGACCGGGTGTGCACATCCGCCCCGTCGTCTCGATGAACGGCGCACACCACTTCAACGAAGTGATCCTCGACGGCACCTTCGTCCCCGACGACATGGTGTTCGGTGAGATCGGTGCGGGCTGGCGCCAGGTCACCTCGGAGCTGGCCTTCGAGCGCAGCGGACCCGAACGGTTCCTGTCCACCTTCGTGCTGTTACGGATGTGCGGCGAAAAGATGGCCGCACAGGAGCTTTCGCGGGACGCCGGACTCGGCCGCCTTATCGCCCGAACCGCCGGACTGCACCAGATGTCGGCCGCCGTCGCGGGCGCACTGGAGAGGCGCGAGCCCGCCGATGTTCCCGCGGCGGTGGTCAAGGTGCTCGGCACCACCACCGAGGGCGACATCGCCGACCTCGCCGACACGCTGACCGACGCGACCACGAATCCCGACCTTGCCGAACTGGTTTCGCGAGCCGTGGATCAGCGTCCCGGCTTCACGCTGCGCGGCGGCACCAACGAGGTGTTGCGCGGCGTGATCGCGCGAGGATTGGGGCTGCGATGACCGTCGATCCAGCACTGGTCGAGATGATGGACGCGGTCTTCGCCGAGTACCGCGACGCCCACCCGCCCGCGAAGACGGTCGAACGGGACACGGAGTTGTGGCGGCGCCTCGACGAACTGGGCCTGGTCCGACTGACCGGCGCCGAGGAGTCGGGCGGCAGCGGAGCGGGCTGGTTCGAAGCCGCCGAACTGCTGGCGGCCGCCGCCCGCAACGCGGTGCGAACACCGTTGGCCGAACACGACCTACTGGCCTGCTGGCTGCTCGAGGCGAATGGAATGGGCGGCGACGACGCGGTGCGCACCGTGTGCCTGCTCGGCGAGGACGGAACTGCCGAAGGTGTCCCCTGGGCCGCGGCCAGTGACCGGGTGGTCGTCGTCTGGCGCGATGGCGACGGCCATCGCGTCGCCGACATCGACGCCGCCGCACTCTCGATCACGGCCGGCAGCAACGCGATCGGTGAACCCCGCGACTCCGTCGAGGCCGACGTCGCCGCGCTCGACAGTGTCCCGGTGACCTCCGATCTGGTGGCCGAACTGTGGCACAAAGCCGCGCTGGTGCGGGCGATCCAGGTGTGCGCGGCGCTTGACCGGATCGTGCTGTCGTCGGTCGAACACGCCGCGTCGCGAATCCAGTTCGGCCGGCCCCTGTCCCGCTTCCAGGCCGTCCAGCACCTGATCGCCGACTCCGCCGCCGAAGCGGCGTTGGCGCGGGCGGCCACCGAGGGTGCGCTGACGACGGCCGTCACGAACGGTTGGTCGACGGGCAACCTCGCCTTCCGCGTCGCGGCGGCACGCTCCTGCGTCGGTCATGCCACGTCGGTCGTGGTGCGCAACGCCCACCAGGTGCACGGCGCGATCAGTACCACCCTCGAGCACCGGTTGCACGAGTTCACCCGGGCCGCGCTCGCATGGCGATCCGAATTCGGGTCGGTGCGCTATTGGGACGAACGGGTCACCGACGCGACCCTGGCCGCCGGAGCGGACGTGTGGAGCCTGATCGTCGACTGATCCGGCCGCCCGCCCGCGCGGTGTTCCACTGACCGGGCATCACCGCGCCACGTCCCGGTCGGCGACGGTTGACTCGCACCCATGAGCAACGAGATCACGCTGTCCGAGGTCCAGGAGTTCATCGCCGCCTTCTGGTACCACTACGACCAGGGTCATTTCGCCGAACTCGGGGCCCGGCTCGGCGACGAGATGGAATACCTGAGCCGGTCCGATTCCGGGAACTGCCCGTTCGAGGAGCTGCTGGCCGCCGAGTTGCACGGTAAGGACGAGACCTTGGCGTGGTTGACCCAGCACCGCAACGAGAATCCCTACCCGCTGCGCCACCACGCCACCAACGTCTTCCGCACCGGCGTCGACGGGGACGTCACCACCGCGCGCTTCTACCTGTACGTGAACCAGGTGACGAACAACGTCCCGTTCGACGTCTCCAGCGGCGTGGTCGACGTCGGCATCCGCCGCGCCGGCGACGGCCTGGTGTTCACGTCGATGACCGTGATCCTCGACGCCGAGGACTCCGTCACGTTCTCCGAGCACGCCGCCAAGACCGCCACCGCCTCGACCGCCTCGTAACGCGTGGACGCACGCGCGACGTTCGGCGGTGGTGTCGCGGTCATCACCGGCGCCGGCAACGGGATAGGCGCGGGGCTGGCACGCCATGCCGCCGCGCTGGGCATGACCGTCGTACTGGTCGACATCGACGCCTCGGCGATCGCGGCGCTTCGCGGCGAGCTCGCGGGCTCGGTGGACCTGGTGTGCGATGTGCGTGATCCCGAGGCGCTCGAAGGCCTTGCCGCACAGGTGTACTCGGAGATCGGCCCGGTCCGGCTGCTGGTCAACAACGCCGGTGTCGAGCAGTTCGGATATCTGTGGGACACCCCCGTCGCCAATTGGGACCGGCTGGTGGACATCAATGTCAGCGGCGTGTTCTACGGCGTCCGCGCGTTCCTGCCGCGCATGATCGCCGCGGACTCCCCGTCGTGGGTGTGGAACCTGTCGTCGATCGGCGGCGTCGCCGTCGTACCGCTGCAGGCGCCCTACATCGTGAGCAAGCATGCGGTGCTGGCGCTGACCGAATGCCTGCGACTGGAGGTCGAATTGGCCGGCCACGCCGACCGGATCCACGTGCAGGCTGTGCTGCCGGGCGCCGTGAAGTCGAACATCTTCGAGGCCGCCGGCGGCGTCGACGACGGCGACGTCGGGGCCGCCGAAGCGCAGCGGACCGCAATGCTCGACATCAAGGCCGAGGCAATGGATCCGGTCGAAGCGGCGCGAGTGGTCTTCGAACAGGCCGCGGCCGGCGAGTTCTATCTGCTCACCCAACCCGATTACGTCGGCAACGCCATGGCGGAGCGCGCCGAAGTCCTGGCGTCGCGCCGGGCGCCGGCCCTGCGCGCCAAGCGGCGGTTCGACCCCACTCGGCATTGACGGAATTCGATTGAAGGAAGGTCGACGTGCAGATCGCCGACAAGGTGTTCGTGGTGACCGGCGCCGGCAATGGTATGGGCAGGCAAGTCGCGCTTGGACTCGCCCGCCGCGGCGCACGCATTGCTGCGGTCGACCGTGACTCGGTCGGCCTGGCTGGTACGGCGGAACTCGCGAGCATCACCGGCATCCCGATGTCCACGCATGTTCTCGACCTCACCGACGACGAGGCGGTCGCCGCACTACCCGATGCGGTGGCGAAGGCGCACGGACAGATCGACGGACTGGTCAACATCGCCGGCGTCATCCACCGATTCGCCCCCTTTTCCGAGCTCTCCCCAGATGAGACCGACCGCATCATGGCCGTCAACTTCGATGCCACAGTGCGGATGTGCCGCGCCTTCCTGCCGTCCCTGCTGACGCGGCCGGAGGCGAACATCACCAACATGTCGAGTCTCTCCGCGCTGTTGCCGTTCGCCAGCCAAACGCTCTACAGCGCGAGTAAAGGGGCGGTGAAGCAGTTCAGCGAGGGTCTCTACGCCGAACTGTGCGACACCAATGTCCATGTGGTGACGGTGTTTCCGGGCAACATCGACACCAACCTGACGGGGAACTCCGGGGTGGCGATGCTCGACGCCGGTGACAAGAAGGTTCGTTCTGCCACCGCCGAAGCCGCAGGCAAGAAGATTGTCGACGGAATCGCCCGTGACCGCTTCCGAGTCCTGATCGGCACGGACGCATTGGCCCTCGACATCTTGGCCCGGCTGTCGGCGAAGCGCGCTACCCGGTTGGTCGCCAAGCAGATCAAGTCGGTTCTGTGAGGCTGAACATGGCAGCTGAAACCGAGTACGACGTCATCGTTGTCGGGTTCGGTGCTGCCGGCGCCGCCGCCGCGATCGAGGCTGCCGATCGCGGAGCGCGCGTCCTGGTGCTGGATCGGGGGTATGGCGGCGGCGCGACTGCCTTGTCGGGCGGGATCGTCTACGCGGGCGCGGGTACGGCCGAACAGCGGGCCGGCGGATACGACGACAGCGTCGCGGACATGCGGGCGTATCTCGAACAGGAGGTCGGCGACGCGGTCAGCAGTGAAACCCTTCGGAGGTTCTGCGAACAGAGCCCGGATCTGATCGAGTGGCTCAAGAGTCAAGGGGTCGGGTTCCGCGGCGGTCCCGTGTCCTCATACAAGACGTCGTATCCGACCGACGATTTCTACCTCTACTACTCCGGCAACGAGAAGGCCCATCCCTACGCGCGGCACACGCGGCCCGTGCCGCGCGGGCACCGCGTGGTGGCTCCGGGTATGAGCTCGGGCAAGGTGCTGTTCGAGAACCTGCGCCGTTCGGCGAAAGCCAAAGGCGTCGAATTCATTCCGTTGTGCCGAGTGCATCAACTCATCGCCGATGACCACGGGCGGATCCGCGGGGTCCGGTACCGCGCGATGCCGACGAACCATCCCGACGCGCGCAAGCACCGCGTTCTGACCAAGCTCACCGGAAAGGCAGGCACCTGGCTGCCCGGCCTGGTCAAGGGCGTGGTCGAGCGCGCCGAGACGCTGTGGTCCGACGCCGCCGTGGACGGCGAGGCATCCGCACGGTCAGTGATACTGGCCGCCGGCGGTTTCATTCACAACCGTGAGTGGATGGCCGAACACGCTCCGGAGTTCATGAAGATCTCGCCGCTCGGCACCCCCGGCGACGACGGCTCAGGTATCGCGCTGGGAGTCGAGGCCGGCGGCATGACCGACAAGATGGGCAACATCACGGCCTGGCGTTTTCTGTCGCCACCGAGCGCATTTCTCGAAGGTCTCACCGTGGGCCGGGACGGCCGACGCATCGCCAATGAAGACCTCTACGGCGCGACGCACGGCAATGTGATGATGCGCGAGTTCGGCGGCGCGGGCTGGGCCATCTACGACGCCCCGACCTGGAGGAAAGTAAAGACCCAGATTCGAACGCAGACACAGCTCTTCCAGCGCCTGCAATTGATGTACCTGTTGACGGTCGGACACCGCAAGGCGTCGACGGTGGAGGAGATCGCGCGCAAGAACGGGATCGATCCGACGGGTCTGCGCCGCACTGTCGAGGAGTACAACCGCGGCATTGCCGGCGGCGCGGGCGACCCCGCGCACAAAGAGCCGGATCTGTGTCCCCCGCTGACAACCCCGCCGTTCTACTCGATCAACATCTCTGCGGACTCGTCGATGTTCTACCCGATCCCCGGGCTGACACTCGGCGGCCTCATCGTCGATGAACACACCGGCGAAGTCGCCCATCGTGACGGTGGAACCGTGGCCGGCCTCTACGCCGCGGGTCGCAATGCGGTCGGTATCTGCTCCAACAGCTATGTCAGCGGGTTGTCCATCGCGGACTGCATTTTCAGCGGACGGCGCGCAGGGGCGCACGCGTCGGACACGCTACGGTCGGTCTCGAGTGATCGAGATCGCCTGTGACGCACTACTGCCTGGATCCCGACGCCGCGGCGCGGGTTGCGCAGTTCGGGGACGTGGCGCCGATGCGGGAGCGTGGACTCGACGCGGTGCGTGACGCTTTGGAATCCGCGCCGCTGCCCGAAATGCCGGAGATGGCCGATGTCGAGGATCGGATCATCGAGGGACCCGTCGGGGAGATCCCCCTGCGCATCTACCGACCGTCGACCGAAAGCGGCGCCCCCGCGGTCGTCTACTTTCACGGCGGCGGGATGGTCCTGGGCTCGAACCATTCGTTCGAACCGTTGGCGCGCAACCTCGCCCACCACTCCCACGCCACTGTGGTGTCCGTCGACTACCACCTGGCCCCCGAAGCGGCACCCCCGGCCCAGTTCGACGACGCCTACGCCGCGACCCGTTGGGTCGCCGAACACGCCGATGACCTCCGCATTGACAGCACCCGCGTCGCGGTGGCCGGCGACAGCGCGGGGGGCACACTGGCGGCCGGCGTCGCATTGGCCGCCCGTGACCGCGGTGGGCCGGCCCTGTTCGCCCAGATCCTGATGTATCCGGGCGTTGACAAGGATCTCGGGGCCCCGTCGATCCGAGCCATGCCCGAGGCGCCGATGCTTAGCGTCGTCGACATCGAATACATGCACGAGCTGGCCGACGGTCCGGAGCGCCCGTACACGATTCCCGCACGCGCACAAGATCTGTCGGACCTGCCGCAGGCCATCGTCGTCACCGCCGAAGCCGATCCGATCCGCGACTGGGGCGAGCGCTACGCGGACCGGTTGCGCGACGCGGGAGTACAGACGACGGTCACCCGCTACCCCGGCATCTACCACGGGTTCCTGATGCGTTCAGAGGCGACGGCCCGTGGGCGACTGGCGGTTGCCGAGATCGGCGCACTGCTACGCGCGAAGTTCGCCCATCCGCTGCCCTTCTGATCGAGCGGAAAACAGATGTCCCGATGACCGGACAGGCACGCGGCCACTTGCGGGCCACAACACCAGAATTGGCCAAGCGACCGGCATGAGATGCCGACCTCGAGAGTAGGAGAGAACATGCTCACCCAAGAGCAGCGGATGGAGTTGTCCGACGTCCTGCGGCCCGCTTCACCGCCCCGCGAGATCGACAACCTCTATACCGACGACCAGCGGGAGCGCCTCCTCGACGTGGTGCGCACCCAGGGGCCGTGGAAGCTGATCATCGCCCAGCACTTCGCGTCGGCCGAAGAACTGATGGCCACCATGAGCGGGTTGTTCCCCGAGGGCTTCACCCCCTCGCTGGACCTGTTCCTCACCGCGACGTTCCGCGGTTATCTGGCCAACTACGGCACGGTGCTCTATCCCGAGCTGCACGACTGCTTCTACAACCAGCGCTTCGTCGAGTACGCCAAGAGCTACTGGAACGCCGACTACGCCAAGCCCGAGATGATGCTGTTCAACATCAACGGCCCCTGCGCCAACCGCGATCCCGGCCACCTGGACTCCCCCAGCTTCCGCGGCGTGCGCCACGAGAACGCTCCCACCTGGCTGACCAGCGTCATGGGCAAGTCCGGGCTGTTCCGCGACTACCTCATCAAGATGGCTCAGGTCATCACGTGGTTCTCGCTCGACGAGGGCAGCGGTTTCACCTACTGGCCCGAGGGCCCTCTCAAGCCGCCGAAACGCCTGCTGCCGCCGGTCTACAACCGCGGTGTGCTCGTGCAGAACGAGATGATGGTGCACCGCGGCGAGGCCAACGGGCCGCTCGATCAACAGACCCCCGCGGGACTGGCGTTCGACACGGTGTTCACCGGGGATCCGTCGGACCGCGACTTCTGGCTGCTGAAGAACGGCGACGACGTGATCGCCCGCCACCACACCGACGAACTGCGGTTCCTGGTGCACTGGTCGGCGGAGGTGTTCACCGACTTCGACGAGCTCAAGAAGAACATGGACGGCAGCGACGATCTGACCATCGACAAGGCGATCGACATGCTCGTCGACGATGTGCACTCCAAGGGCATCAAGCTCGACGTGCCGAGCGAGCCTCTGCACGATCCGGAGTTCATCGCGGCGCTGAACGCGGTCTACGACCTCGGCGGGCCGGCGGAGTACCCGAAGGAAGCTCCCCTGTCGGAGTTCCAGCTGACCTAGGGGCGGTTTCGGTGCGCTATCGGTCGCTCAGCGATCGGTAGCGCACCGAAATCACACTGCTTCGTCGACGATCGGCAACGCCCCGCGGCGCGCCGCCTCCTCGATCGAATCCCGCAGTTCGAAGCAGACCAGGAACGGCCTGCCGTCGTGCGCGTGGATGGCCTCGGCGTCGCGGCGCTGGTGGCACTTTCGGGCGGCCTCGGCGTCCCACTGCACGCTGGTCTGCTGCCAGGTGCTCTTGCGCACCAAAACGGTTGCCGCGCAGAGTCGGCACATCACCGAGGTCATCGGCGCGTCGGCGAGTCGGTTGTCCTGGCGGACGCTCATCCCGCGCTCGTGACGGCGTCCCGTGCGGCGATATTGGCCTCGACGATCTTCATCCATTCCTCGCGCGGCCGGGTGGTGTCGATCTCGTATTCGAAGCGGTCCACCATGTCCGGCGTCACGTCGGCGACGTCGACGTAGAACTGCTCGTACCAACGACGCAGTTGGTAGACGGGCCCGTCCTCCTCGCACAGGAGCGGATTGTCGATGCGCGCCTTGTTCTTCCAGATGGCGACGTCCTGCTCGAAACCCATCTTCACGAAGTCGCCGAGACCGATCGCCGTTTGCATCGCGAGGTCCTCGGGCAGGTTCTCGGACTTCTTGACGATGATCCCGTACTGCAGCACGAAGGAGTTCTGGTCGATCGGATAGTGACAGTTGATCAGCACCGTCTTGTGATCGACGTCGGTGTAGTGATACGTCAGGTCGTCAATCATGAAGGACGGCCCGAAATACGATGCGACCGAGGTGGTTCCGAGCATCTGCGTCGGCCCCGGCTCGCCGAGATCGGGCCGGCCCGCGCTGTTCATGTACTGGGTCGCGACATGGCCTTCGAAAATGTTCTTGAAGTGCGTCGGCAGCGAGCCGTGGATGTAGAAGAAGTGGGCCATGTCGACGACGTTGTCGATGATCTCGCGGCAGTTCGTGTTGACCACGGTCGTATACCAGTGCCAGTCGGTCCACTCGTCGCTTGTGGCGCCCTCGATGCGCGGGATCGTGACCTCCGGCGGCGGGGGGTTGCCCTCCGGGTCGTTCCAGATGAACAGCATGCCGTCCTGTTCGAGCGTGGTCCAGGTCGCGGTGCGGGCCAGCCGCGGCACTCGCTTGCTGTAGGGCACCTTCTTGCACCGACCGTCACCGCCCCAGCGCCAGTCGTGGAACGGGCACGCGATCTCGTCGCCCTTGACCTCGCCCTGGCTCAGGTCGCCGCCCATGTGGCGGCAGTACCCGTCGAGGACGTTGAGGCGGCCGTCGCCGCCGCGGAACACCACCAGCTTCTTGCCGAATGCGTAGACCTGGTGCGGCTTACCGTCACCGAACTCTCTGACCAGACCTAGGCAGTGCCAGCCTCGGGCGAACCGCGACGGCGCGGCCTCGGCCTCGATCTGGCGGACCTCGATGTCGGTGTCCATCGTCATACCGCTGTTCTAGCAGCCCCACCGGCCCTGTTCACGGTTCTGTTCCGCTCATCAGGACATCGATACCGGCCCGCTGCCATCCGCTCTACGTTGATGGCTTGTGAACAGCGCGCACGCGGCGACGATCCCGGAGGGCCTGCCCGTAACCGATACGACCGTCGATCTGGTGGTGGTCGGTTCCGGCACCGGTATGGCGGCAGCCCTTGCCGCTCATGAGCGCGGCCTGTCCGTGCTCATCGTCGAGAAATCGACCTATGTCGGAGGTTCCACCGCCAGGTCCGGCGGGGCGTTGTGGCTGCCGGCCAGCACGGTGATCAACGGCGACGGCGGTGCCGACACCGCGGAGCGGGCGAAGACGTACCTCGGCGCCGTGGTCGACGGGACCGCGACCTCCCAGCGCTCGCACGCATTCGTGGCCCACATCGGCGCGACGGTCGAGCTTCTGCGGCGTACAACGCCGATGCGGCTGTTCTGGGCGAAGGAGTACTCGGACTACCACCCCGAGGCGCCCGGCGGCACGGCCGTCGGCCGCACGTGCGAATGCCGTCCCCTCGATTCGGCGATTCTGGGCCCGTACCGCACGCGACTGCGACCCGGCGTGATGGAAGCCAAGGTTCCGATACCGACCACCGGCGCCGATTATCGATGGCTGAACCTGATGTCGCGGATGCCGCGCAAGGGTCTGCCGGTGGTCGCCAAACGCCTCGGCCAGGGTGTGGGTGGTCTGCTGCTCAAGCGGCGATACGTCGCCGGGGGCCAGGCGCTGGCAGCCGGTCTTTTCGCCGGTGTCCTGCGCGCTGGCATCCCCGTCTGGACCGACACCACGCTGCTTCGGCTGGTCGCCGACGGCGATCGGGTGAGCGGCGTGGTGCTGAGCCATGGCGGCGCCGACATCACCGTGTCCGCGCGCCGCGGTGTCGTGCTCGCGGCGGGCGGTTTCGACCACCAGATGGACATGCGGTGGAAATTCCAATCGGAATTCCTCGGCGAGCATGCCAGCCTGGGCGCCGACACCAACACCGGCGATGCCATCCGCCTGGCCCAGGACATCGGCGCTGCAACCGATCTCATGGATCAAGCGTGGTGGTTCCCCGCCGTCGCCGCACTGCCCGGTGCGGAGCCGAAAGTCATGCTGGCGGAGCGGTCGCTTCCCGGATCGATCATCGTCGACCAGAGCGCGAATCGCTTCGTCAACGAGGCGACCGACTACATGTCATTCGGACAGCGGATCCTCGAGCGGGAACGCGCGGGAAACCCCGTCGAGTCGATGTGGATCGTCTTCGATCAGGGCTATCGCAACAGCTATGTCTTTGCCGCCGAACTGTTCCCACGGATGGCGATACCCAAGCGCTGGTATGACGCCGGCATCGCGCATCGTGCCGATTCGATCGCCGAACTCGCACCCAAGATGAACCTCGACGGGTCAGCCCTCACCTCGACCGTCCAGCGCTTCAACGCAAACGCAGGAGCGGGTGTCGACCCGGACTTCCTGCGTGGGGCCAGCGCCTACGACCGCTACTACGGCGACCCGACGGTCACGCCGAACCCCAACTTGCGCCCACTGGATCGCGGACCCTTCTATGCCGTCAAGATGGTGCTGAGCGATCTCGGCACGTGTGGCGGCTTGCGCGTCGACGACCGCGCCCGGGTGCTACGAGAGGACGGCGGCACGATCGACGGGTTGTATGCGATCGGCAACACCGCCGCCAACGCGTTCGGTGCCACCTACCCCGGAGCGGGCGCGACGATCGCGCAGGGTCTGGTGTACGGCTACATCGCCGCCGCGGACGCCGCCGACCGGTGACCGATCAGTCGTCAGCCTCGGCCTTCTTTTCGATCTCGTACCAGTATTCGGTTGCGGGCCAGGGAATCTGGGTACCGGGTTCGATGCCGGCGTCGGCGAAGGCGGCTTCGGCCTCGTCCAGTTCTTTGAGCATCTTCAACGCGAGTTCGCGTTCGGCGGCGTAGTACCTCTCGGCCCACTGCAAGGCGACCTTCGCGTACGCCCACGACGGCTCCACGCCTGCCCACTTGGCGTCCTTGGCGGCCTTGCGCTGCATGTCATCGGCGTAGGCGACGTGCTCCTGCAGAATCTCCTTGAGCCGTGCCGGATCGGTGAGATGTCCGAACGTCACGCGCAGCAACGGGTTGTGCTTGAGCACCGGCGGATCGACCGGAGATTCGTTGGCCCACTTCCGCACCGCCTCCAGACCGGCCGGGGTGATCCTGTACAGCCGACGGTTGCGGGTGCCACCGGTGCTCTCGACGCGTGATGACAGCAGTTCCAGCCGCTCCAGCTTTTTCAGCTCTGAGTAGATCTGGCTGTAGGCGGGGCTCCCGTAGAAGAACCGCATGCTCCATTCGATCCACTTGCGGATGTCGTAGCCCGACAGTTCGTGTTCGTACGACAGCATGCCCAGCAACGCCCAACTGGTCGCAGCCAGATTCGGCTTCGCGTCGGACGTGCTTTTCGCCATCCGGTCAGCCTAACAACGACAGCTCGAACCGCTCGTCCAACGCACCACTGGCCGGGACGGCGCCTTGCGGCGGCGTCGGGGTTTACGCACCCTGAACCCATGGCCGGCTCCGAACTCGACGATCTGCGCGATGTGTACGAACCCTTGGCGCAAGCGGTGCGCCGACTCGTCGACGTCACGATCCGCACCACAGCGGATGCAGCAACCGTCGAAGCGGTGAGGAACCGGATCGACAGCGCTAGTGACGAACTCAGCGCATCGCTGCTTGGCGACTCATTCGGTGTGCAACACACCCGCGACGGCGAGGCGATGGTCTGGGGCAATGTCGTCATCGGGGTGCGCAACCCGGCCGCCCCGCCGCTGGTGGTCCATCACGACACCGACGGCCGAGTCTGGGCCGAATTCACGCTCGGCGCCGCATTCGAAGGTCCCCCGGGACATGTCCACGGTGGAGCCTGCGCGATGCTGCTCGACCACGTGCTCGGCGCCACGGCGCACAAACCGGGCAAGCCGGCGGTGACGGGCACGCTGACCATGCGCTATCGGCGTGGGACCCGGCTCAGGCACCCGCTGCGTGCGGAAGCCTGGGTCGAACGAATTGAGGGCGTTAAGACGTTTGCCGTCGGGCATATCGCCGACGCCGACGGCGTGACCGTCGAAGCCGACGGTGTCTTCATCCATCCGCGAGTTCCGTGACACCTCGCCTGAGTAAGGCATTCGAGCCGTCACCGGCTTCTGTCGGCCAACCACTCGCGTTGTCGACGGAGGAAATCCGCGTCGACGACGGCGCCGTGACCGGGGACGTAGACCGCGTTCTCGCCTCCGATCGCCAGTAACCGGTCCAGCGTCGCCGGCCAGGCGTCGAGGTCGGAATCCTCGTCGACACACGGATCGCCCGACTCCTCGACGAGATCACCGCAGAACACCACCCGCCGGGTCGGATCCGTCACCGCCGCGATCAGGTCGTGGCCGGTGTGCCCGCGACCGGGGTGGCTGAGCGACACCGTCGGTCCGCCGAGGTCGACGACGGCCTCCCACACCTGTCGATCGGGCTCGCGCAGGGCGCCGAGCGCCGCGTTCACCTCGTCACCGTCGGCGCCGTGCCGTAACGCGTCGGCACGCAGATGCTCCTTGCCGGACGTCATGGTGTCGGCCACCGGCGGTGCGCAGTACACCTGCGCACCGACGAACACGCCAGATCCGAGGACGTGGTCGAAGTGGTTGTGCGTCAGCAGTACGTGCCGCACCTGATGTTCGGCGAGTTCGGCGACGTCGGCGCTGACGGCACGCGCTTCGCTCAGCGTGCTGCCCGTGTCGATCAGCATGCCGCCGTCACGCCCGACGACCAACCCGACGGTGACGTCGAGGAACGGCAGCCGCGTGCGGAACACCCCGTCAGCCAGCCGGTCCCATCGAAAATTCACTGCCCCAACGTAAGCGGCTGCGCGGTTCGGTACTGGTCGAGCACCGACGGTGTGGGATCCGCGCGGTAGGACGCGGTGCCACCGAGCCTCCACGTCGGCGCTGCGTCCCCCTCCGACAAGGTCCATGCGGCCTGCCTGGCCGCACCCAGCGCCACGTACTCCGCGGGTACGGGCACCTGCACGGCCGTCCCCAGAATAGCGGGCGCGATCTGTCGCACCGCCTCCGAACGCGCCCCTCCGCCCGTCAACATGATGCGCTGCACTTGAACACCGTGCGCCCTGATCTTGTCGATGCAGTACGCCATCGAGCACAACAAGCCCTCGACAGCTGCCCGAGCAACATTGGCGGGCAGGAGGTTTCGCGTGGTCACGCCGTGCAGGGCGCCGGCCGCGGCGGGCAGATTCGGCGACCGCTCCCCCTCCAGGTACGGCACCAGCGTGAGCCCTTCTGCGCCAGGCCGCGCCGACAGCGCCAGGCGGTCCAGTTCGTCGAACTCCACGGCCAACATCCTGGCGACGGCCGCGAGCACGGGAGCACCGTTGAGCGTGCACACCAACGGCAACTGGTTCCCGGTCGCGTCCGCGAAACCGGCGACGATGCCTTCCGGATCCCGAGGTGCGACGGTTCCGACGGCGCTGACCACCCCCGAGGTTCCCAACGACACCACGCAATCACCCTGCCCGGCGCTCAGCCCGAGCGCCGCTGCCGCGTTGTCGCCGGCACCAGGGCCCAACAACGCGCCCGTCGTCGAGTGCCCGGCGGGTGCGGACGGTCCGAGCACCGGCGGGACGAGTGGCCTCCTCCCGCGCATGGCCATCTCGAGTAGGTCGATGTCGTAGTCGCCGGTCGCCGACGAAAAGTACCCCGTCCCGCTGGCGTCGCTGCGGTCCGTGCGGAGATCGCCGAGGTCGGAAGACCCGCTGAGGCGCCAAGTCAGCCAGTCGTGTGGGAGACACACCGCCGCGGTCGCATCGGCGTGCCCGGGTTCGTCATCTACAAGCCAGCGCAACTTCGTCGCGGTGATCGCCGCGACCGGCACCACGCCCACGCGCGTGGCCCACTCCTGCGGGCCGCCCAGCTCGTCGACCAGGTCGACCGCGGCCGCACTCGACCGAACGTCGTTCCACAGCAGCGCATCTCGCACGACCCGCCCGCCGTCGTCCAGGCAGATCATTCCGTGCTGCTGGGCCCCCACCGAGATCGCCGCCACGTCGTGTAACCCGCCCGCCGCCGAGACGGCGGCCTGCAGAGCCGACCACCACGACCGGGGATCGACCTCGGTGCCGTCGGGGTGCGGGGCCGAACCCGACCGGACCACCGACCCGGTGTCGGCATCACAGACGATCACCTTGCAGGACTGAGTGGATGAATCTATTCCCGCGACGAGCGCCACGTTCGCCAACCTACTCCGGCGTCGCGCCCCGTTTGTGCCGCCCACAACCGTGGATCGGTCGACCAGCCGCGGCGCCGCCTGCCAGAATCAGGTGTGAACTCGGAGCGCCCCGACCTGGCAGGGCCTGACGGTTACCACCGCGACGAGACGGAAGCCCAACGGCTGGACCGCAATTGGTCCAGCTTGCTGCAGGAGCTACGGGTGGCTCAGACGGGTGTCCAGCTGCTCACGGGCTTCCTGCTGATCTTGCCGTTCACCGACCACTTCTCCGATCTCGACGGTGTCATGCGGACCGTCTACCTGGTGACGGTGGCCTGCTCGATCGGGGCGACGGTCCTGCTGATCGCTCCGGTGAGCATGCACCGGCTGTTGTTCCGTCGGCACCGCATGCGCACGTTGGTGTCGACGGCGCACTCCTTCGCCATCACCGGCACGCTGCTCCTCGGCGTCGCGCTCGCCGGCGTGGCGACGATCATCTTCGACGCCGTCGCCGACCGGGTGGCGGCATGGATCGCCGGGGGCGGCGTGCTGGTCGCGCTCATCGTGTTCTGGTATCTCGTGCCGCTGCAACACCGCACCCCCCACGATGCCTCGTAACGACGTTTGCGTCCCCGCTCGCCTGGGAACACCTCGCGCATGTTGATTCGACGTATCGCGCGCCCGATGCTGTCAGCAGCCTTCATCGCCAGAGGCGTCGAGGCCCTACGCAGCCCGAAACCCGCGGCCGACGCCGCACGCCCGACGCTGGAGGGTCTGAGCAAACTGCCGGACCCGGTCGGCACCAACGTTCCGACCAACGCCGAGACCGTCGCCCGCGCCACGGCCGCCGTCCAGATCGGCGGTGGCCTGCTCCTGGCCACCGGCAAACTACCCCGGCTCGCCTCTGCCGCGCTCGCACTGAGCGTGGTACCGGGCAGCCTTGGCGGACATACGTTCTGGAGTGAGACAGACCCCGAGCGCAAGGCCGAAGAACGGCGTGCGTTCATCACCGACGTGAGCTTGATCGGTGGGCTGATCATCGCCGCGGTCGACACCGAGGGCAAACCCTCGATCGGTTGGCGCGGTCGACGGGCGGCCCACAAGGTGTCCGAAGCGGTCAGCACGGCGTTGCCCGTCGGGGCGGCGGCCGGTGGCACTCTCGCCGACAGCGCGTTGGCCGACAAGGTCGGTCACGGCCTGCAGGTCGGCGCCGAACGCGGCCGCGAGTTCGCCCACGTCGCCCGCGAGCGCGGCGCCGAACTGGCCGAGGTCGCCCGCGAACGCGGACCCGAACTCGCCGAACGGGCCCGCAAACGGGGTGCCGAACTGGCCGACGTCGCCCGTGACCGCGCGCCCGAACTCGCTGAGGTGGCGCGCAAGCGCGGATCGGTACTCGCCGACGTCGCGCGGGAACGCAGCTCGGAGTGGGCCGACGTCGCCCGCGACCGCGCGCCCGAACTGGCCGAGACGGCGCGCGAACGTGCGACGGAGTTGGCCGAGACGGCCCGCAAGCAAGCCGACACGGCACGCAAACAGGCCGAGACGGCCCGCAAGCAGGCACGCAAAGAGGCCAAGCGCCAGCAGCGCAAGCTTCGCTGAGGTTTCCACCGAGCGATCGGAAAGCGCCCCTGATCGGTCGGGGTCGCCGGTACATTGACTCGGATGACTAGCGGAAATCTCGGACCCCAGCCTGGACAGTACGGCGGCGGCTACCCCGCGGGCGGCGGTCGGCCGGGCGGCCTGCTTCTGCGTTGGCTCGCGCGGTTCATCGACGGCATCCTCGTCGGAATCGTGAGTTGGCTGTTGGCCTTCGCCACCGACTCCGCCTCCAACATCATGGTCACCGGTTTCTTCACCGGCGGCCTGATGTTCGTCTACTTCCTCGCCTTCGAAGCGGGTACGGGCTCGACTCCGGGCAAGAAGTTGCTCGGCCTGACCGTTCGCGGCCCCGGCGGGGCAGCCAAGCCGACCGCCGCTCAGGCGGCCATTCGCAACTCGTGGACGCTGCTCCCGATCATCCCGTTCGTCGGCGGACTGCTCGGCGTCATCGCGATCATCGTCATCGCTGTGACCATCAGCGGCAGCCCGACCAAGCAGGGCAAGCACGACGAACTCGCGGGCGGAACGCAGGTCGTCAAGGGCTGACCGTCGGACCGGTCGACGCCGTTGACCCCGACTTGGGTCCGGGGGTCAGATCACCAGCCACACAACGAGGCTGAAGCCGAATGCGGTAAGGCCGAGCGTGGTCTCCATGACCGTCCACGTCTTCAGCGTGGTCTTCACGTCCATCCCGAAGAAGCGGCTGACCAGCCAGAAGCCCGAGTCGTTGACGTGTGAGAGCACGGTGGCTCCCGCGGCGATCGCGATGACCAGCAGGGTGAGGTGGAGACTGCTCAGGCTCGCCTCGGCCGCTGCGGCGCTGATCAGCCCGGCCGTCGTCGTCAGCGCAACCGTCGCCGATCCCTGGGCCACCCGCAGCAGCGTCGCGATGATGAAGGCCTGAACGATCAGCGACATCCCCAGACCCGACAGAGAGTCACTCAGCGCGCTGCCGATGCCGCTCAACCGCAGCACCCCGCCGAACATGCCGCCGGCCCCGGTGATCAAGATGACCGAGCAGATGGGCCCGAGCGCCTTGTCGTAGAGGGCGCTGACCTCGTCCATCGACCGGCCCCGCCGCAGACCCAACACCACGGCCGCGACGATCACCGTGATCAGCAGCGCGACGCTGGTGTTGCCGAGCAGCATGAGGTACCGGACCCACGTGGCGTCCTCTTCCAGAGTCCCGGCGGTCACCAAGGTGTCGAGAACGGTGTTGAACGAGATCAACACGAACGGTAGAAGCAGAACGCCGAGCACCGAGGCGAAGGACGGAGCGGTTCGGGCCGCGGTGGCCACTCCTCCCGCCCCGGCCCCGTCGGGGGCGTCGCCAGCATCGTCGGAGCCGGAAATGGTTGTTCCGCCGTTGATCTCGCCGAACAACGCCGTCGGAATGTCGACGTGCACCCGGCGCCCGATCGCCCGGGAAACCAGCAGCACGCCGATGTACCAGGACAGAATGGCGACCGGAGCGCCGACCAGAAGCGTCACACCGATACTGGCGCCGAGCGCCTCGGCCGCCGCCACCGGCCCCGGATGGGGCGGAACCAGCGCGTGCATGGCGGCGAACGCACCTGCGGCGGGCAGACCGTAGAGCAGCAGCGACCCTCCGAAGCGCCGGGCGACGGTCATGATGATGGGCAGGAACACGACGAGACCGGCGTCGAAGAAGATCGGGAATCCGAACAGCAGCGCGGCGACGCCGAGCGCGAAGGGCGCCCGTTTCTCGCCAAACCGGGCGATGAGCGTATCGGCGAGAACCTGGGCGCCGCCGGTGACTTCGAGCAACCGACCGAGCATCACGCCGAAGCCGACGAGCAGCGCCACCGAGCCGAGCGTGTTCGAGAAGCCGTAGCTGATGGCGTCGGGAACGTCGCCGACCGGAATGCCCGCGGCCAGCGCCGTGAGCACGCTGACGAGCACCAGCGCCACGAAGGCGTGCAGCTTGACCTTCATGATCAAGAACAGAAGGACCGCCACCGCCCCCGCAGCGATCAGCAGGAGCGTGGTGGCTCCGTAGGCGGGATCGATTGCTTCCATCAGGCCTCCGAACTGTCGATGTCGTACGATTTCAGGCCAATCGGCGGATGGTCAAAGTGCCCTTTTGGCATCGTCTTTGGTTCATCCGGTGTGTCGGCCACGCGTATTACCGGCCGGTCGAGCCCGTTGCCGATACATAGCTCTCGACGATGGCATCGATGCTCTGGTCGACGTCGATGTCGACGCCGTGCTCATCGGATCCCAGCGGTTCGAGCGTCTCAAATTGCGAAGCCAGCAGCGATGCCGGCATGAAGTGACCGGGACGGCTGGCCTGCCGCCTGCCGATGACCTCGGGGGTTCCAACCAGATGCAGCAGTGCCATCTCAGGGCAGTGACGCCGCAGTTGATCGCGGTACTTGCGCTTGAGCGCAGAGCAACTCATCACCCCGCCCGTTTCGCACCGTTCGGCCAACCACTCGCCGATCGCTTCGAGCCACGGATAACGGTCGTCGTCGTTGAGCGCCTCGCCGGAAGTCATCTTCGCGATGTTGGCAGGCGGATGGAAGTCGTCCGCATCGGCGAACGGTACGCGCAGACGCTGCGCGAGCGCGGCACCCACGGTCGACTTACCCGAGCCCGAAACGCCCATGACCACGATCGGAGCGACCATTCCCTCCACCTACCCAGTTGTGTTTGGCATCACACAGCATGCCGTAATAGGCATACGATTGCAATACCGTCACGTATTGGTATGTCTTTAAATCGGTCTGGGGATCCTATGAAAAGATGTATGCGTGGCGTCTCAACCAATCGTCGGCGCGCTGCATGGCAATCTTCTCAAGGCGCTGGGCACGGCGATCGTCTCCGGTGAGTATCCCGCCGGGCAGGTGCTGACCCTCGACGGGGTCAGCGCGCGTCACGGGGTATCGCGCAGCGTGGCGCGCGAGGCGATCCGGGTGCTCGAATCAATGGGGATGGTCGAATCGCGACGACGGGTGGGCATCACGGTCCTGCCTTCGCAGAAGTGGAATGTCTTCGACCCCAGGCTGATTCGCTGGCGCCTGGAGGACGGCGACCGGGCCGCCCAACTCCTCTCGCTTTCCGAGCTACGCCGCGGTTTCGAGCCGGCGGCGGCGGCGCTGGCAGCGCGTCGAGCCAACCCGGACCAGTGCCGCATCATGGCGGCGGCCGTTTCGGACATGGTCGTACACGGCCGCGCGGGTGACCTCGAGGCTTATCTGGAGGCCGACAAGCTGTTCCACCGGACCATGTTGGAGGCCAGCGGCAACGAGATGTTCCGCGCGCTCGACGGCGTGGTCGCCGAGGTGCTCGCCGGGCGGACGCACCACGGGATGATGCCCTCGACACCGAACCCGGCCGCGATCAACCTGCACGACGAGGTGGCGCGCGCGATCAGGATGCGCGACGAGGCGGCAGCCGAACACGCCATGCGGGCGATCATCGACGAGACCAGTTCGGCGGTGGCCGGGGACGACTCGGGGCATTGACCCGTCTTGATCGGGCCGCGGCCAGCCGGGATCGAGGTCAGTGGTTAACTGCCGACGTGGACAGGCAACCATCGTTGGCGCGCCGATTCTTCGATCGACTCGAACCCGTGCACGCCGTCACCTACTTCGCCCCGGAAGCTCGTGCCGCCCTCGACGGCCTTGGCTACAAGGGATTCTGGATGGGCTACTTCGCGGCCAGATCGGCACCGCTGGGCGTGGTGGCGCCCGAGGTGGTGACCGCGGCGTTCTACAACTTCGCGCCGCAACGGGTGGCCAAGGCCCTTCCGGCGGCATGGGAAGTCGCTGCCCCGGCCGACGCGCTGCGCGTGCGACAGGAGTCCGCGGTGGAGGCGCTCGAGCGCTACGGCGTCGGACAGGGTGACGACGCGGCGACAGCGGCCGACTTGCTGGCCAAGGCCGCCCGCAACGCCGCGCTCGACGGTCGATGCCTGTTCGCCGCCAACGCGGCCCTGCCGTGGCCGGACGAACCGCTGGCCAAGCTCTGGCACGCCGCCACGTTGCTGCGCGAACAACGCGGCGATGGTCACATCGCGTTGCTCATCAGTCACGGGATCTCCGGTCGCGAGAGCAACATCCTGCACGCCGTTGCAGGGCGCGTGCCCAAGGAGATGATCATGCGCAGCCGTGACTACGACGACGAACAGTGGGCCCTGTACCGGGACCGGCTCGCCGAGCGGGGGCTGATCGACGGTGACGAGCTCACCGACGCCGGCCGCGATCTCAAGCAGCAGATCGAGGACGGCACCGACCGGTTGGCGTTGCCGGTGCTCGACGCATTGAGTGACGACGAGATCGAGATGTTGTTCCGCACGCTGACCCCGATCACCCGCAAGGTCGTCGCAGGCGGTGACCTCCCCGCCGCGACGCCGATGGGCCTGAACCGCGACGACCTCGACGACGACAGCGCCCACCTCCCCTAGCCGCTTGTGCCGCGAGCGTGCGAGTCTGCACACGACACGCCGCGGTGCGTCAGCATTTTGCGCACGCTCACGGCACGCTGAGTGTCGTGATGGTGCTCAAATCGGTGATGCTGTTCGTCCTCGCCGCGCTGCTGGAGATCGGCGGCGCGTGGCTGGTGTGGCAGGGCGTGCGTGAGCATCGCGGTTGGTGGTGGATCGGGGCGGGGGTGATGGCGCTCGGCGCTTACGGTTTCGTCGCAGCGTTTCAGCCCGACGCCCATTTCGGTCGGGTCCTGGCGGCGTACGGCGGGGTCTTCATCGCCGGTTCACTCGCGTGGGGCATGGTCGCCGACGGTTTCCGGCCCGACCGGTGGGATGTCACGGGTGCGCTGATCTGTCTGGCCGGGGTCGGCCTGATCATGTACGCCCCGCGGTAGCGCACGCTCGCTGCGGTGCGAGCGTGCACGACACGCTGAATTTTCGCGGCGTGTCGTGTGCAGACCCGCACGCTCGCACAACAGAGGCGAGTTGCTACGGCTGGTTGCGGTTCCACTCCAGCCAGCCCACGCCGTTGCGGCCGTCGGCGGTCGTGATCGTCGCCCATGCGCGCGGGAAGTGGCTGATCCGGCCGTCGGGGGAGGTCAGCAGCACGGGAGCATGGGCGCGCACCTTTGCTGTGACTGTGACGTCGCCGGGCGCGAGGGTCAGCGTCGTCTCCACCGGTAACGCGTTGTCGGCGAACGTCTCTCGCGCCGAAACGGTCTGCAGTTCGATGAGCGGTTCGCCGGGTGGTTGCACATAACCGATTCCGAGCGGCGGGGCGCCGGGGATACGGATGTCGACACCGTGCAGGTGGGTGCCGTCGTCGAGGTGCAGTGCGCTCCACACCCAGTCCATCGCCCACCAGTCACGCACACCCCAGGAGTGGTCGCGCTGGCCCGGCACGTCAGTGAACGTGAACTCGCGACCGTCGACGGACACCGTGCCCGACACCGAGCACGGAATCTCGTATCGCGGTGTCACCCGGTACAGATACGGAGTGCCGGTGGTGGTCCACTCGAGTTCCATCGACACGTCGACCGGGCGGCCGGATTCGTTGCGTAACAGTGCGGCCGGATCGTCGTACGCCTGGCCGCGGCCACGCATCGTGACGCGGAAGGTCTTGAGCGGTTCGGTCGGGGTCAGCGTCAGTTCGATCGCATCGGTGCCCTCGAAGTCGAGCAGCGCGTAGGTCGGGATGTCCGGACCACACACCAGGCCGTTGATCCAGGACGTCTCGATGTTCGGGTACAGCCCGAGACGCACCCACCCGCCGATCTCCTGCTGCGGGTCGACGAAGTCGAAGTACCAGCTCTCATTCCACAGCGGCTCGTCACCGGGCGGGTGTTCGCCATCATCCTCGGCGGTGGGCGCAAGCGGTTCTGGCGCAGTCGGTTCTGGCAGCGCACTCAGCGCGTCGACGTCGAGCACATGCTCGCAATGGCGAGCCAGCATCGTCATGAACATCTCGTCGCCGCGCTCGGTCCGCTCGACGAGCATCGACGAAATGATCGCCATCATCACGCCGAAGAAAGTCTGCCTACGCACCCCGTCGCGCACGTCGTGGAGGGTGATCGGAGGATTCGGACCGAGCGCGGAGTGGTATGCGGAAAGCAGCGCGTCGTAGTGCTCGCGGCGCACCTCGACGGGAAGCGCACAGCCCATGAAGTACGCGACGTCCGTCATCGCCGGTCCCCACGTGACCGTCTGCCAATCCACCACCGTCAAAGGACGATCCGCGCCCGGCTGCCCGAACAGCATGTTGTCGAGGCGGTAGTCGCCGTGCACGAGCCCCATGACCCGATCGGGCGCGGATTCGGCGGCCAGATACTCGTCGAAGCTCGCGATCAGTCGCTCGCACACGTCGCGGTGCGCGGGCGCGATCTGGTCGGCGTACCGCTCGGCGAAGCCCGCGTACAAGCCGGCGATCAGCGCCTGGTTGACCGGCGCCTCTCGGTTGAGCCACTCGGCGCTCGCGACGGCGGGATCGCAGAGCAGCGGTCCGTGCAACCGGCCGAGCTCGGACAGCGCCAGCATGGCCTGCTCAGCTGAGGCGCCGCGGATCTCGTCGCCGACGGTCGCGGGTCCCGCGTCGCCGAGCAGCAGATGGAAGGCGCCGGTTTCGGCGTTGAACGCCGAAGAGAAGCACGGCGCCACCGGTCCCCCGATCCGCGGCGCGATGTCGGTGTAGAACCGCACCTCGCGTTCATACAGGCCCAGCGCCAAACCGGTCTGCCTGCTGACCGAGTCGGTCGCGGCCACCTTGAGCACCACGGTCGCGGGGCCGGTGTCCTCACCCGCATACGTCAACGCGACGCGGTAACACTCGCTCATCTGGCCGGTCCCGATGCGCTCGTAGGAAAAGTCCGCAACAGGTGAACCGATCGCCGACGTCAGCCACTCGGCGTTCAGTTCCGCGGGGCGCTCGACGACATCGATGGTGGGCACTTTTCTCCTCTGTGTGAACACTGGCGGCTAGGGGCCGCCGTTAACGCGAGACTAGCGAGAAGTTCGCCCATGCCTCCCTGCGGGCGGCGTGCGGGTCGAACTCGATGCGCGGGCGCTGATCGAACACTTGCACGGCGCGGTCCGCGCCGGTGTAGGTGGGCCAGTCGGGGCCGGGAACGCCGGTGCGGGCGAACTCGTGCCAGCGGCGTTGGACGTCGTCGCTGACTCGCAAGGCTGTTCGGCGGTCACCGACGGCGGTCAGCAGACGACCGAACCCGGTGCGGTAGACGTCAAACACCGCCAACAGTTCGGTGGCGTGCGTCGCGCCGAGTCCCGACCAGCGCAGCGGCCGCGGAGCGTAGTCGTAGCGGTAGAGGTAGGTCGGCGCATGGCGGCTGTGAGCCTCGGCGATCTGCCAGGCGGCCGAACCGAAGGCGAAATCGCTGCCGAATTGGACGCATGCCTTCTGGTTCGGATAGCCGGGGTACGCGGCGGTGATGCGTTCGCGCTCTTCGGGTTCGGCCTCGGCGAGCAGCCGCTCGATCATCGGCTCGGACATGGGCAGCAG
This sequence comes from Mycobacterium lehmannii, assembly GCF_001499925.1. NCBI lineage: Bacteria > Bacillati > Actinomycetota > Actinomycetes > Mycobacteriales > Mycobacteriaceae > Mycobacterium > Mycobacterium lehmannii. The sequence continues at coordinate 271,903 of NZ_LQIR01000001.1, forward strand.
CTTGAGGAAGCGACCGAAGAGGTTGGCCTCTTCGGCATTGGTTCCGACGATGAGCGGAAGCCGGTGTCCCTTACCGCTGCGCATCGCCTCCACCGGATCCTCTGGCAGGTAACCGGTTCCGCTCGTGGGACCGGCCGCGAAGGCGCCGAGCATCTCGCGCTGGCCTTGTTTGATCAGCTCTTCGAACGCGTCCACCAGTTCGGCCGGCCGCGCCGCCATCACCGCGTCGGCGCCGTCGTCCTCCCCCGCGCCCAGCATCGCGGCGAACCGCGTCGCGTACTGTGCGGCCACCTCCGGGGTGCGCACCATGCCTGCCGCCGGGCTCTCCGAGATCGCCTTGGCGAAAAGGCCTTTCGCCGCGGGCACTGCGAGCAGCGTGGCCACGGCGTGCGCTCCGGCGCTCTCACCGAAGATCGTCACATTGTCGGGATCGCCGCCGAACACCGCGATGTTCTCGCGTACCCAGCGCAGGGCCATCACCAGGTCGCGCAGATACAGGTTGTCGTCGATCGTGATGTCCTGGTTCGACAGCGACGAGAGGTCCAGACACCCCAGCGCGCCCAGGCGGTAGTTGACCGATACGTACACACATCCCTTGCGGGCCAGCGCCGCACCGTCATAGATCGGCGTGGCCGACGTCCCCATGAAGTAGCCGCCGCCGTGGATGAAGACCATGACCGGCAGCGCGGAGTCCGACTGCTTCTTCGGGCTCACCACGTTCAGGGTCAGGCAGTCTTCGCTCATCGGTTGGTACTTGCCCGGCGCCAGCATCGTGTACATGCGTTGCTGCGGGGCGCAGTTGCCGTATCCGTGGCAATAGCGCACGCCGCGCCACGGCTGCACCGGCTGGGGCGCGCGCAGGCGCAGCGGACCCACCGGCGGGCGCGCGTAGGGGATGCCACGCCAACGGTGCACACCGTCGCGGGTGAACCCCTCGATGGTGCCGGAGGCGATGGTCGCGCGGACGGTGTGTTCGTGCATCACCCGACGTTAGCAATGACCTTTCAAGCAGGGCCTCCCGCCGCGCCTGGCCAGGGATTGCGTGTCGGCCCGCTAGCCTGGCCGGTATGCGAATGGCTGTGCTGATCGCGTCTGTGCTGGTAGCGGGGTGTTCGACGACGACGGGCGGACAGGCTGAACGGATCGAACCGATCCCGCCGGCGCCGTCGGCGAGTTCGCCCACCACGACCACGACCAAACCGAAGCCGACCGCTCCACCGGCCCCCGGCGCGCCGATCGGCGACGTGGTCGCCTGGGTCGAAGCCGGTGAACCCGCTGACGCCGGCCAGTACCACGTGGCCACGCGTGAGGGCCAGACGACCGACCTCGGGGAGGACGTCGCGTTCACCACGCCGTCGGGCAAGACCAGCTGTATGACCGACAGCCAGTACGCCGACGGTGCGTTGGCCTGCCTGGTGGACCTGGTCGACCCGCCGCCGCGGCCGGATGACGCCTACGGCGAGTGGAAGGGCGGCTGGGTCGACTACGACGGCAACAGCGTGACCGTCGGCTCCGTGCACGGAGACCCCGGCCGGTTCACCGCCGGCGAGGGGCCCGAGCTTCCGTACGGCCTGGTGCTGTCGTTCGGGGACTACCGCTGCCGCACCGACACCGTCGGACTCTTCTGTGTCAACCACGCCTACCAATCCGCGGTCAAGTTCAGCGATGCAGGCATCGAACCCTTCGGCTGCCTGCAGTCGGTCGCCGCGCCCCCGCAAACCGGCGAGAAGTTCAGCTGCTGACCACCCGCGCTAGGCGACGCCCTTGCGCTTCAGCAGCGGCAACACGCCTTCGGCGAACCAGTAGGCCTCTTCCAGGTGCGGGTAGCCCGACAGGATGAACTCGTCGAAGCCGAGTGAGTAATACTCACAGATCAGATTGGCGACCTCCTCATGGCTGCCGACGAGCGCCGTGCCCGCGCCGCCTCGCACCAAGCCGACACCGGCCCACAGGTTCGGGTAGATCTCGAGCTGGTCGGTCCGACCGCCGTGCAGTGCGGTCATCCGCCGCTGCCCTTCGGATTGCGACCGAGTGTGCAGCGCAGTGGCTTTGGCGATCTGGTCGGTGCGCAGTCCTGACAGCATGTCGTTCGCGACCGCCCAGGCGGCCGCCGAGGTGTCGCGGCTGATGGTGTGCAGCCGGATGCCGAACCGCACGGTGCGGCCGCGTTGTTCAGCGAGTTCACGGACTCGCGCGATCTTCGTGGCGGCGTCCTGCGGGGGCTCGCCCCACGTTAGGTAGACGTCGACGTACTTCGCGGCGATCGGCAGCGCGGCCGGTGACGATCCGCCGAAGTAGATCTGCGGCAGCGGATCCGGCGGCTCCGACACCCGGGCGTCGGCGACCTTGTAGTAATCGCCCTTGAAGTCAAGCGATTCCTGACGCCAGATGGCGTCGACGATGTGGAGGAACTCCCCCGTCCGCGCGTAGCGCTGGTCGTGGTCGAGCCAATCCCCGAACCGGCGCTGTTCGACATCGTCACCCCCACTGACGATGTTGAGCAGCACACGCCCCTCGGAGAACCGCTGCAGCGTCGCGGCCTGCTGCGCGGCGAGTGTGGGCGGCGTCAGCCCCGGCCGGAACGCGACGAGGAACTTCAGCCGCTCGGTCTCCGCCAACAGGGCGGATGCGCTCAACCACGCGTCCTCACACCAGGTTCCGGTCGGGGTGAGCACCCCTTCGTAGCCCAGGCGGTCGGCGGCGCGGGCCACCTCGGCGAGGTAGCGCCGCGTCGGCGGACGGTAATTGGCGGGCACGGTCTGCTGTGACGACGCGTGCGAGGAACCGACGATGGAGCGGCCGTCACCGCTCGTGGGCAGGAACCAGAAGAACCTTCCCGTGGACATGTCGCTCCTAATCGCGAGTGAGGTAGAGAGGTTTGAGCACGTCGGTATAGCGGCGGTCGACCCAGCGCGCGAAATCCGGTGCCGCCGCGATCTGTTCGCACTCGGCGAACAGGTCGGCCATCTCCTGCTCGGACGCGATCAGTTCTTCGGACAGGTCGGTGGGCAACCGCAGGCTGCGCCCCTGGGCGAGTGCGGCGACCGCGGGATCGAGACCGACTTCCTCGCCGTAGCGTTTCGCCCACCGCTCGCGGTTGTCGTCGGCCCACCGGACGGCGTTGGCGTAGCGCTGCAGCAGATCGCTCAGTGCGGTATTGCGTTTCGGGTCGGCCAGTGCGGCGTCCGAGGCGACACCGAAGCCTGCGCCGTTGGTGACACCGGTCGCGGTGGCGATGCTGCGCACCGCGAGATCGGTCTCGGCCTGCGCGGTGTAGGGATCCCATACGGCCCACACGTCGACGCGACGCTGGGTGAACGCCGACAGCGCGTCGGCGGGTTGCAGGAACACCAGTTTCACGTCGGCCACGCTCAATCCGGCGCGGTCGAGTTGAACCAGCGTATGACCATGTGCCGAACTGCCTTTGGCAACCGCGATGCTCTTGGCCCGCAGATCCGCCACGCGTTGGATCGGCGCGTCGGCGTGCACCAGGATCTGATCCCCGTATCCGCCGCCGTCGTATGCCGACACCACCTTGACCTTCGCGTTGGAAGCGGCACCGAAGATCGGCGGTGTGTTGCCGGTGATCGCGAAATCGATCTTTCCGGCGGTGGCGGCCTCGATCTGGGGCGGACCGGATGTGAACGTGGAGAAGCTGATCTTGTACGGCAGGCCGTCAAGGCCGCCCGATGCGCGCAGCAGCGCCTCGGTGCCGCCCTTCTGGTCGCCCACGTTGAGCGTGAGTCCGGCGAGGTCGGACAACGCCACGGTGGCCGGTGCCTCCTGTGCGCTCGGGCTGTCCTGCCGTGACACGCATCCGCTCACCAACAGGCCGATGAGCGCGAGTACGGCGATGACCCTGGACATGACGAATCCCTTCGGTTGCTTACGGTTTCAGCTGTGTACGCCGAGCTGGGCGAGCAGTTCGGCACGGTGGTTCTCCGCGCCGATCGAGGTGCGTGGGTCGGCGATATCGAGCGTGTGGGTGACGCGGCCGTCGTCGAGCACGAGCACGCGATCGGCGAGCGCGACGGCCTCGTCGACGTCGTGCGTGACCAACAGCACGCCGAACCCGTGCTCGCGCCAGAGGTCGAGCAGCAGTTCACGCATGCTCAGCCGCGTCAACGCGTCCAACGCGCCGAACGGCTCGTCGAGCAGTAGCAAATCGGGTTCGGCCACCAGTGCACGAGCGAGCGAAACCCGCTGTGCCTGACCGCCGGAGAGCGTCAGCGGCCATGCGTCGGCACGGTCGGCGAGCCCGACGTCGGCAAGCGCCCGCTCGGCGCGTAACCGGGCCTGATCCTTGCGCAACCCGCTGCGAGTGAGCCCGTACTCGACATTCGTGCGCACGTCCCGCCACGGAAACAGCCGCGGCTCCTGAAAGGCCAGTGCGGGCGGGCCAGACACGACACGCTGCCCGCTGTGTTCGGTCGACAGGCCGGCGAGCACCCGCAGCACGGTCGACTTACCGGATCCGCTGCGGCCGATCAGCGCGACGATCTCGCCGCTGCCGATCCTCATCGACACGTCGACGAGCACGTGGTGCTCGCCGTACCACTTGTCGACGTGCCGCAGTTCGGCCGCGGTGCGGAGTTCCCGTGCGGTGGCCAATGTCATGAGCGGTACCTCAATGCGCGTCGTTCGAGACCGCGGACGATCGCGTCGGTACCGATACCGAGCAACGCGTACACGATCAGGCCGAAGATGATGATGTCGATGCGCAGGAAATCGCGCGCGTTGTTGATCAGGAAGCCGATCCCGCTGTCGGCGTTGATCTGCTCGGCGACGATCAACGTCAGCCATGCGATCGCCAACGACTGCCGGAACCCGACGAGCACCTGGGGCGCCGCGCTCGGCACGATGATGCGCCAGAACCGTTGCCAGAATGAAAAGCCCAGCACCTGAGCGGTTTCGAAAAGTTTCGGGTCGACCTGGCGGATAGCCGAGAACGTATTCAGGTACAGCGGAAAACTGACACCCAACGCGACCAGCAGCACCTTGGGCAGTTCGCCGATGCCGAACCACAGGATGAACAACGGGATCAGGCCGAGATGGGGCAGCGCCCTGACCATCTGCATGGGCGGATCAATACCGGCCTCCACCCACCGCGACAGGCCGACGGCCGTGCCGGCCGCGACACCGAGAACGCCGCCGAGGACCAGGCCCTCGACCACCCGGATTCCCGAAACGCTCAGCGCGTCGGCGAGTTGGCCGTTACGGACCAGCTCCACGCCCGCCTCGAGGATCAGCGACGGGGCGGGCAGCACGTCCTGGGAAATCACGCCGACCGCGCTGAGAAGCTGCCACAGCACCAGCAGGACCGCCGGCGACGCCAACCGAAAAGCCGCCCACTTGTGTTGGCGCCGAGTGCGATTCGCGGCCGGTACGGCCGTGCTCGGCGCGTTGGGCGCGGTGAGATCGGGTGGGGCGGTCACGTGGTCTGACGCTACGGACGGCAGAGCCGGGCCTGAAGGCTTTGATTCTGGGTGAACGAAATACACGAGACCGCCGGGTGATCGGGCAGACCGGCGGGCCGTGGAATCGTGTTGTCAGCTCAAACGGAACGCACCCGTGACGGGGGTCGGGGTCACGTCCGTGCCGTTGATCCTGGAGCTCATCGCCCCGTTCGACAGGCGGGTGATCTGCTGGGCCTGCTGCAGCTGGCGTTTGTTGCGGACCTCGGCGCGGAACTGGGCGTCGTTGAGCTGTTGGATATCGGCTTGGTCGAGCGTGCCGCTGAACCCGTTGAGCTGCACGCCGACGGCCGAGCCGTCCTCGCGGACCACCCAGGCCGCTCGTACGCCGTCGAGGTCGGCGGTATAGACGCCGGCCTCACCGGACACCGGTGCCGCGGTGAATTCGTAGGTGACCCCGTTCATGGTCAGGTCTCCTTCGACGTCCGCGCCGTCGAACTGCGCGGTCAGCGTGTCGCGGAATTTCGACGTGAGATCGATCTTGCCGGCGGCGTGGTTGCCGAAGAACCAGGCTTCGTCATCGCTGCCGTTGCAGGCGTACGCGGCGAGCTCGCCGCCGTCAACGGAGATACCGATGGTCATCGGCTTGCCGTCCGGCGATTTCATGTCCGCGACGTAGCGCGCCGACTGCGGAAACGGCTGGGCCCGCGCCGTGGTCGTCGACTCCGAAGACGAGCCGCCCGAGCATGCGGTCAGGGTGGCGAACGCGAGCGTCGCGCTGATACCCACGAACAGAACGCGGGTCCATCTCTTCCTGGTCATGGTGGTCCTATCGGACGGAACTGACTGGTCATCGAGACGACGAGTCAGCACCCCTTCTGGTTCAACGACGCAGCGAAATACCGGAAAGCCCGGGCGCGTCAGCGCCAGCCGTCGGCGGCCTTGGCCGCCGTCATCAGCGCGTCGCACAGTTGGCGCAGTTCGACGGTGTCGGCGCCTTCCTCGACCGCGGTGGCGACGTCCTCGGCCGCGCATCTGACCTGGTAGATGCGGTCGGACAGCTCGGCAGCCTCGTCCGGGGTGAGGACGACGGCGTCGGGAGCCAGCGACGTGCCCTTGATCACGCTGCGCTGCTCGTACGCGCGCTGGCGGCACGACTGCCTGCAGTACTGTCGCCGTCTGCCCAGCCCCGCGTCGCCGACCTCACGACCGCACCAGCGGCAGGCCGCAGGGCGGAGGCGCCTTTTGATCCCGGATGTCACAGGCCAGACTGTAAACCGACGGTCATCGGTTTCCCGGTATCATGGTGGGTCGAGTCGGGAACTTCACAGCATGCTGCGGCGTTGATGATTCGGACAATTACGCGCTGATCGAGGAGTGTTTGACGATGGCTGATCGCGTCTTGAGGGGAAGTCGCCTCGGAGCCGTGAGCTACGAGACCGACCGCAACCACGACTTGGCGCCGCGTCAGGTCGCGCGGTACCGCACCGACAACGGTGAAGAGTTCGACGTTCCGTTCGCCGACGACGCCGAGATCCCGCACACCTGGCTGTGCCGCAACGGCATGGAAGGCACCCTGATCGAGGGGGACGCCCCCGAGCCGAAGAAGACCAAGCCGCCGCGCACGCACTGGGACATGCTGCTCGAGCGCCGGTCGATCGAAGAGCTCGAAGAGCTGCTCAAGGAGCGCCTCGACATCATCAAGGCCCGCCGCCGCGGCTGACCCCGCCCTCGGCGAGCGACCGCTCCCTGCCACGAAAGCACGGCGTGTCGCGGTGCAAACGCGGTCGCTCGCGGAATGTGAGGGGTAGCGCGGGTGGTGAGGGTTAGCGCGTGACTCGGGCGCCACGGCCGCGATCGATGCGGCCGCGCAGACCCCACTCCGCGACCTTGAACAGGGCCTCGCGGATGTTGGATCCACTCATCTTGGACTGACCGAACTCGCGTTCGGTGAAGGTGATGGGCACTTCCACGACGACGAACCCGTTGTTGATCGTGCGCCAGGTCAGGTCGATCTGGAAGCAGTAACCCTTGGAGTCGACCGCGCTCAGATCGATCTTCTCCAGCACCTCGCGGCGGTAGGCGCGGTAACCGGCGGTGATGTCGTGGATGTCGACGCCGAGCAGGATGCGCGAGTAACCGTTGGCGGTACGCGACAGCAGCAGGCGCCGCCGGGGCCAGTTGCGGACTTCTCCGCCGGGCACGTAGCGCGAGCCGATGACCAGGTCGGCGCCTCCGTCGATGGCGTCGAGCAACCGGTACAGCTGCTCGGGCGGGTGGCTGCCGTCGGCGTCCATCTCGACCAGCACGGAGTACTCGCGGCTCAGCCCCCAGGCGAAACCGGCCAGGTACGCCGCGCCCAGGCCGCCCTTGGCATTGCGGTGCATCACGTGGATGCGGTCGGGGTCCGCGAGGGCGAGTTCGTCGGCGAGCCTGCCGGTGCCGTCAGGGCTGCCGTCGTCGACGATCAGGAGGTGGATGTCGGGCAGCGCGTTCTGGACGCGCTCGACGATCAGCGGAAGGTTCTCCCGCTCGTTGTACGTGGGGATGATGACCAGCGTGCGCTGGCTGGGTCGCTCCCCCGGGTCCCGGCCCGTCGTCATGTGGCTCCTCTGTCTGTGGTGCGGCCGCCGACGCGGCGACGCACAAAGCCTTCATTGTGCAGCATCGCGACGATCAGGCTGCCTACGCCGAGGGCGATGAGCAGCCCCTCCACCAGCGGTCCGAACCGTGTCGCGGCCGTGAGCTGGGATTTCAGCCGTACGGCGGAGTCGAGGTAGGCGGGTTCGTAGAACGCGGTGCGAGCCAGCTCACGGCCGTCCGGCGAGATGATCGCGCTGATCCCCGTCGTCCCCGCCACGACGACGTAGCGGTCGTGTTCGACAGCACGCAGCCGGGCGAAAGCGAGTTGCTGTTCGCTCATCGACTCGGTGAACGTCGCGTTGTTGGAGGGCACGACCAGCAGTTGCGCGCCGTTGCGCACCGACTCTCGCGGCGCACGGTCGAAGATCACCTCCCAGCAGGTGGTCACCCCGACCGGCACGCCGGCCGGGTGCACGACGCCCGTTCCGTCACCGGGTACGAAGTAGCCGGCGCGGTCGGCGTACTCGGAGAAGTTGCGGAAGAACCCGCGCCACGGCAGGTACTCGCCGAACGGCTGCACGATCTGCTTGTCGTGGCGCTCGCCGGGTCCGCTCTCCGGGTTCCACACGATCACCGAGTTCGTCGTGGTCGGCTCCTCGGCCGTGGCGCCGGGAGCCTCGACCACCGCGCCGACGAGGATCGGTGCGTCGATGGCCGCGGCGGCCGACGAGATCAGCTCGTGAGCGTCGGGATTGGCCAGTGGATCGATGTCGGAGGAGTTTTCGGGCCAGACGACGAACATCGGCCGCGGCGCGCGGCCCGCCCTCACGTCCTCGGCCAGCCGCAACGTCTCGCGGACGTGGTTGTCGAGCACGGCGCGACGCTGGGCGTTGAAATCCAATCCGAGCCGGGGCACATTGCCTTGGACGACGGCGACGGTGACCGAGTGCTCGTCACCGGCGCCGAGGCCGGACTGGCGTACGTGCGGCCACGTCAGCGCGGTGGCCAGCAGCACGGCGCTGATACACAGGCCGGGCACCACCACGGCTGGTGGTGTGGTCTGCGCGTCGTCGCGACGCCACCACTGGATCACCTCGAATACCATTGCCGCCAAGCTGAACCCGACGAGCACCAGCGCGAAAGACAGCAGCGGCGCCCCGCCGAGTTGGGCGATCGAGCGCAGCGGGCTCTCCGTCTGGCCGTACGCGACGACGCCCCAGGGGAATCCGCCGAACGGCACCGTCGACTTGAGCCACTCCTGCGCGGCCCACAACCCGGCGAACCACAACGGCCAGCCCGGCAGCCGGCGAACCACCACCGCGGCCGCGCCGAACAGCGCAGGGAACACCGCCTCGGCGAGCGACAGTCCGATCCACGGGAAGGGGCCGACGAACGCCCCGACCCACGGCAGCAGCGGCAGGTAGAACGCGGCCCCGAACAGGAACCCGTAGCCGAATCCGCCGAGCACCGTGGTGGTCTCGCGTGTCAGCACCCACGCCAGCAGTGCGAACGCGAGGAAGCCCAGATACCACCATCCAAAGGGCGGAAAGCTCAGACACAGAAGTACCCCGGCGACGATCGCCACGCCCAGCTGCGGCAGCCGGTCCACCAGGCCCTGGCCGAATCGCCTTGTCCTCGAGAGAGTTTCAGCCATATATGACGACACCTCGATGGACCGTCTGCCGACAGCGAGGTGACGGGGCGCCGAGTCGCGGCAGCGGCGGTACCCGCGACCGCCGGTCGGTGGACCACCGTTGCACCGCGTCGGCAGGCGCGCTCACCTCGAGTTCGTCGGCTTCCCAGATCGCGTACGACGCCGGTGCACCGGGAACGAGGGTGCCCGCCAACCCGTCTCGCACACCTGCGGCGCGCCACGCACCTCGGGTGAGTGCTGCGAACGCCGCGCGCGCCGAGAGTGCACTGCCCTGCGTATGGTGTCGCGTCGCCGCGAGCAGCATCGCCCAGGGGTCGATCCCGGTAACCGGGCTGTCCGAGCCGAACGCGAGGGGCACGCCTTGGGATGCTAACAGCGCGAACGGGTTCAGCGATCTGGCTCGCTGCGCCCCGAGACGCTGGGCGTACATGCCGGTGTCGCCGCCCCAGAGCGCATCGAAATTCGGTTGCATGCTGGCGAGCACGCCCAAGGCGCCGAGCTTGCGCGCCTGTTCTGAGGTGACCATCTCCAGATGTTCGAGTCGGTGCCCGCACCGGGCGACCGCGGGGGCGCCCGAGGATGCGACGACGGACTCGAACGCGTCGACGACCGCGGTGACGGCGGCGTCGCCGATCACGTGGAAGCCGGCCGCGATGCCCGCCTCCGTGCACGCCTGCACGTGGTCCGCGATGGCGCCGGGGTCGAGGTAGGTGTTCCCGACACAGCCGGGCGCGTCGGCGTAGGGCTGCTGCAGCCACGCGGTGCGCGAGCCCAGTGCCCCGTCGACGAAGAGGTCACCCGCCAGGCCGCGGGCGCCGGTGCGGTCGATCAGTGCGCGTGCCTCGTCGGCCGTGGCGACCGCTTCGCCCCAGTAGCCGACGACCTCGACGCCGTGGTCGAGGACGCGGATCTCGTCCCAGTCGTCGAGGCCGCCGATGTCGGGGCCCGCGCATTCGTGCACCGCGACGATGCCGTGCGCTGCCACTGCGTCGAGCGCGGCGGTGCGCGCGTCGGCACGCTGTCGGGCGGTCAGACCCGCCCGGGCGGCGGCGCGGACCAGGTGGTGAGCGTCGCTGGTCAGCGGCCGCTGCGGGTCGTATCCGGTCGCATTGGCCAGGCCCGGGCACCGCGCGCGCAGCGCAGTGGAGGCCGCGGCCGAGTGCACGTCGACCCTGGCGAGGTAGGCCGGCCGGTCCCCCACGACGGCGTCGATGTCGTCGACGCTGGGCGGGGTGTGCTGCGGCCAGGCCGATTCATCCCAGCCGTGGGCCCAGATCGGGCCCTCGGGGTGGCGGCGGGCGTGGTCTGCGAGCAATTGCAGGCAGTGCTGTAGTGAGGCGGCGGGGCGCAGGTCGAGCCCGGAGAACGTGAGCCCGGTGGCGGTGAGATGGATGTGACAGTCGACGAAGGCGGGTGCGACGAAGGCACCGTCGAGGTCGATGACCCGCGCGTCGGGAAACTGGCTACGGCCGACGTCGTCGCTGCCCAACCATGCGATCACACCGTCGCGCACGGCCAGCGCCGTGGCGTCGGGCATGGCGGGGCTGTGCACCCGCCCGTTGAGCAGAAGGGTCGTCACCTAGGGGAGGTTCTCACAGCCCGTCGGCGGGCGGACGCGGGCGCTCCACGGCGGGCGGTTCGACGTCGACCACGTCGACGACCTCACCGTCGATGTAGTCATTCCGCTTGGTAGCCGCTCCCCACCCGGCCATTCCCGCGGTGATCAGCGGCGCCCGGCGGGCGGCGAGCGCGGTCAGCAGCGGGCGTCCCGCGGCCCGCGTCGGTGGCAGCAGGAGCAGCGCCCCCGCCACCGAACTGGCCAGCCCGGGGATCGCGACGAGCACCGTGCCGAGCGCGACCAGGACGCTGTCGGCGGCGGTGCCGTGCAGGGTCGCCGGGGTCAGGCCCGCGCGCAACCTGCCGACGTGACGCCTGATCTGCGATCCGGCCAGCGCGAAACCCAGCACGAACGTCGTGAGCAGCAGCAGTAGCGTCCAGCCGATGCCGATCGTCGACACCAGAGCCACCACGACCGCGGTTTCGATGACCACATAGAGGACAAACAGCCGCATCGCCATACGTGGTAAACGTCCGGACGGCCGCGAGGGTTCCGTAGGTTGGCGGTATGGCCACGATCAAGATCGACACACCGGGCGGTCCCATCGACGCGCTGCTCTCGACGCCGGCCGGCGAGGGCCCGTGGCCGGCGATCGTGGTCGTGCACGACGCGATCGGCTACGGACCGGACAACGCGGCGATATCGGCGCGCATCTCCGAGGCGGGCTACATCGCGATCACCCCCGACCTGTACTCGCGCGGTGGCCGGGCCCGCTGTATCACCCGGGTGTTCCGCGAACTGCTCAGCAAGCGAGGTCGCGCGCTCGACGACATCCTCGCCGCCCGCGACCATGTGCTGGGCCTTTCCGAGTGCACGGGCGCCGTCGGCATCGCCGGGTTCTGCATGGGTGGACAGTTCGCGCTGGTGATGTCGCCGAAGGGGTTCGGCGCGTCCGCACCGTTCTATGGCACCCCGCTGCCCCGCCGACTCGACGAGACGTTGACCGGGGCGTGCCCGATCGTCGCCAGCTTCGGCCGCCGCGACCCGATCGGCATCGGAGCGGCGGACCGGTTACGAAAAGTGGTTGCGGACAAGCAGATTCCAGCCGACATCAAGGCGTATCCGGATGCCGGGCACAGCTTCGCGAACAAGCTGCCGGGGCAGCCGCTGTTGCGGATCACCGGTTTCGGCTACAACGAGGCGGCGGCCAGCGACGCCTGGGCGCGGGTATTCGAGTTCTTCGGCGAACACCTGGCAGCTACCCCGCGGGGTTGACCGCGGGCTTGATCTCGATGCCGATGTGGATCTTGTCGATGCCACCGCGGATGAGCGCCTGCGGGATCCACCACCACGCATGCCACCAGTAGCGCCGGGTGACCTTGTCGAAGACGCGGCGGGTCTCCTGTTTGGGCAGCACCCGGGCGACGGCTTCGACCGGGTCGCCCTTCGGCTTGCCCAGCGCCGTGGACTTCTGGATCGTCACCCGCGGGGTGTTGTTGATGCGCTTGGTCTTCCACGACCCGTCATCGGTGATGACGAGCAGTTTGTCGTCCTCGGGGGCACCCCAGATCGGGGTGGGCTTGGGTCTGCCGTCCTTGGTGAACGTGGTCAGCAGGATGTACTTCGAGCGGGCGACGTCGTCGAAGGTGTCGGCCACGGTCAACCCGGCTTGATCTCGATGGTCACGTTGTTCTTCATTCCCCCGCGCAGCTTGGAGAAAACGTTGAACGTCTTGCCCAGCAGACCGTAGCGCTTGCCGATCGCGTCGTAAGTCGCGCCGTTGGCGGACTTGTCGAGAACCGCGGCGACGGCTTCGACCGCCTCCCCCTTGGGGTTGCCGCGCATGTCGCACGGCGCGATGGTCACCCGCGGGGTGTTGCGGATCCGCTTGACCTTCCACGAGGACTCCTGCGTGATGGCGATCAGCCCGTCGCCCTCGGGCACCGCCCAGATCGGTGTCGGCTTGGGCCTGCCGTCCTTGGTGAACGTGGTCAGCAGGATGTACTCGGACTTGGCGACATCGGCGAAGGTGGCAGACACCTCCCCAACCTAGCCCTCCAAGTCGCCTTCGGTCTCGAGCAGCACCTTGCGCAAACCGTCAAGCGTCGCCTGCTCCGGGGCCGCCCACATTCCGCGGTCGGCGGCCTCCAGCAACCGTTCGGCCATACCGTGCAGGGCCCACGGATTGGACTCGGTCATGAATTTGCGGTTCTCGTCGTCGAGCACGTATTCCGCCGACAGCCGCTCATACATCCAGTCGGCCATCACGCCTGCCGTGGCGTCGTAACCGAACAGGTAGTCGACCGTGGCGGCCATCTCGAACGCACCCTTGTAACCGTGCCTGCGCATCGCGTTGATCCAACGCGGGTTGACCACGCGGGCGCGGAACACCCGGGTGGTCTCTTCGGACAGGGTGCGGGTTCGCACGGCATCGGGGCGGGTGTTGTCGCCGATGTAGGCGGCGGGGTCCTTACCGGTCAGTGCACGAACGGTGGCGATCATGCCGCCGTGGTACTGGAAGTAGTCGTCGGAGTCGGCGATGTCGTGTTCGCGGGTGTCGGTGTTCTTGGCCGCCACCGCGATTCGGCGGTACTGCCGGCTCATATCATCACTGGCGGCGGCTCCGTCTAATCCGCGGCCGTAGGCGAATCCGCCCCACGCCGTGTACACCTCGGCGAGGTCGGCGTCGTCGCGCCAGTTGCGGCTGTCGATCAGCTGCAGCAGCCCGGCACCGTATGTGCCCGGCTTCGAGCCGAAAATCCTAGTGGTGGAGCGACGCTCGTCGCCATGCTCGGTCAGGTCGGCCTGGGCGTGCGCGCGGACGTAGTTGTCCTCGGCCGGTTCGTCGAGGCCGGCGACGAGCGCCACGGCGTCGTCGAGCATCGTGACGACGTGTGGGAAGGCGTCCCGGAAGAAACCGGAAATGCGCACGGTGACGTCGATACGAGGCCGTCCGAGATCGGCCAGCGCGATCGGTTCGAGATCGACGACTCGCCGCGACGCCTCGTCCCACACGGGGCGCACCCCCAGCAGGGCGAGCACCTCCGCGATGTCGTCACCGGAGGTGCGCATCGCCGATGTGCCCCACACCGACAGGCCGACCGAGCGCGGCCAGCCGCCGTAGTCCTGGCGGTACCGATCCAGCAGCGAATCGGCCATCGCCACACCGGTTTCCCAGGCCAGTCGTGACGGCACCGCCTTGGGGTCGACCGAGTAGAAGTTCCGCCCGGTGGGCAGCACGTTGACCAGCCCCCGCAGCGGCGATCCCGACGGGCCTGCGGCGATGAAGCGACCGTCGAGTGCGCGAAGGATCTGGGTGATCTCCTCGGCCGTGCCCGCGAGCCGCGGCACCACTTCGGTGGCGGCGAACCGGAGCACCGCGGCGACGTCGGCGTTGTCGGTCAGCGTGTCGACCACCTCGGCGTTCCACCCCGAATCCTGCAGCGCAGCGACCAGCTTCCGGGCTTGTGCTTCGGCGGCGTCGACGGCGGTGCGTTCGTCGTTGCCGTCCTCGGCGAGGCCGAGCGCTTGGCGAAGGCCCGGCACCGTCTGCTCGCCGCCGAAGAGTTGGCGCGCCCGCAGCACCGCGAGCACCAGGTCCAGTTCGTCTTCGCCGCTTGGTGTTTGGCCGAGGATGTGCAACCCGTCGCGGATCTGGACATCTTTGATCTCGCAGAGCCAGCCGTCGACGTGCAGCAGCATGTCGTCGAACGAGTCCTCTTCGGGTCTTTCCTCGAGACCGAGATCGTGGTCCATCTTCGCGGCGCGCATCAGCGTCCAGATCTGCTGACGGATCGCGGGCAGCTTGCCGGGGTCGAGCGCCGACACGTTGGCGTGCTCGTCGAGCAGCTGTTCCAGACGCGCGATGTCACCGTAGGTTTCGGCGCGCGCCATGGGTGGGATCAGATGGTCGACGAGCGTGGCGTGGGCGCGACGCTTGGCCTGGGTGCCCTCACCGGGATCGTTGACCAGGAACGGGTAGATCAGCGGCAGGCTGCCCAGCGCGGCATCGGATCCACAGGCCGCCGACATGCCCAGCGTCTTACCCGGCAGCCACTCCAGGTTGCCGTGCTTGCCGAGGTGCACCACCGCATCGGCGCCGAACACCGACTCGATCCACCGATACGCGGCCAGATAGTGGTGGCTCGGCGGCAGATCCGGATCGTGATAGATCGCGACCGGGTTCTCACCGAAACCGCGCGGCGGCTGCACCATCAGCACGACGTTGCCCGCCTGCAGTGCCGCGATGACGATCTCACCGTCGGGGTCGGCGCTGCGGTCGACGAACATCTCTCCTGGCGGCGGACCCCAGTGCTCGACGATCGCGTCGGTGAGCTCGGCGGGCAGCGTGGCGAACCAGTCGCGATACTCCTTGGCCGACACCCGGATCGGGTTCCCCTCGACTTGGCCTTCGGTAAGCCAGTCGGGGTCCTGGCCGCCGCGTTCGATCAGATTGTGGATGAGTGCGTCGCCATCACCGGAGGCGATGATGGTGTCGAGATCGCCGTCACCGTCGCCGATCCGGTAGCCGTGCTCGCGCATCGCGCGCAGCAGCGCGATCGCGCTGGCCGGCGTGTCGAGCCCGACGGCGTTGCCAATGCGGGCGTGCTTGGTCGGGTAGGCGGAGAACACCACCGCGATCCGCTTGTCCTGCACGGGGATTGCACGCAACCGCGCATGGCGGACGGCCAGCCCGGCGACCCGGGCGCACCGTTCACGATCGGGCACGTACGAGGTGAGGCCCTCGTCGTCGATCTCCTTGAACGAGAACGGCACCGTGATGATGCGCCCGTCGAACTCCGGCACGGCGACCTGGGTAGCGACGTCCAGCGGTGAGAGCCCGTCATCGTTGTTCTGCCACTGCGCCCGTGGGCTCGTCAGGCACAGCCCCTGCAGGATCGGAACGTCCAGCGCCGCGAGGTGAGCGACGTTCCATGCGTCATCCGTGCCGCCGGCTGACACGCTCGACGGGGTGGCGCCGCCTGCCGCCAGCACCGTCGTGATCAGCGCGTCGGCCGACCCGAGCAGTTCGAGCAGGTCCGCGTCGGCGGTGCGCAGCGAAGCGCAGAACACCGGCAGCGCACGGCCACCGGCGCCCTCGATCGCGTCGCACAGCGCCTCGACGTAGGCGGTGTTGCCGGCGAGATGTTGCGCGCGGTAATAGAGCACGGCGACCGTGGGTCCGTCGCCGCCGCCGTCGCGGGGCACGACGCCCCACAGCGGTGTGCTCTCGGGCGGTGAGAACCCGAAGCCGGTCATCAGCAGCGTGTCGCACAGGAACGCGTGGAGGTGACGCAGGTTCGTCACACCGCCCTGAGCGAGATAGACGTGTGCCTGCAGCGCGACCCCTGCGGGCGTGGTCGAGTGACCCATCAACTCCGCGTCGGGCGACTGTTCGCCGCTGACCACGACGGTGGGTACGCCGTTGGCCACCACCTCATCGATGCCGTCCTGCCAGGCGCGGTAGCCGCCGAGAATCCGCACCACCACGACGCCCACGCCGCTCAGCAGTTCGCCGAGTTCACCGTCGACCAGCCGGGACGGGTTGGCCCACCGGTAATTGGCGCCGCTGGACCGGGCGGTGATGAGGTCGGTGTCAGAGGTGGACAGCAGTAGTACGGCAGGTTCCGGCACCCCCCATTCCTACCCCACCCGCTCACCCCCGTTTTCCGCGAGCGTGCGGGTCTGCCGACGACACGCCGCGTGATGTGCGCACTCCACGCACCGTCGGCGGGCGCGAGCGTGCGGAACGCGCTGAATTTTCGCGGCGTGTCGTCTGCAGACTCGCACGCTCGCGCAACAAGGGTGAGGTGTCTAGCGGCGGTTCCAGCGGCCGTACGTGCTCTGCGGATACGGCAGTCCGAGGGCGGCGATCAGTACGACCAGAAGAGCACCGAACACGATGAGTTCGAACATCGTCGTTCCTTCCTGACGCTTACTGCACACGCGTGCAGTAATCGGGAACTTACGACGTCAGCGGGTTTTTGCGGCCGACTTGTGTGGCACGGATCACTAGAGGCTCTAGTGTGACGGTCGTCACTATTCGGCGGTGTGGACGGTGAAGTCCGACAGCACCGGCGAAGCCAGCAGCCGGCGATGCCGAACGGGTTCCCAGGGGAACAGTTCCGGTAGACCGTTCTTGTCGAGATACCAGCTGTTGCAGCCGGTGGTCCAAACCGTCTGCGGCATAGCGGCTTTCATCTCCTCGTTGTAATCCTTGGTGGCGACGTCCGTCGGGGCCGCGGCGACGATGTCGCCGTTGCGGATGCGTTCGATCCACCACATCGCGTAGTCGGCCTGGTTCTCGGCGATGATCACCAACGACTGTTGTCCTATCGGAGAGTGCGGGCCCATCAGCATGAACAGGTTCGGGAATCCCGGCACCGCGACCGACCGGTAGGCCTGCGGCCCGTCTGCCCAGGCTTCGTTGAGTGACACTCCGTGCTCGCCGATGATCTCCATCGGACGCACGTAGGCGTGGGCGTCGAAGCCGGTGGCGACGACGAGCAGATCCACCTCGTGCAGTGTCCCGTCCGCAGTGACGACACCTTTGGGCTCGACGTGGTCGATCGGATCGACGACGACGTCGACGCCCGGCTTCTGCACGGATTGGTAGTAGTGGCCGGCCGCGATGATGCGCTTGCACATCGCCTGGTAGTTCGGTGTCAGTTTGCTCCGCAGTTCTGGGTCGCGCACCGAGAGGTTGAGATTCCACCGGCACATCGCCGACACCAGTCGGCGACGGAATCCCGGCGAAACCATGGCCTTGGCGAAGAAGTTCTCGTACACGGCCTGCCAGAAGCGGTAGCCGAGGCGGCTCATCGCCGGGAAGCGTCGAAGTGCTGCCTTGGTGATCGGTGAGTAGCGCGGGTTCGGGAACGGGAAGACCCATTGCGCGGTGCGTTGGAAGATCGTCAGACCGCGGACGTTCCCGCCGAGCTCAGCGGTGATCTGGACACCGGTCGAGCCCGTCCCGATCAGCCCGATCCGCTTGTCCTGCAAGGACACCGAGTGGTCCCAGCGCGACGAGTGAAACATCGGGCCCGCAAAAGTGTCCAGGCCGGGAATGTCCGGATAGCGTGGCACGCGCAGGATTCCGGTGGCGGTGATGACGATGTCGAACGCTTCTGTGCCGCCGGTGGTGCTGACCCACCACGTGCCGTCGCGGAACTCCGCCGATGTCACCGCTGTGCCGAATCTGATGTGGGTTCGGATGTCGCGCTCGGTGGCGACCTGCATGAAGTAGGACTGCACCTCGCCACCCGGCGGCAGCAACCGCGTCCATTCGGGATTGGACCGGAACGAATACGAGTAGAAGCGCGAGGGCACGTCGCAGTGGAGTCCGGGATAGGTGTTGTCGCGCCAGGTGCCACCGACTTCGTCGGCCTGCTCGAAGATCGTGAAGGTGTCGATGCCCGCGTCCTGCAGCCTGGCCGCCATGCAGATGCCCGACATGCCTGCGCCGACGATCGCGATACGCACTGCGCGTTTCTCTGCCATCGAACCCCCTCCGGCTACCGGAAGGGTACGCCTGACCAGCGTGGTTGTCGTGGCAATCGGGGCTACGGCACGGTGACGAAACCTTCGGCCACCATCCAGTCCCGCGCGACCTGGCTCGGGTCGCGGCCCTCCACGTCGACCTGCTTGTTCATCTCCATGATCGCCTCGTTGGTCAGTGCGGCCGTCACCGGCGCCGTGACCTCCGCGATCTGCGGATGTGCTTCGTAGAAGGCACGTTTCATGGTCACCGACGGGTTGTAGTGGGCGAAGAACTGCTTGTCGTCGACGAGTACCACGAGGTCGAGCGCGGAGATGCGGCCGTCGGTGGTGAACACCTCGCCGAAGTCGCACTGCGTGCCGTCCGCTGTGGCCTGATAGATGATCCCGACCTGCAGTACCGGCGTCTGCGCCCGCGCCGGGTCGAACCCGTAGGCCGCCGCCATTCCGGGAAAGCCGTCCTGGCGGGCCCGGAACTCGGTGTCCACGCACGTACGCGCAGCCGCCGGATCGCGCTTGACCAACTCGGCGTACTGCGAAAGCGTGCGCACACCGGTCCGCTCGACGACTGCCCTGCTGGCCGCCAGCGCGTAGGTGTCATCCATCGGTGCGGGCGGCAACCACACCATGTCGTTGCGGGCCAGGTCCTCGTCGCGGACGGCCTCGAACTGTCTGCGACTGTCGGGAATCGGCTTCTCGTGGCCCAGGTAGTTGATCCATGCGTTGCCGGTGAACTCGTAGGCGACGTCGACCTGACCCGACAACTGGGCTTCCCGGGTGCTGCGTGAGCCCACGATGCCGGTGAGGTCACGCACGTCGGCACCGGCGGCGGTCAACGCGAACTCCAGGATGTATCCGAGGATCACCTGTTCGGTGTATTCCTTTGAGCCCACCGTGATTTGCACTCCTTCGAGTGCGGCGACGGGCTGGATGGAGCCGGGGCCTACCTTGAGCGGCACGGTGCTGCCCGCTCCCAGCCCGCACCCGGCGAGCAGCAGGCAGGCCAGCGCGGCGATCGAGCGGCGGATCATCGAAGGCCCTTGGGATTGAGGTAGAACTCGGCCAATCCGCCCATCCAGTCGACCAGCAGGGCGAGGCAGACCGCGAGCACACTGCCGAGGATCAGGGTCACGTTGTCCTGCAACTTGTATCCGGTGTCGATCAGGATCCCCAGACCGCCGGCGTTGACCAGGAACGACAGTGTCGCGGTTCCCACGGCGAGCACCAACGAAGTGCGCAGTCCGGCCAGGATGTACGGGATCGCCAGCGGCATCTCGACCCGCGTCAGCACCGAACGTCGCGACATGCCCTGTCCCAGTCCCGCATCCACCAGCGACCGGTCCACCTGATTGATGCCGAGGATGGTGCTGGCCAGCACGGGCAGCAGTGAGTACAGCGCGATCGGAAGGACGCCGATCCAGAACCCGGTCCTACCCGACCAGAGGAACAGCAGCACGAGCAGCCCGATGGCCGGCGCCGCCTGGCCGATGTTGGCGACGCCCATGAACAACGGGCGCAACAGTTTCGCCCCGGGGCGGGTGACCAGCACCCCCAGCGGAACGCCGATGGCGAGCACGATCGCGGTAACCGCCACGGTGATCAACAGGTGCTGCCAGATCAGTGTGGCGATGTTGCCGGGGTTGATGTTCTCCTGCTGGGTGGCGGTCAGGTCGCGGTTGAACGCCCAGAAGATCACGGCGGCAGCGATGATGAGCACCAGGACCGGCTGGATGAGCAGTCGTATGCGCTCACCCGAACTGGCACCCGACGACTGAGCGGAATCCGCGACCGCGGTCATGGCTGTCCGTCCGTGTCGGCCTCCGCCGACACCCGCAGCCAGGTGATCGTGTCGATCAGCGTGTCCAGGGTGACGACACCCTCGTACCGGCTGCCCGCACCGACCACCACCGCCGACGCGTGCTGGTCGGCGAGGATTGCCTCGAGCGCGTCCTCGAGCGTGGAATGTGTGCTGACGACATCGAGCGGTTCGACGACATCGGCCAACGTCGTGGCGTGCGCGAGCTTGGCGCCCCGGATCCAGCTGACCGGCCGGTCGCGGCCATCGAGCACAACGACCCAGTCAAACTCGCTGCCCGCCAGCGTCTTTCGCACGTCGTCGATCGAATCCGTCTGGCGTACCGAGGGATGCGGCCGCAGCTCGACGTCCTTGACCCGCGTCAACCCCAGCTGGCGCAACGAGGCGCCGGAGCCGACGAAGCCGGCCACGGTGTCGTCGGCGGGGTTGGCCAGGATGTTCTGCGGAGTGTCGTACTGCAGCACCTTGGACTGGTTGCCCAGTACGGTGATCCGGTCGCCGAGCTTGACCGCCTCACCGAAGTCATGGGTGACGAAGACGATGGTCTTGCGTAGTTCGCCCTGCAACCGCAGCAGTTCGTCCTGCAGCGTGCTGCGAGTGATCGGGTCGACCGCGCCGAAGGGTTCGTCCATCAGCAACACCGGAGGGTCGGCGGCCAACGCGCGCGCGACCCCCACACGTTGCTGCTGCCCACCGGACAGTTGGCGTGGATACCTGTCGGCGTACTGGCTCGGCTCCAGCCCGACCATGTCGAGCAGTTCGTCGACTCGCTCGGCGATGCGTTTGCGGTCCCAGCGCAGCAACCCGGGCACCAGACCCACGTTCTGGCGAATCGTCATATGCGGGAACAGCCCGGCCTGCTGGATGGAGTAGCCGATCGAGCGGCGAAGTTCGGTCGCGCGGATCGACATCGCATCCTTGTCGCCGATCATGATCGTGCCCGACGTCGGCTCCGACAACCGGTTGATCATCCGCATCATCGTGGTCTTCCCGCATCCCGACGGGCCAACGAACACGACGATCTCGCCTGCGGGGATCTCGAGCGACACGTCGTCCACCGCAGGGCAGTCGGAGCCGGGATAGACCTTGGAGACGTGGTCGAGCACGATGCGCACCCCGGTGCTGCCGTTCGAGGCCGTGTCGTCCGGTATGAGTTGCCCTGTCATCGAATGCCTTTCGACGTGGTGAGGCGGCCGATCAGGACGAGCACCGCATCCAGCGCGAGCGCGAGGATGACGATGAGCAGCGTGCCGGTGAGCGCCATCGGGACGGCCGTCGGGCTGCCCACGCGCGCCAACCCGGTGAAGATCAGGTTCCCCAGCCCCGGTCCTTTGACGTATGCGGCGATCGCCAGCACGCCCATCGACATCTGAGTGCTGATCCGCATGGCCGACAGGATCGACGGCCACACCAGCCGCAGTTCCACTCGGGCCAGGGTGTCGAGCCTGCTCATCCCGATACCCCGAGCCGCGTCGGTGAGCGCGGGGTCCACCGCGGTGAGCCCGACGATCGTGTTGCGCACGATCGGAAGCAGTGAGTACAGCACCAGCGCCGTGATGCTGGGAACCACGCCGAGCCCGAACAACGGGATCAGCAGGCCGAGCAGCGCGAACGCCGGGACGGTCATGATCACGCTGGATGTCGAGGTGGCGAGGTTGGCGGCGACCGGGTTGCGGTAGGTCAGCACACCGATCACCACGCCGGCGATCGTCGCGATGAGCACACTTTGGACGACCGCGCTGACGTGCTGGTAGGAGTCGAACGCCAATTGCGCCTGGTGGGCCCAGATGTAGTCCCACAGTGCCCTCACGGCGGTGAGCTACCCGATCTTGATCGAGCCGAAACCCTGCGCTGTTCGATTCGCGCTGAGTCGAACGGTCGTCGTCACACGGTGCTGAGGCGAAGGTGTTCACCACGTTTCATCCATCGTCTGGAGGTCACCACGTGCCGCTTTCGTTGCGGGTGGTCAAGCTCGGCGCGACCAGCACCGACGTGACGTTCGTCGACCGGATCCCGAAAGCGTCCATCCTGCGCGCCATCACCCTGCCCCCGTACGGCGGCACGACGACATGGGCATCCACGGAGGCCGCCTACGACCGTCTGCCCGCGCCGTTGCGTGCGCTGGCCGAGAACCTGTGGGCCGTGCACACAAATCAGTACGACTACGCCTCGCTGCATGATGAGCCGGGCGCGGCACTCACCGCCGAACAGCGGTCATACCGCGACGAATTCGTCTCCGACTACTACGAGACCGAACATCTTGTGGTGAAAGCCTCCGGCGGGCAGGCCCCGGCGCTGGCCAGCTGATCAGAGCCGGTTGCACTCCCGAGACAGCAACGCTTCCTCGAGGTAGGCGAAGCGCTGTGGATAGTGGTTACGCGCGGGTTGGCGGCCGCTGTGGTGCCAGAGCCCGCGCACCGCATCCAGCGCCGAGGGCCAGTGCCGGTACGTCGGTGACGGAAACCGGGCGGCCGCGGTGCCGAACCGCACCTGCTCTTCGGTGATCAGCGTCGGTTCGGCCGTCGGCGCCGGACGTGTCGAGGAGTGTTCCGTCGACGGACGCCTCGTTCTGGTCAGTTCGGTCATGGCGACTCTCCCACCGTGCTCGCCCGGTCCACCTCGGACCTGGATGTTTGTGAAGTTAGGAGCCCGCGGTAGGCCACGCACGCGTAAGGCACTACCTGTGTTTGCGGGGGCCACCCACGGACTACCGTGAACTCGTGGCCAGGACCCGCGACCAGGACGCCTGCCCCGGTGCGCTGCAGGTGCATCAGGCGGCGGACGGCGCGTTGGCGCGGATGCGGCTGCCGGGCGGGGTGATCACCGCTCCGCAGTTGGAGGCGCTGGCACGGGCGGCCACCGAATGCGGCGCGGGCACGCTGGAGCTCACGTCGAGGGGCAACCTCCAGATCCGCGGCGTCACCCACACCGGGGCGGTCGCCGAGGCCGTGGCCGCGGCCGGGCTCCTGCCCTCGCCGACGCACGAGCGCGTGCGCAACATCGTCGCCTCACCGCTGTCGGGGCGGGTGGGAGTGACCGCCGACATCCGCGGAATCGTCACCGAGCTCGACGACGCCATCCAGGCCGACCCGGAACTGGCCACGCTGCCCGGCCGGTTCCTGTTCGGCATCGACGACGGGCGCGGCGACATCTCCGGTCTTGCCCCCGACGTCGGCGTGCACGTCGCGGCCGCCGACGCCGCGCTGCTGCTGGCCGGGCGCGACACCGGTGTCCGGGTGCCGATGCAGACGGCGGTGTCGACGATGCTCGACGTGGCCCGTCGCTTCGCTGCCACGCGCGAAAATGCCTGGCGCGTCAAGGAACTCAGCGAGACCGGCGCACTGCTGGGCGCGCTGCTGCCGTCCGTGGAACCGGGTACGACGTGGCCGGCGGTCACCCGGCCGCCCGTCGGTTGGCTCGAACAGCTCGACGGCCGCATCGCGCTGGGTGCGGCGGTTCCTCTGGGCGTGCTGCCCGCACGAACGGCCGAGTTTCTGGCCGCAATCGAGGCGCCGATGGTGATCACGCCGTGGCGCTCGGTGCTGGTGTTCGACCTCACCGAGGACGTCGCCGACGTCGCGTTACGCGTGCTCGCCCCGTTGGGCCTGGTGTTCGACGAGAACTCGCCCTGGCTGTCGGTCAGCGCGTGCACGGGGCGCCCCGGTTGCGAGCACTCGCTGGCCGACGTCCGCGCCGACGCCGCCGCCGCGGTGACACAACCGGCCGCGGGCCACCGCCACTTCGTCGGATGCGACCGGGCCTGCGGCAGCCCACCCACCGGTGAGGTGCTGGTGGCAACCGGAGACGGATACCGGACGCGCGACGCTCACCCGTAGGGTGATCGCGTGCTCGACTACATCCGCGACGCCGGGGAGATCTACCGGCAGTCGTTCGCGACGATCCGCGACGAAGCGGATCTGTCTCGGTTTCCCGAGGATGTCGCCCGTGTTGTCGTGAGGTTGATCCATACCTGTGGTCAGGTCGACGTCGCCGACCACGTCGCGTACCGCGATGACGTCGTCGCCAGGACCCACGCCGCGCTGAACGCCGGCGCCCCGGTGTTGTGTGACTCGTCGATGGTCGCCGCGGGGATCACCAGGTCACGGCTGCCCGCCGACAACGAGGTGGTTTCGCTGGTGGCCGACCCGCGCGCCGCCGACCTCGCCGCGCGCCTCGGCACCACCAGGTCCGCGGCGGCAGTCGATCTGTGGGCCGAGGGGCTCGACGGCGCGGTTCTGGCGATCGGCAACGCGCCGACCGCGTTGTTCCGGCTGCTGGAGCTACTCGACGAGGGCGCCCCGACTCCAGCGGCGGTGCTCGGCGGCCCGGTCGGCTTCGTCGGCTCGGCGCAATCGAAACAGGAACTCATCGACCGCCCCCGCGGGATGTCCTACCTGGTGGTGACGGGCCGTCGCGGCGGCAGCGCGATGGCCGCCGCGGCCGTGAATGCGATTGCGACGGAACGGGAATGAGGGGCACGCTCTGGGGTGTCGGGCTGGGCCCCGGTGATCCCGAACTGGTGACCGTGAAGGCCGCACGGGTGATCGGCGAGGCCGACGTCGTGGCGTACCACAGCGCACGACACGGCAACAGCATCGCGCGCGGTATCGCCGAACCGTACCTGCGGCCCAGTCAGATCGAGGAGCACCTGGTCTATCCGGTCACCACCGAGACCACCGACCACCCCGGCGGCTACGCAGGCGCGATGGAGGACTTCTACCGCGAGGCCGCCGACCGCATCGCCGCCCACCTGGAGGCCGGTCGCAACGTGGCCCTGCTCGCCGAGGGCGACCCGCTGTTCTACAGCTCCTACATGCACATGCACACCCGGCTCACCGAACGGTTCGATGCGGTCATCGTGCCGGGGGTGACGTCGGTCAGCGCGGCGTCGGCGGCGGTGGCCACTCCCCTCGTCCAGGGCGACGAGGTGTTGACGATACTGCCGGGCACGCTGCCCGCCGACGAGCTTCGACGCAGGCTCGCCGACACCGACGCGGCGGTGATGCTCAAACTCGGTAGGTCGTACCCGGCTGTGCGCGAGGCACTCTCGGCAACGGGTCGGTTGGACGACGCGTTCTACGTCGAACGGGCCAGCACGCCGCAGCAGCGGGTGTTGAGCGCCGGCGAGGTCGACGACGAGACCGTGCCGTACTTCTCGCTGGCCATGCTGCCGGGCCGACGCGATCGGGAGGCGCCGACCGGAAGCGTCGCGGTGGTCGGACTGGGTCCGGGCAGCACCGACTGGATGACCCCGCAATGCCGTCGTGAACTCGCCGCGGCCACCGACCTCATCGGCTACGGCCCCTACCTCGACCGGGTGGGCAACCGCGCCGGGCAACGCAAGCATCCCAGCGACAACACCGACGAGCCTGCCCGCGCCCGACTCGCGTGCACGTTGGCCGAGCAGGGCCGCACGGTCGCGGTCGTGTCCTCCGGCGACCCGGGGGTTTTCGCGATGGCGACCGCGGTGCTCGAGGAGGCCAAGCAGTGGCCAGGGGTTTCGGTGCGGGTGATCCCGGCGATGACGGCCGCGCAGGCCGTCGCCAGCCGGGTCGGCGCGCCGCTGGGCCACGACTACGCGGTGATCTCCCTTTCGGACCGCCTCAAGCCGTGGGACGTGATCGAAGCCCGACTGACCGCCGCCGCCGAGACCGACCTGGTACTGGCCATCTACAACCCGGCGTCCAAGACCCGCACCTGGCAGGTCGGTGCGATGCGCGACCTACTGCTCGAGCACCGCGATCCCGGCACCCCGGTGGTAATCGGCCGCGACGTATCCGGCCCCCGCGAGGAGGTGAAAGTGGTGCGCCTTGCGGACTTAGACCCCCGCGACGTCGACATGCGGTGCCTGCTGATCGTCGGCTCCTCGCAGACCCAGTGGTACACCGATGACGGCGACCGGGTGTTCACCCCGCGCCGGTATCCGGAGTGAATCTGGGGGCCTACCCGGGTTGCGCGGTGACCTGGATGATCCCGTGGGCGCCGCGTTCGGCGTCGACCATCGCGTGGGTGACGAACGGATAGCGCCCGGGCTGATCGAAGCTCAGCTCGACGAAACCGCCTTGGGCCGCTGACAATCCGAGGGCCTGCGCGCCGCCGGGGCCCGGCCGCAGCCGGTAGTCACCCTCGGACCACACGGTGTCGAACTGGCCGCCGACGACGTGAAAGGAACTGCCTCGGTTCGGCCCGGCCGCGAGTACCCAGATCCGCACTCGCTCCCCGATCCGCGCGGTCAGCGGCGCGTGGTCGTACTGGTTGGCGTAGCCGTTGAACACCACCAGGTCGGGTTCGTCGGCGGCGACCTTGGCTGCGTCGACCTCGCCGCCCTGCGGGCCGAGGTAGTACTCCGACTGCACGAGAAGGTATTCGCGGTCGACAGGGGCCAGGTCCGGCGGGTCGATGACCACCGCGCCGAACATGCCGTTGGCGATGTGCACCGACATCGGCATCGTCGAGCAGTGATACATCCACACACCGGCACGGCTCGCGGTGAACCGGTAGACCAGGCGTTCGCCGGGTTGGATGGTGCGCATCGGCACGTCCGGGGCGAGCGCCCCGGCATGGAAGTCGATCGAGTGCCCGATCGTGCCGTCGTTGACGAGGGTGACCTCGAAGACGTCGCCGACCTTGCCCCGCAGCGTCGGCCCAGGCGCCGTGCCGCCGAATGTCCACTGCCGCTGCGTGATTCCCGGCGACACCTCCCGCGTCGTCTCGGTCACCGCCAAGGTGACGCGGTGATCGGGCGTCGCGGCGGCCAAGGCGGGGTCACGCGGCACGAAACCGGGGCCGGGTGTCGCCGCGAGACTGCGCGCGACGTCGTCACCGGCGATCGACGCCGCACTCACCTGGTCGTGGTGGCCGGCGTGTGCCTCGGCCCCCGTCGCGCGCACCGACATGGTCATGCCCATCTGCCGGTGCCCGGCCACCGAACACCAGCCGTCCATATCGGCGCCGATCACCCCGGCATCGAGGACGGCGGTTTCCCCGACCGCGAGGCGCCCGGTGCTGGCCCCGTTGGCCAGGACCAGATCGTGACGGTCCGAACCGCTGTTGACGAGGGTGATCACCAGCCGATTGCCCACGGGCACGTCGATGGTGTCGGGCACGTAGCGCATCCCCTCGACATGCACCTCGACCTCGGTGGTCTGTCCGGTGGCGGTCACCGATACCTGCGGCTCGTCGGCGATTCCGACCGCGGCGGGGTCGGCGGCCACCGCGGCCGCGGCCGTCAACACCACGACAGCCAGCCCGGCGGCCGCGACGCCGAGCCGCTGGCGCACCGGCGGCCCCGACGGCGGCGGCCCCGGCGTCGAGGGCGTATCGCGTAGCTTGCGTGCCCGCCACACCGCCCGCACCAGCAGCGGCAGGAACGCGGCGTAGGCGGTCAGCACCAACACCGACGCCGCCACCCGCAGCAGGCTCGAGGTCGGCAGCACGCACAGCAGCAGCGCGACGTTGGCGACGGCCAGCCGCCACGGTGCGCCGCGCTCCAGTTCGAATGTCGCCGCGATGGAGGCGGCGCGCCCGCCGACGACGATGGTGGTCAGGTACGACAGCGCACCGAGCAGAACCTGAACCAGGAACCCGGCGAGCACCGCCGCGGTGAGCGGATCGGCCCGGTCCAGCAGTGCGGACCATGTCGGTGCGGTGGCGAAGGCGACCACGGTGTAGCTCAGCGAGCCCAGCAGCCACACCACCCCGCACAGCACCGACAGCGTGGCGAAGTTGCCCGGCCGCTTGCGGCGGACCTCGTCGAGGTGGGGCCACAGCACGTAGCCGGCCGAAACGAGGTAGGCCAGCGCGCCCGCGGCGGTCATCATCGGCGAGCCGGCCACCGCCGCCGACACCGCCACCACCAAACCTCCGACCAGCAGGGGCAGACCGCGCCGGGCGGCGACCTCGACGCCGTCCGCCATCCGGGTGCGCAGCATCGTCGGCCACAGGGTCACCAATGTGCCCAGCACCGTGAGACCGATGAACCCGAACAGGTTGACCGCGGCGTGGGCCACGACGAACCGCTCGTGCAGGGCGCCCTGCAGCGCCGCGTTGGCCATCGCGATGCCGAGCCCGGCCCCGACCGAAAGCAGCGCTGCCGCAGCGACGTAATAGCGCACGGTGTCGCCGAAGCGCGAGGGCAGCGCGCTGCGCAGTTGCCGCACCAATGTGACGGCATGAGTCAACGCGACGGCGGCGACCGCGACACCACCGGCCAGCACCACCGGCCAGAAGGAGACGGCCATCCCTGCGACCACCGCGACCGCGCCGACGTTGAAAGCCGCGAGAGTCCAGGCCTGCCCAGACCTCGACGGGTCTTGTGGACGGCGTAGAAGCGCATCGGTGAAGTGCCGGCTCCAGATGAGGATCGCGTTGCCGGCCGCCCCCAGACCGAGCAGGTGGATCAGCAGCCAAGTCGATACCGGCACCGACCTGTGGACCAGTGCAATCACGACAAGTGCTGCAAGCCAGGCGAATACGATCGACCCGACCCGCAGATGCCACTGGGAGCGGTTCATACCGGCGCCCCGATCGTCTGCCGCGTGGACGCGCGGACCGCGACGCCGACGAACGCGAGCACCGCCACGATGTTGAGCACGCCCCCTGCCTGCACCGCCCACTCGACGCCGCGCACGTCACCGATGACTATGCGCAACAACAGCGATGCGTGCAGCAGCATGACAGGCCCGTACATCGCCGGGGTGTACGGCAACGGGCGTCGCAGCACCGCGGGCAGGATGACCGGTGCGTGGGCCATGATCATCGACAGCACGAACCCGAGCATCACCGCGTGCACGATCGCGTCGTATCCGCCGCCCGAGCTCACCGCGCCGACGACAAACCACGCCATGCCGGGAACCAATAGCCACGCGTAGCCGGCCAACAAGCACACCGCCATATACCGTGTGAGGCCTGTCGTGTGGATGGTTCGCCTGGCGACGTCGAATCGAAACAGCCAGCATGCGACCCCGAGGACCGCCGCACCGAGAAGTGCGAAACCGACTGTCGGCCAGACCAACTGCGTCACCGCCCCGATGACGAGTGTGACCGTTGCCGCGCCGAGCAGCATCTCGGCGCGGGTATCCGACAGCGCCACCCGCGCCAGTTCCAGGCGCTCCCCCGCGATGGTCAGGATGAGGAAGCCGGCCAGCCAGCCGAGCAGGTCCGACGCGGGAAACCCGGCCGCCCACAGCAGCGCCGCTCCGGTCGCCAACACCGCACCGGCGGCTTGAACCAGCACCGCCGTATCCCAACTGCGCTGCCACAGCGGCACATACACCGCGACCAGTAGCGCGGCGCCCGCCAGAAGGGCGGCGTCGGCGAGGGGTCGCGGGGCAGGGCTGATGAGAAGAATCGCCCCCAGTCCGGACACCGCCGGAGCCAGATAGCACCACCGCCGACCCGTTGCGACAGCGCGTTCCAGCGCGATCACGGTGCCGACGAACCCGAGCACGAGCACGATGCCGTGCACCTCGGCCAGCCGGACCGTCTCCACCGGGGCGGGTAGCCCGAGACGCAGCAGCGCGGCATCCAATCCGGCCAACAGCGCGAAGCCTCCCGGTATCAGCAACACCGCCCGCAGCGGAATCCGATTCTCAGTCATGGGTTTTTCACCATCGGATCGGGTAGGAACAACCGACAGGCGCCGGGTTCGGCGAACGGGATCAGGTCCAGGCCCGGCCCGGTGGGCACATCGACGCTGCGTAGCAACCCCTCGACGATGCCGAGGTGGACCTGGCAGACCACGCTCGGGTAGCGACGGGCCGCGTCGAGCAGCGGACAGCGCCGCAGGGCCACCCCACGCTCGGCGCCCTCGTCATCGGGAGCGAAGCCCAACCGGTCCAGCGCGTCGAGGACAGCCTGGCGCGGATCATTGGTGGTGCGGCCGATCTCTTCGGCCACCTCGCGGCCCCACTCGACACCGGCGGCCCGGGCGTCGCGCTCGGGCTCGGTGCTGGTCCGGGCGATGTGCCCGGCCAGCGCAGTGGCGAGGCTGGCGTAGTCGCGGACCCGCAACGCGGGGTCACCCGCCGAGGGCCGGTACAGCGCCGCCGGCCGGCCACGTCCGGCGGCGGGTTCGGTGGCGCGCTCGACGAGGCCGACGTCGACGAGCGCATCCAGGTGCTCGCGCACCGTGTTCTGATGCAGCCCCAGTTCGGCGGCCGCGTCGACAGTCCGTACCGGAGCGTGCGCCCGCACGTGCTCGAGCACCCTCAACCGCTGTCCCGACAACGGCACGGGACCGGTCGCGGACGGCACCGGAGAAGGCCCGAAAGGCGGCGCACTATTTACCACGGAAATTATTGTAGTAAATTGCTAGCTGTAGGACCAGCACAGCCGAAAGGGACCCGTCATGACTGTCAACGAACTGATCGTCGCTACCACACCCGCGGACGCGGAGGCGGCCGAGACGGTGAAGACTCACCACGCTGAGCTGGCCGGACACCTCAAGGCTCTGACCGAGGCGATGTTGACGGCGGCCGAACGCGGCGCCGGTTTCGAAGCGGCGCGCGCCGCGGCCACCGAATTCCTGACCGACGAGTTGCTACCGCACGCCGCAGCCGAGGAGGCCCGGCTGTATCCGGCCGCCGCCCACACCGACCGGGCCCGGCCGCTGATCGAGTCGATGATCGCCGCGCACCGAGTCATCGGCGGTCTGGTGGACCAGGTCCGCACCGAACAGTCTCCCCTGCGTGCCGCGGCGGCCGGGCACGCGCTGCGGGTCGTGTTCGAGGCCCACCTCGTCGACGAGAACGACCGGATCCTGCCGATCGTCGCCTCCGACCCGGAAATCTCGCTCGCAGACTCCCTCGACGGAATGCACGAACTGATCGGCGGTCATCACCACGCCGAGGGCGGCCACAGCTGCGGTTGCGGAGCCGACGCCGAGGAGCCCGTGCTTGACGTGCGCGAGGTGCCGCACTCGATTCGGCACGCCACGGTGTTCGGCGCGTTCGACGCGGTTCCGGTCGGGGGTGCGTTGGTGCTCGTGGCTCCCCACGACCCGGTGCCGCTGCTGCGCCAGCTGCACGACCGCACAGCCGGCCGGATCTCGGTGGACTACCTCGAGCGCGGGCCGGAGGCCTGGAAGCTGCGCCTGACCCGGCGCTGACGGGGGGCGCCGGGGTTCGTTGACGACTGTCGCCCTTACCGATACGGTTTCGGCTCACACCCGCAACCACTGAGGGAGGCGCCGTGGGGCAGCAGACCCCGTCGACCGACGAGGGCACCGTCGTCACCATCCCCCGCGGCCCTGCCGATGTGACGCCCCGTTGGCTCGCCTCGGCGCTCGGCGTGGACATCGACGCCGTCGACGTGCTCGCGATCGGCACCGGACAGACCGGCGCCACCTACCGGGCGGCGGTGACGTACGCCGGCGACACCGACCTGCCCGCGACATTCGCGATCAAGCTGTCCGCCCAAGACGATGCGGTGCGCGAGCGGGTGGCGCTCGGTTACCGCTCCGAGGTCGAGTTCTACTCGCTGATCGCCGATCAGGTGGCCATCCCGATCCCCGGTTGCTTCCACAGCGACATCTCGCCCGACGGAACGGATTTCGTCCTGGTCCTTGCCGACATGGCCCCGGCCGTGCAGGGTGACCAGATCGCCGGGTGCAGCGTTGTCGAGGCACGGCTCGCCGTCGAGGCGCTCGCGGGCTTACACGGCCCGAGTTGGCGCGACGACCGGTGGATGCAGCTGGCCGGAATCGTGATGCCGAAACCCGGTGATGACGAAGCCGCCAAGGGCATGGGTGACGTCTGCAAGATGGCCGCCGACATCGTCATCGACCGCCTCGGGTCCTCGATCAGCGCCGAGGACCAGGAAACACTCTCCGCAGCAATGGCTTCGGTCACCGACTGGCTGAAGGCCGAACCGGACCGCTACGCGCTCATGCACGGCGACTACCGGCTCGACAACATGTTGTTCGATCCCGACCACACCCGCATCACGGTGGTCGACTGGCAGACCATCGGCATCGGGCTACCCACACGCGACCTCGCGTACTTCACCGCGACCAGCCTCGAACCGACGGTGCGCGCGCAGATCGAGCGTGACCTTGTCGAGCGCTACCACCGTGCGCTGATCGGTTACGGCGTCGGTGATTACGATCTCGCCACCTGCTGGAACGACTACCGTCTCGGCGTCGTGCAGGCGCCGCTGCTCGTGGCGCTCGGTACGGCGTTCGCGACGTCAACAGAGCGCGGCGATGAGATGATGCTGGCGATGTTGAGCCGCGGATGCCGGGCGATCCGCGAACTGGAGACCTTGGAGCTCATCGCGTCGTATCGGTAGGCCGACCGGTGAAGTAAGAAGTCGGTGCCTGCACACCACGGAGGATCGGGGCGGCTGCTGCTCCCAGCTTGCTCGACCGTGGCGCCGCGGAATCCCCTGTGAACCTTCTCGAGCGCTGCGTCGTAGAAGTCTTCAGATTCGCTGGAACGAGGGCATCGGGAAACGTCGGCGTTCGACGCAGACTCGACAGACTTCTAAGGAGCACCATGGCATTACACGGCTTGGCCAAAGCCACTATCGGCGTACCTCACGTCGACGAAACCGTCGCCTATTACACCGAGTTCGGCCTCACTTACCGCGGAGGCGGCGTGTTCGCCACCCGCAACGGCGGTGACCAACTCGAAATCGTGCATACGCTTAGGCGCCGACTGGTCGAGCTGACGGTTGCGGCCGATGACGAAGACGACATCGCACGCATCGCCACGGGGATCGCCGCCTTCGGTGCCGAGGTCCAGCGCTCACCCACCTCGTGCTCGGCGTTCGAACCTGTTACCGGTACTCGGGTCGCCGTCGAGATCCGGCCCCGGATCGTCGTCGAACCAGCCGTCGCCGCTACTGCGTACAACGGCCCGGGACGCATCGACCGTTGGGGCCGCGCACCTTTCACCGCTCGGCGTGGGCGAGTCCAGCCGAGTAAGCTCGGCCACGCGGTGATCGGTTCGGTCGATCTGGAGACGACGATGCGGTTCTTCGTCGACGGGTTGGGCTTCAAGGTCAGCGACTACATAGGAGACAACACCGCCTTTCTACGCTGCTCCGTTGAACACCACAACCTCTTGGTCATGGCTGCGCCGGTCAACTTCATGCATCACACCAGCTGGCAGGTAGACGACATCGACGAGGTCGGCCGCGGCGCTCAGATGATGCTGGAGGGCCATCCCGAGCGCCACATTTGGGGTCTCGGTCGCCACTATGCGGGCGCGAACTTCTTCTGGTATCTCAAGGATCCGGCGGGCAACTTCTCGGAGTACTACTCCGACATGGATACCGTTCCGGAAGACGAACTGTGGAGCCCAGAGGTGCTTCACGGCCTGCGGGGGCTCTACGCCTGGGGGCCGCCCCCTCCACCGTCGTTCCTCGAACCCGACGACCTCGCAGCCCTGATGATCGGTGCCCACGCTGCTGCGAGGCAGTGAGCAAAACCGCGCAGGAGCCCTGCGGTCAGTCGCTTGTCGGCGCCTTCCGAATCGCCGTCACCCATTCGACCGCCTCATCCACCGTGGCCACGCTGGTCACCCCCGCGGGCAGCGGCGGCCGGTCCACCATCACCACCGCGATGCCGAGCGCGGCGGCGGCGTCGAGTTTGGGCCGCGTCATCGATCCGCCGCTGTTCTTGGTGACCAGCGCGTCGATGCGGTGCTCACGCAGCAGCGCCAACTCGTCGTCGTAGCGATACGGCCCGCGCGACAGCAGGACCTGATGCCGCGACGGCAGGTCCCCGACATCGGGTGGAGTGACGGCGCGGATCAGGAACCACGCGTCGACATTCCGGAACGCCGCGGCGCCGGATCGCCCGGTGGTCAGAAAGACCCGCTGAAACCCTTCGGCAGCAACGACCTTCGCGGCTTCGCGATCGTCACCGACCACGATCGCGTCGCCGGCCGGCCAGGCGGGTCGCGCCAGCACCAGGTGCGGCAGCCGGAGTTCGGCGCAGACGGCGGCGGCGTGGGCGGTCATCGTTGCGGCGTACGGGTGGGTGGCGTCCACGACGGCGTCGACCTGTTCGCCGCGCAGCCACTGCCGCAGGCCCTCGACGCCACCGAACCCGCCGATGCGCACTTCGCCGACCGGCAGCGCGGGGTCGGGCACCCGTCCGGCGAGGGAGCTGATCACCTCGACGTCGGGGTGCAGCCGCGCGGCGAGCGCACGCGCCTCCGAGGTGCCGCCCAACAACAGGATTCGCATCAGTGTCGTCCCCGCCGTACTCGCCCTGACGAGTACAGGTAACTGTCGGCGAACCCCTCGGCCGCCAGCACGTCGCCGACGACGATGACCGCGGTGCGGGTGATGCCGGCCGCCTTCGTCTGCTCCGCGAGATTCTCGAGCCTGCAGCGCACCACCTGCTGCTGTGGCCACGACGCGAACGCGACCACCGCGCATGGGGTTTCAGGCCGGTAACCACCGGCCTGCAGGTCCGCTGCGATCGTGTCGATCTGCGCGGCCGCCAGGTGCAACACCAGTGTGGTGCCCGGCGCCGACAATGTCTGCAGGTCCTCCCCCGGCGGCATCGCGGTCGACAAAGTGGCCACCCGGGTCAGTGTGACCGTCTGCGCGACACCGGGAACCGTGAGCTCGCGGCCCAGTGCGGCCGCAGCCGCGGCGAATGCCGGTACCCCGGGCACGATTTCGTAGTCGATGTCGAGTTCGTCGAGGCGGCGGCACTGTTCGGCCAGCGCACTGTAGATCGAGGGATCGCCGGAGTGCAGCCGCGCCACATCGAGATTCGCGGCGTGGGCGTCGGCGAGTTCGGTGATGATCTGGTCGAGTGTCAACGGCCCGGTGTCGACGACGCGCGCGTTCGGCGGACACAGCGCGAGCAGATCCTCGGGCATGATCGAACCGGCATAGAGGCAGACCGGGCAGCGCTGCAGCAGTCGCTGTCCCCGAACGGTGATCAGGTCGGCAGCACCGGGGCCGGCGCCGATGAAGTAGACGGTCATCGTTTGGTCACCGTCCACTGGGTGATGGGCATGGCCGGGCGCCAGCCGGTGAAGCCGCCGAGCGGCTCGCCGCGGTGGTATTCGAAGCGCCGCAGTTCCCCACCGTGACGTGAATACCGCTGAGCAACAAGAGATTCGGATTCAACCGTGACGGCGTTGGCGACGAGCCTGCCGCCGGACGGCAACCGCTCGAAGCAAGCCTCCAACAGGCCGGGTTGGGTGATGCCGCCGCCGATGAAGACGGCGTCGGGCGCCGGTACGGAGTCGAAGGAACCGGGCGCATCGCCATGCACCTCGACGCGCGCACCGAACGCCAGGGTGTTCTCGGTGATTCGTTTGCGGCGTTGCTCGTCGCGTTCGAATGCCACCGCGCGGCAACCCGGCCCGCTGCGACACCATTCGATCGCGATGCTGCCCGATCCGGCTCCGACGTCCCAAAGCAGTTCGCCGGGCCGCGGTGCCAGGGCGGCCAGCGTCACCGCGCGCACCGGTTGTTTGGTGATCTGCCCGTCGTTGGCGAACATGTCGTCGGGCAGCACCCCGAGCCGCCGTTCGTCGGGCAGGTAGCGCACCGCGACCACGTTGAGGTCGTCGACGTCACCGGGAGGCCGCGCCGCCCATTCCCGTGCTGTGGCGGTCCGGCGCCGCTCGGCGGGCCCGCCCAGTTGCTCGAGCACGGTGACCTGGGAATCGCCGCGGCCGGTGTCGGTCAGCAGGCGCGCCAACGCCGCGGGAGTGGAACGGTCGCGCGACATCACGACCGCCTGCCCGCCGCGGCGCACCGCGATGTGCGGGTCAGCCGACACCAGGCTGATGACCTCGGTGTCCTGCACCGCCCAGCCCACCCGCGAGCAGGCCAGGGTCACCGACGACACGTGCGGCAGCACCGTCACCCGGTGCGCGCCGTACAGCCGGATCAGCGAGTTGCCGACGCCATGAAGCAGCGGGTCGCCGCTGGCCACCACGTGTACGTCGCCCTCGGCCGCGTCGAGCAGCGTGCGCAGGGCGGGCAGCATCGGTGACGGCCACTCCCGCCGCGGCGCGGTGACGGTGTCGTCGAGTAGCTCCAGTTGACGTCGCGAGCCGTAAATTACGGTGGCTCTTGCGAGTTCGGCCTTCGCGACCGGTGACAGTCCTGGCATTCCGTCGGCGCCGATGCCGACGACGATGATCACCGCGGTAACCTCCGCCACACGAACCGCGGCGTCATCCGGAACGCCGCCGCCAGCACGGCCAGTGGCGCGGGCACCCACACCGTGGCGCGGCCCTTCCGCAGCGCACGCACGGAGGCGTCGGCGACCTGCCCGGGCGTGCTGGACAGCGGCGCCGGTGCCATGCCCTCGGTCATCCGCCCGATCACGAACCCCGGCCGAACCACGAGCAGGTGCACCCCCGAGCCGTGCAAGGCGTCGGCGAGCCCACTGCAGAACCCGTCCAGCCCCGCCTTCGCGGACCCGTAGACGTAGTTGGCGCGTCGCACCCGGACGCCGGCCACCGACGTGAACGCGACAATGGCCCCGGCGCCCGCGCCGCGCATCGTGGCGGCCAGCACGGTCAACAGGCTGACCTGGGCGACGAAGTCGGTGTGCACGATCGCCGCAGCGTGCGCGGCATCCTTCTCCGCCAGGGCCTGATCGCCGAGGATGCCGAAGGCGAGCACCGCGGTGTCGACCGGCCCGTGTTCGGCGACGATGGACTCGACGAGCGGTCCGTGGGAGTCCAGGTCGTCGGCGTCGAACTCGCGCACGTGCACGGCGACGGCACCGGCAGCGCGGACAGCGGACACCTCCGTGGCCAGCTCGTTGGAGCGGCGCGCCGCCAGCAGCACCACCGCTCCGGGCGCCAGGCGCGTGGCCACCTCGAGGCCGATCTCGCTGCGCCCGCCGAAGACCACGACCAAGGGCGGACGAGAGTCAGCCGTGTCTGTCATGGCTGCGATTATGTCCTGCGCTACGGTGAAGCCCGATGGCCCAGTCCAGCCGCCGGGCGACCACCCGGCTCACCACCGACGCGCTCGCGTTCCTGTCCGAGCGTCATCTCGCCATGCTGACGACCCTGCGTTCGGACAACTCGCCGCACGTCGTCGCCGTCGGTTTCACCTTCGACCCGACTACCCACATCGCCCGCGTCATCACCAGCGGCGGGTCTCAGAAGGCCGTGAACGCCGAGCGCCAAGGCGTCGCGGTGCTGAGCCAGGTCGACGGTGCGCGGTGGTTGTCGCTCGAGGGCAAGGCCAAGGTCAACACCGATCCCGACGCTGTCCGCGACGCCGAATTGCGCTACGCACAGCGCTACCGGACACCGCGGGTCAACCCGAAACGCGTTGTGATCGAGGTCCGTGTCGAGCGGGTGCTGGGCTCCTCGGACCTGCTGGACCGGGTCGCCGACTAAACCGCGGCTCAGCCGACGGGCACGACCACCAACTCGTGCGGCCGGTTGTTCACCGGTTCGGCGCCGTCGGCGGTGACGATCACGATGTCCTCGATGCGCGCGCCCCACTCGCCGGGAAAGTAGATGCCCGGCTCGACGGAGAACGCCATGCCCTCCTCGAGGGTCAGCGTGTTGCCGGCGACGATGTAGGGCTCCTCGTGCACCGACAGCCCGATGCCATGGCCGGTGCGGTGCACGAACGCGTCGGCCAGGCCCTCGGCGGCCAGCACGTCGCGGGCGGCGGCGTCGACCTGTTCGGCGGTGACGCCGGGCCGGACCGCATCGACCGCGGCGCGCTGGGCGCGCTGCAGCACCGCGTAGCGACCGGAGATGTCGGCGTCCGGTTCGCCGATGCTGTAGGTACGGGTGGAATCGGAGTTGTAGCCGGGCTCGTACGGTCCGCCGATGTCGACGACAACGATGTCACCGGCGCGCAGTTCGCGGTCCGAACACTCGTGGTGCGGATCGGCACCGTGCGGCCCTGAACCGACGATGATGAAGGCGACCTCCGAATGTCCCTCGGCGACAATGGCTTCGGCGATATCGGCGGCGACGTCGGCTTCAGTGCGGCCGGGCACCAGGAAGTCGGGCACCCTGGCGTGCACCCGGTCGATGGCCGCCCCCGCCTTGCGCAGCGCGTCGATCTCGGCCGGATCCTTGATCATCCGCAGCCGACGCAGCACGTCGGTGGCCAGCACCGGCACCGCGCCGAGGACCTCGGCGAGAGGAAGCAGGTGCAGGGCGGGCATGGAATCGGTCACGGCGCTCTTCACCGTCCCCCCGCCGAGCGCCTCGCCCACGAGTGCGTACGGGTCGTCACCGTCGACCCAGTCGCGCACCGTCAAGCCGAGTTCAGGCACCGCCGACTCCTTGAGCGCCGCCAGCTCCAGCCTGGGCACCACGATGGTCGCCTCGCCGTCGGCCGGCAGCACCAGCGCGGTGAGCCGCTCAAAGGTCTGCGCGCGCAAACCAACCAGATAGCGCAGGTCGTAGCCCGGCGTGATGACCAGGCCCGCCAGACCGGCATCGGCGGCGGCTGAGGCGGCGGCACGCAGCCGGGAGGCGTAGACATCGGTGCTGAATCGGTTGGCCGTCATGGGATTCAGGCTAATCGGCGCCCGCATCGGTGGCGACCGCGCTCGTCGGTCGCGCTACTGTCAGTGACCGTGGCCGCTCCCCTCGTCCTGCTCGACGGCGCCAGCATGTGGTTTCGCTCCTACTTCGGGGTGCCCAACTCGATCACCGCGCCCGACGGCCGCCCCGTGAACGCGTTGCGCGGCTTCCTGGACGCCATGGCCACGGTGATCACCCGGGAGCGCCCCGGCCGGCTCGTGGTGTGCCGTGACGACGACTGGCGACCGCAGTGGCGCGTCGACCTCATTCCGTCCTACAAGGCGCACCGCGTGCTCGAGGAGAACCCCGAGGGTGAGCCCGACGTCGAGGAGGTGCCCGACGAGCTCACGCCGCAGGTCGACATGATCTTCGAGATCCTCGACGCGTTCGGCATCCCGACCGCGGGGGCCGTCGAGTGTGAGGCCGACGACGTGCTGGGCACACTGGCCGCGCGCGAGAAGCGCGATCCGGTCGTGGTGGTCAGCGGGGATCGCGACCTACTGCAGCTGGTGCGCGACGAGCCGGTCCCGGTGCGTGTGCTCTACCTGGGCCGCGGTCTGGCCAAGGCCACCAAATGGGGTCCGAAGGAAGTGGCCGAGACGTATGGGGTCCCGGTGGACCGGGCGGGCCCGGCGTATGCCGAACTGGCGCTGCTGCGCGGGGATCCGAGTGACGGCCTGCCCGGCGTGCCCGGTATCGGAGAGAAGACGGCCGCGACGCTGCTGGCACAGCACGGTTCGCTGGAGAACATCCTCGCCGCGGCCAACGACCCCAAATCGAAGATGAGCAAGGCGTACCGGACCAAACTGCTCAAGGCCGCCGACTACATCGAGGCGGCGGCCCCGGTGGTCAAGGTGGCCACCGACGCCGATCTTGATTGGTCGACGCCCGACGACACGCTGCCGCTGGCCGCGGAGCATCCGCGCAAGGTCGTCACACTCGCCGAGACCTACGGCGTCACATCGTCGATCGGCCGCCTGCAGAAGGCCCTCGACGGGCTCGACGGCTGACGGGGACCTACTTGGGCCTGCCGACCTCGTAGGTGCCCTTGTCGTCCTGGAAGGTCACGGTCACCTGGCGCTTGGTGCCGTCGATGCTGACCTCGCAGTTGAAGGTGCCGCCCTTCTCGACTGTCGGATTCTGGCCGTCATTGCACTTGACGTCCTTGACGTTGGTGGCGCCGTATCCGTTGGCCTCGTCGGTGAGGATCTGCTGCACCCCGGCCTGCGCGGCGTCGATGTCGAGCTTGGTGGTGACGAAGAAACCCGGTTTCCAGAAGCCCATGATCAGCACGACCGCGACGATGACCGCCGCCAGCAGGCCGATCACGCCGCCGATCACCGCCAGCGAGCGCTTCGAACCCTCCTCCGAACCCGGTTGGCCGTACTGCGGGTACTGGCCGAACTGACCCGGCTGCTGGCCGTACTGGCCCGGTTGCTGTCCGTACTGGCCGGTCTGGTCACCGTATTGGCCGGGTTGCTGCTGGTAGCCCGGCTGACCGGGCTGCGCGTATGGCTGCCCGTAGTGCGGCTGGCCGTACTGCCCCGGCTGTTGATACGCCTGCGGGGTGTACTCGCTGGGCGGCTGTCCGTACTGTTCGCCACCCGGGTACTGCTGCGGCGGCTGGTACGCCGGCTGCTGGTACTGCGGGTACTGCTGCTGGGCCTGCGACGGGTCGTAGGCAGGCGGCTGCCAGCTGGGCGCCGCCTGGGTCGCGTCGCCGCCCTGGGGCTGCCACGGCTGGTTGGCCGATGGATCGCTGGACGGCTGGTCCGAAGGCTGTTCCGGCTGCTGGCCTGGCCACGACTGCGTCGGATCAGATCCCTGCGGTCCGCTCATATCACTCCTTGTTCACCCGCGGCCGAGCCGCGGATACCTCGGCGTCTTGCCCCCGACACATTACCCCGCATCAACAGCGACGACGCCGCGTCGAACGTCGTTTATCGCGCGTTTCGCGGCGCTCCGCAACGCGGCGCTGGGTGCGGCGTTGCGCACCTGGTCGAGTAGGTCGAGGACCTGTCGGCACCACCGGACGAAATCACCCGCCGACAGCGGTGATCCGCTGCCCGTGGCATCCGAGGCGGCCAGGGCGCTGGTCAGGTCGCCGGTGGTGGCCCACCGGAAAATCGCGGCGACGAACCCGTCGTCGGGTTCGCGGCTGCCGGTGATGCGGTGGCGCTGTTCGTCGGCGCGCAACTCGGTCCACAGCCGCTGCGTCTGGTTGAGGGCGCGGCGCAGTCTGCCGGTCGGGATGTCGAAGCCCTCGCGAGCGCCCGGCGTGTCGCCGCGCGCTTCGTAGAGCACCGCGGACACGACGCCCGCCAGCTCGGCGGCGTCGAGTCCCTCCCAGACGCCGGTGCGCAGCGCCTCGGCCACCAGCAGGTCGCTTTCGCTGTAAATGCGGGCCAGCAGGCGGCCGTCGTCGGTCACTTTGGGGTCGTCCGCGGCGCCGCTGATGAATCCGCGCTCGGTCAGCAGCACCACGATCCGGTCGAACGTGCGCGCCAGCGAGTTGGTCGCCGCGGCCACCTTCTGACGGATCTGTTCGTTGTCGCGTTCGATGCGCAGGCACCGCTCGGCCAGCCGCGCCTTTTCCTCCCGGTCGGGACGGTGGTGAACCGGGTGCGCGCGCAATTGCTCGCGCAGCGCGACCAATTCGGGGTCGATGTCGCGTTCGGCCGCGGCGCTCCCGCTGCGCTTGCCTTTTCTCGCCGGCACGTCGAGGCGTTCGGCCGCCGAGTTGAGCGCCGAGGCGAGGTCGCGCCGGGCTCGCGGGTTGCGGTGCTCGACGCGTTTGGGCAACCGCATGGTGCCCAACGGGGCAGACGTTCCCGCGTAGTCGGCCGACGAGATCCGCCCCGCCCAGCGGTGTTCGGTCAACACCAGCGGGCGCGGGTCCTCGTCGTCGCGGGCCGGTTCGAGCACAACGGCCAAACCTCCGCGGCGACCGTGCGTGATCGTGATGATGTCGCCGCGGCGCAGCGAGGCCAGCGCCTCGTTGGCGGCCCTGCGGCGCTGCAGCCGCGAGGCTCGCGACTGCGCGCGTTCGCGTTCGGAGATCTGCATCCGCAGCCGGACGTAGTCGAGGATCGCGTCGTCGCCCAGTTCGGCGCTGATCTCGGTGAGCATCCGCTCACCGCGCTCGATACCGCGGCGCAGCCCCACCACCGAGCGATCGGCCTGGTACTGCGCGAACGAACTCTCCAGCAGTTTGTGCGCCTGGGCCGGGCCCATCTGCCGGACGAGGTTGATGGTCATGTTGTACGACGGCGCAAACGAACTGCGCAGGGGGAACGTTCGGGTGGACGCCAACCCGGCGACCTCTGCCGGTTCGACATCCGGGGTCCACAGCACCACGGCGTGGCCCTCGACGTCGATGCCGCGGCGGCCCGCCCGCCCGGTCAGCTGCGTGTACTCACCGGGGGTCAACGGCACGTGTTGTTCGCCGTTGAACTTCACCAGCCGCTCCAGCACCACCGTGCGTGCGGGCATGTTGATTCCCAAAGCCAGTGTCTCGGTGGCGAATACCGCCTTCACGAGCCCGGCGGAGAACAGCTCCTCCACGGTGTGGCGGAACACCGGCAACATGCCGGCGTGGTGGGCGGCCAGCCCGCGCAGCAGGCCTTCGCGCCACTCGTGATAGTCGAGGACGATCAGGTCGGACTCGGGCAGATCCCCGCAGCGCCGGTCGACGACCTCGGCGATGCGGGCGCGTTCCTCGTCGGTGGTCAGCCGCAGCGACGACCGCAGGCACTGCTTGACCGCGGCGTCGCATCCCGCGCGCGAGAAGATGAAGGTGATTGCGGGCAGCAACTCTTCGCGGTCCAGCGTGGCGATCACCTCGGGTCGCGACGGGGGCCGGTACATGGTCGGCCTGCCCCGGTTGCGGCCCCGACCGCGCGGCTGCCAGTCGGACAGCCGATCCGCTTCGCGCCGATGTGCGATGTGCCGCAACAACTCCGGGTCGACGAGTAGCTCCCGGTTGGGTTTCGTGGTGCCGCGGGCCGCCCGGGTGGCGCGGTAGTCGAACAGGTCGAACAGCCGCTTGCCGACCAGGACGTGCTGCCACAGCGGAACCGGACGGTGTTCGTCGACGATGACCGCGGTGTCCCCGCGCACGGTCTGGATCCAGCCGCCGAACTCCTCGGCGTTGCTGACCGTCGCCGACAGGCTCACCAGCCGCACCTCGTCGGGCAGGTGCAGGATGACCTCTTCCCACACCGCGCCGCGCATGCGGTCGGCCAGGAAGTGAACCTCATCCATCACGACATACGAAAGACCCTGCAGCGTCGAGGAATTCGCATAGAGCATGTTGCGAAGAACCTCGGTCGTCATGACCACCACATCGGCGTCACCGTTGACCGACTGATCACCGGTGAGCAGTCCGATCTTCTCCGGACCGTAGCGCAGCACCAGGTCGTTGTGCTTCTGGTTGCTCAGCGCCTTGATCGGCGTCGTGTAGAAGCACTTTCCGCCCGCCGCCAGCGCG
This sequence comes from Mycobacterium lehmannii, assembly GCF_001499925.1. NCBI lineage: Bacteria > Bacillati > Actinomycetota > Actinomycetes > Mycobacteriales > Mycobacteriaceae > Mycobacterium > Mycobacterium lehmannii. Next base: position 315,405 of record NZ_LQIR01000001.1, read on the forward strand.
AGGTGCACGGCGAACTCCCCCACCACCGTCTTGCCCGCGCCGGTGGGTGCGCACACCAGCACACCGTGCCCGTTCTCCAGTGCCTCGCAGGATCGGCGTTGAAAGTCGTCGAGCGCAAACGTCAACTGTTCGGTGAAACGGGCCAGCTCGCAGCCCAATTCACTAGGTGGCGTCGTCATCGACCACAAGTCGTGCGGACGTCGGCACGGTGCTGGACGCTTCGATGGGTTCGGCGGGTTCGATCGGCGCGGCCGTGTCGTCGGAGATGTCTTCGAGCGCGGCCCGACGCGCCTTGCGTCGGTCGTGCAGCCGCGCGATCTGAATCGCGAACTCGAGCAGCACGGTCAGGGCGAGCGCAAGTGCCAGCATCGAGAACGGATCCGATCCCGGGGTGAACAGCGCGGCGAACACGAACAGCGCGAAGATCAGCCCGCGGCGCCACGCCTTGAGCCGCTCATAGGTCAGCACTCCAACGGCGTTGAGCATCACGATCAGCAGCGGGAACTCGAAGCTGAAACCGAACACCAGCAGCAGGTTGATCAAGAAGCCGAAGTACTGATCGCCGGACAGCGCGGTGATCTGCACGTCGCCGCCGACGGTCAGCAAAAAGCCCAGCGCGGTGGCCAACACCACGTAGGCAAGCACCGCGCCCGCCACGAACAGCGTGGCGCCGACGGTGACGAACGCGACCGCGAACCGGCGCTCCTTCTTGTACAGCCCGGGCGTGATGAACGCCCACATCTGATACAGCCACACCGGGCAGGCCAGCACGATGCCCGCGGTCAGCGCGACCTTCAGGCGCAGCATGAACTGGTCGAAGGGTGCGGTGGCGAGCAGACGGCATTCGTCGTCGGGCGCGATCGTCGCCCGCGACGAGGCGGGCAGATCGCAGTACGGGCCGCGCAGCCAGTCCCCGAGGCTGGGCAGCCCGAACACGCCGTTGCTGTACCAGAGGAAGCCCAGGATCGTGGTGAGGACGACGGCGGCCGCCGAGATCAGCAGCCGGGTCCGCAGCTCATGCAGGTGCTCGACCAGCGACATCGTGCCATCGGGGTTGACCCGCGAGCGCCGTCGGCGAGGATCGAGCTTCTTGAAGAGTCCTGGGGTCTGCACGGCATGCCTACTGACGCGGCAGCGTGGCCGCGGTCAATCGATTCTCGGCGTTCAGGCCGGACGTTTGTCCGATGGCTGCTCGGTCTCGGGACCCGCAGCGTTGTCAACGCGCTCCGAGGCGATCGGAGTGGCCGGCGGCGTGTCCGACTTGGAATCGGCCTGCATCTCCTTGATCTCCGATTTGAAGATCCGCATCGACTTGCCGAGCGAGCGTGCCGCGTCCGGGAGCTTCTTGGCACCGAAGAGCAGCACGAATACGGCGATAACGATCACCCAGTGCCAGGGTTGTAGACCGCCCATTTAGGTCACCTCCAGACGTCGCGGCCAGTCTACCGTCACTCGGCCGCCGCGCCGTAGGCGCGCAGCGCGGCTTGCGCCGATTCCCGCACCCTCTCGGCAAGATGAGCGGGCTCGAGCACCCGCACCGCCGACCCGAAACCGAGCACGAAGCGGGCCATCCAGTCGTCGGAGGCATAGGTCATCGCGGCCTCCCAACCGGCGCCGTCGGGCAGTTCCCGGCTGACCCGCAGCGGGTAGTAGTCGAACATCCACGCCGCCGACCGATCGATCAGCAGAAGTGCCGACGGCAGAGAGGGGTCCGCGTCGAACAGCGAGGTGTCCGGTTCGGCCTGCACCGCCGGCGGTGGCGGCGACGAGGGCTCGTCGAGCACCTGCGCGTCGACGATGCGGTCGAAACGGAACAGCCGCACCCCCTCGGCGGTGCGGCACCACGCCTCCAGGTAGCTGTGGTCGCCGACCAGCACCACACGGATCGGGTCGACGATGCGGCTGGTCAGCACGTCGTGCGACGCCGAGTAGTACTCGATGGACAAGGCGTGTCCGTCGCGCACCGCCTCCCGCACCGCCGCGGCCGCCTCGCTCTCGATCGGCGCGGGCTCGTCGACCGCGGCACCGTCCTGGCCCAGCGTGCCCGCGGCGGACTCGATCTTCGCGATCGCGCTGCGCGCCGCCTCCGGGTCCACCATGCCGGGCACCTCGGCCAGCGCGCGCAGGGCCACCAGCACGCCCGTCGCCTCCGGCGACGTCAGCCGCAGCGGATGGTCGATACCCGCGGTGAACGTCACTTCGATTGTGTCGCCGGAGAACTCGAAGTCGATCAGGTCGCCGGGTCCGTATCCGGGCAGCCCGCACATCCACAGTTGGTTCAGGTCTTCGCGCAACTGCTTGACGCTGACGCCGAGATCGGAGGCCGCCTCTGCGTAGGTGATCTTCGGGTTGGCCTGGAAGTACGGCACCATGTTGAGCAGCCGGACCAGGCGCGTCGATACGGCCGTCATGCGCGATCCGCCTTCGCTACTCGCTCGCAAGTCACTGTTGGCCTGCCTGCGCCGTCAACCGGGCCACCACGTCGTCACGCAACGAGTCGGGCTCGAGTGCCACCGCGTCGGGACCGTAGCTGGCGACCTCGCGGGCCAGCCGGTCGAACATTCCGATGTCGATGGTGATGACCTCGCCCGCGCGGCCGTTGTGTGTCTGCGGAGTCGCCGAGGCGGCCCGTCGACGCAACGCGGTGCCCTTGCCGTCGGCGATCCACACCCGCGCCTGGCCGCCCGATGGCCACTCGCCCACTGCGCGTTCGACGACTTCGCGTAGGTCGACGCCCTGTGGTCGCTTGACCGCGCCGGGCGGTCCGACCGTGGTCACCTCGGCGCCGATGCGAGAGAGCCGGAACGTGCGTGTGGCGTCGCGGTCGCGGTCGTGTCCCACCAGATACCAGCGGCCCCGGTGCGTGATGACGCCCCAGGGTTCCACCGTGCGGGTGGTGTAGGGGTCGCTGCGAGACGGCCGGTGCGGGAACTGCACGGCTTGTCCGGAGTCGATGGCGGACAACAGGATTCCCAAGACCTCCTCGGAGCCGCGCAGCCCGGGCAGTGCCGCGGTCGACGTGATCGCCGGTGCGGCCTCCACGGCGTCGATGTCGATGCCCGCCGCGCGCAGTTTCAGCAACGCGCCCTGGGTGGCGGTGATGAGCTCCGGCGATTCCCACAGCTGGGTGGCCACGGCGACGGCGGCCGCCTCGTCGGGGGTCAGTTCGACCGTGGGCAGCGCGTAGGCCTCCCGGTTGATCCGGTAGCCCTCGGTCGGGTCGAACTGCGAGACCCGCCCGGTCTCCAGCGGAATGCCCAAGTCGCGCAACTCGTTCTTGTCGCGCTCGAACATGCGGGAGAAGGCTTCATCACTCGCGCTGTCGGCGTATCCCGAAACCGTCTGGCGGATCCGCTCGGCGGTGATGAAGTTGCGCGTCGACAGGAGTGCGATCACGAGGTTCATCAGCCGTTCGACTTTGGAGATCGCCACTCGACCCAGCTTAGGGTGTGCCGCATGCCCACCGAGCGCTCAGCCTCGTACCAGTTTTCGCGCCGAAACCGCACACAGGTGAGCGCTCACGCTGCCGCCGCCTGGACGAGGACGCGCCGCCGGCCCCTCCAACTGCCGAGCGTCGGGATTCTGACGCGTTTCGGCCAATTTTGCGCCATAAACCCGACGCCCGGCGGGGAGAACTGAGCAAGCACCTCCCGAGCAAAGCGAGGGGATTCCCGCGAGAGCTACATCGAAGCGATGAGCCGCTTCACCCGCTCGTCGACCGACCGGAACGGGTCCTTGCACAGCACCGTGCGCTGCGCTTGATCGTTGAGCTTGAGGTGCACCCAGTCGACGGTGAAGTCGCGGCCGGCCTCCTGGGCGGCGCTGATGAACTCGCCGCGCAGTTTGGCCCTGGTGGTCTGCGGCGGCGTGTTGACGGCCGCCTCGATGTCCTCGTCGGTGGTGATCCGCGCGGCCAGCCCCTTGCGCTGCAGCAGATCGAACACTCCGCGACCGCGCTTGATGTCGTGATAGGCGAGGTCGAGTTGGCTGATCTTCGGGTCGGACAGCTCCATGTTGTAGCGGTCCTGATAGCGCTGGAACAGCTTTCGTTTGATGACCCAGTCGATCTCGGTGTCGACCTTGGCGAAGTCCTGGCTCTCCACGGCGTCGAGCTGGCGTCCCCACAGGTCGACGACCTGTTGGATCTGGGTGTTGGGCTCCCGGCTCTGCAGGTACTCGACGGCGCGGGCGTAGTACTCGCGCTGGATGTCCAGGGCGCTGGCCTGCCTGCCGCCGGCCAGGCGTACCGGGCGCCGGCCGGTCAGGTCGTGGCTGACCTCCCGGATCGCGCGGATCGGGTTGTCCAGCGAGAAGTCGCGGAACGCGATTCCGGCCTCGATCATCTCGAGCACCAGCGACGCTGTGCCCACCTTGAGCATCGTGGTGGCCTCGCACATGTTCGAGTCGCCGACGATGACGTGCAACCTGCGGTACTTCTCGGCGTCGGCGTGCGGTTCGTCGCGGGTGTTGATGATCGGGCGCGACCGGGTGGTGGCCGAGGACACGCCCTCCCAGATGTGCTCGGCGCGCTGACTCAGGCAGAACGTCGCGGCCTTGGGAGTTTGCAGCACCTTGCCCGCACCGCAGATCAACTGGCGGGTGACCAGGAACGGCAGCAGCACGTCGGAGATACGCGAGAACTCTCCGGCTCTGACGATCAGGTAGTTCTCGTGGCAACCGTAGGAGTTGCCCGCGGAGTCGGTGTTGTTCTTGAACAGGTAGATGTCGCCGCCGATGCCCTCGTCGGCCAACCGCTGTTCGGCGTCGATGAGCAGATCCTCGAGCACCCGCTCACCCGCCCGGTCGTGGGTGACCAACTGCGTGAGGCTGTCGCACTCGGCGGTGGCGTACTCGGGGTGGCTGCCCACGTCGAGGTAGAGCCGGGCGCCGTTCCGGAGAAAGACATTCGAACTGCGGCCCCACGACACGACGCGCCGGAACAGGTAGCGCGCCACCTCGTCGGGGCTGAGCCGACGGTGGCCGTGGAACGTGCAGGTGACACCGAATTCGGTCTCGATGCCCATGATCCGTCGCTGCACCTCATCGAGACTACTTGTTGCTCGGCGGTCGCGGTGGGCAAGCCGCGCCGAAGAAGGCAGCGGACATCGGGGTGGACACCCTCCGCGCGGTCCGTAAGGACGGCCACGAGCTTGGCCCTGTGGATAACTTCAGCAGCGCGGACGTCGGTTCTGTCAGCATGAGCCATGGGGGAAATCGTCGAGGTCGACGTGTCGCAGCTGCGCACCGTCGCCCAGAAGGTCATGGCCGCCGCCGACCGGATCGCCGAGATGCGTTGGCCCGAATTGAATCCGGGTGAGCTGCCCGGCGCGGCCGTCGCCGACGTCGCCGCGACAGCGCCCGTCGCGCCCGGGCTCGCCGAGGTCGTCGCCAACATGCGCGGCTGGGCCCTCGCGGCGCGAATCTCCGCGGACGCGTTCGAGCGCGCCGAGCAACGCACCGCCGTCCGCGTCGGACGGTGACGCGGCCGACCATCGGCCAGGCCCAAGCCTGGTCTCCGGGCGCGCTGAGCCGGCTGGCCGACGGGTGGGACCGCAACGCCCGGTCCGTGTGCGTGCACGCCGACGCCCTGGCCGCCGAATTCAGCTTCTGGACCGGTGCCGCCGCCGACACGGCCCGCCACCGCGCGAAAAGCATTGTGGAGACGGCCGATACGCTCTCGCGCGCACTGGTGCTCGCCGCCGCGGCGGCCCGCGACGGCGCCGCCCAGATCGGCGCCGCCCGAGCCGACGTGATGGCCGTGGTCGCCACCGCGCGCGCCGAAGGCTTTTCCGTCGACGACGCCGGGGCGGTCGCGGTGCACGACCCGCCGTCGCCGCTGCTGGTCGCGCTGTCCGGAGGTGCCCCGCCGGTCGCCGTCGAGATGCTCACCCTGCGTGCGGCCGAGCTGACCGGCCAACTCGCTGAGGCACTGGACCGCCTCGAGGCCGCCGACGCCGACGCTGCGGCCGACATCGCCGAGGCCTTCGTGCTGCCTGCCGGTAGTCACGCCGCCGATGCCGACGTCGTCGCCGCATGGCCGGTCACCAGCCAGGACCGGATCGCCGATCAAATCGCGGCCATGACACCCGAGCAGCGGCAGCGGCTGATCGACGACTTCCCCTCGCAGGTGGGCAACACCGACGGCGTGCCGTGGCAGATGCGGGTCGAGGCCAACCGCACCAACGTGGCGCAGGCCGTGCTGCGCGAACCCGACCCGAAGCGGCTCGCGGTGTACCGGGACCTGCTCGGCGAGATCGACGATCCCGCAGGCGGACACGCCCGCCTGGACCGCCAGGTGCTCGCCTTCGACCCCCGCCGTTCATCGCTGGTCGAACTGCACGGCAACGTCGCAACGGCCTCCAGCGTCGCCGTGCTCGTACCGGGGCTGAACACGACGATCACCGGCTCGGCGGCCAACGTCGGGACCGCGCGCAGGTTCGTCTCGGCGACCCGCGGCGACGTCGCCGCCATCACCTATCTCGGCGGGCCGTTTCCGCGTGGCGACAACGTCGTGAGCGGTCTGGCGGCGGCGGCCGACCCGCGCTACGCGCAGGCCATGGCGCCGCGGCTGGTCGCCTTCACCGAAGACGTCGATCGCACGGTGGACTCGACGGGCCGCCGGATCCCCGTCACCGTCGTCGGCCACTCCTACGGCGGGTCGATCGTGGGCACTGCGGAGGCGTTGGGCATGACCTCGGACCGCACGATGTACGTCGCCGCCGCGGGGGCGGGCGTCGGGGTGCATGAGCCCGGTGACTGGCACAACAGAAACCCACATGTGTTGCGCTTCTCCATGACACCGCCCGGCGACCTCATCGCGGCCGTGCAGGGCATCCCGGGCGGCCCGCACGGCGCCGATCCCGACGAGATGGCCGGTGTGATCACGTTGCCCGCCGGCCGGTACGACGACGGGCGCCCAATGGCCGGCCCCAGCGCCCATTCCGACGTGCTGAACGCGCCCTCGGACGCGTGGCGCGCGATCCTCGGGGTCATCACCGGTGATATCGGCAGGGATCGTCCAACCTCACAACAACCGGGATGACATCTGGCCAGAATAAGCCGGTGTGGTCGCGCAGCTCGCCCGTCGACGGGTTCCGGCTCGCCTACGACCGGTTCGGCACCAGGGGCGCGTCGCCGGTGGTACTGCTGCACGGCTGGCCCGGAAACCGCCACGACTATCGCCGGGTGGTGCCTCTGCTCGGGGATGCCGTCGATGTCGTCGTGCCGGACCTGCGGGGGTTCGGCGGCTCGGACAAACACGCGGTTGCGATCCGGCACTTCTACAGCGCCACCGCGCAGGCCGGCAGCATCATCGGCCTGATCAAGGAGCTCGAGCTGTCCGAGGTGGTGCTCGCCGGCTACGACGTCGGCAGCCGCGTCGCGCAGAGCGTCGCTCGCATGCAGCCGGATCTGGTGTGCTCGCTGGTGCTGTCCCCGCCGCTGCCCGGTGCCGGTGACCGCGTCCTGACCGCGAAAGCGCAGAGCGAGTTCTGGTATCAGTCCTTCCACCAGTTGCCGCTGGCGGGCCAGCTGCTCGACGGGAACCCCGATCTGGTCCGCGACTACCTACGGCACTTCTGGACGCATTGGTCAGGGCCGAATTTCGCCGTGTCAGAAGATGATCTGGAACGACTGGTGGCCGACTACGGCCTGCCCGGCGCGTTCACCGCGTCCATCGCGTGGTACCGCGCGGGCGCCGGGATGATCGCCCAGTCGCTCACCGAACTGCCGCCCGAGCGTGCCATCAAGATCCACGTACCCACCGATGTGGTGTGGCCGCACCACGATCCGTTGTTCCCGGCCGCATGGTCGGACCGACTCGGGCACTACTTCAGCGACGTGCACGTGCACTTCGCTTACGACGCGGGACATTTCACGCCGCTGGAATGCCCTGAGCAGTTCGCCGAACTCATCCTCATCCGGGCGCGGCCGACGCCGGCCGCCGGCTGACCTACTCTCCGGCGGGTTCGGAGTCCTGCGGAGTCTCCTCCACCGCGGGCAGCAGCGTCTCCAGGGCGGAGCCGGTGATCCGACGGAACGCGCGCCGTGGCCGATTGGCGTCCAGGATAGCCACCTCGAGTGTCGAGGGACCCAGCACGCGCTGTTCGGTGCCACCGTTACCCGCGGCGTGCAGCGCGTCGATCGCGATCTTCATCGCATCTTCCAGGCCGGCGTTCTCGGTGTAGGAGTCGTTGAGGGCAGCGATGATCGGTTCCGTCGTTCCGCCCATGACGACGAAGTGGGGCTCGTCGGCGATCGACCCGTCATAGGTGATGCGGTACATCTCCGGAGGTTTGGACTCGCCGTAGTGTGCGACCTCCGCGACACACAACTCGACTTCGTAGGGCTTGGCCTGTTCGGTGAAGATGGTGCCCAGTGTCTGGGCGTAGATGTTGGCCAACTGACGTCCGGTGACGTCGCGGCGGGCGTAGGCGTAACCCCTGGTGTCGGCGTACTGGATGCCCCCGCGGCGCAGGTTGTCGAACTCGTTGAACCGCCCGACGGCGGCGAACCCCACCCGGTCGTAGAGCTCGCTCACCTTCTGCAGCGAGCGGGACGGGTTCTCGGCGACGAACAGCACCCCGTCGGCATAGGCCAGCGCCACGACGCTGCGCCCCCTGGCGATACCCTTGCGCGCGAGCTCGGACCGCTCACGCATCGCCTGTTCGGGCGAGATGAAATAGGGAAAGCTCACGAATCTCCCCGCGCATCGGTCGAACGGTGGACAGCGTCCGGGCCGAACGTGTCAGCGCGCGAACGGTTTTCGATCACCAAACGGGCGAACTCGGCGATGCGCTCCTCGGTCACCTCTTCGGCGCCGTCGGCGTCGATGATCACCGCGGTCGGGTAGATACCGCGCACGAGGTCGGGCCCACCGGTCGCCGAATCGTCGTCGGCGGCGTCGTAGAGCGCCTCGATGGCCACCCGCAGCGCCGAATCACCGTCCGTCACTTGCGAATACAGTTTCTTCATCGACGACTTGGCGAAGATGGAGCCCGAGCCCACCGACTGGTAGCCCTCTTCCTCGAAGTTCCAGCCGCCCGCCGCGTCGAAGGACACGATGCGCCCTGCCGCTTGCGGGTTGGGGTCGTCGACGTCGTAGCCGGCGAGCAGCGGCAGCGCGACGAAACCCTGCAGGGCCGCACCGAGGTTGCCGCGCACCATGGTCGCGAGCCGGTTCACCTTGCCTGGGAAGGTCAGAGCGACGCCTTCCAGCTTCTCGTAATGCTCGAGTTCGACGGCGTAGAGGCGGGCGAACTCGACGGCGATGGCCGCCGTCCCGGCGATACCCGTGGCCGTGTAATCGTCGGTGATGTACACCTTCTGCACGTCGCGGCTGGCGATCATGTGGCCCTGGGTGGCGCGGCGGTCACCGGCCATGACCACGCCCCCCGGGAACTTCAGCGCGACGATCGTGGTGCCGTGGGGCGCGAAGTCGGAATGGGCGTCGCCTGCATGGGCGGCGGCCCGGTGGGCGGGTAGAAGTTCGGGCGCCTGGCGGCGCAGGAGTTCAGAGAAGGACGACAGGTCCACGGGAACGGATGGAGCTCCAGGTAGGGGCGAGGGAAAGGCCAGCTGATCGCGGTGCGGCCAGGTCACTGTCCACCCTTCTGGACGTATGCGCGCACGAAGTCCTCGGCGTTCTCCTCGAGGACGTCGTCGATCTCGTCGAGCAGGTCGTCGGTGTCCTCGGCCAGCTTCTCGCGACGCTCCTGCCCGGCGGCCGTGCTGCCGGTGAGGTCGTCGTCCTCGCCGCCACCACCGCCACGCTTGGTCTGCTCCTGAGCCATCGCTGCCTCCTGCGTAAGTTGTCGGCGGGCTCACTGCTGCCCGCCGTGACTCCACATTACCGGTCGCCGCGCTGATTGCCTGCGATAGCGCGCCTAGTTGGTGAGCTGTTCTACCAGTTCCACGGCGCTGTCCACGGAGTCCAGAAGGGCTCCGACGTGCGCCTTACTGCCCCGCAGCGGCTCCAGGGTGGGAATCCGGACCAGCGAATCACCGCCCAAATCGAATATCACCGAGTCCCAACTCGCCGCGGCGATGTCGGCCCCGAAGCGGCGCAGGCACTCACCGCGGAAGTACGCGCGCGTGTCGGTCGGCGGGTTGTCGACCGCGTCCAGCACCTGCTGCTCGGTCACCAGCCGCTTCATCGACCCGCGGGCCACCAGCCGGTTGTAGAGGCCCTTGTCCAGCCGCACGTCGGAGTACTGCAGGTCGACCAGATGCAGCCGCGGCGCCGACCAGCCCAGGTTCTCGCGATGACGGAAACCTTCGAGCAGGCGCAGCTTGGCCGGCCAGTCCAGGATCTCCGCGCACTCCATCGGATCGCGCTCCAGCAGGTCGAGGACTTCGGCCCACATCTTGACGATGTCGGCGGCCCGCGGATCCGGATCACGGCTGTCCACGAGCTTGGCCACCCGGTCGAGATACATCCGTTGCAGCGCAAGGCCGGTCACCTCGCGACCGTCGGCCAGCGCGACGGTGGCGCGCAGCGACGGGTCGCGGCTGATCACGTGCACCGCGTGCACGGGACGGGCCAGCGCGAGATCGCTGAGATCCATCCCCTCTTCGATCAGGTCCAGCACCAGCGCGGTGGTGCCGAGCTTGAGATACGTCGAGGTCTCCGACAGGTTCGCGTCGCCGATGATCACGTGCAGCCTGCGGTACTTGTCGGCGTCGGCGTGCGGCTCGTCGCGGGTGTTGATGATGCCGCGCTTGAGCGTCGTCTCGAGGCCGACCTCCACCTCGATGTAGTCCGAGCGCTGCGACAGCTGGAAGCCCGGCTCGTCGCCGGAGGGACCGATGCCCACACGCCCCGAACCGGTCACGACCTGGCGCGACACCAGGAACGGTGTCAGCCCGGCGATCACCGCGGAGAACGGGGTCTGCCGGCTCATCAGGTAGTTCTCGTGCGACCCGTAGGACGCGCCCTTACCGTCGACGTTGTTCTTGTAGAGCTGCAGTTTCACGGCGCCGGGCACGCTGGCGACGTGCCGCGCGGCGGCCTCCATCACCCGCTCGCCCGCCTTGTCCCAGATCACGGCGTCCAGCGGGTCGGTGCACTCGGGTGCGGAGTACTCCGGGTGGGCGTGGTCGACGTAGAGGCGGGCGCCGTTGGTCAGGATCATGTTCGCCGCGCCGACCTCGTCCGCGTCGACGACCGGCGGCGGCCCCGCCGACCGGCTGAGGTCGAACCCGCGGGCGTCGCGCAGCGGCGATTCCACCTCGTAGTCCCAGCGCGTGCGCTTGGCGCGCTGGATCCCGGCCGCCGCGGCGTACGCGAGCACAGCCTGGGTCGAGGTCAGAATCGGATTCGCGGTCGGGTCGGACGGCGACGAGATGCCGTACTCGACCTCGGTCCCGATAATCCGTTGCATGTCGCCAAGCCTAGGTGACGGCGGAAAGTAGCCTGCGACCGTGCCATCCGATCCGGTCGATCCCGCACCCATCGATGCGGCGCGCCGTCAGGCCGCCGAACGGTGGTTCCTCGTGCACGGCCTGCCCGCGGTGCTGCGGCCCAGCCGTTCGGTGCGCCAACTGTGGTCGCGGTCGGCCCCCGCCCTCGCCGCATTCGCGGTGCTGATGGCCAACACCGTCGCGGTGGTGTCATTGACGGGAAAACACGCGATCGACATCGACGGACGGCCGACACGGGGCGAGTGGTTCGTGCTGGTGCTGCTGATTCTGGTGCTGCCGGTGGCGGCGGCGCTGGGCTGGTGGGTGTCGCGCATCCCTCTCCAGCGGGGTCGCCTCGCGGCCGCGGCGGTCGCTGTCGCCGTCGCGGTGCTGGGCGGTGTGTTCGGCGGCCCGAGCCCGTACCTGCCGAGGAACCTGGTGTGGGTGGCGGTGGCCATCGCGGCGATCCTGGCGCTCACCGCGTCGGGCGTCGGATCGATACTGGGCTGGGCCGCCCGGGTGACTCTCGCGCATCTGAGCGCGGCGGGCTCACTGCTGCTGCGCGCGCTGCCTGTGCTGCTGCTGACGTTCCTGGTGTTCTTCAACTCGCCGGTGTGGCTGATGGCGGCGACGATCTCGCGCACCCGGCTCTGGCTGGCGCTGTCGTTCCTCACCGCGATCGCGGCGGCGTTCGTCGCGTCGGTGATCGTGGACCGGTTGCGCCCCATGGTCAACGACCCCGATCCGGACCCGGGTCACGCCGCAAAGCTGGACGGTACCCCGTTCGCCGACATGCCCGATCCTGCGCGGGTGAAGCCGCTGAGCCGGTCCGAGCGGTGGAACGTGTATTTCGTGCTCGCGGTGTCGCAATTGGCCCACATCCTGGTGGTGGCCACGGTCACCGCACTGTTGTTCCTGGTGTTGGGCCTGATCCTGCTCTCGCCCGAGCTGCTCGCGGCATGGACGCGCAACGGTTCCAGCGACGGGCAAATCCTCGGCATGACGATCCCGGTTCCGGATGCGCTGATCCAGGTGACTTTGTTCCTGGGAGCGTTGACGTTCATGTACGTCAGCGCCCGCGCGGTGGGCGACGACGCCTATCACGACCGGTTCATCGCCCCTCTGCTCGACGATCTGTGGCTCACGCTGACCGCACGCAACCGCTACCGGGCCGCCGTTCCGGCGCGGTGAGCGCCTGCCGGAGCGAATCTCGCGCACAATATGCCCGTGTCGGACATGCGTCGGGTGCACAACTGGTTCCTGCATCGCGGTCTGCCGCTTGTTCTCACGCGACGGGTTCGCTCCGGGGCGCTGATCGAACGTTCGGCCCCGACAGTCAGCGGTGTCGGAGCGGTGATTTCGCTGACGATGTTGCTGGCCGATCTCACCGGCGATGATCCTGACATCGGCTATGCGATCCGGTTGGGAGTGCTGACTGCGCTGTTGGTGGCGGCTCCGTTCGTGTTACATCTCCTGCACCGCATCGGCACCGCGCACAGCGAGGCCGGGCGACGGTCGGCGGCGTTGGTGGTGATGGCGGTGTTCGTGCTGGGACTTCCGTTCGCCGACAGCGGTTTTTCGGGCATCGCGGCTGTCGAGGCGGTGGGGTTCGCGGTCGTCGCCGTGGTCACGATCTGGCTCACCTATCTCGGTATCGGCGCGATCGCGTTGTGGGCGCTGCGGTTCGCCTGGGTGCAACTCGGCGCGCTCGGAACACTGATGAGCCGGGCGCTGCCGCTGCTGATGCTCACCGTCGTCGTGTACTTCACCGGTGAGTTGTGGCAGCTGGCCGCCCGGATGCCACGCCAACGGCTCTGGCAGACAATCGGTTTCCTGGCCCTGGTCGCGCTGATCTTCGTGGTCACCACGATTCGCGACGAAGTTCGGGCCCTGCGCGAAGATCGCGCCGAACAAAACGACCCGGCCACGCTGCTCGAGGGCACACCGCTGGCCGTCGCGCCCGGCACGCGCCTGGAACACACGCCACTTTCGCTGGCCGAACAGGTCAATGTCGTTGCGGTGATGGTGTTTTCCCAGACGATCCAGGTGGTGTTCTTCACGACCGGACTGTTCATATTCTTCCTCGCGCTCGGCATCGTCGCCGTCCCTGACGATGTCGCGGTGCTGTGGGCGTCGGAGCAGTCCTGTCCGGTCGGCGAACCACCCTGTCCGGGAACGTGGTTCGGCGTCAACGTGCCGGTGCCGCAGACCATCGTGCACGTATCGCTTTTCGTCGCCGTGTTGTCGGGGTTGTACTTCACCGTCAGCACCAGCGTGGACCCGTTGTACCGCGAACGCTTCTTCGACCCGCTGATCGCCGATGTGGCGGTCAGCCTGGCCGGCCGCGACGCCTACCGCGCGATGGAGGCCACCAACGAGTAACTGTTCGCGAGATCGTCCTGCGTCACGCAGGCGTCCTCGGTGGCGGTGTCGACCACGAGCGGCGATGTCGGGGTGCGCGCCCGATAGGACCAGCCCTCAGGCAGCGACAGCCTGGCGGCGAGGCCAGGAAGGTCGCTCAGCGTGAGCGACGGGTCCACCGTCTGGCTGAACGTCTGCATGACCCACTGCCTGCCGTCCGGGTCGAAGAGTTCGTAGATCTCGCGGCCCGCATCGAAGGTGAAGACCGCCTTCCGGTCCACCCGGTTCAGCTGATACGGGGCCGGATTCATCGACGCGAGCTTGACGGTGGCTTGCCGCAGCATTTCGATACCACCGAAGCTCTTGCGCTCCAACGTCTCCCGGCCTCTCTTGCCGATGCTGCTCATCAGCCAGTACCGCGGCCCGTTGAGCAGCGTGGCCACAGCGCCGTTCTCCTGGGCGATCGCCTGCGCGTCGAGCGCGTTCCACAAGTCGGCCGGGCAGTCGTTGAGCGGAAACGTGTTGTACACCGTGGCTTCGGCACCCGACGGTGTGGACTTGACGAGCAGCACTTCGCCGTACCGCTTGCCGAAAACACCGTCCGTGACCGACAGCTCGTCCGCAGACATGACGCGACGGTATCCCTCGGCGCGCGCGAGCGTGCGCGAATTGCTGCACAACCGCGGCCCGCCGTGTACAAACACGCCCGCTCGCGGCCGAAAAGGTGAGGTGGGCTACAGGTACTGGCCCAGGTTGGACTCGGTGTCGATCGCCCGGCTGGCCGACGAGCTCTTGCCGGTGACCAACGTGCGGATGTAGACGATCCGCTCGCCCTTCTTGCCTGAGATCCGTGCCCAGTCATCGGGATTGGTGGTGTTGGGCAGATCTTCGTTCTCGGCGAACTCGTCGACGATCGAGTCCAGCAGATGCTGGATCCGCAGACCCTTGCTGCCGGTCTCCAGCACCGACTTGATGGCGTACTTCTTGGCCCGGTCGACGACGTTTTGGATCATCGCACCGGAGTTGAAGTCCTTGAAATACATGACCTCTTTGTCGCCGTTGGCGTAGGTGACCTCGAGGAAGCGGTTGTCGTCGATCTCGGCATACATCCGGTCGACGACCTTCTCGATCATCGCCTTGATCGTCAGCGAGCGGTCGCCGTCGAACTCCGCGAGGTCGTCCTCGTTGACCGGCAGCTCTTCGGTGAGGTACTTGCTGAAGATGTCTTGGGCCGCTTCGGCATCCGGACGCTCGATCTTGATCTTGACGTCCAGGCGGCCGGGCCGCAGGATCGCCGGATCGATCATGTCCTCGCGGTTGGAGGCGCCGATGACGATCACGTTCTCCAGCCCCTCGACGCCGTCGATCTCCGAAAGCAGCTGCGGCACAACCGTCGTCTCCACATCTGAGCTCACACCGGTGCCACGGGTACGGAAGATCGAGTCCATCTCGTCAAAGAACACGAT
Source organism: Mycobacterium lehmannii (assembly GCF_001499925.1). Lineage (NCBI taxonomy): Bacteria > Bacillati > Actinomycetota > Actinomycetes > Mycobacteriales > Mycobacteriaceae > Mycobacterium > Mycobacterium lehmannii. Next base: position 330,632 of record NZ_LQIR01000001.1, read on the forward strand.
CACCGGGGTGCCCTCGGAGGCCTTCTCCCGCGCGCGCTGGAAGATCAACCGGATGTGACGCTCGGTCTCACCGACGAACTTGTTCAGCAGCTCCGGGCCCTTGATGTTGAGGAAGTAGCTCTTCGCCTCGCGGGCGTCGTCACCACGCACCTCGGCCATCTTCTTGGCCAGCGAGTTGGCCACCGCCTTGGCGATCAGCGTCTTACCGCAGCCGGGCGGACCGTAGAGCAGCACACCCTTGGGCGGGCGCAGCGAGTACTCCCGGTACAGCTCCTTGTGCAGGAACGGCAGTTCGACGGCGTCGCGGATCTGCTCGATCTGGCGGCCCAGGCCGCCGATGTCGTTGTAGCTGACGTCGGGCACCTCTTCGAGCACGAGGTCCTCGACCTCGGCCTTGGGGATGCGCTCGAACGCGTATCCGGCCTTGGTGTCGACCAGCAGCGAGTCCCCCGGGCGCAGCTTGCGGGGACGGCTGTCGTCGTTCAGGTCGTCGTCGTAGCGCTCCGGCAGGTCCTCGGCCGCAACCAGCGGCTCGGCGAGCCAGACGATGCGCTCCTCATCGGCATGCCCGACCACCAGCGCGCGGTGTCCGTCGGACAGAATCTCGCGCAGTGTGCTGATCTCGCCGACCGCCTCGAAGTTGCCGGCCTCCACGACCGTCAGGGCCTCGTTGAGGCGGACAGTCTGGCCCTGCTTGAGCAACTTGGTGTCGATGTTCGGCGAGCACGTCAGCCGCATCTTGCGCCCGGACGTGAACACGTCGACGGTGTCGTCGTCCTGGACGCCGAGCAGCACTCCGTATCCGCTCGGCGGCTGGCCCAGTCGGTCGACCTCCTCGCGCAACGCGAGCAGCTGCTGACGGGCCTCCTTGAGGGTCTCCATCAGCTTGGTGTTGCGGGCGGCGAGGGAGTCGATGCGCGCCTCGAGCTGGTGAACATCTCGGGCGCTGCGCAACCCACTCTGGGGCCCGACCGCGTTCTCCAACTGCTCTCGCAAGACGGCAGCCTCCCGGCGGAGCTCCTCGAGCTCGGCCGCGTCCTCACTGGACAGGCCGGATCCTCGGGCGTCAAAACCCTCTGCGAAAGCGTCAGAACGGTCTGATTCACTCATATTGCGCCCCTCCCCGCACCGAAAGTTGGTGCAGTAACAACTTCAAAGCTACCGGCGATTCAGCCTTTGTGTGCGGTGTAGCAATTCGACACACCTGCACCACTGTTAACCTCTCTGATGTGTTGGTCCGATCGAAAGGAAAATCGTGACCCTGAAAGCCCTCGTTACCGGCGTCGCAGCGGTTGCTGTTGTCGGCGGTGCTGCGGCAGGTGTGACGTCCATTGCATCCTCCAACGTAGCCGCCGCACCGACCGTCACCCCGGTCGTTTGGGACATCCCGATGCCGCAGGCCCCGGCTCCCGAACTCGAAGGCGCGCTTTTGCAGACGCTGCAGGCGCTCGGCACGTCCGGCACGGCCGCCAGCAAAGCGCCGTACATCCAGGGTGGCATCGGGCGCATCGAGAGCCGCGTTGCCGACACCAAGCTTCGTGAGGCGGCCGCCGAAGGCAAGTTCCCGTTGAGCTTCTCGGTGGCCAACATCGACCAGAATGGCCCCGTCGTGTCGGCCGATGTCACCGCGACCGCCGCCACCGGCGGCACGGCCAGCCAGAACATCCAGTTCGTGCTCGGCCCGAGCCCGACCGGCTGGCAGATGGCCAAGCAGTCGCTGATGGCGCTGCTGTCCGCCGTCGGCTAGGAGCCCGGTGCGCCGCACCGACCGTTTCGCAGTCCTGAGCGCCGTCGCGTTAGCGGCGGCGCTCGGGCTTTGCGGATGTGGCGCCGACGAACCGGCAACCGAATCCCCCGCGGCGACCGAGCCGCCGGTCGCCACGTCGCCGACGGTGCAGCCGCCGGACCCGGGGGCGACGAGCGCACCCCTGCCGCCTCCTGAGGCGCTCACCGACGTGCTGGCGCGCATCGCCGACGCCAATGTTCCCGGAGCCGAGAAGCTCCACCTGATCGAGGACGCCACCGCGGCCGACGGTGAAGCGATGGACAAGTTCGCCGTCGCGCTGCGCGACGGCGGCTACGCACCGGCGACGTTCGAGGCGAAAGATCTGATGTGGTCCGACGGCGCCGACGGTGTCGTTCAGGCGATCGTCACCGTGCGGACCGCCAACCCGGCGGCGGGCGAGTTCACGTTCCCGATGCAGTTCCGCTTCGCCGACAACCATTGGCAGCTGACCCGTTCGACGACCGATGCGCTGTTGCAGCTCGGTCCGGCCCCAACGCCGACACCGACGCCGTGAGCCGCCGATGTGGATCGGTTGGCTCGAATTCGACCTGCTGCTCGGCGACGTGCGCTCGCTCAAGCAGAAGCGCTCGGCGATCCGGCCGGTGATCGCCGAACTGCATCGCCGATTCGCCCTCTCGGCCGCCGAAACCGGCGCCCAGGAACTGCACCGGCGGGCCAACGTCGGGGTGGCTCTGGTGGCCGCCGACCGTGGGCATGTCGTCGAGGTGCTCGACGCCGCTGAACGTCTGGTGGCCGCGCGCCCGGAGTTCGAGCTGCTGTCGGCCCGGCGCGGGTTGCGGCGCAGCACCGACGACTGACAATCGCGCCCTAACGGGTTGATCGCCCTCACCTGGTGCGTGCAATCAACCGATCAAGGTCAGCTGCCGAGTTGCCGTTTACGCCGCAGCGGCATCGGCGCCACCGCGCCCGGCGCCAGCTTGCGCGCGCAGACCAAGAACGCCGTATGGCCGCGCATCGTATGTTGCGGACGCACCGCCAGACCGACGACGTGCCAGTAGCGCTGCATGCTCTCCCAGGCCCGAGGCTCGGTCCAGCACTGCTGCTCGCGCAGTGCCTCCACCACTCGCGACAACTGCGTGACGGTCGCGACGTAGACCATCAGCACGCCTCCAGCAACCAGTGCATCGGCGACCGTGCCCAACACCTCCCATGGAGCGAGCATGTCGAGGACGACGCGGTCGACCTCCGGACCGCTGTAGGTGGTCAGGTCGGCGACCACGAGCTCCCAGTTCGCCGGGGCCTCACCGAAAAAGGTCGCGACATTGCGCTCTGCGTGGTGAGCGTGGTCCTCGCGGACCTCGTAGGAGATCACCCGTCCCTCGGGGCCGACGGCCCGCAGCAGCGAGCACGTCAGCGCGCCGGAGCCGGCACCGGCCTCCAACACCCGGGCGCCGGGGAAGATGTCGCCCTCGTGCACGATCTGGGCGGCGTCCTTGGGGTAGACGACCTGGGCGCCGCGCGGCATCGACATCACGTAGTCGACGAGCAGCGGCCGCAGCACCAGAAACTGGTCGCCGTTGGTGGATTTGACCACACTGCCCTCGGGCAGCCCGATCACGGAGTCGAGGGCGATGACGCCGCGATGGGTGTGGAACTCCCCGCCGGGCGTCAACAGCATCGTGTAGTGACGACCCTTGGCGTCGGTGAGCTGCACCCGATCGCCGACGGCGAACGGACCGGTCCTTGGCACAGTCGTTCAGCCTGCCAGTAGACGCGCCGCCGTGGGTACCGGGGTTGTCGGACACCGGTCTTAGGCTGGCGCTATGAACGACCGGAGCGAGCAGAAGCTGCGGCGCCCGGCGCTGTCGCCCTCACGGGCCGCCGACTTCAAGCAGTGCCCGCTGCTGTACCGCTTCCGCGCGATCGACCGGCTGCCCGAGCCGTCGTCCGCCGCCCAGGTCCGCGGTTCGGTGGTGCACGCGGCGCTCGAGCAGCTGTACGCGCTGCCGCCCGCCCAGCGCCGTCCGGAAACTGCGATGACGCTTGTCGAGCCGGCCTGGGACCGCATCGTCGCCGACCACCCTGACATCGCCGACGAGTTCGCCCCCGAGGTGCGGACCACGCTGCTGATGGAGGCGCGCGACCTGCTGGCCGGCTACTACCGGCTCGAGGATCCCACCCGTTTCGACCCGCAGAGTTGTGAACAGCGCGTCGAGGTCGAACTCGCGGACGGGACGCTGCTGCGCGGCTTCGTCGATCGCATCGACGTCGCCCCGACGGGTGAGCTGCGGGTGGTCGACTACAAGACCGGCAAGGCGCCGCCCGAGGCGCGGGCGCTCGCGGAGTTCAAGGCCATGTTCCAGATGAAGTTCTACGCGGTGGCGCTGCTGCGCTCGCGTGGCGTGCTGCCTGCGCGGCTGCGGCTGCTGTACCTGGCCGACGGTCAGATCCTCGACTACACCCCGGACCTCGACGAACTGATGAGGTTCGAGAAGACCCTGACCGCCATCTGGCGGGCAATCCAGAACGCCGGAGCCACCGGTGATTTCCGCCCGAAGCCGTCGGCGATGTGCGACTGGTGCGCCCACCATGCGCACTGCCCGGTGTTCGGCGGCACCCCGCCGCCGTATCCGGGTTGGCCGGATTCACCCGACGAGGGATCGCCGACCGCCGAGGACATCGTGCTGCGGGCTGCGGAGCCTGCGGCGTGATCGCCCGAAGGCCGGAACGAGCGGGAGCCGAGGCGTGATCGATTGCCATTACCGCCGAATCGGTACCGACAACGAATTCGAGGTCTTCAAGTCCACAGACGGCACCCGCAGCAACTGGAATCCCGAAATCCAGCACGGCTCACCGCCGTTGGCGCTGATGACCAAGCACATCGAGGAGCTGGCCGGCGACTCGGGACTGCGCATCGGGCGTTTGACTCTGGACATCCTGGGGGCGATTCCCGTCGAACAGCTGCGGGTCCGGGCTTGGGTGGAACGCCCGGGCGCGCGAATATCGCTTATGGCCGCCGAGATGCTCCACACCCGGCCCGACGGCACACGGCGGGCGGTGGCCCGCGTGACGGCATGGTTGTTGGCGACCAGCGACACCGCCGACGCGGCCACCGACCGCTATCCCCCACTCATCGAGGGCACCGCCGTGGAGGTGCCCCACGGCTGGGTCGGCGCGAAAGGCTACCTGGAGACGGTGAGCTGGCGGCGCCAACCCGAGACCGGCGAGACCGGACACGTGGTGTGGATGAGTCCGCTTGTCGCGCTTGTTGATTCGGAGCCGACAACCGCGCTACAGCGGCTCGCGATGGTCGTGGACAGCGCCAACGGTGCAGGTGCGGCGTTGGACCCGGAGTCGTTCGTGTTCATGAACACCGACACCGCCGTGCATCTGCACCGCCTGCCAACAGGTAGCGACTTCGCGGTTCGTGCCCGTGGCTCGATCGGCCCCGACGGCATCGGGGTGACCACGGCCGAACTCTTCGATCGGCAGGGCTTCATCGGCACCTCGGCGCAGACCCTGCTGGTGCAACGCCGCCCGTGACCGTCGACCTCCAGTGGCAGTTCGAACTCGTGTGGGCGCTGGCCGACCTGCACTTGGCCGCCCTCGCCGATGACGACTTCCTCTGGGAGCCCGCCGAGGTGACGTGGACGGTACGGCCGGATGCGGACGGTGTGTGGCGTGCGGACTGGTCCGCCACGGAACCCCAGCCCATCCCGGCGCCGACGATCGCGTGGCTCACGTGGCACGTCGACTGGTGGTGGTCGAGCGCGATCGATCATCTGACCGGCGAAGCACCGCGGGAGCCCGGCGTCGTCACCTGGCCGGGTGAGGGCGCCGCCGCCGTCGCCCGCCTGCGTCACCTCGCCGACCGCTGGCGAGAGGTGTTGACCGGCGTCGACCCGAACGCCCCCTCGGCGTACCCGTGGGGCGAGGACTCGGGCCACACCGTCGCGCGCACCGCGCTGTGGGTGAACGTCGAATTGACCAAGAACACCGCCGAGATCGGCCAGTTGCGCCTGATACGCGCGGCACACAGGTCGAAGGTCGGGTAGTTCTACCTACCCCCGCCGTCGGCTGCGCCTGCAGGCTGGCGGCATGGACACACCTACCACCTCGCGGACCACCGCCGCCTACTTCCTGCAAGCCGCAATCGCTTTCGGCGTCAGCCTGCTCGGACTGGTCGGCGGGATCTTGTTCCTTCCCCTGGACTCCTGGCAGCGGCTGTTCCTGGGCATGACGGCGCTGTTTCTGGTCACCAGTTCGTTCACCCTGGCCAAGGTGATCCGCGACCAACAGGAAGCCGCCACCATCCGGGTGAGGCTTGATGAGGCCCGGCTCGAGAAACTGATCGCCGAACACAACCCCTTCAGCGCGAGCTGAGCAATATGTCCTTGCGTCTATATAGATAGAATGTAATACTAGCCGCATGGACGTCTTCGAAGCGGTCGCCGAGCCGAGTCGTCGCGCACTGCTCGACCAGCTCGTCGACGGTGAACGCACCGCGGGTGAACTGGTCGCGAGTCTGCCTGGACTGACCCAGCCGACGGTGTCCCGGCATCTGCGGGTGCTGCGGGAAGTCGGCCTGGTGGAGGTGCGGCCCGACGCGCAGCGCCGCATCTATGCGCTTCGCGCCGACGGACTGATGGCGATCGACGATTGGATCGCGCGTTACCGCCGCATCTGGACCGACCACCTCGCCGCACTGGAGCGTCATCTGGAAGCAAAGCACGGGAGCGGCGATGACTGACCGCAACGGCCGGTTGACCATCGACGGCGAGCGCGCCGTCCTGACGTTCGAACGCCGACTGCCCTATCCGATCGAGGCGGTCTGGTCGGCGATCGCCGACCCCGATGAACGCCGAGAGTGGTTCGGCGCGACGACGATCGAACCGCGGCAAGGCGGGACGATCGAGATGGTGCCCATCGGACCGCCGCTACCTCCGGACCGGATGCGCATGACCGGGCGCATTCTGGTGTGGGATCCGCCGCACGTCCTCGAGCACGAGTGGCGTCAGCCCATCGTCGAGGACAGCACCGTGCGCTACGAACTGACTCCCGACGGCACCGGCACCCTGCTGAAGTTCACCCATCGGGGATTAGGCGTGCGCAACGCCGGCGGGTTCCTCGGCGGAACCCACGCCTACCTGGATCGGCTGCAGGCATACCTGGAACACGCACCGCTACCGGACTGGCTGCGCAGGCGCGCAGAGATCAACAGCACGCAGACAGGATGAGTTGACATGACGCACAACGGATCTGACATCGCCGCACCTGCCGTCGCGGTTGCCTACCACTCGGGTTTCGGGCACACCGCGACACTCGCCGAAGCCGTGGCCGCGGGAGCGCGCGAGGCGGGCGCGGTCGTGGCAACCGTTGCCGTCGACCGGATGACCGACGCCGACTGGGACGTTCTGGATTCGGCCGACGGCATCGTGTTCGGGAGCGCGACCTATATGGGCAACGTGTCCGCGGCGTTCCAGGGCTTCGCCGAGTCGACCGGGCGGCGTTGTTTCACCGGCGCGTGGCGCGACAAGGTCGCGGCCGGGTTCACCAATTCCGGCGGTAAAAGCGGCGACAAGTTGAACACGTTGGTGTCGCTGGCGGTGTTCGCCGCGCAGCACCACATGCACTGGGTCAGCCTCGGTCTGCCTCCGGGCTGGAACCATTCGAAGGCGAGCGAGAACGACCTCAACCGGCTCGGCTTCTTTCTCGGCGCCGGCGCGCAGACCGACGTCGACGCCGACCCCGACGGGGTCCACGCCGCCGATGTAGCCACCCACCGTCACCTCGGTCACCGGTTCGCTTTGGTGACCCGGCAATTCATCGTCGGCCGCTCGGTCACGGCAGCGGCGCCATCGCCTGCGGCGTCGTAGGCTATGCCCGTTCCCCGCGCGGGAACGCGGTAAAGAACGCGTACGAGGGGTCCTGCTCGTCCATGCGCCCCTCGGCCAGGTTGCCGGACACCGGGTTCTTGACATCGCTCGCGAGCGGCGCCGAGAACTCGTGTGTCCAGTCGGCCACGCATTTGCGGTGGGCGAACTTCCACCGATCCTCCCGCTTTGAGTAGCGGTCGAGATAACGGCCGCCGGTGATCAGCACATACCCGACACCAGCACGCTCGGCGCGGTGGTAGGCGACCACGTAGGCCTCCCCTTCGGCGGTATCGGATCCGGTGATTCGGATGAGGTGATTCGTGACGTTGTGCTGAAGCGTCGCCAGTCCGCCGAGTAAGTCTCCGATCGAGTCGATGAACTCCTCGGCGGTGTTCGTCGCGTTGAGGCCGTGCTCGTCGTGGGCGCCTTTCTCGTACAGAGATTCAGCCAGTGCGACGTCGCCGCGATCCATCGCGCGACAGTAGTTAAGGACGAGATCGCGGATCTCGTCCTTGGCGATCAGTGCATCGAGATTCGGCAGCGCGGTGGGCATGCGTCGACGATATTCGATAGTCCGCCTAGGTCAGGGGCGTCATCTCCTGCAGCATCGTAGGCACCAACTCGCTGACGGTCGGATGGATGTGCATCGTGCGCGAGATCGCAGTGTAGGCAACCCCAGCGGTCATGATGTCGAGTATCGAGTGGATAACCTCGTCACCGCCGACGCCGAGGATCGCCGCACCCAGAATCTGCTCGGTCTCGGCGTCGACGACCACCTTCATGAAGCCTTGCGTCTCCCCTTTTTCCACCGCGCGGCCGACCCGCGTCATCGGACGCTTGCCGACCAACGCTTTTCGACCCGACTCGCGCACCTGCGCCTCGGTCAGACCGGCGCGCCCCAGCGGAGGGTCGATGTAAAGCGCATACGTCGTGATGCGGTCGCTGACCCGGCGCGGGTCGTCGTCGAGCAGGTTCGCCGCGACGATCTCGAAGTCGTTGTACGACGTGTGCGTGAACGCCCCCTTACCGTTGCAGTCGCCCATGGCCCAGATGTGTTCGACGTTGGTGCGCAATCGATCGTCGACGGCGATGTAACCGCGGGCGTCGGTTTCGACCCCGGCGTTCTCGAGCCCCAGGTCGTCGGTGTTGGGGGTGCGCCCGACCGCGATGAGCAGATGAGTACCTGCGATGGGTGCCGCACCGTCGCTCGGGATGACCTCGAAACCGCTGTCGGTCTTGGTGAATCGGATCGCGTCGGCGTCGAGGGCGATATCGATGCCCTCGGCCTCCAGGATGTCTTTGACCGCGGCCGAAACGTCCTCATCCTCACGTGATGTCAGCCGCGGCCCCTTCTCGATCACGGTGACCCCGGCTCCGAAGCGACGGTACATCTGCGCGAACTCCAGTGCGATGTAGCTGCCGCCGATGATGACGAGATGTTCGGGCACCGTATCGAGTTCGAGAATGCCGACGTTGGTCAGGTAGTCGATGTCGGCCAGCCCGGGCATGTCGGGTGCGACGGCGCGACCGCCGACGTTGAGGAAGATCTTGTCCGCGTGCAGCACTCGGTTGTCGACGCGGATCGTGTGCGGATCGGAGAAGCGTGCGTGGCCGCGGATGAACGTGCATCCGTCCATGCCTTCGAGCCAGGACTCGACGCCGTCGCGGTCATCGAGCACGATCTTGTCCTTGCGCGCCTTGACCTTTGTCATATCGACGCCGATATCGCCTGTGCTGACACCGTATTCGGCACCGCGGCGGGCCAGATGGGCGGCGTGCGCGCTGGCGACCAGGGTCTTGGTCGGGATACATCCGTAGTTCACGCATGTCCCGCCGACGAGTTTGCGTTCGATGACCGCGACCTTCTGCCCCGCCTGCGTGAGCCGGCCCGCCAACGGTGGCCCGGCCTGCCCCGCACCGACGATGATCGCGTCGAATCGTTCTGTCACGGTGGGCCGTTCACACCAGGCTGACCAGGAACACGATCAGGAAGCCGCCACCCACGGCGACGATGTCTTCGAGGATCGCGCCAGGGCGGTCCTGGCCGTTGCGCAGGTCGGCGAACCGCTGACGTGCCGCCGCGCCGCCCATCGTGCCGAGCACCGCGCCGATGACACCCGCGCCGAGCGCACTGAACGTGTGAAAGTACGCACTGCCGATCACCGCGCCGGCGAAGGCGCCCATGATCAGGCGCGTGATGAACTGGGGAGCCGTCTTACGGCTGGGGGTTTTCGGCAGCTGATCGGTGACCAACTCGACGAGCAGAAAGATGGTCAACACGGTGACGGTGATCGGATGTGCCATCCACTCCGACCATTTCCCGTCCACGTCGATCCACCCCAGCAGTGCGCCCCAGGACACCACCGCCGGTGCGGTCAGTGCGCGTAGGCCGGCGATGACGCCGATCAATAGTGCGAGTACCAGAATCAGGACCTGTGTCATGGCGACCTCCGGCCGGCGTTATGGACCTCCGGACGCTAACACGCAGGCCGGAAGGGTTCGCGCTGAATCACAGGCGACAGAATCGGATGTCAGAAGCCAGTATCGCCTTGGCACCGATGGCGGCGAGTTCGTCCATGATCTTGTTGACGTCGCGGCGGGGCACCAGAGCGCGCACCGCCGCCCACGCCGGGTCGGCGAGCGGAGCGATTGTCGGCGACTCCAGGCCGGGGGTCACCGCGACCGCACGGTCGAGAACGCTGCGCGGGCAATCGTAATCGAGCATCAGGTACTGCTGGCCGCGAACCACGCCCTGCACACGGGCCACCAGTTGGGCGCCGGTGGGGCTGTCCGGCGCGCCGTCCCGCTCGATCAGCACCGCCTCGGAATCACACAGGGAATCGCCGAACGGCACCAGGTTGTGCAGTCCCAGCGTTCGTCCGGAGCCCACCACATCGGCGATCGCGTCGGCGACGCCGAGCTGCACGGAGATCTCCACCGCGCCGTCGAGCCGGATCACCGTCGCCTCAATGCCGTGCGCGGCCAGGTCTTTTCGCACCAGGTTCGGGAACGCGGTCGCGATCCGCTTTCCCGCGAGATCCTCGACCCGCCAATCGCGCCCGGCCGGGGCCGCATACCGGAACGACGACGAGCCGAAGCCCAGCGCCAACCGCTCCCGCACCGGCGCATCCGATTCGGCGGCCAGATCGCGGCCGGTAATCCCGAAGTCGAGTTGCCCCGAGCCGACATAGATCGCAATGTCTTTGGGGCGCAGGAAGAAGAACTCGACGTTGTTGGCCGGGTCGATGACCGTCAGGTCTTTTTGGTCGGTGCGGCGCCGGTAGCCGGCTTCGGACAGGACCTCGCTGGCGGGTTCGGAGAGTGTGCCCTTGTTGGGGACGGCGACGCGAAGCATGCGATTTACAGCTTCCGGTAGACGTCGTCGAGGGTGAGTCCGCGAGCGATCATCAGCACCTGTGTCCAGTACAGGAGCTGGCTGATCTCTTCGGTGAGCGCGTCATCGCTCTCGTGTTCGGCCGCCAGCCACACCTCGCCGGCTTCCTCGAGGATCTTCTTGCCGATCCCGTGCACGCCGCCGTCCAGTGCGGCGACGGTGCCGCTACCGGCGGGGCGGGTCCGGGCGCGTTCGCTGAGCTCCGCGAACAGGGCGTCGAAGGTCTTCACGGCACGCGATTGTGTCACGCTCGCACCCGTCGGGTCACGCCGGTTTGCCCGACCCCGGTCACGTACGCGCCATGTGCAGTGCGGCGCGGTGGCTGAACAACAGCGACGCCCCGATCGGGTTTCCTCCACCGGGGTAGGTCTCCCCCGAGACGGCCGCCATCGTGTTCCCCGCCGCATACAGACCCGCGATGGGCCGGTCGGAGGTGTCCAGGACGCGGGCGTCGGTGTCGGTGCGCAGCCCGCCCTTGGTGCCGAGGTCGGATATGCCGAAGGCCGCCGCGCGGTAGGGCGGGGTATCGATCGGCACCAGCGGCGACGCGCCGCCGGTGAAGGCCCGGTCGAACGATTCGCGGCCGCGACCGAAGTCCTCGTCGACACCCCGCGCCGCGAACTCGTTGAAACGGCGCACGGTGTCTTCCAATTGTGTTGCCGGAACGCCGATCTGACCGGCGAGTGCGGCCAGCGTGTCGGCCTGCACCCACAGACCCTCGGCGAAGTACTGTTCGGTCGGCGAGAAGGAGACGTTGGTGGCCATCACGGGCGGTTGTTCGCCGGTTCGGCTGTCGTAGACCATCCAGTACCGCGACCCGACCGTGCCGTCGCGCATCGCGCGCAGGATCGCGCGCCCCAACCGGTCGTAGGCCGCCGACTCGTTGGCGAAGCGGCGGCCGGAACGGTCGACGAAGATGCCGCCGGTGAAGCACAGCGCGAACGCGGCGCGGCCGTCCGGATGGATCAGCCCCGGCGACCACCACGCCTGGTCCATCAGGTCCACGTCGGCCCCGACGGCGATCGCCGCCCGATGGGCCAGTCCGGTGTTGGCCGGGGCGCCCATGGTGTCGCGAGCGCTTCCGGGGACGCCGAATTCGGCCCGCATGTCGGCGTTCTGTTCGAAACCGCCCGTGGCGAGCAGCACGCCGCGCCGCGCCGTGATCGTGCGTCGCTCGCCGTCGTGCTCCACGACCGCTCCGACGATGCGACCTCCCTCGACGACCAACTCGACCAGGCTCGTGGACAGATGCGCCGTCACCGCCGGGTTGTCGGCCATCGCCCACAGAAACCGTCCGACCAGCGCCCGCCCGCCGGTGAGCAGATCGGGCTGCGGCGCCCCGAGGCGCTCATGGTCCAGCGGCCCACGAACCAGGCCCGCGAACCGGCCGAGGCGCTCGTCGGGCACCGCCTTGGAGACGATGTGGCGCATGCCGTCGGTGCGGGCCCCGGCCGCCGAACTGTAGTAGTCGGGCCACGGCAGGATCTTGAACGCGAAGTGCTCGTCGCGTTCGAGGTAGTCGATCAGCGCGGCACCGCCGCGGACGTAGGTCTCCTGAAGTGCCGCGGGTGTGCGGTCGCCGACAACCTCGCGGTAGTAACGCAGCGCGTCGGAGATCGTGTCGTCGCATCCGGCGCGGGTGAGCACCGCATTGCACGGGTACCACATGCCGCCGCCTCCGGAGTAGGCGAAGGTGCCGCCGAACCGGTCGCTCGCCTCCACGATTGCGACCGAGAGTCCTTCCCGCGCAGCGGTATAGGCTCCGGCCAGTGCCCCGGCAGAGCCGGCGACGACGACGACCGACTCGTCGATGCCGCTCAGACGGTTTCCTGCTGCGATGCGACCTCGTTGCCCATGTCCTCGAGGTGTTTACCCTTGGTCTCGGCGACGAACTTCCACACGAACAGCAACGACAGCACCGCGCAGATCGCGTAGAAGCCGTAGGCGATGCCGAGCGAGAAGTCACCGAGTGCGGGGAACGACGCGGTGATCGCACAGTTGGCGAGCCACTGCGCTGCGGCGGCCAGACCCAGCGCGGCGCCGCGGATGCGGTTCGGGAACATCTCACCGAGCAGCACCCAGACCACCGGACCCCACGACATGCCGAACGACACCACGAACAGGTTCGCGGCCACCAGTGCAATCGGACCGGCGATGCCCTCCAGGCTCGGCTGGCCGTCGACCACCGGCGCCGTGCCGAAGATGACCGCCATCGTGCCGAGGGTGATCGCCATACCCGTCGACCCGACCAACAACAACGGCTTGCGTCCGACCTTGTCGATCAGCGCGATCGCGATCAGCGTGGTGACGATGTTGGTCACCGACGTGATCACGGTGATCAGGAACGCCTGCTGCTCCCCGAACCCGACGGCCTCCCACAGCACGTTCGAGTAGTAGAAGATCACGTTGATGCCGACGAACTGCTGGAACACCGACAGCAGCACACCCACCCAGACGATGCCGTAGAGCCCTCCGGTCGGCTTGCGCAGATCGCGCCACGACGGCGGCTTCTCCGACTTCAGCGATTCCTTGATGCGCGTGATCGTCAGCTCGAGGTTCTTCTCCCCCAGCAACTTCGTCAGCACCCGCCGCGCCTCCGGAATCCGGTATGTGGCAACGAGATAACGCGGTGATTCGGGGATCGTGAACGCCAGCACGCCGTAGACCACGGCGGGTACCGCCATCACGAGGAACATCCAGCGCCAGGCTGCCATCCCCAACCAGAGTTCCTCGCGCGATCCGCCGGCCAGGCGGGCCAGCAGCGCATCGATCGCCAGCGAGATGAAAATGCCGGAGACGATGGCCAGCTGTTGCAGCGAGCCCAACCTGCCCCGGATCCGCGGTGGCGAGGTTTCGGCGATGTAGGCCGGTGCGATGACCGAAGCCACGCCGACGCCGATACCGCCCACGATGCGAAAAATCGTGAACATCCAGACGTTTGTGGCCAGGCCGGTGCCGAAGGCGCTGATGAAGAAAAGCAGCGCGGCGACCTTCATCACCGACAGCCGGCCGATCTTGTCGGCGAGACGTCCGGCGACCAGCGCACCCAACGCGGCGCCGATCAGGGCCGCCGCCACGGCCACGCCCGTAACCGCCTTGCTGATCTGGAAATGGTCCTCGACCGCCGCAACCGCGCCGTTGATGACCGCGCTGTCGTAGCCGAACAGCAGGCCGCCGAGCGCCGCGACGGACGCGATGAGAACGACGCGACCGCTGTGCTCGGATTCCTCGTAATCCACCGCCGTCGAGGAGTCACCTGCGGGTCCGTGAGTCATGTGAGACCTTTCCACAGCGCGTGATGGATGTCACATTCAATCACAGACCGGTGCTCAGGCGGTGCGTTCTCCCGGCCTGGTCACCAGTTCGGAATGGACCTGGTGGAGGTCCGCGGCACGCAACCCGGCGAGCGAGGAAGCGTGGTGTCGACGTGGCCCCTCGGGTACCGCTACGTCGTTGGGTACCACCAGCACCGGGCATCCGGCACGTTCGGCGGCCGCCGAGCCGGTGACGGAGTCTTCGACCGCCAGACACGCCACCGGATCGAAACCCAGCAGTGTGGCCGCGCGTTCGTATACGTCGGGTGCGGGTTTGCCGCGGGCAACCTCGTCACCGCAGACGGTCACCGAAAAGTAGTGCGAACCAATGCTGTTCAGCGCCTTGTCGGTCAGTGCGCGCAGAGTGTTGGTAACGAGCGCCATCGGGATTTCTTCTGCGGCAAGCTCATCGAGTAATTCTTGGGCACCGTCACACCACTCCAGGCCGCCGTCGAACAGCTCGGCGGTGTAGTCGTGCAGCCATCGGTTCGATTCGGCCATCGCGCGCGGATCCTGCTCGAGTCCGAGGTCGGTGTACACGGTCCGGATGGTGTCCTCGGCCGAGCCGCCGACCAGCACCTCGCGCACCTGTGGGGTCAGCTCGCCCCCGAGTTCGGCGTAGAGCGCCCCCAACGAGACGTCCCACAGCTTTTCCGAATCGACAAGGGTGCCATCCATATCGAAGAGGACGGCGCGCAGCACCGCCTCCATTCAGTCCTCCGGGTTGTAGCCGAGGTTGGGCGCGAGCCAGCGCTCGGCCTCCTTCAGCGTCCAACCCTTGCGCTTGGCGTAGTCGGCGACCTGGTCCTGGGCCACCCGGCCGACGACGAAGTACTGCGACTGCGGGTGCGAGAAGTACCAGCCGCTGACCGCGGCCCCCGGCCACATCGCCATCGAGTCGGTCAGCTCGATGCCGGTGCGCTTCGTGACGTCCAGCAGGTTGAACAGCGTCGCCTTCTCGGTGTGCTCCGGGCATGCCGGATAACCGGGCGCGGGACGGATGCCCACGTATTTCTCGCCAATGAGCGCGTCGTTGTCCAGCTGCTCGTCGGGCTGGTATCCCCAGAACTCCTTGCGGACCCGTTGGTGCATCCGTTCGGCGAACGCCTCGGCGAGCCGGTCGGCGACCGACTCCAGCAGGATGGCGCTGTAATCGTCCAGCGCCGCCTTGAACTCCATGATCTTCTCTTGGCTGCCCAGGCCGGCGGTCACGGCGAACGCACCGACATAGTCGGCCAGACCCGTTTTCTTCGGCGCAACGAAGTCACCCAGTGACCGGTTCGGGATGCCCTCGCGGTGCTCGCCCTGCTGACGCAGGTTGTGCAGTGTGGTCAGCACCTCGGTGCGG
This sequence comes from Mycobacterium lehmannii, assembly GCF_001499925.1. Lineage (NCBI taxonomy): Bacteria > Bacillati > Actinomycetota > Actinomycetes > Mycobacteriales > Mycobacteriaceae > Mycobacterium > Mycobacterium lehmannii. The sequence continues at coordinate 346,311 of NZ_LQIR01000001.1, forward strand.
GTGTCGTCGGTGTAGACCTCGACGTCGTCACCGACGGCGTTGGCCGGGAAGAAACCGATCACCCCGTTCGCGGTCAGCCATTTCTCCTTGATCGCCGTGTCGAGCATCTCCTGCGCGTCGTCGTAGAGCTTGCGCGCCGCCTCCCCGGTGGCCGGGTTGTTGAGGATGTCGGGGAATCGGCCCTTCATCTCCCAGGCGTTGAAGAACGGCTGCCAGTCGATGTACTCGCGCAGTTCGGCGAGGTCGTAATCGAGGAACTCGCGCACGCCGAGCCCCTGAGCGGGCACCGGTGGCGTGTAGCCGTCCCAATCGATCGGCGTCCGGTTCGCGCGGGCCTTCTCCAGCGTCAGCATCGGCCGGTCGTTCTTTTGGGCGTGCCGTTCGCGCAGCGATGCGTAGTCCTTCTCGGTGGCCTCCAGCAGTCCGGGCCGCTGTTTGTCGTCGAGCAGCGCGGCGGCCACCGGAACCGAGCGGGACGCGTCCTTGACCCAGACCACCGGACCGCTGCGGCGCGGCGAAATCTTCACCGCAGTGTGCGCGCGCGAGGTGGTCGCGCCGCCGATGAGCAGCGGGATCTCCAGCCCTGCGCGTTCCATCTCGACGGCGAAGTTGGACATCTCGTCCAACGACGGGGTGATGAGGCCGGACAGCCCGACGATGTCGGCGTCGTGCTCCTTCACCGCGTCCAGTATCTTCTGCGCGGGCACCATCACCCCGAGGTCGATCACTTCGAAGTTGTTGCACTGCAGGACAACCCCGACGATGTTCTTGCCGATGTCGTGGACGTCGCCCTTGACGGTCGCCATCACGATCGTGCCGTTGGTGTCTTTGGAACCCGTCGTGCCGGCCTCCTCCTTCTCCGCCTCGATGAACGGAAGCAGGTAGGCGACGGCCTTTTTCATCACCCGGGCCGACTTCACGACCTGGGGCAAAAACATCTTGCCCGAGCCGAACAGGTCGCCGACGACGTTCATACCGTCCATCAGCGGACCCTCGATCACCTCGATCGGTCGCCCGCCGGCGTCGGCGATCTCGACCCGCAGTTCCTCGGTGTCGTCCTCGACGTGGGCGTCGATGCCCTTGACCAGCGCGTGCGTGATCCGCTCGCGGACCGGTAGGGATCGCCACTCCGCAGCTTGGGGGTCTTCGCCCTTGCCTTTACTGTTGAACCGCTCCGCGATCTCGAGCAGTCGTTCGGCCGCATCCTCGCGACGGTTCAGCACGACGTCCTCGATGCGCTCCCGTAGTTCGGCGTCGATCGAGTCGTAGGGCACCAGCGCGCCTGCGTTGACGATGCCCATGTCCAGGCCCGCCTTGATGGCGTGGAAGAGGAACACCGCGTGGATCGCCTCGCGGACCGGGTTGTTGCCGCGGAACGAGAACGACACGTTCGAGATGCCGCCGGACAGGTGCACCCCGGGCAGGTTCTCCTTGATCCAGGCGCACGCCTCGATGAAGTCGATCCCGTAGGTCGCATGCTCCTCGATGCCGGTGGCCAGCGCGAAGCAGTTCGGATCGAAGATGATGTCCTCGGCGGGGAAGCCGACCTCTTCGGTCAGGACCCGGTAGGCGCGACCGCAGATCTCCTTGCGGCGCTCCAAGTTGTCGGCCTGCCCCTCCTCGTCGAAGGCCATCACGACGACGGCGGCGCCGTACTTGCGGCACAACCGGGCCTCGCGGATGAACTTCTCCTCGCCCTCCTTCAGGGAGATCGAGTTGACGATCGGCTTGCCCTGCACGTTCTTCAGGCCGGCCTCGATGACCTCCCATTTGGAGGAGTCGATCATCACCGGCACGCGGCTGATGTCGGGTTCGGACGCGATCAGCCGGGTGAACCGGTCCATCGCGGCGACGCCGTCGATCATGCCCTCGTCCATGTTGATGTCGATGACCTGCGCACCGACCTCCACCTGCTGCAGGGCCACCGACAGCGCGGTGTCGTAGTCCTCGGCCTTGATGAGGTTGCGGAACCGGGCCGAGCCGGTGATGTTGGTGCGCTCACCGATGTTGACGAACAGGGTGTCGTCGTCGATGTTGAGCGGTTCCAGGCCCGACAGCCGGGTGGCCACCGGGATCTCGGGCACCTGGCGCGGCGGCTTGCCCTCGACGGCCTCGGCGATCTTGGCGATGTGCGCGGGCGTCGTTCCACAGCATCCACCGACCAGGTTGACGAAGCCCGCCTCGGCGAAGTCGGCGACGTAGCCGGCCTGACGCTCGGGGGTTTCGTCGTACTCGGCGAACGCGTTGGGCAGCCCGGCGTTCGGGTAGCAGGACACAAACGTGTCCGCGATTCGCGACATCTCGGCGATGTAGGGCCTCATCTCCGGTGCACCGAGGGCACAGTTGAGGCCGATCGCGAGCGGCTTGGCGTGCCGGACCGAGTTCCAGAACGCCTCGGTGACCTGGCCGGACAGCGTCCGCCCGGAAGCGTCGGTAATGGTGCCCGAAATGACGACGGGCCAGCGGCGGCCGCGTTCCTCGAACAGCGTCTCGATCGCGAACACGGCGGCCTTGGCGTTGAGTGTGTCGAAGATCGTCTCGACCAGGATGATGTCGGCACCACCGTCGACCAGGCCGTTGGCGGCTTCGAGGTAGGCGTCGACCAACCGGTCGTAGGTGATGTTGCGGGCGCCGGGATCGTTCACGTCCGGCGAGATCGAGGCGGTCCGCGTGGTCGGTCCCAGAGCTCCGGCGACGTAGCGGGGCCGGTCACCGGTGCCGACCTCGTCGCAGGCCTTGCGCGCCAGCGCCGCACCGGCGTAGTTCACCTCGTAGCTGAGCTCTTCCATGCCGTAGTCGGAGAGCGAGATCGCGTTCGCGTTGAACGTGTTGGTTTCGATGATGTCGGCGCCGGCGTCGAGGTATTCGCGGTGGATCGCCTCGATGATCTGCGGCTGGGTCAGGTTGAGCAGGTCGTTGTTGCCCTGGACGTCGCTCGGCCAGTCCTTGAACCGTTCGCCGCGGTATCCGGCCTCGTCGGGCCGGTCCCGCTGGATCGCCGTGCCCATCGCGCCGTCGATCACCATGATCCGCTGACCCAGTGTCGCGGTCAGTTCGTCGGTGCAGTCGGGGCGGATGTTCGGCGTGAGAGTGTTCGACTCAACGGCAGTCATGCGCGCTCCTTCCCTAGGGGAAGGCGTCCTTGAGTCTGCCGAGCGTGGCGGATAACGGTGAAGACCGGAATCCGTTGCAACGCCTCTCGACAGGCAAAGTCTACGTTGTCATCCAAACGATTCTCGGACGCCCGCCTCGACGTGGCGATCGGTCCGACCCGCACGGCGACGCGCGCCCATGAGCGAACGCTGGCGGATCTTGTCGGCACTGTCGTCGACACCATGGTTAACCAGATTGCAGCCGAGCGTATTTCGTCTTGGCTGGCAGCCGGGTGCACATCGCGCGGCCACCGATTACGAGGGCGTCGAGCAAATCGGTGGTGTACGCGCGGTCCTTCACATCAGCCACGAATCCAGGGTAGTCGGCGAATCAAGTCAGCACGTGTGGCGATGGCGCTCCTACCCGCCTCAGAGGGCTTACGCTGGCGTTGTGACCTTGTCGGATGCGAGCGGTTTGAAACCGCCCGACCTGCCCGAACTGAACGACACGATCGTCGTCGCAGCGTTCGAGGGCTGGAACGACGCCGGCGACGCGGCCAGCGATGCGGTGGAGCACCTCGACGCGATCTGGGAAGCCGAGACGATCGTCGAGATCGACGACGAGGCCTACTACGACTACCAGGTGAATCGGCCGGTGATCAGGCAGGTCGACGGGGTCACGCGGGAACTGGTGTGGCCGTCGATGCGGATTTCGCACTGCCGTCCCCCGGGTTCCGACCGTGACATCGTGCTGATGCACGGCGTCGAGCCGAACATGCGCTGGCGCACGTTCTGCTCGGAGCTGTTGGCGATCGCCGACAAGCTCAACGTGCAGACCGTCGTCATCCTCGGCGCCCTGCTGGCCGATACGCCCCACACTCGGCCGGTGCCGGTGTCGGGCGCGGCCTACTCGTCGGATTCAGCGGCGGTGTTCGGGCTGGAGGAGACGCGGTACGAAGGCCCGACCGGCATCGCCGGTGTGTTCCAGGACGCGTGTGTGCAGGCCGGGATCCCCGCGGTGACGTTCTGGGCCGCGGTGCCCCACTACGTTTCGCAGCCGCCGAACCCGAAGGCGACCGTGGCCCTGCTGCGCCGCGTCGAGGACGTGCTCGACATCGAGGTGCCGCTGGCCGACCTGCCGACCGCGGCCGAGGAGTGGGAGCAGGCGGTTTCGGAGATGACCGCCGAGGACGACGAGATCGCCGAGTACGTGCAGTCGCTGGAGGAACGCGGCGACGCCGAGGTCGACATGACCGAGGCTCTCGGCAAGATCGACGGCGACGCGCTGGCCGCCGAGTTCGAGCGCTACCTGCGCCGCCGCGGCCCCGGCTTCAGGGGCTGAGCGTCCGTCATCCCGCGCGAGCGACCGCATTTGTACGGCCGAGCGCGGCGTGTCGCGGGGCAAACTCGGTCGCTCGCGGCAGTGAGGGTTAGCGCTTTTCCAGCGCCTCGGTGCGCGCGCTCATCGACCGGCCCAACGCGGCGACCTCGGCGTCCATCTTCGGCAGCAGATCCGGCACCGTCTTGAGCGTGGCCCGCTCCCCCAGCCGCGACGCCAGCAGCGGCTTGAGCCAGCGCATCAGGCCGACGAACCGCGGGCAGTTGATCTGGCGTTTGCGCTGTTCGATGCCGGCAACGAACAGCTCACCGCACTTGTCCACCGAGGTGGTCTTGCCCAGCGGCCCGGGCAGAGAGTCGAGCATCTTGCGCGCGCTCGGCAGGTCCGAGCGACTCTCCCGGACCAGCGGCGTGTCGATCCACAGCATGTGCGCCGATCCGACGTCGACACCGTGGTGCGCGACCTCCAGGCGCAGCGCGTTGGCGAAATGCTCGGCGGCCGCCTTCGAGGCGTCATAAGGAGCCATGCCGGCCGAGGCAGCGTAGGCGGCCGCCGACGACACCACCAGGACGTAGCCGCGCCGGTCGATCACCGAGGGCAGCGCAGCGCGCACGGTGTGGAACACGCCGACGACGTTGACATCCATGATCGTCTGGAACGCCTGCGGGTCGACCCCGAGCACCGACCCGTAGGTCGCGATGCCGGCGTTGGCGATCACGATGTCGATGCCGCCGAACCGTTCGACTCCCTTGGCGACCGCCGCCTCCATCGCCGCCAGGTCGCGCACGTCGGCGACCGATGTCACCACCCCGTCCTCGCCGAACCGGGCAGCGACCTGGGCCAACCGGTCGGCGTCGAGGTCGGTCAGCACGAGCTTGGCGCCCTTGTCGTGCAGCCGCCGGGCCACCTCTTCGCCGATGCCGTTCGCCCCGCCGGTGATCAACGCGACTTTGCCGTTCAGTGAACTCATGGCGGCTAAGGTACCGCGCCGGCGGCGGCATTCGACGCACGTTCAGCGCGCCGCGAGGGTGCACAAATGGCTGGGAAACCAGCGGCGTGTCGTCGACAGACGCGCGCACTCGCCGCAACGGGGCTACAGCGCGATGCCCAGCAACGCGTCGACGGCGGTCGCCACCGTGTGCCCCGCCTCGGGGTCGTGGCCGCCGTAGCTCAGCGCGTCGGTTGTCCAACCGTCCAGCGCCGCAAGCGCTTTCGGGGTGTCCAGATCGTCGGCGAGGTACCGGCGAACCCGCTGCACGACATCGGTCGCATCCGGCGCGCCGGGCAGCGCGACCGCCGCACGCCAACGACCCAGCCGCTCGACCGCCTCGGCCAGCACCGCGTCACTCCAGTACCGGTCGGCACGGTAGTGACCGGCGAACAGCCCGAGCCGGATCGCCGCGGGGTCGACGCCCTCGGCGCGCAGCCGCGAGACCAGCACCAGGTTCCCGCGGCTCTTGCTCATCTTGTGGCCGTCCCAGCCGATCATGCCGGCGTGCACGTAGTGACGCGCGAATCTGCGCTCGCCTGTGACGGATTCGGCGTGCGCGGCGGAGAACTCGTGGTGCGGGAAGATCAGGTCGCTGCCGCCGCCCTGGATGTCGAGGTCCGTGCCGATGCGGCTCAGGGCGATGGCCGCACATTCGACGTGCCATCCCGGGCGGCCCGGCCCGAACGGCGACGGCCAACTCGGCTCCCCCGGCCGTTGCGCCTGCCACAGCAGCGCGTCGAGTTCGTCGCCCTTCCCCGGTCGCTCCGGGTCGCCGCCGCGTTCGGCGAACAACCGGGCCATGGTGTCGCGGTCGTAGCCGGACTCGTAACCGAACTGTGCGGTGGCGTCGGCGCGGAAGTACACGTCGGGATATTCGGCGTCGTCGACGATGTAGGCGGCACCTGAGGCCAACAGCTTCTCCACCACCTCGATGACCTCGGCGATGGCCTCGGTGGCCGCGACGTAGTCGTGCGGCGGCAGCACCCGCAGCGCGGCCATGTCCTCGCTGAACAGCCGGGTCTCGCGGTCGGCGAGTTCGCGCCAGTCGATGCCGTCGCGCTGCGCGCGTTCGAACAGCGGGTCGTCGACGTCGGTGATGTTCTGCACGTAGTGCACCCGATGTCCGGCGTCCAGCCAGATGCGGTGCACGAGGTCGAAGGCGAGGTAGGTGGCGGCGTGGCCGAGGTGGGTCGCGTCGTAGGGCGTGATGCCGCAGACGTACATCGTGGCCGTTTCGCCCGCGCTGACGGGCCGGACCTGCCGGTCGGCGCTGTCGTAGAGGCGCAGCTGCGGTCCCCGGCCCGGCAGCGCCGGGACGACGGGAGCCGGCCACGAATTCATAGTCTCGACTCTAGGCATCGATCTGACCGACATCGCGGGCGGCCGTATTCATTCCCGTCAGTCCCTCCAGCGGCTCCGATACGCCGAGAGGATCTCCTTGAGCAGCGCCTCGCTGAGCTCGGGCCGGCACATCAACAGGTCGGGCAGGTAGGGGTCGCGCCGGTTGTAGACCAGCTCCGAGCCGTCGATGCGCGACGCGTGCAGACCCGCGGCCTGCACCACGCCGGCGGGCGCGGCCGAATCCCACTCCCACTGTCCGCCGGCATGCAGGTAGGCGTCGACGTCACCGCGCACCACCGCCATCGCCTTGGCGCCCGCGGACCCGATGCGCACCAACTGGATGTCCATCCGGTCGCGCAGCCACCACAGCACCGGCGGCGGCCGGTTGGAGCTGGCCGTGATCAGGATGGGGCCGTCGGCGCGGGGCGGCGGCGGGGTGACGGTGTCGGTGCGGTAGACCTCGTTGCGCGCGGGTAGCGCGACCGCGGCGTCGGTGATGCGCCCGTTAGGCCCGCCGTCGCGTCGCCACAGCGCGATGTGCACCGCCCAGTCCGTGCGCCGCGGCATCGAGTACTCGTGGGTGCCGTCGACCGGGTCGACGATCCACACCCGGTCGGCGTCGACGCGGGACAGATCGTCGACCGCTTCTTCGGAGAGCACCTTGTCGTCGGGCCGCTCAGCGCGAAGCCGATCGAGGATCAGCCTGTTGGCCAGCTTGTCGCCGGTGTCGCCGAGGTCGTACGGGTCGTAGAAACCCACTTCCTCGCGGACCTTCAGCAGCATCTCGCCCGCCTCGGCGGCCACCTCGGCGGCCAACGCCGCATCAGTCAGGGTCATCGCTCAGAACGCCGGCCACGGGATCGGGCGATGCCGATCGGGTGTGGGCATCACCGGATCGGTCAGCAGCGCAACGGTTCTGGAGAGCAACGCGGCAATCTCCCGCTCGGTGATGAGCGCGCACAGTTCGTCGCCTAACCCGTTGCGCAGCTGATCGCGCAGCGCGGCCACCGATTCCAGTGTCTGGTCGTCGACGGGTTTACCGGCCCAGCCCCACAGCACGGTGCGCAGCTTGTCCTGGGTGTGCAGGGTCACCCCGTGGTCGACGCCGTACACCCGACCGTCGACGCCGGACAGGATGTGTCCGCCCTTGCGGTCGGCGTTGTTGACCAGCACGTCGAACACCGCCATCCGGCGCAACCGGTCGTCGTCGGCGTGCACCAGGGCGACCTCGTCGCCCGCGTAGTCGTAGGCCTGCAGGATCGGCAAAAAGCCGGGCGGAATGCGCCCTGCGGGAAGCAGATCCACCAGATCCGGCCCGTCCGGTCGTTCGTCGTCGACCTCGTCGCCCGGCTGGTCCACCCACAGCTGCACCATGCCCTCACCCGCCGGCCCTTCACGAATGATGGTGTAGGGCACGATATTCCATCCCAACGCGGCCGACACCAGATAGGCTCCGCGCTCGCGACCGGCCAGCGTTCCGTCGGGGAAGTCCCACAGCGGTGCCTCGCCCGCCACCGGCTTGTAGACGCAATGGACTTGGTGCTGCCCAAGATTCGCCTCGCACAGGAAGGTCGCGTTGCTGGCCGATCGGATGCGCCCGATGACGGTCAGTTCACCGCGCCGCAGCACCTCTTCGCGGACCGCATCGGCCCCGCCGTCAGATGTCGATGTCATCGTCGGACTCGGCGAAGGCGCCGCGCCGATAGCCGTTGGTGCGCACGCAGATGTGGCCTTCGGGGTCCAGCGGTTCGTCACACAGTGGACAGGGCGGGCGGCCTGCCGAGATCACCCGGTTGGAGCGCGTCGCGAACTCGCGCGCGGATTCCGGTGTGAGGAACACACGGACCGCGTCGGGGCCCTCCTCTGCGTCGTCGAGCACCACCGACGCGTCGAACTCGGTTTCCGACACCGCCAGCAGTTCGACGACGACCGTCTGGGCTTCGGAGTCCCAGCCCAGTCCCATGGTGCCCACGCGGAACTCCGCGTCGACCGGAGTGATCAGCGGGCTGAGATCCTCGACATCACCGGTGTCGGGCGGAATCGGCGTTCCGAACCGGCGATTGATCTCGAGCAGCAGCGCGGCAATCCGTTCGGCGAGCACGGCGACCTGCTGCTTCTCCAGAACCACCGAGACAACGCGCTTGTCGTGGACGGCCTGCAAGTAGAACGTGCGATTACCGGGTTGGCCGACGGTCCCGGCCACGAATCGGTCGGGTGTGCGGAAGACGTGGATTGCGCGGGCCATGGCACCTCCCAAAATACCGGTTGGGGCTTGTCACCCGTAATTGCGACTAGCCGGTGGACCCGCCGACGACGGCATCCTCCGGCGGCACCTCGCCGTCTTCCGCGTCGCTTTTCGCGGGTTTGGGCGCCAGCCCCGACGTGAGTTGGTCACCAGTGTGGTTGACGTGGATCACGAACGGCCGCACCGCCGTGTAACGGATCACGCTCATCGACGCCGGGTCGGCGGTGATCCGCTGAAAGCTGTCGAGATGGGTGCCGAGCGCGTCGGCGACAATGGCTTTGATCACATCGCCGTGAGTGCAGGCGACCCACAGCACGTCGCCCTCGTGCTCCTCGGCGAGTCGACGGTCGTGCTCACGGACCGCGGACACCGCGCGGGCCTGCACGTGGGCCAGGCCCTCCCCGCCGGGGAACACCGCGGCGCTGGGATGCTGCTGCACCACCGCCCACAGCGGCTCGGAGACCAAGTCGGCGATCTTGCGCCCGGTCCAGGCCCCGTAGTCGACCTCCGAGATCCGGTCGTCGACGATCGGCGTCAGGCCCAGCGCCGCGGCCAGCGGTTCCACGGTTCGTTCGCAGCGCAACAGCGGCGAGCGCACGATCGCGCGGATCGGCAGCGAACCGATGCGGGTTGCCACCGCATGCGCCTGTTCGCGACCCTTGTCGTCGAGGTCGACGCCCTCGGACCGGCCCGCCAGCGTGTGCGCGGTGTTGGACGTCGAGCGGCCGTGCCGCAACAGGATGACCGTCATGTCGCTGCCACCACACCCGTCCCCAACAAGATCAGCACCACGGTGCCCAGCATGACGCGATACCCGACGAACCAGTACATGCTGTGCCTGACCAGGAACCGCAGGAACCAAGCCACTGCGGCGAAACCGACCACGAACGCGATCAGCGTGGCCACCAGCAACTGCGGGCCGGTCGCGCTCATCCCCTCCCCGACGGGATGGAACGCGTCGGGAAGCGAGAACAACCCGGAGGCGAACACCGCGGGGATGGCCAGAAGAAAACCGAACCGGGCGGCCAGCTCGCGGTTGAGACCGAGGAAGAGCCCGGCGCTGATCGTCGCGCCGGAACGGGACACACCGGGCAGCAGGGCCAGGCACTGCGCGAAGCCCACGATGATGCTGTCCTTCCACGTCAGCTGTTCGACGGTGCGCGCCTGGCGGCCGAAGTACTCGGCGGCGGCGATGACGGCCGAGAACACGATCAGCGCGATCGCGATCGCCCACAGATTGCGTGCGCCGGTGCGGATCTGGTCCTTGAACAGCAGCCCGAGGACGGCGATGGGGATGGTCCCGACGATCACATACCAACCCAACCAGTAGTCGGCGTTGCGGTGCGCGGTGACAAACAAGCCGTTGAACCAGGCCTTGACGATGCGCCCGATGTCCTTGGCGAAGTAGAGCAGGACCGCGAACTCGGTGCCCAACTGGGTGACGGCGGTGAACGACGCCCCGGCGTCGTCGGCGAAGAACACGCGCGACGTGATCGCCAGGTGCCCCGAGGAGCTGACGGGCAGGAACTCGGTCAGCCCCTGCACAATCGCGAGGACGACGACCTGCACCCACGACATCGCCGGCACGTCCGTCACGACGACGACCGTACCGTGGGCGGGTGTTAGCGACCGGTCCGCGCCACCGGCTCTGCGGACGCGACGAGATCACGCACCGCCGCGCCCACGCTGCGTCGGTCGGTGAGGTCGATGTCGGTCAGCTTGCGGCTGGACACCGCGACCACGTCCTCCTCGTGCGGGACCGGTCCCGCCAACCGCGGGCGGTAGATCTCGACGACCAGCATCTGGCGCTCGACATGGAACGAGAAGCTGCGGCCGTCGCCCACCTGGCCGAAGCCGCTGGCATACAGGCCGGTGGTCATGTCCTCGATGACAAACTCACCGGCGCCGGTCGCGCGGTCCGTGGCGAGGGTCATGATCGCACCATACCGTTGACGCGGCCGCTAATTGGGAGGGCACGGCGAGCGGACGAAAGCCGACGCGCAGCGGTCTGCCTAGACTGGCCGTTCAGTCGATTAACCGTTCGCACGACCGAGAGCTACCCCTTGGCGCCCGTGGTAAACACATCGAATCAGCCGATTCGCCGGATCGTGGCGACGCTGGCTATCGTGCCGGCATTTGTGCTGGTCGGCGGCTGCTTGTCGGAAAGCTCCGACGCTCCTGCCACCATCGCGCCCGCGCAGGCCGCGGTGTCCCCACCGGTGGCCGGCCGGCCCGACGGCGTCGTGCGGCCGCTGGGCGCCGATGCGCAGGCGGCGATCGTCGACGCGGAAAGCGGCTCACTGGTGGTACTGGCGCCCGATCCGGCGGACCGATCGCAGGTCACGGTGTATTCCACGGGCGGCGAGGACGCGGCGACGATGTCGTTGTCCAGTCCCGCAACGGCGTTGACGGGTGACGGCGACGGCCAGGTCTACGCGGCGACGCGCGGCGGCTACCACCGGATCGACGTCGCCGGCCGCACCGCGACCAAGGTCGAGGTCGAGGGCCTGCCCGACACCGACTTCACCGCGATCGCGCGGCGCGCGGACGGCCGACTGGTGCTCGGGAGCGCCGACGGCGCCGTCTACACGTTGGGCTCAGACACCGCCGTAGCCGCTACGCTGAACATCTTTGCCCGTGTCGATGCGCTTGTCACACAAGGGAATACGGCCGTGGTACTGGACCGCGCCCAGACGTCGGTGACGGCGCTCACCGAGAACGGCGAGGAGCAGGCGCAGGCGCTGCGGGCGGGCGAGGGTGCGACGACGATGGTCGCCGACCCGGCCGGTCGGGTGCTGGTGGCCGACACCCGCGGCGAGGGGCTCCTGGTCTTCGGCACCGATCCGCTGATCCTGCGTCAGCGGTACCCGGTGCGCGACGCCCCCTACGGCCTCGCCGGGTCGTCGACGCTGGCCTGGGTGTCGCAGACTGCGACGAACGAGGTCGTTGGCTACGATCTGGCCACCGGCATTCCCGTCGAGAAGGTGCGATATCGAACCGTGCAGCAACCGAACTCCCTGGCATTCGACGAATCCTCTGGCACCCTGTATGTGGTGTCCGGATCGGGAGCGGGTGTGCAGGTGATCGTCGACGCGGCGAGAGCGCACGCATGAGCGCACTTCACCGCGGACGGATGCCAGCGGCCTGGGAGGACGCCGTCAAATCAGACCTCTCAGACGACTACGAATGGATTCCGCTGCGGTTGCCGCCGGACGTCACGCGAGTCAGCGCCTCGACCCGGTTGTCGATCGAGGCCGAATACCGAGGCTGGGAACTCACCCGCGTCAGGCTCTACACCGACGGTTCGCGACGGGTGTTGCTGCGCCGCAAGAAGACCGCAGCCAGCCGGATGAACATCCCGGAGCAGCCCGCACAGTGAGGCGATGATGTACGGCGCGCTGCGGCGGGCGCTGTTTCTCGTTGCACCCGAACGGATTCACACGTGGGTCTTCGCACTGCTGCGGGCCGTCACCTATCCGCCGTGGACCAGGCGCGCGTTGAGACGGTGGTTGGGACCCCGCGATCCGATACTGGCCAGCACGGTGTTCGGTGTCCGGTTTCCCGGACCGCTGGGCCTGGCCGCCGGGTTCGACAAGAACGGCAGCGGACTGCACACGTGGGGCGCACTCGGCTTCGGTTACGCCGAGGTGGGCACCGTCACCGCCCAAGCCCAGCCCGGCAACCCGAAACCGCGGATGTTCCGGCTGCCTGACGACCATGCGCTGTTGAACCGGATGGGATTCAACAACCACGGCGCGGGCGAACTCGCCGTGAGGCTCGCCCGGCACGTTCCCGATGTCCCCATCGGCGTGAACATCGGCAAGACGAAGATCACGCCGCCGGAGGAGGCGGTGCAGGATTACGCGACATCGGCGCGCCTGCTGGGACCGCTCGCCTCGTTCGTGGTGGTCAACGTCAGCTCTCCGAACACTCCGGGGCTGCGCGACCTGCAGGCGGTTTCGTCGTTGCGCCCGATCCTGACCGCGGTGCTGGCGGAGACGTCGAAACCGGTGCTGGTGAAGATCGCACCGGACCTGTCCGACGAAGACGTCGATGAAATCGCCGACCTGGCAGTCAATCTCGGCCTGGCCGGCATCGTCGCCACCAACACGACCGTGTCGCGCGACGGGTTGGCCACCCCGGGCCTCGACGAACTGGGGCCCGGCGGGATCTCCGGGCGGCCGGTGGCCACACGTTCGGTCGAGGTGCTGCGCAGGCTCTATCGCCGCGTCGGGGACAGGCTGGTGCTGATCAGTGTCGGCGGCATCGAAACCGCCGACGACGCGTGGGACCGGATCATCTCCGGAGCCTCACTCCTGCAGGGTTATACCGGATTCGTGTACGGCGGCGGGCTGTGGGCCAAAGGCATCCACGATGGAATCGCCCGCCGCCTCCACGAGGGGGGCTTCGGCTCACTGGCCGAAGCGGTCGGTTCTGCGGCCTAGCTTGCGCGCTTGCGCTTGCGGATGAACTCACCCGCCTCGGCTTCGCGCTGACGCTTCTCAGCGCGCCGGTCCTTGAGGGACCGTTCAGCCTTCTTCAGGCTTCTACCGGGTTTCTTGTCAGCCATTGTCGCTCCTTAAGCAGAAGTGGCAATCACTCACCTGCGACCATACGTCAGTTCCTCAGAAAAGCCAGTCGTGCAGGAAATCGGAGCGCGCAGAGCAGATTTCAGTGTTCTGCTACTTCTGCTCGTAGGTGCCGTGGATCAGCGCCCGCGCGATCGCGTGCTGAAACAGGTTGAACCCGAGGTACGCCGGAGTCGCGTCCTCGGGCAGATCGAGCTTCTCCACGTCGACGGCGTGCACGGCGACGATGTAGCGGTGGGGGCCGTGTCCCGGAGGCGGGGCGGCGCCGATGAAGCGCTGGAGGCCGGCGTCGTTGCGCAGCGTGAGCGCATCGCCGGGAAGGCCGCTGCCGTCACCCACTCCCTCGGGCAGTTCGGTGACGGTGGCGGGCAGGTTGGCCACCGCCCAGTGCCAGAAGCCGGACGCGGTCGGGGCGTCGGGGTCATAGACCGTGACCGCGAAGCTGCGGGTCTCCTCGGGGAAGCCCGACCAGGTCAGGTGCGGCGAGACATCGTTTCCCCCGGCACCCATGATGCCGCTGACCTGGTCGTTGCCCAGCGCGTCGCCGTCGTTGAAGGTGTCCGAGGACACCGTGAACGAGGGCAACTCGGGGAGGAACTCGTAGGGGTTGTAATCAAACGCCATGACTCGTCCTTTCGTCGATCAGCAGTGCAACAGGAAATGCTCGAGGACCTGGGTACCGAACTTCAACGCATCGACGGGTACCCGCTCGTCGACGCCGTGGAACAACGCGCTGAAGTCCAGATCGGGCGGCAGCTGCAGAGGAGCGAAGCCGAAGCAACGAATTCCTAACTGCGCGAACGCTTTCGCGTCGGTACCGCCGGAGAGCATGTAGGGCACGATGCGGGCGTCGGGGTCGACGGACAGGATCGCGCCGTTCATCGCGTCGACCAGGTCGCCATCGAAGGTGGTCTCGTACGACGGCAGTTCGGTGACCCACTCGCGGGTGACGTGGGGGCCGATGAGCTCGTCGACCTCGCGTTCGAATGCGGCCTGGCGCCCGGGCAGGATCCGGCAGTCGACGATGGCCTCGGCCGACGCGGGGATCACGTTGGCCTTGTATCCGGCCTTGAGCATGGTGGGGTTGGCGGTGTCGCGCAGCGTGGCGCCGACGATGCGGGCGATCGGGCCGAGCTTGGCGATCGCGCCGGGCAGGTCCGGCGAGTCGATGTCGAACGTGTAGCCGGTCTCCTCGGTGACCGCCTGCAGGAACTGGCCGACGGCGTCGGTCATCACCAGCGGGAACTCGTGGCGGCCCAGCTTGGCGACCGCCTCGGCGACCGCGGTGACCGAGTTGCTGTCGTGGATCATCGAGCCGTGGCCGGCGTGACTGCGCGCGGTCAGCTTCATCCAGTTCATCGACTTCTCGGCGGTCTCGACCAGGTAGAGGCGCCGCTCGCCGCCGTCTTTGCGCGGCACGGTCAACGAGAAGCCACCGACCTCTCCGACCGCCTCGGTGACCCCGGCGAACAGGTCGGGCCGGTTCTTGACCAGCCAGTGTGAGCCGAACTTGCCGCCGGCCTCCTCGTCGGACAGGAACGCGAAGATCAGGTCGCGCGGCGGGGTGATGCCCGCGCGCTTGAAGTGCCGCGCGATCGCGATCATCATGCCGCACATGTCTTTCATGTCGACCGCGCCGCGACCCCACACGTAGCCGTTCTCGACCGCGCCGGAGAACGGGTGCACGCTCCAGTCGGACGCCTCGGCGGGCACGACGTCGAGGTGTCCGTGCAGCAGCAGCGACCCACGCGAGCTGTCGGAGCCCTCGAGCCGGGCGAACACGTTGCCCCTGCCCGGCGCGCCGGCCTCCACGTATTCGGTCGCATAGCCGACTTCTTCGAGCTGTTCGGCCACCCAGCGCGCGCATTCGGCCTCACCCACGGTGGTGGCCGGGTCGCCGGTGTTGGACGTGTCGAACCGGATGAGCGCGCTGACGAGGTCGACAACCTCCGCTTCGGCGTTGACGGGACCAGTCACAGTCACCATTCGTACCATTGACCTGGCGGCTGGGTTTGGGTCACGCCTCAGTGATCCGATAGCCTTAGCTGCCCACAGCGAGTCCGAGTGGCGGAATGGCAGACGCGCTAGCTTGAGGTGCTAGTGCCCTATTAACGGGCGTGGGGGTTCAAGTCCCCCCTCGGACACCATTGTGATGAGTTGAGTCATTGGTTACAGATCGCCCCGGCCATCGGCCGGGGTTTTTCTGTTGGTTTGCGCCAGTAATTGCGCTGGAGGCGGTGTCGTGGTCGCGGCCGGTGCATAGGTCGTGTAGTCGGCTGCCGTGGTTAACGTGAACTTGCCGAATTGCTCGAGTGATGTTGATCCCGCGGCCTCGGATAATTCAGGCGGATCCCCGGGGCTTGTTCGCGCCGACGGTCAGGCCGCCCGGCCTCCTGGGGGTGCTGGTCCGCCGGGCTCACCGGATCCGTCGACTGACACTGCGGCGGCGGAATCGGTTTCGACGGCGTCATTGTCGTCGGCATTGTCGTCGGCGGGCTCGGCAACCGACGCAGTGTCTTCGTGGGCTATTTCGCTGTCGTCGGTGGGTACTGCGGCGCCCGTTTCTGTTTCGGCGACCCGGTTGCCGTCAGCAGGCTCGGTGCTTGACGCCGTGTCTGCGATTTCGTCGGCTGTCTGGTTATCGTCTGCGGGCGCTACCGCAGGTGGCTCGGACTCGGCGACCTGGTTGCCGTCAGCAGGCTCAGCATTCGACGGCGGGTCTTCATCGGGGGTCGTGGTCGGTTCGGTGCGAGGCGTCGAGGGTTGCTCTTCGGGGTCGTGGGGGTGCAGGAGGCGTTCGGGGCGGTGGTAGTAGTTGAGGCGGGCTTGGCCGGTGTCGAGGCCCGGTGGGGGCAGCCATTCGACTTCGCCGCGGTTGTTCATGCGGGTGGTCCAGCCGCCGTCGGTGACGCTGCGGTTGTCGGGTCCGCAGGCCAGGCCGAGTTCGTCGATGTTGGTGTTGCCCCCATCGGTCCAATCAGCTTCGACGTGGTGTGCTTGGCAGCCGTAGGCACCCACGGTGCAGCACGGTTTGGTGCATCCGCCATCACGAGCGATCAACATGATCCGCTGCGCAGGGGAGGCGATGCGCTTGGTGCGGAACAGATCCAGCGCCGAACCGGTGGCTTGGTCGAACACCGCCAGGTAGTGGTTGGCGTGGCCGGCCAGCCGGATCACCTCACTGATGGGCATGCGGGTGCCCCCGCCGGTGGTGCCGACCCCGGCGCGCGATTCCAGGTCCGGCAACGTGGTGCGGATGATGATCGACACCGGTAGCCCGTTGAGCCGGCCCAACTCACCGCTCATCAACGCGATACGCCCCACAGCGATCAGCGCATCGTGCTGACGCTGGGCCAGGCTGCGGTGGTCGTTGTCGATCTGAGCCTGGGAGGGGGTGCCCGAGGTGCACGGCTGGGCATCGTCGGGGTTGCACATGCCCGGGGCGGCGTATTTGGCGAAGATCGCCTCCCAGAGCGCCCACGCTTCGGGGGTGAGCATCGCGCGCAGCCCCACCATCCCGTCAGGGCCTTGTGGGGATTTTGTGATTCCGCGTTTGCGGGCCCGGTCGACGTCGCTGGGCGCGGGGCCGTCTTGGTCGAGTAGAAACAGCGTCAGTTCGGCGGTGTCGGTGAGTTCTTTGGGTCCGACCGTGACCGCGGTGCGCACCAGGTCCAGTTCGAATTGTTCGCGGGTGGCGGTGTCGACCCAGCCCGGCAGCTTGTGCAGTGATTTGCGGATGACCTCGACATGTTCGGCGTTGATCAGCCCGTGGGCTTGAGCGGCTGCCGTGGCGGCCAGTGCCGGTGGCAGCGACGCGCCGCTCACCGCCTGGCGGGGGGCCAACAAGTCAGCCTCGGTCAGGCGCCGATTGGCCTCGCGTGTGGAGGTCCGGTAGCGCACTCGCAGGACTTCCTTCCAGGAGTGCGCACCCATCTCAGCCGGAGTGGCCTCGCACCGCAGACGGGCCAGCAAACGCTGGCCCAACGTCGGCAGCTGACACGACAGCGTTTCGAACTCATCGAGGGCGGCCACCAGGTCATGGCGGGTCAACAGCTCCAGATCACAGGCAACCACCTGCTCATAGGCGGCCCGCAACTCGGCGATCGCCACCTGCAACGCTGTCCCCGACATGCTTCGAACATACATTCGAGATCTGACAGATCCGGCCGGCGACTGTGCTGGCACGCCGGCGGTCGGCGTGTTCGATGTTGTAGCCCGCAGAAGGGTGTCCAGAAGTGATCCGAAGTCGCGGGGCGATCGGAGGTCGAAGGCGTCCGCGTAGCGAGAGTTCGCGTAGCGAGAGTTCGCGGTAGCGGTGCGGGCCGTTCAATTAGGTGGCGCATGGGGGTTGAGGGTGGTTGGAAGTCATTGTGGCCGTGGGAAATCGTGGTGTGCAGACTTCCGAGCACTATCTCGGCGAACGTGCGTGTCTGCCCACGACGCGCCTCTCGAGTTCAGCAGTCTCTGCACGCTCGCGACACGGCGAGCGCTCAGTAAACGTCGCGTACGTAGCGTTTGGCCGCGACCAGTTCGCGCTTGTAATCGTGCGCCTGTTCGTGTGACATCCCGCCGTGCCGCTCGATGATCGTGGTCAACGCGGCGTCGACGTCCTTGGCCATGCGGCTGGCGTCGCCGCAGACGTAGAAGTGCGCGCCGTCGTCGAGCCAGCGCCACAGTTGAGCACCGCGGTCGAGCATCCGGTGCTGGACGTAGACCCGCGAGGCCTGATCGCGGGAAAACGCGAGGTCCAACCGGTCGAGCAGGCCGTCGCGAGCCATATCCTCGAAATCGTCGCGGTAGTAGTAGTTCTGGTCGCGGTGCTGCTCACCGAAGAACAACCAGTTGCGACCGCGGTGGCCGAGGGCCCGTCGCTCCTGCAGGAAGCCACGGAACGGCGCGACGCCCGTGCCGGGACCCACCATGATCATCGGAACCGAGCCGTCCTCCGGCGGGCGGAAATGCGGTGAGCGCTGCAGAAAAACCGGCACCGACGACGCGCGGTCGGCCAGAAAGGTCGAGCAGACGCCGCCACGACGACCGCCGTCGGCGCCACGGTAGCGCACCACCGACACCGTCAGCTGCACCTCGTGCGGGCTGACCAGCGGGCTCGACGAAATGGAGTAGCTGCGCGGAGTCAACCGGACCAGCACCTCGCGCCACTCGTCGGGATCGGCGTGCACGACGAATTCCTGGACGAGGTCAAGGCCGTTGCGGCCGGCCAGCCACTTGTCCAGCTTGGCCTTGGGTGCCCGCAGCGCCTTGGCGTCGCGGCTGTGCTCGGCGATGAAGCGCACCAGGTCGGGAGTGATCCGGCAGAAGTCGAAGTGCGAGATGAGCGCATCGCGCAACGACATCTCGGCGCCGTCGACCTCGACGGCGTGCTGCGGAGGCATTCCAGTGGCCGCCAGCCACGCGTCGACCGTCACTGGGTCGTTGGTGGCGCACACTCCCAGCGAATCACCTGCTGCGTAGGTGACGTCGTGTCCCGAGATGTCGAATCCGAACTGCCGCACCTCTTTTCGAGACGCCGGTCCGGTGAGCACTACGTTGCGGGCCAGCGGCACGACGAGGGGGCGCGCGCGAGTGAACGGCTGAGCGACGGTGACCGGGCGCGCGAGTGTCGTGACGCCACCCCTGGGCGGCGACGTGTCGATGCCAGGGGTGAGCAGTGCGGTGACATCGTCGGCCCAGCGTCGCATCCGCTCGTCGTCATAGGCCTCGCAGTCGGCGCGCTCGAGCAGCCGCACGGCGCCGAGGTCTGCCAGCCTCGTGTCGACGGCCTTGGCGTGGCCGCAGAAGTCGTCGTAGGAGCGGTCGCCGATGCCCAGCACCGCATACCGCACGCCGGTCAACGGCGTCGCCTCCGAGGACTGCAGCCGCTGCCAGAAGCTCGCGCCGTTGTCGGGCGGTCCGCCGTTGCCGAACGTGCTCGTGACCACGAGTACGTCACGGGCCGTCGCGAGGTCGGCCGGCGCGAGGTCGTCCATGTTCACCAACTGGGCGTTGCCGAGCCGCTCGGCGAGTCGGGAGGCGAAGTCCTCGGCGTTGCCGGTCTGCGACGCCCACAGCACGAGCGGCCCATCGTCGAGTTCTGGTCGAGCGACCGGTTCTTCGGAGGAACGGTGGGCCTGGCCCGCGAGCAGGCCGTTGATCCACTGTCGTACCTCGGTGCATACGGGCGCCGAATCGGGCAGCACCGGAACATCGGCCCCGGCCTCGGCCAGTCCGCTGAAAAAGCCTGACACGTAGAGCGATTCCTGCTCGCTGAGCGTCGGCGACGCGACCGGTCGCAGGTCGACCGCGCAGACCTTGAACTCGGGCTGCAGCGAATCGGGGTCGACCGCGTCGTTGGTCAACGCGTTGACGGTGAGGTTCTGACCGTGCTCGTCGTTCCAATGGAAAGGCACGAAACAGCTGCCCTGCCGTACGCGTTCGGTGACGACGGCGGTCAGCACCGCGCCCCCGCGCCGCGTCGTGAGCTCGACCGGTCGTCCGTTCTCGATGCCGAGCCGCAGCGCATCCTCGGGATGCACCTCGACGAACGGCTCACCGGTGAGCTTGTTGAGCGACTCGACGCGTCCCGTCTTGGTCATGGTGTGCCACTGATGTTGCAGCCGACCGGTGTTGAGCACCATCGGGTAGTCATCGTCGGGCAGTTCCCGCGCGTCCATATGCGGGCGGGCGTGAAAGATCGCCCGCCGCGACGGGGTTGGGAAGGCCAGTCGCGGCGCCTGCCCGCGCTCGTCGACGAAGTACTCCTGGCTGACACCGTCGTTGACGTAGCGGATGGGATGGCGATCGGACTCGTCGTCCGGCGCGCACGGCCACTGCACCGAGGTCTCCCGCAGCCGCGCGTAGCTGGCACCGCGAATGTCGTAGCCGGTCTTCGGGTTCCAGAACCGCCGGATCTCGTCGAAGATCTGCTCGCTGGAGGTGTAGGCGAAATACTCGCCGAAGCCCATGTGGGCCGCGACCTGGCAGATCAGTTGCCAGTCGGGCCTGGCCTGTCCCGGCGCCGGAATGGACTGCTGCAGCAGCGTGAGGTTACGTTCGGAGTTGACCATCACCGCATCGGATTCTGCCCACATGGTCGCGGGTAGCACGATGTCGGCGTAGGTGTTGGTGGCGGTCGCGCTGTAGGTGTCCTGGGTGATGACGAGCTCGGCGGCACGTAACCCATCGATGACCGTCGACCGGTTGGCCACGCTGGCAACGGGATTGGTGCAAATGATCCAGCACGCTTTGATGTCGCCGTCAGCGAGTTGCCGGAACATGTCGACGGTGCCTGGGCCGACGTCCGCACGGATCGTGCCGGGGGCCACGCCCCACTGCTTCTCGACGAATGCGCGGTCCTGCGCCGATGTCACCGAGCGCTGACCCGGCAGCCCCGGGCCCATATAACCCATTTCGCGTCCACCCATCGCATTGGGTTGTCCCGTCAGCGACATCGGCCCGCTGCCCGGTCGGCAGATCGCGCCCGTGGCCAGATGCAGGTTGCAGATCGCGTTCGTGTTCCACGTACCGTGAGTGCTCTGGTTGAGCCCCATCGTCCAGCAGCTCAGCCACTCCCCCGCGTCGGCGATCATCTGGCCGGCGAGCCGGATGTCGGCCTCCGCCAAACCCGTGACGTGAGCGACCTTTTCGGGCGTGTAGTCGGCGAGAAACGCCGGCATCGCCTCCCAACCCTCGGTGTGTTGATCGATGAAATCGAGGTCGATGGCGCCGTTTTCGACTAACAGATTCAGCAGCCCGTTCAGTAACGCGAGATCGGTGCCGGGTTTGATCTGCAGGAACAGGTCAGCGCGTTCGGCGGTCGTCGTGCGGCGGGGGTCGACGACGATCAGCTTGGCGCCTGCCTTGAGCCGGTCGACCATGCGCAGGTGCAGGATGGGGTGACAGTCGGCCATGTTGGAACCGATGACGAAGAACAGGTCGCTGCAATCGAAGTCGGCGTACGACCCCGGCGGACCGTCGGCGCCCAGCGATTGTTTGAAGCCGGTTCCGGCGCTGGCCATGCACAGCCGTGAGTTCGACTCGATGTGCACCGTGCGCAGGAACCCCTTGGCCAGTTTGGTCGCGAGATACTGCGCCTCGATGGACATCTGGCCCGACACGTACAGCGCCACCGCGTCGGGACCGTGCTGCTCGACGATCTCCCGCAGCCGCCGGCCGGCCTCGGCAACGGCGTCGTCAACGGGGATCGGGACCAGTTCCTCGTCGCGGCTGGGCCGCAGCATCGCCGAGGTCAACCGGCCGTCCGCGGCGCGCATCAACTCGGCGTGGGTGGCGCCCTTGGTGCACAGCCTGCCGAAGTTGGCCGGGTGCAGCTTGTCCCCGGACACCCGCGCGATCACCGGGTTACCGGTCTGCCGGTCGGTGGTGGTGTGCACCTCGATACCGCAGCCCACGCCGCAGTACGAACACGCCGTCCGAGTCACCATGGGCGTCAGGCGGGCACCGGTGAAGCGACGCGGCCGACCTGCTCGCCGGCGCCGGCCCGCGAGGTCTGCATGCGCAGGAACACGAACCACGTGACCATCGCGCAGATCACGTAGAAGCCGAGGAACACCCAGAACGCGTTGGTTGCGGACTTGGCGTCGCTGACGTACGACGCGCGCAAGACGACGTTGATGAACACGCCGCCGAGGGCGCCGACCGCACCGGCGAAGCCGATCAGCGCGCCGGACATGCTGCGCGACCAGGCGGCTTTGTCCTCGCGGCTCCATTCGTCGCGACCCTGGGCCTTGGCCTCGAAGATCGACGGGATCATCTTGTAGGTCGAGCCGTTGCCGATGCCCGACAAGACGAACAGCAGGATGAAACCGGTTACGTAGGCGGCCATCTGCCCGCTGGTGGCCGCCCCCGCCATACCGTCGTCGAGCACGCCGGCCGCCACCAGGATTCCGGCGGCGAAGATCATCGCGATGAAGGTGTAGAGGGTGACCCTGCCCCCGCCGACCCGGTCGGACAGCTTGCCTCCGAACGGACGCGAGATCGAACCCAAAAGCGGGCCGATGAACGCGATCTGGGCGGCGTGCAGCGAGGCCTGCGCGGGGGTGTCGCCGCCGGCGAGGAAGTTGATCTGCAGCACCTGCCCGAAGGCGAAGGAGAAGCCGATGAACGAGCCGAACGTGCCGATGTAGAGAAAGCTCATAACCCAGGAGTGCTTGAACCGCAACGCCTCTGCCATGGCGCCCAGGTTCGACCGCTGATTGCCGAGGTTGTCCATGAACAGCGCCGCCCCCAGCGCGGCCAACGCGATCAGGACAAGGTAGATGGCGCAGACGATTTCGGGTGCGGTGTTGCTGACGGTGGCGATCACCAGGAGCCCGACCAGCTGGATCACCGGTACCCCAATGTTGCCGCCGCCGGCGTTCAGGCCGAGCGCCCACCCCTTGAGCCGCTGCGGGTAGAACGCGTTGATGTTGGTCATCGACGACGCGAAGTTGCCGCCGCCGACTCCCGCGACCGCGGCCACGATCATGAACGTGGTGTAGGACGTGCCGGGAGTGTTCATCACCCACAGCGTCAGCACGGTCGGGATCAATAGCAGCAGGGCACTGACGATGGTCCAGTTACGCCCGCCGAACCTTGCGGGGGCGATGGTGTACGGGATCCGCATGAATGCGCCGACCAGGGTGGGCATGGCGACCAGGTAGAACTTGCCCGCCGCATCGATGCCGTAGACGTCCTGGGGCATGAACAGCACCATCACCGACCAGATCGACCACACTGAGAATCCGACGTGCTCGGCGAATATCGACCAGATCAGGTTCCGCTTGGCGATCTTCTTGCCACCGGATTCCCAGGCCTCGAGGTCCTCGGCGTCCCAGTTGTCGATGGTGCGGCTGCGGCTCAGAGTCTTCACAGGCATCACGATGAAGTGCGGCCATTCCGTAGCCGTTGCACGTCCGTGACCGAAAGGTCAACTCCCGCTCACACAGGCGGTGCAAGGCGGTCCGGTCGCCGGAAACGTTGACGAAACAAATGTGGCGTGGGTTACGCCGGCCGGCGAGCGATCAGAACGGACAGGTCGGCCCGTCAGGCAGCCGTCTCCCAGAATCGGGCGAGAACCTCGGCCGCGCGTGCGGGATCCTGCACCATCCACCAGTGCCCCAAGCCGTCGAGAACCTCTGTGCGCGCGCCTGCTCGCGCCGCCGCCCGCCGGCGCATGCCCTCGGTGCCCACGTACGTGTCCTCCGTCGCGAGAAACGACAACCCCGGACGGGCGGCAGCCTTCTCGAGCTGGCGGCCCGCCTCGGACAGAACCGGCTGGGCCGCAGAGCGGTACAGCGCCAGGATCGCGCGCCCCATCTCGGGACCTTGCGCCCGGGCGAGCGCTGTTGCGACATCGGGTTGGAGTCCCAGACCGGCCATTTGCGCCGTCTTGTCTTCGACCGTGCCGCCCATCATCGCCTCGACCAGTTCCTCACCGGCTCCGGGCGTCTGCCACACCTGGGCGAGCTCGTGCCAGACATAGTCGGGATCGAATAGCCCCACGACGTCGCTGGCCCAGGTGCGCAGGAGTTCGGGACGGCGCATCGCCACGTTGACGACGTGACCGCCGCCCCAGTCGTGTCCCACCAGATCGACGGGTTCACCGATGCGCTCCAGTTCGCGCTCGAGCCAGTCGCGATAGTCAAGGTAGGTAGCCGCGAAGTCGTCTGGCAACGGTGCGCCGAATCCGGGCGGGGAGAGCCGCACCACGTCATCGCGGCCGAGGACGTCGACCATGGGACCCCAGATCGCATCCGTCTCCGGATTACCGTGCACCAGAACCACTGTCATACGGCGATCCTAGGCACGTCGGATTCACAGCTTGCGCCGGAGCCGGTCCCGGTACGACCGCCCGTCCGGGTCGTACATGAACCGGTACACCGGCTCGGCCCACAGCCGCGTCAGCAGCCCGAGTCGTTCGGCCTTGTGCGGGCGCAAGCGGCCGGGCGGTCTCGGTCCTCGCCGACCCGAGGCGTACCACGCCTCCAGCGCCTCTGCGGTTTCAACGATCTCGGACACCGCGGTCACCGGATCGACCAGGCCGCCGTCCTCACTGCCGTCCTCGGCCCGGTCCAGATGCTCGCGCATCAGCTTCAGTCTGAAATCCCGTGCGAAAACGCCCTCGGAATCCAGTACCGCACAGGATAACTCGCTGTCGTGCGTCCACGATCGCCGGTTGAAGTTGTCGCTACCCGAACACGCCCACACATCGTCGATCACGCAGACCTTCGCATGCACGTACACCGGTGTGCCCTCGTGGTTCTCGACATCGAACACGTGCACCCGGTCCGGTGCGGCACGGTGACACGTCTCGATGGCCTGCCAACGCCCGACCTGGTTGGGCGGCAGGGCCAGCCGGCCGTCGACATCGGGATAGCGCGGCACCACCGCGACCAGATGCAGATCCGGATTATCCCGCAGCGCGGCCGCGAACAGGTCGGCCACCCGCTTCGACCATAGGTACTGGTCCTCCAGGTAGATCAGCCGGCGAGCCCGCGGCACCGCCTTGCTGTACGCGCGGGCGATGCTGCGCTCGCCGTGCGGCGCGAAGTCGTACGCGAAATGGGCGTCCGGGTAGGTCCGCAGCACCTGCACGCTGTGCGGACCGCACGGTGGCGGGTGCGGCGGTTGCTCCGGCAGCGCATCGGCGGTCATGTCCGTGCCACTGAACTTGTCCCGCAGCCATGCCAAAGGATTCAGCATGTCCAGGGACGCAGGATCGTTCCACCGTTCACGAAACGTCATGTCCAGCGCGCCGACGACCGGCCCCTGCAAGCGCAACTGCACGTCATGCCACGGTGGATGGTCGCCGTAGCGCGGTGACATCTCGATCGCCTGAGGGTCGCCGTGATGCGAGGCGTCATCCCGCCGCGAGTGACACAGGTCGATGCCTCCCGCGAACGCCACATCGCGCTCCGGGGAACCGGGATGGCGGATTACGACCAGCTTCTGATGATGCGAACCGCCGATCCGCACCCGCTGGTCCAACAGGACCTCGCCGCCGGCCTTCTCGATGTGCTCACCGAGATGGCGGTTCTCCTCCTCGCTGTAGGAGAGCTCATCGAGATGCGACCGCCACACCAGACCCTTGACCACCACCCCGCGTTCGGCTGCACGGCAGAACAACTCGCGAACCGTCGGCCCGTTGTCACGCATCTTCTCGTCGGGGTCGCCACGCCAGTCGGTGAAGAACACGTAGTCGCCCGCCGCGAGCGCCTCCACCTCGGTGGCGAGGTGGTCGAAATAGGTCGAGCCGTGCACGAGCGGTTCGACGCGGTTTCCTTCGCACCACGCCGGGATGTCCGACGCCGGGTTGCCGCGCTCCTGCTCGGTCAGGAACCACTCCTCGACGTTCACGGCCGCCGCCGCAACAGCCGGTCGCGATACGAGCGACCGTCGGGGTCGAAGATCATCCGGTAGGCGGGTTCGGCCCACAGCCGTGTCAGCGGATCGACCCGTTCGCTCTCGTGCGGCCGCAGTCGTCCCGGCGGTCGCGACCCGGAGCGGCCCGACCGATGCCACTCCTCCAAAATCGCTGCGCACGCGATCATCTCGTCGACGGCGGCGACCGGGTCGACCAGACCCTCGTCTTCGCTGCCGTCCTCGGCCCGGTCGAGATGCTCGCGCAACAACCGCAGCCGTAGATCACGCGCGAACCGGTCGTCGGCGTCGAGCACCGCGCACGACAGTTCGCTGTCATGCGTCCACGAACGGCGATTGAAGTTGTCGCTGCCGATGCAGGCCCAGGTGTCGTCGATGACACACACCTTCGAGTGCACGTAAACCGGTGTGCCCTCGTGGTTTTCGACGTCGAACACGTGCACCCGGTCAGGCGCGGCGCGGCGGCACGCGTCGAGCGCCAGTTGCCGCCCGACCAGCGTCGGCGGGCGGCCAAGACCACCTTCCAGATCGAAGTAGCGCGGCACGACCGCCACCAGTTGCAGGTCGGGATTGTTGGTCAACGCCTCGACCAAGAGGTTGGCGATCTCATCGGACCACAGATACTGGTCCTCCAGATAGATCAGGCTCCTGGCGCGCCGAATCGCCTTCGTGTAGCCGCGTGCGATGCTGCGTTCGCCCTCCTTGGCGAACTCGTACTGGATCAAGGCGTCGCCGTAGGTGCGAAGCACCTGCACCGCATGCGGTCCGCAGGCCGGCGGGTCCGGCGGTTGCTCCGGTAGCGGGCGCGGCCGCTGATCCTCGCCCCCGAACCTGTCGCGAAGCCACGCAAGCGGGTTGAACAGATCCAGCGGCGCGCGCGCCGTCCACCGCTCCCGGAAGGTGACGTCCAGCGCCCCGATGACCGGACCGCGCACCTGCAGCTGCACGTCGTGCCACGGCGGGCGCTCCCCGTACCGCTTCGACATCTGCACCGCCTGCGGGTCACCGCGGTGCGACGCGTCGTCGCGACGCGAGTGGCACAGGTCGATGCCTCCGATGAACGCCACGTCCCGCTCCGGTTCGCCGGGATGGCGGAGCAACACCAGCCGTTGATGATGCGATCCGCCCACCAGCACCCGCTGATCGAGCAGCACCTCCCCACCGGCGCGCTCGATGGTCTCGGCCAGGTGACGGTTCTGCTCCTCGTTGAACTGCAAGCGATTCGGATACGACCGCCACATCAGACCCTTGACGAGCACGCCGCGCTCGGCGGCCGAGCGGAACAGTTCGGCGACGGTAGGACCGTTGTCGCGCAACCTCTGGTCGGCGTCGCCGCGCCAGTCGGCGAAGAACAGGTGATCTCCCGCGCGAAGCGCCTCAACCTCGGTGACGAGCCGATCGAAGTACGACGCGCCGTGAATAAGAGCCTCGGCGTGGTTGCCCTCGCTCCACGCCGGCAGCTCCCAATCGGGGTTACCGCGTTCCCCGGCGGTGAGGAACCATTCGGCCAGCACTGACACCCCGTGGGATGCCCACTCGACGCTGGATCTACGCGCGGAATAATGGGCCGCGTGACGGCAAGAGTCCTGTTTCTCTACAACGACCCCCTCGCGACCGAGGCGCTGCTCGGCGAGGCGTTCGTCGACGAGGGCTTCGACGTGCACACCTTCGAGGTGGTGCCCCGTGAGCGCGCACACTCTCCTGCCGACGACGTCACGTTTCCCGACCCGACCCACTACGACGTGCTTGTACCTCTCGGCGCGCGCTGGCCCGTCTACGACGACGCGCTGCGCCGCACCTGGGTCGGCGAGGAGATGGCGATGATCTGCCGCGCGGCCGACGCGGGCATCGCGATCCTCGGCATCTGCTTCGGCGGACAACTGCTGGCGCAGAGCTTCGGCGGGACGGTCACACGGTCGCTGTCACCCGAGATCGGTTGGTATGACGTCGAGTCCACCGATCCGGAACTGGTGCCCGGCGGTCGATGGTTCCAATGGCACCACGACCGCTGGACACTGCCGCCCGGCGCCACCGAACTGGCCCGCACCGCCAACGCATCCCAGGCGTTCCGGTTCGGCCGCGCGCTCGCGCTGCAGTTCCACCCCGAGGTCGACCTCGAGCTGCTGGACCGATGGCTGGCCGACGACGATATCGGCGAAGTCGCCGCCTTCGGCCTCACCCGTGACGAATTACGTTCTCAGACAGACAGGTTCGCAGGTGACGCGGCCAGCCGGGTACGGTGTCTCGTGCACGGCTTCGTGACACGTGTGGCCGGTCAACCGTGCCCGAGCTCGTGAGCGAGCGCACCGTCCAGCGACGGATGACGGAAGCGGTGGCCGAGCGCCTGCAATGCGGCGGGCAGCACTCGTTGATTGGCTTCGGCGAGTTCGCGCGCTCCCTGTTCCCCGAGCAGTAGGCGCGGCCCGAACGACGGAACCGGCACGACAGCGGGACGGCGCAGCACCCGCGCCAACGTCCTGGTGTAGTCGGCGTTGCGCACCGGATGTGGGGCCACCGCATTGACGGCACCGGCCATCCGGTCGTCGTAGAGCGCGCGGAGATACACGTCGAGCAGATCGTCGAGCGCGATCCACGCCAGCCACTGCCTGCCGCTGCCCAGCCGGCCACCCAGACCGGCGCCGAACAACGGCCGCATCAGGCGCAGCGTGCCCCCGCGCGCGGACTGCACGATCCCCGTCCGGACGGTGACGATCCGCAGTCCCGCCTCGGCGGCCGGCGCCGTCGCCGCCTCCCAGTCCCGGACCACCTCGGCCAGGAAGCCGTCCCCGACCACGCTTTCCTCGGTCAGCGCCGCATCGCCGCGGTCGAAGCCGTAGATGCCCACCGCCGACGCGCTGACGAAGGTTCTCGGTCCGTCATCGGCCCGCGCCGCCACCTCGGCGAGCCGACGGGTCGGTTCGAGGCGGCTGGCGCGGATCGCGTCCTTGTGGGCGTCGGTGAACCGGCCGGCTATCGACGCGCCCGCCAGGTGCACGACCGCGTCGACCCCGGTCAACAGCCCTGGATCCGGCCGATCGGGGTTCCACTGCCGCTCGTCCGCGCCCGCCGCCGCCCGCCGCACCAGCCGGATCACTCGGTGCCCTCCCGTGCTCAGGAACGCTGTCAACGCCGACCCGACCAGACCTGATGCGCCGCTGACCGCGACCGTGAGCGGGCGAAGCCCTGCGTCGGCGGCGTCGCGGTGGGCGGCAAGGTCGTCGGCCAGCTGGCGGTGGCGGTAGACGAACATCGGCCGCAGCGCCGCCGCCGGCACCGGCGCCTCGATGCGGTCATAGACCCGGGTGCCGCCGGGGGCCTCGCCGAACTCGTGAACGTGGGTCCACCGGCCGACCAGTCGCGGCGGCCACGAGGCCGGCCCGTCCGAGGTCAGCACGTCGACGAAGCGGCGCGGCGGGTCATAGCGGTCCGGGTCGTGCTGGGCGATCCAACGCAGACCACCCGGCAGCCCGAGCACCGCGCGCCCGTCGGCCAGCGACTCGGCTTCCGCGATCGCCTTCATCGGCTGCCACGGCGGGATCAGCCGCCTCATCGCGCCGGGTCGTGCGTACCAGCCGAACACCTCGTCGAGCGTGTGCCCGACGACGCTTTCGTATTCGATTCCCATGTGTCGATATTCGTCGCCGTCATGCCGATGGATTGCTTCAGGGTGGGGTACCCACGGTCGTAGTCATGAACGGATGGAGCGGACTCGCCCGCCGAAGCGGCAAACGCCTGTACCAGGACCGCCGGGAGGCCGGCGAGGTTCTGGCCCGCGAGTTGTCGTCTTACCGCGGTCACGATGTGGTGGTGTTGGGACTCGCGCGCGGCGGCGTTCCGGTCGCCGCGCAGGTGGCCCGCTCGCTGCAGGCTCCCCTCGACGTCTTCCTGGTCCGCAAGCTCGGTGTGCCGCAATGGGAGGAGCTCGCGATGGGCGCGCTGGCCAGCGGGGGCGGTGTCGTCGTCAACGACAACCTCGTGCGCAACCTGGGCATCGGTGACGAGGCGATGCAGGCCGCGATCGCTCGCGAGACCGAGGAGTTGAACCGGCGCGAGCAGGCCTATCGCGGCGACCGCCCGCCTCCCGAGTTGACGGGCAGGACGGTGATCCTGGTCGACGACGGGATCGCCACCGGAGCCAGCATGCTCGCCGCGGTGCGTGCCGTGCGGTCCAAGAACCCGGCGCGGATCGTCGTCGCCGTCCCGGTCGGACCGCCGTCGGCGTGCCGCGAGCTAGCCAAGGAAGCCGACGACGTCGTCTGCGCGAGCATGCCGCAGGGATTCGAAGCCGTCGGCCAGGTGTTCGCCGACTTCCATCAGGTCAGCGACGACGAAGTGCGCGACCTGCTGGCCCCCGGCGAGCCGGATCAGCAAGGGCGCCAAGGGAATTAGCGGCGGTCTTCGCCGGAGTCGGCTTGTTCGACGACCGTGGTCTCGTCGTCGGCGCCGGGCTCGCCCGCGTACTCGGGTTGCTCAGCGACGGCCTCGTCGTCGGGATAGTCCTCGTAGTACTCCGGATCGGCATCGGTCTGCGCGTCGGGCGCCGCGTCGGCCTTGCGGCCCGAGCGCTCCCGCACCGCATCCACGATCAGCAGCACCACACCGATCACGCTGGCCGCAATACAGACCCAGGCGATCAGTTCATTGCTGGTGACGACGGCCGTCACCAGTGCCGCGAGGCCGATGACGGCGAGGACGAGCGCAACGATCAGCATTGATCAACCCTAGGCCAAAGCGGGTTCAGTTGTTTCCCCGGTTGAACTGATTGAAGCCACCGCCGTCGTTTCCGGCGCTGGAGTCGACGGGCGCGGCCGAACCGCGCTGGCCGAGCTCCTCGAGCTGAGACTCCAGATAAGTCTTGAGCCGGGTGCGGTATTCGCGCTCGAACGTGCGCAACTGTTCGAGGCGGCCCTCCAGCACGGTGCGCTGCTGATTGATGGTGCCCATGATCTCGGAGTGCTTGCGCTCCGCGTCCGCCTGCAGGGCGTCGGCCTTCTCCTGCGCCTGGCGCAGCTGCGCCTCGGACCGGGTCTGGGCGTCGGCGAGCATCGCGTCGGCGCGCTGGCGAGCATCGGCGACGGTGGTCTCGGCGGTCTGCCGTGCCTCGCTCACCAGGGCATCGGCCTGCGCCCGCGCATCGGCGAGCAGCTTCTCCGACTCGGCCTTCGCGGTGCTGGTCAACCGGTCCGCGGTGTCCTGGGCCAGGCTCAACACCTTGGCCGCCTTCAACGCCTGGTCCTCGCTGGGCTGCGACGAAGGCGCCTCATAGGCCGGCTGCGGAGTCGGAGCAGGCTCGGGGGCGGGCTGCTCGTAGACCGGCATGGCCTGTGTCGACTGGCTTCCGCCGGAGCCGGAAGCCAACTCCTGCTCCAGCTCGGCGACACGCTGCCGAAGATCCGCGTTCTCCTCGATGAGGCGCGTCAGCTCGTTCTCGACCAGATCGAGGAACGCGTCAACCTCATCCTCGTTGTAGCCGCGCTTGCCAATCGGTGGCTTGCTGAACGCGACGTTGTGAACGTCGGCGGGTGTGAGCGGCATTGTCGCCCCCTTGAAGTCTGGACAGTCAACCGGTCTCAAAGTGTAGAGCGTGGGTGGAACGTAACTGGCGTCCATCCTGTCACACCAGACGCGGCCGTAGCAGAAGAGGATGAAATTAAGAGCGAATTTCAAACACGGCCGGACACGCGGCGACCATTTCGCCGCTCAATTTTTTGCCGGCAAACGGCCCGGTCTCCACTCGCCGGGAGAGCCGATTCCGTCTGGCTCGATGCGGTCTCAGGCCGCCGCGCCGAAGGCCAGTTGCATGCCGATGAAGGCGACGAGCAGCAGCACCATGATCGACAGGTCGAAGCGCACCGCACCTATCGTGAGCTGGGGAATGAGCCGCCGCAGTAGCTTCACCGGCGGATCGGTCAGCGTCATGATGATCTCGAGGATCACCACGGTGGCGCCCTTCGGATGCCAGTCCCGGGAAAACGACCGGATGAACTCGACCACAACCCGCGCGATCAGCAGCAGCCAGAAGACGAACAGGGCGAAGCCCAGGATTTCGAAAAAAAGCGACAACGCGGACGGTCCTCACTACGGGCTCAGATGTGACGTTTACTACAGGCTTGATACAGGCAAGTCTCGCCCGAGACCTCTCAAGCCCGCACGCGACGCCAGCCTACCCATCTGTGAGACGACCTATTGATAGGAGTAGAAGCCGGCCTCGGCGATGCGGCGCCGCTCCTCGGCCGTCACGTCGATGTCCGCCGGCGACAGCAGGAACACCTTGGTGGCCACCTTGTCGAACGACCCCCTCAGCGCGAAGGCCAGGCCTGCGGCGAAGTCGACGAGGCGCTTGGCATCGGCGTTGTCCATCGACACCAGGTCCATGATCACCGGGGTTCCGTCGCGGAACCGTTCGCCGATCGTGCGGGCCTCGCTGTAGTCCTTCGGCCGCAGCGTGGTGATCTTCGCCAGCGGGCTGCCCGCCTCGAACAGCTCGGCCATCCTGCGGGGGTCCATGGCCAGCGCGCCGCGGGTGGCGCCGCGCATCGGGGCGAAACGGGGTGCCGGGCGCTCGAACTCGCGCGGTGTGCGCAGTCTCGGCTCGAAGCGGTCCTCGTAACCGCGGTAACCGCCCGGCGCATCGTCGTAGTCGCGGTCGTCGTAACCGCGGTGGCCCGGGCCGTACCCGTCGTCGTCGAAGTGTTCGTCTCGACTACGGCGCGAATATCCACGTGAGGCGCCGCGGTCGTCGTCCTCGTAGTACTCGTCGTCGTAGTCGTCCATCGGGGCCATACCGAAGTAGGCCTTGACCTTGTGAAGTGTGCTCATCGTTCGACCCTTCTCATGCCCTGGACTCTGGTGTCTGTGATGAAGATGTGACTGGAGTGACTACTTCTGGTGACGGTAAAGGACGTTGTCCCAATAACGCGGTACCGACACGCACACATGTCGAGCCGTGTTTGACCGCCGCTTCGAGATCGTTCGACATCCCGGCCGACAGCTGAAGGCGCTGCGGGTAGCCGGCCTGCACCCGCTCGTACTCGGCGTTCACGCGCGCGAACGCCGCGTCCGCATCCTCGCCGAGCGGAGGGATCGCCATCAGCCCGGCGAACTCCAGTCCGGGTGCGGCGTGCGCGGCGGCGCACAATTCGTCGACCGAATCGGGTTCGTCGATGTCGACGCCGCCGCGGCTTTCGTCCCCATCGAGGCTCAGCTGGATGAAGACGCGCAGCGGTTCGTTGCGCCTGCCCTCGTCGAGCGCGGCGGACGCCGCGCGGCTCAGCGCGTCGATCAATTTGCGGGTGTCGACCGAGTGCGCCGCATACGCCCAGCCGGCAATGGATCGCGCTTTATTGCGCTGTATCCGGCCGACCATGTGCCAGCGAATGGATCCGACATCGGGAATGGCGGCGATTTCTCGGACTTTATTCGACGCTTCCTGTTCGCGTGATTCGCCGAAAGCCTCACAACCCAAACGGCGAAGAATAATGACATCGTGGGCGGGAAAGAATTTGGTTACCGGTAACAATTCAATGTCGGTGATATCGCGCCCTGCGGCCTCGGCGGCGGCGGCCAGGCGTTTGCGCACGGCCGCCAGCGCTTGGCTCAGCTCGACTTCGCGGGAGGACGGCACGGTGTCGCTCACTCCATCCACACCAGTGAGGCGAACCGCCCGGTCGGGGCGTCGCGGCGATGGCTGAACAAGTTGCGGTCCTCGATCGTGCAGCGAGGGTCGACGTCGATGGCGGTGACACCCAAAGTCGTTAATTGCCGGTGGATTCCGGCTCGCAGGTCCAGCGCGGGTGTGTTCTTCGCGCTCATCGTGCGGCTGCCGGGCAGCGCGGTCTCGACCTCGGCGGCCATGGCCTCGGGGACCTCGTAGTTGCGTCCGCTGGCCGCCGGTCCGAGCAACGCCGAGATGTCCTCGGCGTGCGCGCCGATCGACAGCATCGCCTCGACGGTGCGCGCCACGACGCCGTTTTGCGCACCGACGCGCCCGGCGTGCACGGCGGCCACCACACCGGCGCGCGCGTCGCCCAATAAAACGGGAACGCAATCGGCGGTGACCACCGCCAAAGCCAACCGCGGTGTGGCGGTGACCAATGCGTCAGTTTTGTCGACCGGACGATCCGTGGCGTCGTCGACCACGGCGACGTGATCCCCGTGCACCTGATTCATCCACACGATTGCGTCGTCGCCCAATCCGATGGCGCCGCCGAGCCGTTTGCGGTTGGCGGCGACGGCCTGCGGATCGTCGCCGACGTGGTCGCCGAGGTTGAAGGTGTCGAACGGCGGCGCGGAGACGCCGCCGGCCCGTGTCGTGGTCACGCGCCGTATGCGAACCGTCACGGTCGCCAGTATTGCCGGATCAGTGGCGCATGAACGGCGGCACGTCGACGTCGTCGTCATCGTCCCCGCCGATACTGACCGTCGCGCCGTTGGTGTGAACCGGCACGCTCGCCGGATCCGCGGGCTCGAACAGCGATGTGCTCACCTTGCCGGCCTTGCCCGGGGTGATGCCCTGCCCTTCGGCCGGGCTGACCACCGGTTTGCGTCCAGGACCGGCGGAGTCGAAGCCTGCAGCGATCACGGTGACCCGCACCTCGTCGCCGAGCGAGTCGTCGATGACCGTGCCGAAGATGATGTTGGCATCGGGATGGGCGGCGTCCTGCACCAGCGACGCGGCTTCGTTGATCTCGAACAGGCCCAGATCGCTGCCGCCGGCGACCGAGAGCAGCACACCCTGCGCGCCCTCCATCGACGCCTCCAGTAGCGGCGAGTTGATCGCGATCTCGGCGGCTTTGAGCGCACGGCCGTCGCCGCGTGCCGAACCGATGCCCATCAGCGCGGTGCCCGCCCCGCTCATCACGCCCTTGACGTCGGCGAAGTCGACGTTGATCAGGCCGGGTGTGGTGATCAGGTCGGTGATCCCCTGCACGCCGTTGAGCAGCACCTCGTCGGCGCTGCGGAACGCGTCCATCAGCGAGACCGCAGCATCGCCCATCTGCAGCAGCCGGTCGTTGGGGATCACGATGAGCGTGTCGCAGCTCTCCCGCAACGCCTGGATGCCGTTCTCGGCCTGGTTGCTGCGCCGCTTGCCCTCGAACGAGAACGGCCGCGTCACGACGCCGACGGTCAACGCGCCGAGCTTGCGCGCGATCGACGCCACCACCGGCGCGCCACCCGTGCCGGTGCCGCCGCCCTCGCCCGCCGTGACGAATACCATGTCGGCGCCGCGCAGCAGCTCCTCGATGTCGTCCTTGGCGTCTTCGGCGGCCTTGCGCCCCACTTCGGGATCGGCGCCGGCGCCGAGACCGCGCGTGGAATCGCGACCGACGTCGAGCTTGACGTCGGCGTCGCTCATCAACAACGCCTGTGCATCGGTGTTGATGGCGATGAACTCCACGCCCTTGAGGCCTTGCTCGATCATCCGGTTGACGGCATTGACGCCGCCGCCACCGATGCCGACCACCTTGATGACGGCGAGGTAGTTATGTGGGGGGGTCATCGCGATCCCTTCCTCCCAAGTTGTCCGACGACACGCCGAGCCTTGGCAAACCCTAAACCTCAACCAGAGGGTTATAGTTATGTCAAGTTGTTCCGCGCAACCAGAACGGTAGGGCGAGGTCGCGACCTAGCGACGCAGGCGCGCCGACACGCGCGACAAATTTTCGTGCAACTTCGCGCTGGACTCGCAACCGCGCGTTGGACACAGAGACTCACTTCACGGTCGGCAGGTCGGGACTCGACACGTCGTAGGTCTTGCCCGGCTGGGTGAGCAACGCCCCGAGTTTGAGCGCCTTCTCCTCGGTCCGGTCAGTGGTTCCCCACACCACCTCCCTGCCGTCGATGAGCTGCAGGGTGATGGACGCGACCGAGGGCGCCGCGATGCGGGCGACCTGCGCGGCGACCTCCGGGCGCAGCGACGTCATCACCTGCAGCGCCGCTTTGGTCGGTGCGTCGTTGGGACCGGGATTGTCGGTGTCGAGGTAGGGCACCCCCGGCGGCGGCGGGCCGATCGCGAAGTCGACGCCGTCGCGGTCGAACAGGTGCGGTCCATCCGGATAGTCCTTGACCACCACCGGCACTCGCTCGACGACGGTGATCCGCAGGGTGGACGGATACTGGCGCTGAACACGTGCGCTGGCGATCCGCCGGATCGCGGCCACCCGTTCGGCGACGTTGTCGGTGTTCACCTGCAGCAGCGGCGTGCCCGGCGCGACGGCCGCCGCGGCGACGATCTCCTCCTGCGTCACCGCGCCCACACCGGTGACCACCGTGTTGCGCACCGCCATGACCGGAGTGAAGTACAGCAGCAGTCCGAGCCCGACGACGATGACACTGATCAGCGCCGACCACATCAGCACCTTCAGGCCGCGGACCGTTCCCCTCCGCAGTTTGCGGGTGTCGCCCGCGGGCTTGCCCAGTGCGCGCCGCTTGGCCTCCCTGCGGGCCTGCTCGATCGCCGTGGCGCGGGCTTGAGCCGCGCGGCGCTCCTCACGCTCGCGGCGCGCGCGCCGGCGCGGGCCTTCGAAATCCGGTGTCCGATTAGATGTTTCAGAGTCTGGCGACGTTTCGGAGTCCGGCGGCGTCTCCGCATCTTGCGGCGTCTCCTGCGACTGCGGCGCATCCTCCCCCGGCTCGGGCGCCTCCGAGGGCTCCGGGTCACGGTCGCTCGGCCCGGTCATCGCGACCCCGGTGTGCTCCGGTTGGCCTTGACACGCAGCGCGGTGAGGATCTCCGGGCCAAGCATCGTGACGTCGCCGGCGCCCATCGTGACGACGACGTCGCCCGGTGCGGCGGCCTCGGCCACCCGCGCTGAGACCGCCGAGAAGTCGGGCACATAGGTTCCCGGCACGCTGACGTGCTCGACGATGCTTGCTCCGCTGACGCCCGCGATCGGCTGCTCGCGGGCGGCGTAGACGTCGAGCACGAACACTTCGTCGGCACCGTCGAGCGCCTGTCCGAACTCGCGGGCGAATGTCTGTGTGCGTGAATACAAGTGCGGCTGGAAGACGACAATCGAACGACCGCCGGCCTGCTCAGTGACGGTGTGCAGCGCACCGAGCGTGGCGCGCACCTCGGTCGGATGGTGCGCGTAGTCGTCGAAGACCCGCACGCCGTTCGCCTCTCCGACCAACTCGAACCGGCGCCGCACCCCTTCGAAACCGGCCAGCCCGTCGAGCACCGCATCGACCGGTGCACCCGCCTCGACCGCCGCGAGCATCGCGCCGATCGCGTTGAGCGCCATGTGCCGTCCCGGCACCGCGAGCCGCATCACCCGCGGGTGCGGTTCGTCGGCGAACTGTATGTGCGCCACCGCGCCGGTGTCGTGCTGCTCCCAGTTCAACAAGGTGCCCTGCAGCGGCCGGCTCGGGTCGCTGCCGTAGCGCAGTACGCGGATGCCCAGCTCCTCGGTACGCTCGGCGAGCGCCGCGGCGCCCGGGTCGTCCGTGCAGACCACAAGCGCGCCACCGGGTTTGAGGCGTTCGACGAAGTCGTCGAACACGGCGCCGTAGGCTTCGGCGCTTCCGAAGAAGTCGAGATGGTCGGCCTCGATGTTCGTCACCACCGCGACATCGGGGCTGTACTCCAGCAGTGAGCCGTCGCTTTCGTCGGCCTCCGCCACGAAGACGTCGCCGCTGCCGTTGTGGGCGTTGGTGCCCGCCTCGCCGAGGTCCCCGCCCACCGCGAACGACGGGTCGAACCCGCTGTGCTGCAACGCCACGATGAGCATCGACGTCGTGGTGGTCTTGCCGTGGGTGCCGGTCACCATCAGCGTGGTGTGGCCTGCCATCAGCTTGGCCAGGACCACCGGCCGCAGGATCACCGGGACACCGCGTCGACGGGCCTCGACCAGTTCCGGATTGGTCTTGGGGATGGCGGCGTGGGTGGTGACGACGGCGGTCGGGCCGTTCGGCAACAGGTCCAGCGAGGAGGCGTCGTGTCCGATCCGGATCGCGGCACCGCGGGCCCGCAACGCGGCCACCGCGCGCGACTCCTTGGCATCGGAGCCCGACACCAGCCCGCCGCGGTCGAGCAGGATGCGCGCGATGCCCGACATGCCGGCACCGCCGATGCCCACCATGTGCACCTGCTGCAGCTCCTCGGGCAGCGATTTCGGTTTCACCGCAGACCCTTTCGGGACTCGGCTTGTGCCACCTCGATGGCGATCTCGGCGACCCGCCGTGCCGCGTCGCGGTGACCGGCCAGGGCGGCGCCCGCCGTCATCGTCTGCAACCGGCCGGTGTCGGTGAGCAGGTCGACGACGGTCTCGGCGACGAAACCCGGCGACAGGTCGGCGTCGTCGACGATCAGCCCGCCCCCGGCCTCGACGACGGGAAGTGCGTTGAGCCGTTGTTCGCCGTTGCCGATCGGCAGCGGAACGTATACCGCGGGCAACCCGACCGCGGTCAGTTCGGCGACCGTCATCGCTCCCGACCGGCACATCGCGACGTCGGCGGCGGCGTACGCCAGGTCCATCCGGTTCAGATAGGGCACAGGGACATACGGCGGGTCGCCGTCGGCGGGCTCGCGCAAATCGAGGGTGTTCTTGGGGCCGTGGGCGTGCAGCACCGAGATACCAGCCGCCGCAAGGTCTTTGGCGGCGCCCGAGACGGCCCTGTTCAGCGACTGCGCGCCCTGCGACCCGCCGAACACCAACAGCACCCGGGCGTCAGGGGCGAAACCGAAGTGGGCGCGCGCCTCGGCCCGCAACGCCGTGCGGTCCAGCGAGGTGATCGCCGCGCGCACCGGAACCCCGACCACCTCGGCTGGCTTGCCCAGTCCAGGGTCGGCGACGGCCGAGAGCACCCGTCGTGCCGAACGGGCACCGACGCGGTTGGCCCAGCCCGCGCGAGCGTTCGCCTCGTGCACCACCACCGGCACGCGCTTGCTTCTGCGCACGCTTCGCGCGGCCAGATAGGCGGGCAACGCGACGTAACCGCCGAAGCCGATCACCACGTCGGCCTCGACCTCGTCGAGCAGCGCCCGGGTCTGGCGCACCGCCCGCCGCACCCGCAGGGGCAGGCGCAGGAGGTCGCCGGAGAGTTTTCGGGGCAGTGGCACCGGCGTGATCAGCTCGAGGTGATAGCCGCGTTCGGGGACCAGCCGGGTCTCCAGGCCCCGCTCGGTGCCCAGGGCGGTAATCCGCACGTCGGGCACCAAGTCGGTCAGGGCGTCGGCCACCGCCATCGCCGGTTCGACGTGTCCTGCGGTGCCACCGCCCGCGAGGATCACGGAGACTCCCCGGTCGTCCCCCGGCCGCCGAGGGACGGGACCCGTGTCGTTCACCCGTAACGCTGACCTTCCAGTGCGCGCCGCCGGTTGCTGTCCGCGCGGCCGCCTCCATGATGCCTTGCCGCCCGGGCCGGCTTACCGGCCGTCTGGCGTTTGCGGGCGGACTTGGGTGGCTGTTTGGCCGCGGGCTTGGGTGCCCGGGTGCGCTTGCCCGCCGGCGGTTTGCCGGGTCGCTGCGAACCGCGCTTGTTGAGCCGGTCGCGCACCGCCTCGGTCCGCGACGGCACGTAGGGCGCGGGCAGGGGCAGCCGCAGCAGCCTGTTGACCCGGTCGTCGCGCCCGGCCCGCAACGCCGCCACCGCCTCGGGTTCGTGCCGTGCCGCGCTCGCCATGATGCCGATCATCAGAAGTGTTGTCGCCGTTGAGGTTCCACCCGCCGAGATGAGGGGCAGCTGCAGCCCGGTCACGGGAAGCAGGCCTACCACGTAGCCGACGTTGATGAACACCTGGCCCATGATCCACAGCGTTGCGGTGGCGGTGAGCAGGCGCAGGAACGGGTCCGCGGAGCGCCGCGCGATGCGCATCCCGGTGTAGGCGAACAGGCCGAACAGGCACAGCAGGCCGCCGGCTCCGATGAAGCCGAGTTCCTCGCCGATGATCGCGAAGATGAAGTCGTTGTGCGCGTTGGGCAGGTAGTTCCACTTGGCCGCGCCCTGACCCAGGCCGTCGCCGAACACACCGCCGTTGGCCAGCGCGAACCGTGCCTGGCGGGCCTGATAGCCCGAACCCTGTGTGTCGGCGGCGGGGTTCAACCAGGACTGCACCCGCGCGGACCGGTACCCCTCGGCCATCGCCAGCACCGCGGCCGACACCACGACCATGAACAGCGAGGACACGAACACCCGCAGCGGCAGGCCCGCGTACCAGAGCAGGCCCAGCAGGATGATGCCCAGCGACACCGTCTGCCCGAGGTCGGGCTGGGCGACGATCAGCGCCAGTGCGACGAATGCGGCGGGCACCAACGGGATCAGCATCTCCCGCAGCGAGGCCTGCTCCATGCGGCGCGCGGCCAGCAGATGCGCGCCCCAGATGGCGAACGCGATCTTGGCCAGTTCGGAGGGTTGCATCGAGAACCCCGCGACCACGAACCACCCACGCGAACCGTTGGCCACGGTGCCGATTCCCGGGATCAGCACCAGGATCAGCAGCACGATGGTGAGCGCGAAGCTGGAGAAGGCCATGCGTCGCATCAGTTGCACCGGGATCCGCATCGCGACGTAGAACCCGAACAGCCCGATGACCGTCCACAACACCTGCTTGGCGAAGACGACCCACGGCGACCCGTCCTGGTCGTAGGAGTACACCCCCGACGCCGACAGAACCATCGTCAGCCCCAGCGTGGTCAGCAGCGCGGCCACCGCGATGATGAGGTGGAACGACGTCATCGGGCGGCCGAGCCACGCCCCGACCCGGGTCCGATGCCCGGCGGTCGCGGGCACCGGCTCGGCCGGTTTGTCTTCGGCGCCCGCCCTGCGAAGCCGCAGCCGGGTCAGGATGGTGGTCATCGGCGACTATCGGGTCAGGGCGCGTACAGCGTCGGCGAACGCGTCGCCGCGGTGACTGTAGCCGCTGAACTGGTCGAAGGAGGCGCCAGCGGGGGCCAGCAGCACGGTGTCGCCGGACCGGGCGAGGCCGCGGGCGGCGTCGACCACTGCGGCCATGATCGTGTCACCGGTTTGCGTTCCCTCGAGCCTGATCACATGAGTAACAGAATTAACATCCGACCCATTTGTCCCTTGCACCCCAAAATCCTCCCCCGTCACAACCTCGATGACGGGGACATCCGGGGCGTGTCGCGATAACGCCTCGGCGATCAGGGCCCGGTCGCGGCCGATCAACACCGCTCCGACCAGCCGATTCGACATCGAAGTGAGCAGCTCCTCGACCGAGGCGCCCTTGAGCAGCCCGCCGGCCACCCACACCACTCGCGGGTACGCGGCGATCGATGCCCGGGCGGCGTGCGGATTGGTCGCCTTCGAGTCGTCGACGTACGTGACGCCGTCGACGGTGCCGATGACCTCGGCGCGGTGCCTGCCCACCCGGAAACCGGCGAGCGCGTCGGCGATGGCGGCCGGTGGCACGTCGACCGCGCGGGCCAGCGCGGCGGCACCGAGCGCGTTGAGCACCCCGACCGGGCCGGCCACCGCGATCGATGCGGCATCGGCCAACCGCACACCGGTCCCGAACGCGTTGTCGACCAGCGCGCCGTCCACCGCGCCCAGTTCGCCGGGGCCGGGCTCAGCCAGCCGGAACCCGACGCGCGTCGGGGCCGCCGCCGTGTCCAACAGGCCCGCCGCCACCGGGTCGTCGAGTCCGACCACGGCGACGCGGCCGTCGAGCACCCGGGCCTTGGCCCCGGCGTAGGCGGCCATGGACCCGTGCCAGTCGAGGTGGTCCTCGGCGACGTTGAGCACCACGCCCGCGTCCGGCCGCAGCGACGGCGCCCAGTGCAGCTGGAAGCTGGACAGCTCCACCGCGAGCAGGTCGGACGGTTCGGCGAGGACGTCGATGACGGGGTTGCCGATGTTGCCGCACAGCACCGCGTTTCGCCCGGCGGCGACGAGCATC
The DNA here is from genome assembly GCF_001499925.1 of Mycobacterium lehmannii. Lineage (NCBI taxonomy): Bacteria > Bacillati > Actinomycetota > Actinomycetes > Mycobacteriales > Mycobacteriaceae > Mycobacterium > Mycobacterium lehmannii. The sequence continues at coordinate 388,144 of NZ_LQIR01000001.1, forward strand.
GCGTGCAGCATGGACGTGGTCGTGGTCTTGCCGTTGGTCCCGGTGACGACGAGCCAGCGCCGCGACGGCCCGAACCAGCCCGCCCGGTCCAGCCGCCAGGCCAGTTCCACGTCGCCCCAGACAGGCACGCCCGCCTGTGCCGCTGCGGCCAGCACGGGAGCGGTCGGCGCGAATCCGGGACTGGTGATCACGAGCGCGTATTCGCCGATGGTGGCCTGGGCCTCGGCGGTGGTGACGACCCTCGCGGGCGTAATCAACCGCTGCAGCGCCAGCGGATCGTCGTCGCAGATCGTCAACCGCACCCCGGTGGGCTCCAGCACGGCGCTCACCGAGCGGCCGGTCAGGCCCGCGCCGGTCACCAGCACCCGGGCGCCGGGGACCAGCGGCTCGAGATGCGTCATGTCAGGCACCGACGGTCGTCAGCCACTCGCTGTAGAACAACGCGACGCCGAGCCCGCAGGCGATCGCGGTGAGCAACCAGAACCGGATGATCACCGTGGTCTCGGCCCACCCCACCAGCTCGAAGTGATGGTGGAACGGCGCCATCCGGAACACCCGGCGGCCGGTCGTGCGGAACGCCAGGATCTGCACGACGACCGAGACCACCTCGGCGACGAACAGGGCGCCGAGCACCACGGCCAGCATCTCGGTGCGGCTGGCCACCGACAGCCCGGCGATGATGCCGCCGAGCGCGAGCGAGCCGGTGTCGCCCATGAAGATCTTGGCGGGCGCGGCGTTCCACCACAGGAATCCGATGCAGGCGCCCGCGGTTGCCGCGGCGATGATCGCCAGGTCCAAAGGGTCGCGCACGTTGTAACAGCCCAGGCCCGGACTCGTCGCGCAGGCGTTGCGGAACTGCCAGAACGTGATCAGCACGTAGGCCGCGCACACCATCGCCATCGCGCCCGCGGCCAGCCCGTCCAGCCCGTCGGTGAAGTTAACCGCGTTCGACCACGCGCTGACCACCACGATGCAGAACAACACGAACAGTGCGGGCGGCAGTGTGACCGTGGCGATCTCGCGCACATAGGACAGTTCGGCGCTGCCCGGTGTCAGCCCGTCGGCGTTGCGGAACTGCAGGGCCAGCACGCCGAAGATCACCGCGGCGGTCAGGATGCCGACGGTTTTGGCGGTCTTGTTGAGCCCGAGGTTGCGCGAGCGCCGGATCTTGATCAGGTCGTCGACGAAACCGACGACGGCCAGGGCGCTGGCCAGAAACAACACGAGAAGGCCGGAAGCCGACGGTCCCCGGCCGTCGATCACGACGCCCACGAGGTGCGTTCCCAGGTAGCTGGCCCAGATGCCCGCGACGATCGCCACGCCGCCCATCGAGGGGGTGCCGCGCTTCTTGGCGTGGGTGGGGGGCCCGTCCTCGCGAATCTCGTGACCGAACCCCTGCCGGGTGAACAGCCGGATCAGCACCGGGGTGAGCAGGATCGAGACCGTCAGCGCGATGCCGACGGCGATGAGGATCTGCCTCATGCGTGCGGGTCCCGGACGTCGGCGGGCCCAAGATCGACCAAAGCTTCGGCCAGCACGCCGAGTCCGGCCGCGTTCGACGCCTTCACCAGCACCACGTCGGACGGTCGCAGTTCAGCGCGCAGGAGGTCCAGCGCCGCGTCGGCGTCGGCGACCATGGTGGCCTCGGCCCCCCACGATCCCTCCATCACCGCGCCGTGGTGCATGGCGCTCATAGTCCTCCCGGTTCCGACGACGATGAGTCGTGACACATCTAAGCGCACGGCCAGTCGGCCGATGCGGTCATGCTCGGATATCGCGTCGTCGCCGAGTTCGGCCATCTCGCCGAGCACCGCCCAACTGCGGCGCCGGCCCCCGCCCACGCGGGCCATCCACGCCAGCGCCTTGAGGCCCGCGCCCATCGAGTCGGGATTGGCGTTGTAGGCGTCGTTGATGACGGTGACGCCGTCGCTGCGGGTGGCGACCTGCATGCGGTGTTTGGACACCGGACCCGCGGTGGCCAGCGCGGTGGCGACCTGCTCGAGGGAGGCGCCGCACTCCAGCGCCACGGCCGCCGCGCACAGCGCGTTGGACACCTGATGGTCCCCGTGTACGGCCAGCGCGACGTCGACGGACCCGGCACCGGTGTGCATGCTGAACCGCGGCCTAGCCAGCTCGTCGAGCGTGATCGCTTCGGCCCACACGTCCACGTCGCGGCCGCCCCGCTCCCGCGACACAGCCACGATGCGCGCGGGTGTCTTGGCGGCCATCGCCGCCACCGCGGCGTCGTCGACGTTGAGTACGACGGCCCCGGATGCTGGAACTGCTTGTGGCAGTTCGGATTTGGTTTCGGCGATGGCCTCCCGCGACCCGAATTCGCCCAGGTGTGCGGTGCCCACGTTGAGCACCACCGCGATCGAGGGCGGGGCGATCGCGGCCAGCGCGGCGATGTTGCCGCGATGCCGTGCCGACATCTCCAACACGAGGAAGTCGGTGGACCGCGTCGCGCGAAGCACTGTCCACGGATGTCCGAGTTCGTTGTTGAACGAACCCGGCGGTGCGATCACCTCGCCGAGCGGAGCCAGCACCGCGGCGACCAGGTCCTTGGTCGAGGTCTTACCCGACGATCCGGTGATTCCGATGATCGTGAGCCCGCCCGCGACGAGTTCTGCGGCGACCGCACCGGCCAGCTTCGCCAACGCCGTGAGTACCGCTGCACCCGAACCGTCGGCGTCGTGTTCGAGCACGCCCGCCGCGCGGTCGGACGTCTCCGGTGTCGGGTCGACGACGATCGCAGGCACCCCGACCGGCCGGGCGGCCAGTACCGCCGCCGCGCCGGCCTTCACCGCCGCGGCGGCGAAGTCGTGTCCGTCCGAACGGGCTCCCGGCAGCGCGAGAAACAGACCGCCGGGTGTGACGGCCCGCGAGTCGAACTCGACGGTGCCGGTGACCCTGGTGGTCGCGGCGTCCGCTTCGGAGATGTCGGCGAGGCGGCCGCCGACGATCTCGGCGATCCGGGCCAGCGTCAGGTCGATCACGGCAGCGATCCCCGTGCCTCGAGGGCGCGCGCCAACTCCTCGCGGTCGTCGAAAGGTCGGGTGATCCCGGCACCGGTCTGCCCTGCCTCGTGGCCCTTGCCCGCGACGAGCACGACGTCCCCCGGTCGCGCCCACGCCACCGCGTGCTCGATCGCGGCGCGGCGATCGCCGATCTCGACGACCTCCGCACGGCCCATCGCGCCGGCCACGATCGCCGCGCGGATCTCGGCAGGGTGCTCGTCGCGCGGATTGTCGTCGGTCACCACCACCAGATCGGCCAATTCGGCGGCGACGCGGCCCATCGGGCCGCGCTTGCCGGGATCGCGGTTGCCGCCCGCCCCGAACACGACCGCCAAGCGGCCGTCGGTGTCTGCCCGCAACGTCTCCAGCACGGCCTGCAGAGCACCGGGCTTGTGCGCGTAGTCGACGACCGCCAGGAAATCCTGCCCGCGCTCGACGGGCTCCATCCGCCCCGGCACCGTCGCGGTGCGCAGACCGGGCACGGCTTGTTCGGGTGACACCCCGACCGCGTCGAGCAGCGCGATCGCGAGCAGGCAGTTGGCCACGTTGTAGCGCCCCGGGAGCCCGATCTGCAGGTGGTGGTGCACACCCGCCGGGTCCACCGCGAAGAACTCCTGTGCGTTGCGGCCGACCGTGCGGATGTCCTCGATACGCCAGTCGGCGACTCTGCCCGTCGCGCTGACCGTCACGGGCTCGCGCGCCAGCCTGGCCATCTCCCGGCCGGCGTCGTCGTCGACGCACAGCACGGAAAGCTCTGCGCGGTTGGGAGATTCGGGAGCGAACAGTCGCGCCTTGGCCTCGAAGTAGTCCCGCATCGTCGGGTGGAAGTCGAGATGGTCGCGCGACAGGTTGGTGAACCCGCCGACCGCGAAGCGCACCCCGTCGACGCGGCCGAGGGTGAGCGCGTGGCTCGACACCTCCATCACGACGGTGTCGACGCCCTGCTCGACCATCACCGCGAGCAGCGCCTGCAGGTCGGGTGCCTCGGGCGTGGTGAGGACGCTGGCCTGGTCGCGGCCGTCGATCCGGATGCCGACGGTGCCGACGAGTCCCGCCACCCGCTCCGCCGACCGCAGCCCGGCCTCCACCAGATAGGTGGTGGTGGTCTTGCCGGAGGTGCCGGTGACCCCAATGACGCGCAGCCGCTCGGACGGCCGCCCGTACACCTCCGCGGCCACCGTGCCCAGCACCGACCGCGGATCCGGGTGGACCACGACCGGGATGTCCGCATCGGACCCCAACAGCGCCAGGCCGTCGGGGTCGGTGAGGATCGCTGCCGCACCGCGTGCGACCGCCTCGGCGGCGTAGCGGCCGCCGTGTGACGACGCCCCCGGCAGCGCCGCGAACAGGTCACCCGGTTCGACGTCCCCGCTGCGCAGCGTGACGCCGGTGACGCGGATGTCCGGTACGGCACCGCTCGCGGGCACCGCCTGGACCTGCCCGGCCAGCGGTCCGAGCGCCGCGCCGGCGGGATGGCTGGGTCGCAGGTTCATGGCGTTGACACAGTACCCAGTCGCCCTCGCGGCCCCTGTGACATATCGGGGCCGCCGGCACCCTCGTCAGTCGGCTACCAGGGTCAACCGCGAGTCGGGATCCGGCGACAGCGGAACGTTCTCGCGCTGCAGCAGCCAGGAGGCGATGTTGTGAAACAGCGGCGCCGACGTGGTGCCGGGCTGGCCGTCGGCCGTGCGCTGCGGGTGGTCCATCATGATGGCGACGACGTAGCGCGGGTCGTCGGTGGTGGCGATGCCTGCGAACGTGATCCAGTAGACGTCGCTGTAGTAGCAGCCGCAGGCCGGGTTGATCTGCTGTGCGGTTCCGGTCTTCCCGGAGATCTGGTAGCCCTCGACGGCCGCCTGCGAACCCGTACCCTGCTGCACCCCTGTCGGGTCGCGCTGCACGGTTGCCCGCAACATGTGCCGCACGGTCTTGGCCGTTTCCGGTGAGACGACCCGGATGCCCTCGGGGCGAGGCTCGTCGGTGCGGGTGCCGTCGGAAGCGATAGTGGTCTTGACGATGCGCGGCGGGACGCGCACACCGTCGTTGGCGATGGTCTGATACATGCCCGCCATCTGCAGCAGGGTCATCGAAAGGCCCTGTCCGATGGGCAGGTTGGCGAATGTGCTGCCCGACCACTGGTCGATCGGCGGGACCAGACCCGCGCTCTCACCCGGCAGGCCCACCCCGGTCCGCTGACCGAGACCGAACTTGCGGACCATCTCGAAGAAGCGCTCAGGGCCGAGTCGCTGCGCCAGCATCAGCGTGCCGACGTTGGAGGACTTACCGAAGATGCCCGTCGTGGTGTACGGCATCGTCCCGTGCTCCCAGGCGTCACCGACCGTGACCCCGCCCATGTGGATCGACCCCGGCACCTGCAGGACCTCGTCGGGATGCGACAGCCCGTACTCGATGACCGATGCGGCGGTGACGATCTTGTTGACCGAACCCGGTTCATATGGGGAGGACACCGAGGGGTTGCCCAGCTGGCGGTGTTCCTGCCTGCCGATGTCCTGGCTCGGGTCGAACGTGTTGTCGTTCGCCATCGCCAGCACCTCAGCGGTTTTCGCGTCGAGGACGACCGCAGAGACATTCTTGGCGCCGGACAGGTTCTTGGCCTGCTGCACCTGCTGCTGGACATAGAACTGGATGTCGTCGTCGATGGTCAGCATGACCGTGGAACCGTCGACCGCGTCGTGGCGGTTGCGGTAACTGCCCGGGATGACCACGCCGTCGGACCCGCGATCGTAGGTGATCGATCCGTCGGTGCCCGCGAGCACGGCATCGAGCGAATCCTCCAGCCCCAGCAGCCCGTGTCCATCCCAGTCGATGCCGCCGACGATGTTGGCCGCCAGCGAGCCGCCCGGATACTGGCGCAAATCCTGGCGCTCCGAACCGACCTCGGGGAACTTCTTGGTGACCGCCTCGGCGATGGCGGGATCGACCGCGCGGGCGAGATAGACGAACGTCTCGTTGCTCTTGAGCTTCTTGAGCACGGTGGCCGAGTCCGGCTTGTTGTTCAGCCGCAACGCCACCTCGGCGGCGATGTCGCGCAGCCTGCGGTCGGGTTCGGGCGCCTCGGTGCTTTTCGCCCTGGCCTCCTCCAACTGCTTGCGGACCTTCTGCGGCTGGAAGGTCAGCGCGCGCGCCTCGATGGTGAAGGCCAGCTTGTCGTTGTTGCGGTCGACGATCGCCCCGCGAACGGCCTTGTCGACGTCGGTGACCTTGAGCTGGCTGGCCGCCTCGGCCCGCAATCCGTCGGCGCGGGGCACCTGGAGATGGAACAGCTGCCCCGCCGCGACGATCAGGACGAGGAAGATCGCCGCGTTGCCCACGCGATGCCGGAACACGAAAGAGGCACTGCGCAGCCCGGTTTCAGTGATCGGAGCGCGCGTCCGCCGCGCTTTGGCCGAGCGCTCCTGAGGGCCGGCGGCCGGTGCGGCCTTGCGGGGCCGACGCTCGCGACTCATGCGCCGGGACCCGCCGGAGGAACGACCGCGGGAGGCACGACCGCCGGGCTGAACTGTTCGGCGCCGGGCACGGGACCCGGCAGCACCTGCGGGTTCGGGATGTGCAGGGCGTCGGTCGGGGCCATCGGCGCCGCCGGCGGGACCATCGGCCCCGGTGCGGCACCGGGCACCGGCGGCTGACCCGGGAGCGCCTGCGGCGCCGCCGGGATAGCCTGCGGCACCGCGGCGCCGGGCACATTCGGGGTGGGCACATTCGGGGTGGGCGCCGTACGCGTCGGCATCCGGACGGTGACCTCGCGGGGATCGACGACCCGCGGCGCGGGCGGCCGCGGACCGGGTGGGGGCGCCTGCGGGGTCGCGTCGGGCAGCGGTGTGTTCAGCGGCGGTGGCGGAACGCCCTCCGCCGGCTTGGGTGTGCCGACCACCACCCAGTTACCGGCCGGGTCCTGTACGAGGTGTGCGGTGTCGCGGGACGGGATCATCCCGAGCTCGCGTGCCGCTTCTGCCAACGCCGGGGCGGCCTGCGCCTCGAGCACGTCGCGCTCGAGCGCTTCCTTCTGTTGCAGCAGAGCCTGATTCGTCTCGCGAGCGTTGCCCAGTTGATAGGACCGCTCGGCGGCGTCGGTGGACAGCCACAGCGTCGTGCCCAGGCCCACTCCCAGCGCGCCGATCACCAGCACCACGAACGGCACCCTGGCCACCAGCGCCCGCGGGCTGAGCTCCACCGAGGCCAGTTTGACGATGATGCGCTGGCGTAATGGTGTCCGAACGACCTTTGGCGCCTTGGCCTTCCGCGCCTTGGCACGCGCCTTGGCCTGGCTGGCGTTCTTGGGCCTGCTCGGTGCGCCGGTCGGGCGCGGGATGGGGTTGGTCTGCGGCGCTGAGCGCTGCGGTCGCTGCTCGCGGGTCGGCTTGCGGCGCGCCTGCGCGTCGGCTGAGCGCCGCTGAGCGCCGGTGCGCCGTCGTTCGTCGGCGCTGCGCACCGCTTTTGCCCGCTTGGCCGGCTTGGCCGGTTTGCGCTGTTTGGTCTGCTTGGCCTGCTTGGCGTTCACCTGGGTGCCCCCACCTTCTCCAGTGCTCGTAGCCGCACAGGTGCGCTACGCGGGTTCCGTTCGATCTCCTCGGGAGCTGCACGCTCGGCACCGCGAGTCAGTGCGACGAACTCCGGCTCGTGACCCGGCAGTTCCACCGGTAAGCCGGGCGGCGTCCTGGACGCCGTTGCGGAGGCGAAGGCCGCCTTGACGATGCGGTCCTCCAGGGACTGGTAGGCCATCACGACGATGCGGCCGCCGGGAGCCAGAGCGTTCAGCGCCGCAGGCAACGCCTCGCGCAGCGAGTCCAATTCTCCGTTGACCGCGATGCGAAGCGCTTGAAATGTGCGCTTCGCCGGGTGGCCACCGGTTCGGCGCGCCGGCGCGGGAATCGCCTGGTACAGCAGCTCGACGAGTTCCCCGGTGGTTCGGAACGGCTGGCGGGCGCGCCTGCGGATGAGCTGGGCGGCGATCCGGCTCGCGAAACGTTCCTCGCCGAACTCGCGCAGAAGCCGGGTCAGCGATTTCTGGTCGTAGGTGTTCACCACCTCGGCGGCGGTCAGTTCCGCGTCGGGATCCATCCGCATGTCCAGTGGCGCGTCGGCGGCGTAGGAGAAGCCGCGTTCGGTGCGGTCGAGCTGCATCGAGGACACGCCGAGGTCGAACAGGATTCCATCGGCATGGCTGGCCCGGTAGCGGTCGTCGCCAAGCACCCTGCCGATGCCGTCGTACCGCGTGCGGACCAGCATCACCCGGTCACCGAACCGCGACAGGCGCTCGCCGGCGATCCACAACGCGTTGGGGTCGCGGTCCAAGCCGATCAGCCGCAGACCGGGCAGTTCGGTCAGGAAGCGCTCCGCATGCCCGCCGGCTCCGAGGGTGGCATCGACGAGCACCGCACCCTCACCGTCGGAACCGCGCCGTGTCAGTGCGGGTGTGAGCAGCTCGACGCAGCGGTCCAGCAGGACCGGCACATGTCCGTGGTCGCCGCTGCGCCGTGCCATCGCCCTGTCTCCCTCGCCTCCACCCGAAATCCCTGCACCGGGGTCCCTGTCCGAGAGCGCGGACCTGACGTCGGGGAAGTACGCCAGGGCCGGTTCGGGCAGAGGCCGCGATGCACGGACTGGATGCCTGTGCCGGTCGACCGCCGAATCAGATGATGTCGTGCAGAGCTTCATCGGTGGCCGCGGAGAAGTTTTCTTCGTGGGTCTGCTGGTACTCCTGCCATGCGGTGGAGTCCCAGATTTCCAGGTAGTCGACCGATCCGATCACCACGCAGTCCTTCGAGAGGTTCGCGTAGCGGCGGTGATCAGCTGACAGCGTGATTCGGCCTTGTGCGTCGGGATGCTGTTCGTCGGTGGCCGCGGCCAGGTTCCGCAGGAATGCGCGTGCTTCCGGGTTGCTACGCGATGCCTGCGACGCCCGTCGGGCCAGCTTCTCGAACTCGGCGCGCGGGTAGACGGCAAGGCTGTGATCTTGGCTTTTGGTGACCATCAACCCTCCTGCCAGCGCGTCGCGGAACTTGGCGGGCAGCGTGAGCCGCCCCTTGTCGTCGAGCTTCGGCGTGTAGGTGCCGAGAAACATCTCGCCACCTCCCTGCCGATCAACAGAGCCCCGGTCGCTCCGTTGTCCGCCACTTTACCCCACAATCCCCCACCATCCACCATTTGCGCGTCAATTTTCCTGGTGAGTCCCCACCCCTCGCCCCACAGCCGACGTGGCGAGGGCGACAACGTCCCGGCGTCGAGCGCAACGGTGAAGAAAAGCGCAGGTGGACGCGGCGCGGGAGGCGGTGGGGTGAAGTGGGGGCGGTCAGCAGTCGGACACACGAAAAAGGGGCAGCCCGCGGTGCGGGCTACCCCTGTGTCGCGTCAGCGCCTATTCGTCGAAGCGGCGACGGAAGCGATCCTCCATGCGGCTGGCAAACGATCCACCCGAACCCTTGCCCCGCTTCTGCCGGGGAGCGCCCGGTTCGGCGACCGAACGGTCGCGTCCACCGGGGACGCGCGGGCCGGTGATCGCGAACACCACACCGCCGAACATCACGATGAACCCGAGTACCGAGAGCACCGGGAAGCCACCGATCTGGGTGGCAGGTATCGCGACACCGGACACCAGCATGGCGAGGCCGAGCACGAAGAGCGCGGCACCCTGCAGGCGGCGCCGGGTCGAGGGTGCGCGCAGGGTTCCGCCTCGGACACTCGAAGCGAACTTCGGGTCCTCGGCATAGAGCGCGCTCTCGATCTGGTCGAGCATGCGCTGCTCATGATCGGAGAGTGGCATTCGTCCCTCCCTCGGAACCCAGGGGCCCACCGTGGCCATCTCATTGTTCAAAGTCATGTGTGCCCGCGTTCACGGGCATCTAACAGTCATGATACGAGGTCGATCTGAGCCGTACCACCTTGTTCGACGCCCGATTGTATGACGGACGCCGCCGCGTGGGAGGCGCAGGCGGATCCACTCGATAATGGTTGAGACGACACCGCCCCGATACGCGGAGAGGCAGACACAGTTGGCGACATTTCTCATCGATCTGTCGCCGAGCGATATGCAGCGCCGGCTCGGTGACGCGCTCGCCGTCTACGTCGACGCGATGCGCTATCCGCGCGGCACCGAGGCACAGCGGGCGTCGATGTGGCTCGAGCACACCCGCAGGCCCGGGTGGAAGGCCGTGGCGGCGGTGACCATCGGCGATTCCGAGGACGCACCCGCCGGCGAGGCCGAACTGACCTCAGCCCCGATGGTCGGCATCGCCTACGGCTACTGCGGCGCCCCTGACCAGTGGTGGCAGCAGCAGGTGGTGGCCGGGCTGCAGCGGGTCGGCACCGACCGCAACTCCATCGCTGCGTTGATGACGAGCTACTTCGAGCTCACCGAACTGCACATCCACCCGCGAGCCCAGGGACAGGGGCTCGGTGAGGCGCTGGCACGCCGACTGCTCTCCGACCGCCAGGAGTCCCACGTGTTGTTGTCGACGCCGGAGATCAACGGTGAGGCGAACCGGGCGTGGCGGCTGTACCGCAGGCTCGGCTTCACCGACGTCATCCGTGGCTACCATTTCGCGGGCGATCCGCGGGCTTTCGCGATCCTGGGCCGGTCATTGCCGCTGTGACACGGATTTGATGTCACCGACGCCTCGGCTCGGCTCGGTCTGGCACGATGACCACGTGCCGGCCCGCCACCGCAGCAGCAGAACCCGCCTGCTCGCACTCGTGATGCTGATCCTCGTCGTGCTTCCGACCGCCGTCGGCTGCGTCCGGGTGCGGGCCTCGATCACGGTCTCCCCCGACGACCGGGTGTCCGGTCAGATCGTCGCGGCGGCAAAGCCGCGGAACGCCGACGACAAGGGCCCGCAGCTGCTGAACAACCTGCCGTTCGCCAACAAGGTGGCGGTCTCGGAGTACAGCCGCGACGACTACGTCGGCTCTCAGGCGGTGTTCTCCGACCTCACCTTCGCCGAACTGCCTCAGCTGGCCAACATGAACCGCGACGCCGCCGGTGTCGACCTCTCGTTGCGCCGGGCGGGTGACCTCGTCATCCTCGAGGGGCGCGCCGACCTCACCTCGCTCAGCGATTCGGAGGCCGACGTGTCGGTGACCGTGTCGTTCCCTGGCGAAGTCACCTCCACCAACGGTGATCAGGTGTCGGCCGAGATCGTCGAGTGGCAGTTGCGGCCCGGCGTGGTCAGCACCATGAACGCACAAGCCCGCTACACCGACCCCAGCGCACGGTCCTTCACCGGTGCCGCGATCTGGCTGGGCCTCGGCTCCTTCGTGGTGGCGGCCATCATCGGAACCCTGGCGTACATGAGCCGTGACCAATCGCCGAAAGTGGGCGAAGCCCGCGATTAGCGCAGGCTCTACGCTGAAGGCGTTCGGGGCAGGGTGGTCGCACAGAGAAAGGGGCGCCCGCTGAGCGTGCATGCCACGGCACCGTCGGCCGTCGAGTTGGCGGGGGCCGTCACCGATCAGCTGCGGGACTATCTACGGCAGCGTCGCAGCGAATGCGCCTACATGGGCGACGACTACGCCGAAATGACCGCCGCGCTGGAGGAATTCGTGCTGCGCGGCGGCAAGCGGCTGCGGCCCGCGTTCGCCTACTGGGGGTGGCGGGCGGTCGCCGAGCAGCCCGAGGACCCTCTCAATCCGGACGTCCTGCGGTTGTGTTCGGCGCTCGAGCTGCTGCACGCCTGCGCATTGGTCCACGACGATGTCATCGACGCCTCGGCGACCCGCCGAGGGTTGCCGACCGTGCACCGGCTGTTCACCGAGCGGCACCGCACGCACGGCTGGCACGGCTCGGCCGAGCAGTTCGGCATGTCGGCGGCGATCCTGCTCGGCGACCTGGCCCTGGTCTGGGCTGACGACGTCGTCGCCACGGCGAACCTGTCGACCGAGGCCGCCGTGCGGGTCCGCGGGGTGTGGGGCGCGATCCGCACCGAGGTGCTCGGCGGCCAGTACCTCGACATCGTCGCCGAAGCCAGCGGAGCCGATTCGGTGGCTTCGGCGCTGACGGTCAACATCTACAAGACCGCGTCGTACACGATCACCCGGCCGCTACAACTCGGCGCCGCCGCGGCCGCCGACCGGCCCGACGTCCATGCCGCCTTCCATCAGTTCGGCACCGACCTCGGTGTGGCGTTCCAGCTACGCGACGACGTGCTCGGGGTGTTCGGCGATCCCGCCGTCACCGGCAAGCCGTCCGGTGACGATCTGCGAGCAGGCAAGCGCACGGTGCTGTTGGCCGAGGCGGTCGAGCTGGCCGAAGAGGCCGACCCCGCGGCGGCGAAGCTGCTGCGCACCTCCATCGGGTCGAAACTCTCCGACGCCCAGGTCCAGGAACTGTGCACAGTGATCGAGTCCGTCGGCGCGCTCGCCGCGGTGGAGAACCGCATCTCCGAGCTCACCCGCCGCGCGCTCGACACCCTCGACTCCGCCGACATCGACGCCCATGCCAAGGCGGGGTTGTCCGAGCTCGCCCGATTGGTCGCGAATCGAACCGCATAACGATGACGACCTCCCCATCGACCTCCCCATCAACACGGCCGTCGAAATCCGGCTTCACTGCACACCTCTCACGGTTGACCTCGTTTGCGACGTCACCACAGGCCCAACCTGCCCGGCTGGGCTTCCTCGGCGCCGTGTTGATCACCGCCGGAGGGCTGGGCGCGGGCAGCACGCGCCTGCACGACCCGCTGCTCGAGTCGCTGCACCTGTCGTGGCTGCGGTTCGGGCACGGCCTGGTGCTGTCGTCGATCCTGTTGTGGGGCGGTGTGGCACTGATGCTGGCGGCGTGGCTGTGGCTGGGACGACGGGTGATCGACCGCACCGCAACCGAATACACGATGGTAGCCACCACCGGCATCTGGCTGGCGCCGCTGCTGCTGAGCGTCCCGCTGTTCAGCCGCGACACCTACTCCTACCTCGCGCAGGGGGCACTGCTGCGCGACGGCCTCGACCCGTACGCGGTCGGGCCCGTCGACAACCCGAACTCGTTGCTGGACAACGTCAGTCCCATCTGGACCACCACCACGGCACCGTACGGGCCGGGTTTCATCCTGATCGCCAAGTACGTCACGATGCTGGTCGGCAACGATGTCGTCGCGGGCACGATGTTGTTGCGGCTGGGCATGCTTCCCGGCTTGGCGCTGCTGATCTGGGCCGCGCCGCGCGTCGCAAGACATATCGGCGCCGACGGTGCGACCGCGCTGTGGATCTGCGTGCTCAACCCGCTGGTGATCATCCACCTGATGGGCGGCGTGCACAACGAGATGCTGATGGTCGGCCTGATGATGGCAGGCATCGCGTTGACGTTCTCCGGCCGCCACCTGTGGGGCGTGAGCCTGATCGCCGCGGCGGTCGCGGTGAAAGCGACCGCGGGACTGGCGCTTCCGTTCATGGTCTGGGTGTGGGCGCGGGACGTGCGCAACAGGCGCGACGTCTCGGCGGTCAAGGCATTCGTGACGGCGTCGGCGGGCTCGGCGCTGATCTTCACCGCGGTGTTCGCCGTGCTGTCGTTGGCCGCGGGCGTCGGACTGGGCTGGCTGACGGCCCTGGCGGGTTCGGTGAAGATCATCAACTGGCTGACCCTGCCCACCGCGGCGGCCAACGTGATCAACGCGGTCGGCGGCCTGTTCCTGCCGGTGAACTTCTACGCGGTGCTCGACGTCGCCAGGATCATCGGCATCGCGCTCATCGCACTGTCACTTCCGTTCGTGTGGTGGCGGTTTCGGCACACCGACCGCGAAGCGCTGACCGGTATCGCGGTGGTGATGGTGATCGTGGTGCTTCTCGTGCCCGCGGCGCTGCCCTGGTACTACACCTGGCCGCTGGCCGTGGTGGCCGCGCTGGCTCAGAGCAGGCGGTCGATCGCGATCATCGCGGGCCTGTCGACGTGGATCATGGTGATCTGGAAACCCGATGGGGCGCACGGGATGTACTCGTGGCCCCACGTGCTGCTCTCGCTGGCATGCGCCGCGGTGGCGTGGTACTCGCTGAAGAACGCGCCGCAAGGAACACGGGCGGTCAATAAGCCACGACCGTGGACGGTCAATAGGCCACGACCGCGGGCGGTCAATAAGCCATCGCCTGGGCCCGGCGCACCACCTCACGGGCCTGATGCGAGTGAAGAGCATCAACGGGCCGAGCATTAGGCAGTTCGCCGGTCGCGCCGTCGCGCCTGATGGTCAGGGATGCGTCGGGCGTGAACAGCCACCGAACGATCTCGGTGTGGTGGTAGCCCCCGTCGCGCAGCACGACGAGTAGTCCGGGCAGGCTCTTGACGACGTGGCCGGTGTCGTCGAAGAACACTTTCGGAACCACGACGACCCCGTCGCGCCGGACGCCGATCAGATGGCCGTCCCGCAGCTGCTGATGCACCTTCGTCACCGCGACACCGAGCATCTCGGCGACGGTGGGTAGGTCGTAGACGTCCTCGGCGGGATCGAGGACATCCTCGGAGGCCGGAATACTGCTCACCGCACCGAGTCTAAATCTCTTAACCGTCGGCCGGAGCCGCAAGCCGCCGGTGTCGTGCTCCGTAACATGTCTCCGGTGGAGGCCTACCCGCGGACGGACCCGCTGCTGGGAACCGTGCTCGACGGTCGGTACCGCGTCGACGTGATGATCGCGACCGGGGGCATGTCGTCCGTGTACCGCGGACTCGATCTGCGGCTGGATCGTCCGGTCGCGCTGAAGGTGATGGACAGCCGCTATGCGGGCGACTCTCAGTTCCTCACCAGGTTCCAGCGCGAGGCGCGCGCGGTGGCGCGGTTGACCGATCCGGGTCTGGTCGCGGTGTACGACCAGGGCGGCGGACGCACGGGCGGTCCTCCCCCGTTCCTGGTGATGGAACTCGTCGAGGGCGGCACGCTGCGGGAGCTGCTGCGCGAGCGTGGGCCGATGCCGCCGCACGCCGCCGCTGCGGTGCTCGGCCCGGTTCTCGGCGGGCTGGCCGCAGCACACCGCGCAGGCCTGGTGCACCGCGACGTCAAACCCGAGAACGTGCTGATCTCCGACGACGGCGACGTCAAGATCGCCGACTTCGGACTGGTGCGGGCGGTGGCCGAAGCGAAAATCACCTCGACCAGCGTCATCCTGGGCACCGCGGCGTATCTGTCACCCGAACAGGTCAGCACCGGTGACGCCGATCCCCGCAGCGACGTCTACGCGGCGGGCATCTTGACCTACGAACTGCTGACCGGCCGCACGCCGTTCGCGGGCGACTCGGCGCTGGCCGTGGCGTATCAGCGGATGGACAATGACGTCCCGGCTCCGGGCTCGGTGATCGCTGGCGTGCCCGCGCAGTTCGACGAGCTGGTGTTGCGCGCGACCGCCCGCGATCCGGCCCGGCGCTATGCCGATGCCCGGGAGATGGGTGAGGAGCTCGAAGCGATCGTCGACGAACTCGGCCTCCCGCCGTTTCGGGTGCCGGCACCACGCAACTCCGCTCAGAACGCGTCGGTTCCTCTTCACCCGCCTGCGGCGCCGCCGGCGGCTGCGGCCCCGCCCGCACCACGTCAGGCGACCCGGACGCTACCGCGCGACGACTGGCAGGCCCCCGAACCCGAATACGAAACGGTGTCGGGACGGTTCGCCGGAATCGAGCTCGAGGAGTTCTACTGGGCGCGGCAGCGCGCCAGGCGCGCACTGCTGTTCTGGGTGATCGCGGTGATCACACTGACGGCGCTGGTTGCGGCGGTTGCGTGGACGACCGGCAGCAACCTGTCCAGCCTGATCTAGTTGTACTGTCGGACCCCTCAACGCGGCTCGTCCCTCGCCGCTTGATCGTCGTCCGACTAATTGCACTGTCGGACTCCTCAACGCGGCTCGTCCCTCGCCGCTTGATCGTCGTCCGACTAGTCGCGCAGCATCTCCGCGACCAGGAACGCCAACTCCAGGCTCTGCTGGGTGTTCAACCGCGGGTCGCACGCCGTCTCGTAACGCCCGGCGAGGTCGGCGTCCGAGATGTCCTGCGCCCCACCGAGGCATTCGGTGACGTTCTCGCCGGTGATCTCGACGTGGATGCCGCCGGGATGGGTGCCCAGCGCCCTGTGCACCTCGAAGTAACCCTGCACCTCATCGACGATCCGGTCGAAGTGGCGGGTCTTGTAGCCGGTCGAGGACTCGTGGGTGTTGCCGTGCATCGGGTCGCACTGCCAAACCACCTGATGGCCGGTGGCCTGCACCTTCTCGATGATCGGCGGCAGCAGGTCACGCACCTTGTTGTTACCCATGCGGGTGACCAGCGTCAGCCGACCCGGCTCGTTGTTCGGGTCGAGGCGTTCGACGTACTCGACGGCCAGCTCCGGTGTCATGGTCGGGCCGAGCTTGACCCCGATCGGATTCGCAATCACCTCCGCGAACGCGATGTGGGCGCCGTCGAGCTGACGGGTGCGCTCACCGATCCACACGTAATGCGCGGACAGGTCGTAGAGCTTCGAGCCCTGCTCGGTCTCCGACAGCCGCAGCATCGCGCGCTCATAATCGAGCACCAACGCCTCGTGGCTCGCGTAGATCTCGGCGGTCTCCAGGTTGCGGTTGTCGACCCCGCACGCGCTCATGAACGTCAGCGCGCGGTCGATCTCACCGGCCAGCGCCTCGTACCGGGCACCGGCGGGCGACGTGCGGACGAACTCGCGGTTCCAGTCGTGCACCAGGTGCAGCGACGCCAGGCCCGAACCGGTCAGGGCGCGTACCAGGTTCATCGCGGCGCTGGCGTTGGCGTACGCGCGGACCAGCCGCGACGGGTCGTGCTCACGCACAGCGGCGTCGGGCGCGAATCCGTTGATCATGTCGCCGCGGTAGGACCGCAGACCGAGCGCGTCGATGTCGGCCGAGCGCGGTTTGGCGTACTGGCCTGCGATGCGGGCCACCTTGACCACCGGCACGCTGGCGCCGTAGGTCAGCACCACGGCCATCTGCAGCAGCGCCCGCAGGTTGGCCCGGATGTGGGGCTCGGTGTTGTTGACGAAGGTCTCGGCGCAGTCGCCGCCCTGCAGCAGGAACGCCTCGCCGCGGGCCACGGCGGCCAGCAGGTCCTTGAGTCGTTCCACTTCGGCGGGCACCGTCACCGGCGGGACGCTCTCAAGCACGGTGCGCATGTTCTTCGCCGCTTCGACATCCCAGGTCGGCTGCTGCACCGCGGGCTTGGCGAGCGCGGCGTCAAGTCGCTGCCGCAGCTCATCGGGCAGCGGCGGCAACGAGGGCAGCTGTTCGATGGGTACGTCGACGGTCCAGTTCACCCGTTCATGGTAACGGCCCGCGACATGTGCTTTTCACCGCTGGCCCGGCGCTTCACCGGTGGTCATCAACTGGAACCGCCGCAAATTGTGGCGAGCGTCGACCAATGCATCGTGGGCGTCGCGCGGGCGCGGGGGCATGCGCGGCGAACCGCGCTCCTCCCAGAACTGGCGCAACTCGCGGGTGAAGCGCGGTATCGCCGGCGGAAGATCGGTCATCGGGCCCCACAGCTGACACAACACGACGTGGTCGTAGGCGCCCACCCAGGCCCACAGCTCGATCGGCTCGTCTCCGTCGATTCCGAAGAAGTCCTCCAGCTCCGAGCGGATCTGCCGACGCGAGCGCCACAGCTGTGAGGACGGCGGCGGAAGCTTGGGCAACACATGCTTGCGGACCCAGCTGCCTGCCCGGTCAGGGTCGAATTCGGTTGACACGGCGTAATACTCGCGACCGTCCTCGGCGGCGACACCGATCGAGATCAGGTCGATGGTGCGCCCGTTGTCGATGAATTCCGTGTCGTAGAAGTAGCGCACTACGCGGGTTCCTTCTGGGGTGCGGCCGCGACCGACCGATCCTTCGGGGCGGGTGCGGCGTGGATCTCGCGGTCGAGTTGCTCATCGACCTTGGCGTCGTCGGGAAACTTGGGCATACCCGCGATGGCGTCCTGCAGCCACAGTTTGGCCTGGACCACCGGGCGCCGCAGCCAGCGCTCGCGCTCCAGCGCCCGATGCATCTTGCGCGGGCGGTTCGTGTAGCGCCAGCGCGCCCAAGGCGCATGCGGCCTCGACAACCGGATCGCTCCGACAAACAGCAGCGGCGTCACGAACATCCCCACCAGCCCGGTCCACACCTTGCCCTTGAGCAACACGATGACGGCCAGCATCAAGGTCAGCACGGCCGCCACGATCACGCCCGCCCGCGCGGTCAGCGAGTGGTCGTTGCGCCAGATGTCGATGTCGAAGAACGACAACGGGTTGAAGCCCAGGATCAGCAGGCCTGCGACGGCGACGGCGGCGAACACCGCATCGACCGAGGTTCGGCCGTCCTCGGCCCAGTACACGTCCTGCAAATGCAGGATCAGCGCGAACTCGTCAAGCACCAGCGCTGCACCGATTCCGAAAAAGATTGCCGCCGCCGTGAATTCGGGTACTCCCCCGTCGACACTCAACGTCACCATCGTCACACCGGAGATCATGACCAGGACCACGCCGATCACCACGTGGTGGATGTGCAGCCCAGAGCCGGAAACAGAGATGTTGCGCGGCTGCCACCACTTGCGCGGCGCATCGCTGCCGGCATGCCTGCGGATGTACCGCACGATCGTGCGGGTGACGAAGAACGTCAGGATGAACGCGATCAGGCAGTACATGAGCGGCACCCGCGCGTGCGGGACGCCGAATACGAGGTGTAAGTCCGCGAGCACCCAGAAAACTTACGCCGACCTGCGCGTGTCGCGCCCGGGATACCGACCGACGCGCCGAGGCACCCCGATAGTCTGGTCAGCGACATGAGTACGTGGCGGTCGCCCGGCGGGGCTGGTTGGGGGCCAACGCTCGCCTGGCGGCTGTTTCAGCTGCTGACCCTGGCGGCGTTGGCCTGGGCGGGCTGGCGTGTGCTCGGCCGGGTGCCCTACCGCATCGACGTCGACGTCTACCGGATGGGCGGGCAGGCCTGGCTGGACGGCAGGCCGCTCTACGCCGACGGCGCGATGTTCCACACCAGGGGCGGCCTCGATCTGCCGTTCACCTATCCCCCACTTGCCGCCGTGGTGTTCGCGCCGTTCGCGTTGCTGTCGCTGGAAGCGGCAAGCGTCGCGATCACGGTGACCACGCTGGTGCTGCTCATCGTCGCGCTGACGATCGTGCTGCACCGGTGCGATGTCTGGTCGAAGACGTCGGTGACGACCGAACCCGCGTGGCTGCGGCAGGCGTGGCTGGCCGCCGCGATCGTCGCCCCAGCGGTGGTCTATTTGGAGCCCATCCGGTCGAACTTCGACTTCGGCCAGATCAACGTCGTGCTGATGACGTTGGTGATCGCCGACTGCGTGCCGCGCAGGACACCCTGGCCGCGGGGCATGCTCCTGGGTCTGGCCATCGCGCTGAAGCTGACCCCGGCGGTCTTCCTGCTGTATTTCGTGCTGCGCCGCGACGTTCGCGCGGTGGTCGTCACCGCGGTGTCCGCCGTCGTCGCCACGCTGATCGGGGTGGCGTTCGCCTGGCGTGACTCCCTGGAGTACTGGACCGAGACCGTGCGCAACACCGATCGCATCGGCACGGCGACGCTGAACACCAACCAGAACATCGCCGGGGCCCTGGCTCGGCTGGGGCTGAGCGAAGGGCCACGGTTCGTGTTGTGGACCGCGGCCTGCTTCGCGGTGCTGGCGCTCACCGTGTGGGCGGTGCGACGCGTGCTCAAGGCCGACGAACCGGTGCTGGCACTGATCTGCGTGGCGATGTTCGGGTTGGTGGTGTCGCCGGTGTCGTGGTCGCACCACTGGGTGTGGGCGCTGCCGACCCTGCTGGTCACGGCGCTGGTGGCCTATCGGAGGCGCCATGCGGCGCTGGGCGTGGTGGCCGCCGCGGGCTTTGCGTTGATGGTGTGGACACCGATCACGCTGATGCCCGAGCACCAGGAGACCGCCGCGTCGCTGTGGCGACAGCTAGTCGGCGGTTCCTATGTGTGGTGGGCGATCGCGATGATCGTGGTTGCCGGGTCGCTGACGGCGGCGCCGGCGATGCGCAGCAGGCCGGTCGTCGACGAGGCGCCGGTACCCGCGGTGAACTAGGCGGCCTCAGCCGGCCCGGTTGAATTGCCGGCTCAGCCGGCGGCCACCTCCGGCATGCGGGCCGACGGCTTTGCCGTGTCGTCGGCCCTGCCTTCCTTGACGTCGGCGGCGTAGAGGTCGACGTACTCCTGACCCGACAGCCGCATCAGCTCGTACATCACCTCGTCGATGACCGCGCGCTCGATGAAGCGGTTGCCCGCCAACCCCTCGAAGCGGGTGAAGTCCATCGGCTTGCCGAATTTCACGTGGACCTTGCCGAATCGCCACATCTTGCTGCCGGGCGGGTTGACCGAGTCGGTGCCGATCATCGCAACCGGGATCACCGGCACGCCCGTTTGCAGCGCGAGCCGCGCCAGTCCGGTCTTGCCCTTGTAAAGCCGCCCGTCCGGGGACCGGGTGCCTTCCGGATACATCCCGAGCAGCTTGCCCTCACCCAGGATGCGTTCTGCGGTGGTCAGTGCGGCCTGTGCCGAATCCGCGTCGGTGCGGTCGATCGGCACCTGACCGGCGACGGTGTAGAACCAGCGCTGGAACCAGCCCTTGAGCCCGGTGCCGGTGAAGTACTCGGCCTTGGCCAGAAATGTGATGCGCCGGCTGACGACGAGCGGCTTGTAGAAACTGTCCGCGACCGCAAGGTGGTTACTCGCCAAGATCGCCGCGCCAGACGGCGGAACATGCTCCAGCCCTTCGACTTTCGGCCGTCCCAATAACGTCAGCAGAGGTCCCATGAAGATATACTTGAACAGCCAATACCACATGGGCCCTCCCGGTGATCGAACACCGGCCGGTGTTCTGCGCCAACTTTACCCACGCACTGTGGATGCGACCACAGCGCGCAAGACTACTCCTCGACAGTTACCGGAATGTGCTGATATCGACCCGGCGCAGGAGGCGGAGCCGAGCCGTTCGGGCCCGGGCCGTCCGGTGGCCCGTCCGGAGGTGTGTCCGGCCCCGACGGGCCTTCTGCTGCCTGTTCCAGAATCGCCCGAACCACGGCAAGCAGGGCGACGCTGTGCTCGGCGACGACGGTGAGCAACGGATGCTGTTCGCCCGCGGCCAGGGCAGCAAGCGCACACACCGGGCACCAGACCTGCTGACACTTGCCCGCCGTACCGGTCGTCGCGCGCGCCGCGGCCAGTCGCACCGCGGGGTCCAGCCGGTCCAGGATGGCCTGCGCGAGCGCCCGCAGCTCCGGTCCGAGATCGCCGTGTGGCGTCGTCACTTCGGCCACACCTCCGGATTCGGTCGGAACCGCACGATCAACTCACTCCCACGCAGCTGCGCGTCCACGACGATGCATCGCCGCAACACGGACGCCAATCGGACCCGGCGCCGCAATCCGCCCGCGCCGACTATCAGATTGTCGTCGACCCGGCCCAGCGTTAGCGCCGAGGAGTCGACCTGCGGCAACTCTAGCCGTAACCGGTACACCGATTCGAGGCCGGAGCCGGACTCGCGGTCGACGATCGGGCGCAACGGACCGGGCGGGGGCGACCCGTCGCGGCGGCGTGCGCAGTCCAGCAGCTCACCGAGCGCCTTCGCCCCTATCGGCTCGCCGGCCAGATGCGGGACCAGGACGAGTTGCACATCGCCGATGGTCGCGTCGAGCTGATCGAGGACGGCCCGCTGTTCGGATATCCGCTCGGTGTACCAATCGAAGGCGGGATGTTCGGGCAGGTTGCGGTATTCGAACGAATCGTCTCGTACGAGTATCTGGTTGACGATCAGCTCGGCTACCGAAACGCCCATCAGCGCCAACGAACCCAGCGTCCGGGCGGCCTCGGCGGCCACCACCCGCTCGGCGGTCATCACCAGATGCGCGCTGACCTTGGAACCGTCGGTGAGCATCGCGCTCAGTGTGTCGGTGCCCGCGCTGATGCGTTCGAACAGGGCCACGACGGCCGCGCTGTGCGGATCGTCGAATCCAGTGGACAGCCGCCGGTGCCGCGGCCACGCCCGCTCCAGGTACAAACCGAACGTCGCGGGCAGAGTGAGCATGCGCAGCGCGTCGGCGGTCGACGCGCAGTCAACCACGATCCGGTCCCAGTCCCCAGAGGCCGCCAGTTCGCCCACCTCGTAGAGGCCGAGCACCTCCTGGACACCGGGCAGGGCCGAAAGTTCCTCCGGGGCAACGCTTCCCAATTCGGACTCGGGGAACCTGTCGGACAGTAGGCCCGCGATCTCGCGCCACCGCGCTTCGAGCAGGGCCAACGTATCCAACGCCAGCGCGTCCAGTGCTCCGCCACCGGCGTCGGCGTCGTCGGTGAACACCCGGGTGGGCCGGCGCGCGCCGGTCGGTGTCACGGTCACCCCGAGCACGTCGCCAATGGAGTGGGCCTGATCGGTCGAGACGATCAGCACACGCAGCCCCGCGCGTGCGTCACGCACGGCGGTGGCGGTCGCCAACGTCGACTTGCCGACCCCGCCCTTACCGACGAACAGGCCGATCTTGGCGACAGGCGGGTCGGGGGCATTCAGCTCACTCAGCCTCGACTCGTTTCTTGAGGTCCTTCAACGCGGTGTCGGTGAGGCGCCGTTCGGCTTTGCGCTTCAACAGCCCGATCATCGGAATGATCAGATCAACCGACAGCTCATAGGTGACATCGGTCCCGGATCCCTTGGGCGACAGTCGATATGCGCCTTCCAGCGACCTCAGCAGGGAGCTCGACACCAGCGACCACGTCACCGACTTGCGGTCAGGCGGCCAGTTGTAGGACAACACCATGGTGTCCTTGAGGACGGCGGCATCCAGCACGAGCCGGGCGGTCTTGGGATAGCCCTCGGCGTCGGCCTCGAGCACCTCGGTCTCCTTGTATTCGGCCACCCAGTCCGGATAGGACCCGATGTCCGCGATGACGTCCATGACCGTCGAGGGATCGGCATCGATGTAGATGGTCTGCGCCGTCTTGTCCGCCACGTTGAAAATCTACCCTCCCCTGTTGTCGGCGGCCGAAGCCTCAGGCCAACGGCGAAACACCCACCGGGCGCGTGGCCTCCAGCCGCTGCTTCACCTCGAATGCCATGTTCTTACCCGCGACCCGTCGCCGGTGGTTCATCTTCGCCAGATTCATCTTGGCCAGCTGCCACGCCGCCACCCCCGCCGGCTCGGCGTGCAGGAAATAGTGCAGCACGACCCCGTCGAGCACCGGTTCCAGCCAGATCTCCATGGTCCCGACGAGCGCCCCGGTGACAGTCCACCGGTGGCCCTTGTCGCCGCGATCCTCCACCACGGTCAGCCGCAGGTCCGGCCACCAGCGACGCCAGCTCGCGGGCTCGGCGATGTAGCGGCCGACCTCGGCGGGGTCAGCCGCGACGAACGTGTCGTCCGCGATCTGAATGCTGTGCATGGCATACCAGCTTCACATACGATCCTGCCCGCCCGGATACCGGCCGACTAGGGTGGATACGGCAAGAGCAGCCGCATCGAGAGGCCAAGACCGTGCGTGAGTTCAGTGTGCCAGCGTCCTTCACGGTGGAGGAGCACGACAACGTCGTCACCGCCGTGTTCGACCATGAGCGCGACGATCCCGACCATGTGATCTTCCAGCGCCTCGTCGACGGTTCGTGGACAGATGTGACGTGCAGGCAGGCCGCCGACCAGATTCGCTCCGCCGCGCTCGGCCTGATCGCCAGGGGCGTGCAACCGGGCGACCGCGTGGCGCTGCTGTCGGCCACCCGCTACGAATGGCCCATCCTGGACTTCGCGATCCTGGCCACCGGTGCGCTCACCGTGCCGATCTATGAGACCAGTTCGCCCGAGCAGGTGAAGTTCGTGCTCTCGGACTCCGAATCCGTGCTGCTGATCGTCGAGACCGACGCGCACGCCGACAGGATCGAGCACCTCAAGGACGAACTGCCCGGGCTGCGCGATGTGCTGCGCATCGAGAGCGCGGGCGCGTCGGCGCTCGACGAACTCGCCGAGGCGGGAAAGTCGGTCGATGCCAAACAACTCGACGACCGGATGGCCGGTCTGGCGGCCGCCGATCCCGCGACGCTGATCTACACCTCCGGCACCACCGGCCAGCCGAAGGGCTGTCAGCTCACCCACTCCAACCTGGTCTACGAGATCCGCGGCTCCAAGGAGTGCTTCCCGACGCTGCTGGCCAAGGGCGAGCGCATGCTGGTGTTCCTGCCGCTCGCGCACGTGCTGGCCAGGGCGATCACGCTCGCCGCGCTCGCCAACAAGGTCACGTTGGGCTTCACCAGCGACATCAAGAACCTCGTGGCGACGTTCGCGGTGTTCAAGCCGACCGTGGTGGTGTCGGTGCCGCGGGTGTTCGAGAAGGTCTACAACACCGCCGAGCAGAACGCCCACAACGACGGCAAGGGCCGGATCTTCGAGATGGCCGTCAACACCGCGATCGAGTGGAGCAAGTCGTTGGACACCGGCAAGGCCGGCCTGCTGCTGCGCGCCAAGCACGCGGTGTTCGACCGCCTGGTCTACGGCAAACTACGGGCGGCGCTGGGCGGCGACTGCCGCGCCGCCATCTCCGGCGGCGCTCCGCTGGGCGCACGGCTCGGTCACTTCTACCGCGGGGTGGGGCTGACGATCTACGAAGGCTACGGCTTGACCGAGACCAGCGCCGCGATCACCGTCAACCGGATCGACAACGTCAAGGTCGGTTCGGTCGGAACGCCGTTGCCAGGCAACAGCATGCGCATCAACGACGATGACGAGTTGCTGGTCAGGGGCGGCGTTGTGTTCAACGGCTACTGGAAGAACGAGGAGGAGACCAAGGCCGTCTTCTCCTCCGACGGCTGGTTCCACACCGGCGACCTCGGCGCGATCGACGACGACGGCTTCCTGACCATCATCGGCCGCAAGAAGGAAATCATCGTGACCGCGGGCGGCAAGAACGTCGCCCCGGCAATCCTCGAGGACCGGTTGCGTGCACACCCGCTGATCAGCCAGGCGATGGCGGTCGGCGACGCCAAACCCTTCGTCGGCGCGTTGATCACCATCGACCCCGAGGCGATCGAGGGCTGGAAGGAACGCAACAGCAAGAACGCGGACGCGTCGGTGGGCGACCTGGCCACCGACCCGGACCTGGTCGCCGAGATCGACCTCGCCGTCAAGGACGCCAATCAGGCGGTGTCCAAGGCCGAGGGGATCCGCAAGTTCCGCATCCTGCCGGTGGACTTCACCGAGGACAGCGGTGAGTTGACCCCGACGATGAAGGTCAAGCGCAAGGTGGTGGCGGAGAAGTTCGCCAGCGACATCGAGGCGCTCTACTCGGGGTAGAGCAGGTTCGACAGTCGCCTCGCGTGGGTGTGCCACTGCCAGTTCTCGACCACCCAGCGCCGACCCGCCGCGCCCATCCGCACGGCACGGTCGGGATCGGCCAGCAGGTCGCTGACAGCCGCCGCTATCGCGCCGACGTCCCAGCCGTCGACCACCACGCCGGTCTCGCCGTCCCGCACGGTCTCCGGCGCACCACCCGACCGGCCCGCCACGACCGGAACACCGGCCGCCGACGCCTCGAGATAAACGATGCCCAGTCCCTCGACGTCCAGCCCGGCGCCGCGGGTCCGGCACGGCATTGCGAACACGTCGGCCATGGCGTGGTGTGCGGGCAACTCGTCGCCGGGGACGGCGTCGGTGAAGACGACGTCGTCGGCCACCCCGAAGCTGTGCGCCAGCTTGTGCAGGGTCGACCGGTAGGGCCCGCCGCCGACGATCACCAGCGCCGCATCGGGCACGCGCTGCCGGATCGCGGGCATCGCCCGAATCAGCATGTCCTGCCCCTTGCGCGGAACCAGTCGCGACAGGCATACGACGACGGGGCGGTTGCCGAGCCGGTAGCGGGCGCGCAGTTCGGCTCGCGCGACCTCGTCGGGCGTGAACCGGTCCGTGTCGACCCCCGGCGGTAGGTGTTCGAGCGCGGCCCGTGGCCCGAACGCCGAGGCGAATCGGCGCCGGGTGTACTGGCTGACGTAGGTGACCGCATCGGTGGCGGATCCGATGCGCCGCAGCGCGGTTCGAGCCAGGGGCAACATGGACCAGCCGACCTCGTGACCGTGCGTACTGGCGATCACCCGGCGTGCGCCCGCGTCGCGGGCCAGCGGCGCCATCAGCGCCAGCGGAGCCGCGGCGCCGAACCAAACCGTCTCGGCCCCGGTCTGCTCGATGAGGCGCCGCATCCGGCCGCTCACCGACGGTTCGGGCAGCATGAGGGTGGTCGGGTGCCGCACGACTCGATACGACGCGTCCCGGTCGAACGCGTCGGAACCCTTCCATTTCGGCGCGTACACCGTCAGCGTGTGCCGCCCTTCGGCCTCGAGGTGGTCGACCAACTCCTGCAGATAGGACTGGATGCCACCGCGCCGCGGCGGAAAGTCGTTGGTGACCAACAGAACCCGCGTCACGTCATCGACTCGCCCACTGCCGCCACTCGGCCAGCACCGTATCGAGGTCCGTTCCGAGGATGTCGCGCACCGCCGTCGCGACGTCGGGGTGGCCGGCTCCGCAGGCCCGCTGGTACAGCGCGAGCAGCGTGGCTTCGCCGAACCGGTCGGCGACGAACCTGCTGAACCACCACGCCCGGTCGTAGGCCAGCGAACGCTCTGGCCCCGACAGTTCGGCGTCACCGGGCAGCGTGAGAAGCGAAGCGTCCGGCACCGGTGTGGC
The DNA here is from genome assembly GCF_001499925.1 of Mycobacterium lehmannii. Classification (NCBI taxonomy): domain Bacteria; kingdom Bacillati; phylum Actinomycetota; class Actinomycetes; order Mycobacteriales; family Mycobacteriaceae; genus Mycobacterium; species Mycobacterium lehmannii. The sequence continues at coordinate 414,812 of NZ_LQIR01000001.1, forward strand.
GGGCCGGGCCACGAAGTCGGCCACCCCCTCGGTGAGCCAGCGCGGAGCGTCCGACGCGGTTCGAGTGCGGGCAGCGTAATGAAACAGCTCGTGGCGCAACACGATTCGCAACGCGGCGTCGCTCAGATCGGCAGCGCCGGGGGCGAACATGATCCGCTCGGGCGTAGTGGTGGCCGCGGTGTGGGAGTCACCGCCGCCGATCGCCGCGAACTGCGCGCCGGTGCCTGCGACGGCGATGACGATCTCGCGCGGCCACTCCGGTCCCCAGAACGCGGTGACCGCCGCCGCGGCCCCGTCCGACTCAGCCGCGATCCGGGACAGCAACCGCTCGGTCCGCGGCCCGCCGAGATTCATCAACCGGACCGCACGGCCGTCGGCGAGCGTGTGGACGCGCGATGCCGCGGTCGGCGTGGTCAGCGACACCGGAGCAGCGGGGGGCGTGGCCACCACCGGACCGGACGGGACCTCGGAGCGGCCGACGATCAGCAGCGCGAAGATCAGTTCGGCGATGAGCAGCGCCGCGAGCCGAGACCTACTCCTCGCGTGCGCGACACCCCGGCGGTCAGTAACGGCGGACGTTGTAGATCGGCGCATTGTCCACCGGGGCGACCCGCACCGGCGTGCCGTAGGTCGAGGCGTGGACCATCATTCCGTCACCGATGTAGATCGCCGAGTGCGACGCGTCGGAGTAGTAGTTGACGACGTCCCCCGGCTGCATCTGGTCCTGCGACACCGGCTGACCGCCGCGGGCCAGCGCCTGGCTGGAGTGGGGCAGCGAGATGCCGGCCTGTTGGAACGCCCACATCACCAGCCCCGAGCAGTCGAACGCGTTCGGTCCGGATCCGCCCCAGGAGTACGGCGAGCCGATACGGCTCAGCGCGGCCTGGATCACGGTCGCGGAGTGTCCGGCCCCCGGGGCCGCGACGTCTCCGGGCGGAATGGCCCCGGGCGCGGGCGGTGCGGCCAGGACCGCGGGATCATCGCCGGGTGGCACCGGCGCCGGCGCAGGCACCGGAGGCATGGGCGGGAGGGCGGCGAGCGCCTCACGCTGGTTCGGGGTCAGCGCCTCGTACTGCGACTTCACGACCGCGATCTGCACCTGCAGCGTGCTCTGCTTGGACTGCAGATCGGCCCGGACGGCGGCGGCCTGTTCGGCCGCGGTCTTCGCCTCGGCGGCCGACTTCGCGGAGGCTTCTTCGGCCAGGGCCGCCTGCCTGCCCATTTCGCGGTAGCTCTTCATCTGCGCCGACATCTGGGCGGCCATCACGCGTTGTACGGACAGCTGATCGATGAGGCCCTGCGGCGAACCGGCGGTCAGGATCGCGTCCAGTCCATCGGTTCTGCCGCCCATATATTGGGCCGCGGCAACCTTGTCGACGGCGACCTGAAACTTTGCCAGCTGTTCGCGGGCCGCGTTCGCCGCTGCCGCATCGGCGGCGTGCTTGGCCTCCGCATCCCGCTGGATGGCCAGCTTGTTGTCGAGATCGAGCTGCGCCGAGTGCATCGCCTCGGTGGTCTGCTCGGCCTGACGCGACAGTTCGTTGAGCTTCGCCAGCGCGTCGTCGGCCGGATCGGCCTGCACACTGACCGCGAAGAGACTTGCGAAAAAAGTGATACCGACTATCGCGCTGACGAAGGGGCGAAGGAACCCACGAATGGTCAAACGCGTGCGGTCGAGCCTCAAGATTTTGCGTCCTTCAACTTCCGGAACGAAGCCGTGTCGAATAGCCCTTAGGTCTCAGACAGGTTACGAAACGGCATCGGCGTTGTCCAACAGAAGACGCAAATTTAACAGGCAGCTCATATTTCGTTCCGTCGCCCGTCGCGCCGCGTGTCATCAGGCGACACCTGAACTGCCCTCCCGCCGGATGGGTACCAGTCGCAGCCGCGGTGCCAGACCCACGTCGGCGAGCACCTCCAACGCTCGACGCTCGTCGTCCAGCAAGGTGTCGGGTACGCCCAGCAGAACACTCACGACGCAGTCCTGACAGCCCGGTCCGCGGACCGCGCAGTCGTCGCAGTCGATCTTCACCGTGCCCACGAATGGCTCCTCTCGGTCGGTGCGGTCCGCACGCTATCGGGAGGTACCGACAGATTCTGCGGGTCCGCGTGGCAACCCGAAGCTGTCGGTGGGATTTTCTACGGTCGACCCGTGAGCCAGCTCAGCTTCGCCGATGTCGATCGGCAGGCTGACGTCTCACTGCGCGACACCACGTTCGTCGTCGTCGACCTCGAGACCACCGGAGGCCGCGCCAGCGGCGACAACCACGACCAGATCACCGAGATCGGGGCGGTAAAGGTGCGCGGCGGCGTCGTGCTCGGCGAACTGGCGACGCTGGTGGACCCGGGCCGCAGCATCCCGCCGCAGATCGTTGCGCTGACCGGGATCACCACCGCGATGGTGTGCAACGCGCCGCGGATCGAGTCGGTGCTGCCGGCATTCCTGGAGTTCTCGCGCGGGGCCGTGCTGGTCGCCCACAACGCCGGATTCGACATCGGGTTCCTGCGGGCCGCCGCCGAACGCGCTCAGATCGCCTGGCCGCGGCCGCCGGTGCTGTGCACGGTCAAACTGGCCCGTCGGGTCCTCACCCGCGACGAGGCGCCCAGCGTGCGCCTCTCCGCGCTGGCCCGCTTGTTCGGCGCGAGCACCACCCCGACGCACCGAGCACTCGACGACGCGCGCGCCACGGTCGACGTGCTGCACGGGCTGATCGAGCGCGTGGGCAACCAGGGCGTGCACACGTACACGGAGTTGCGTTCGTACCTGCCCGACGTCCCCCCGGCGCAGCGGCGCAATCGCCACCTCGCCGCCGCGCTGCCCCGCCTGCCCGGCGTCTACCTGTTCCGCGGCCCCGGCGCCCAGGTGCTCTACGTCGGCACGGCCGTCAACCTGCGGCGACGCGTCGGGCAGTACTTCAACGGCTCCGACTCACGCACCCGCATCAAGGAGATGGCGTCGCTGGCCACCGCGGTCGACCACGTCGAATGCGCGCACGATCTCGAGGCAGGCGTGCGCGAGCTGCGCCTGCTGGCCGCGCACGCCCCGCCCTACAACCGCCGGTCGAAGTTCCCGCACCGATGGTGGTGGATCACGTTGACCGACGAGGCCTTTCCCCGCTTCTCGATCGTGCGCACCCCCAAGCACGACGCGGTGATCGGCCCGTTCCGCGCGCGTGCGGACGCCGTCGACACCGCAGCCCTGCTGGCTCGGTTCACCGGGGTGCGGACGTGCACCAAGAAGCTGGGGCGCGCCGCGGTGCACGGCCCGGCCTGCCCCGACCGGGAGTTGTCGCCGTGCCCGGCGCCCCGCGACGTGGGCGCCGACGAGTACGCGGAGACGGTCGCGCAGGCGGCCGACCTGATGGCCGGCCGCGACGGCCGGGCGCTGGCCGCGGTGCTGGCCCACGTCGCCGACCTCGCCGACCGCGGCCGCTACGAGACCGCGGCGCGACTACGCGATCACGCCGCCGCCGCGATCGATGGACTGTGGCGAGGCCAGCGACTGCGGGCGCTGGTCGCCGTCACCGAGTTGGTGGCGGCACGCCCGGACGGCAGCGGTGGATGGCACCTCGCGGTGATCCGCAACGGCCAACTGGCCGCGGCGGGAAACGCGCCGCGCGGGGTTCCCCCGATGCCCGTTGTCGACGCGATTTGCGCTGGCGCACAAGCCGTTCTGCCGTCGACGGCACCGTTGGGCGGCGCGCTGGTCGAGGAGACGGCACTGATCGCGCGGTGGCTACACCAGCCCGGGGTGCGCATCGTGCGCGCCGACGAGGGCTACTGCTCGCCGACGCATGCAGCGGGCCGGTGGGCGGCGTGGGCCGCGTCGGCGCGCTCGGCGCGGCTCGCCGCCGAACAGGTCGAAAGGACAACCCGCTCAGGCCTTTTGAGTGAACCGCACCCAACGCGCGAGGAGCTGTTCGGCCGCCCCGGAGTCGATGGCCTCGGCCGCCTTGGCCAGCCCGCTCTCCCAGGCCGGCAACCATTTGGCGTCGCTGGCTAGGCCCGCGTGCGCCACCAGCGCGCCCGCGGCGTTGAGGATCACGGCGTCGCGCACCGCCCCCGGCGCACCGCCGAGCACCGCGCGCACCGAGGCCGCGTTGGCCTCGGCGTCGCCACCGACCAGTTCGGAGATCTCGGCGCGCTTGAAGCCGAACGCGGCGGGGTCGAACTTCAGTTGTTCGACCGTGCCCGCCTGTACGCGCCAGATCGTGCTGGTCGTGGTGGTGGTGAGCTCGTCGAGACCGTCGTCGCCGTGGACCACCAGCACGCTGGACCCGCGGGCAGCGAACACGCCCGCCATCACCTCGGCCAGGTCGCCCCATGCGCAACCGACCAGCCCGGCCCGCGGCGCTGCCGGGTTGGTCAGCGGGCCGAGCAGGTTGAACACCGTGGGCACCCCGAGCTCGCGGCGCACCACGCCTGCGTGCCGGTACGACGGGTGGAAGTGGGGCGCGAACGCGAACCCGATACCGATCTCGGCGACGCTGCGCGCGACTTCGTCGGGACCCAGATCGATACGCACCCCGAGCGCCTCGAGCGTGTCGGCACCGCCGGACAGCGACGACGCGGCACGGTTCCCGTGCTTGATCACCGGCACGCCCGCGGCCGCGACAATGATGGCCGCCATCGTGGACAGGTTCTGGGTGTTGGCGCCGTCCCCGCCGGTCCCCACGACGTCGACGGTCGCGGTGCCGATCACGTCGGTCGGGACACGGCGCGCGTGTTTGAGCATGATGTCGGCCAGCTCCGTCACCTCGGCCGACGTCGGGCGTTTCATCCGCATGGACACCCCGAAACCGGCGATCTGAGCAGGGGTGGCCGCGCCGGTCATGATCTGGTCCATCGCCCACGCCGCCTGGCCGTTCTCCAGCGACTGACCGGTGGTGAGGCGGCCAAGGATCCGGGGCCAGGTGAAGGAATCGGGGTTTTTGGGAGAAGCCACCACGCGATTATTGACGAAACTGCGGACCCGGGTGGTGATCGACAACTACAAAGCGTCATACTTGCTCCTGTGACGAGCGCTGTAGGTACCTCCGGAACCGCAATCACGTCGCGAGTACATTCGCTGAACCGGCCGAACATGGTCAGTGTCGGCACCATCGTCTGGCTGTCCAGCGAGCTGATGTTCTTTGCTGGCCTGTTCGCGATGTACTTCACCGCGCGTTCGCAAGCGGCGGGCGAATGGCCGCCGCCGCCGACCGAGTTGAACCTCATGCAGGCCGTCCCGGTCACGCTGGTTCTGATCGCCTCGTCGTTCACCTGCCAGATGGGCGTATTCGCCGCCGAACGCGGCGACGTGTTCGGCTTGCGCCGCTGGTACACCCTCACCTTCGCGATGGGGTTGTTCTTCGTCCTCGGCCAGGGCTACGAGTACATGGAACTGGTCAAGCACGGCACCACCATCTCCAGCAGCGCCTACGGCTCAGTGTTCTACCTGGCCACGGGATTCCACGGATTGCACGTGATCGGCGGCCTTGTCGCCTTCCTCATCCTGCTGGCCCGAACCCGGATGAGTAAGTTCACTCCGGCTCAGGCCACCGCGGCGATCGTGGTGTCGTACTACTGGCACTTCGTCGACATCGTCTGGATCGCATTGTTCGCCGTCATTTACTTCGTCCGTTGATCGGCTCGCCGATGAATCCGATGAGAAGGAGTTCGATGACCGACAAGTCGCGCCGTCGGCTACGCCGGCGCCTGTCAGGTGCTGTGCTGCTGCTGCTCGGACTGGGCGTCGCCGGCGGTCTCGCCGCGACCCTGACGCCCGCGCCGCAAGTCGCGGTCGCCGACGAATCGCAGTCGGCGCTGTTGCGCACGGGTAAGCAGCTGTTCGACACCTCGTGCGTGACCTGCCACGGCGTCAACCTCCAGGGTGTGCCCGACCGCGGGCCCAGCCTCATCGGCGTGGGCGAGGCGGCGGTCTACTTCCAGGTCTCGACCGGCCGCATGCCCGCGATGCGCGGCGAGGCCCAGGCCCCGAAGAAGGACCCGGTATTCGACGAGGCGCAGACCGACGCGCTCGGCGCCTACGTGCAGGCCAACGGCGGCGGCCCGGTCGTCCCGCGCGACGACAACGGACGCGTCGCACAGGAGTCGCTGCTGGGCGACAACGTCGCCCGCGGCGGCGACCTGTTCCGGCTGAACTGCGCCTCGTGTCACAACTTCACCGGCAAGGGCGGCGCCCTGTCGTCGGGCAAGTACGCGCCCGACCTCGGTGACGCCACGCCCGCGCAGATCTACACCGCGATGCTCACCGGCCCGCAGAACATGCCGAAGTTCTCGGACCGGCAGCTGTCGCCGGATGAGAAGCGCGACATCGTCGCCTACGTCCGCGAGTCGGCGGAGGCACCGAGCTACGGCGGCTACGGCCTGGGCGGGTTCGGCCCCGCGCCCGAGGGCATGGCGGCCTGGATCATCGGCATGGTGGCCGTCATCGCCGCGGCCCTGTGGATCGGAGCGCGAGCATGAGCGAACCGGGCAACGGCACAGAAAACACACCGAAGGGCACCGACGCGCCCGGCCAGGCCGGTGTACCGGGGCAGCCCACCGACGCCGAACTGGCCGCGATGTCCCGCGAGGAACTGGTCGAACTCGGCGGCAAACTCGACGGCGTCGAAATCGTCTACAAGGAAAGCCGCTGGCCGGTCCCCGACACCAAGGCCGAGAAGCGCGCCGGCCGCGTCGTCTCGTACTGGCTTCTGCTGGGCGGGTTTTCGGGCCTGGCCCTGCTGTTGGTGTTCCTGTTCTGGCCGTGGGAGTACGTGCCCTACGGCTCCGAGGGCGAGTTCCTGTTCAGCCTGACCACGCCGCTGTACGGGTTGACCTTCGGGCTGTCGATCTTGGCGATCGGCATCGGTGCGGTGCTGTACCAGAAGAAGTTCATCCCCGAGGAGATCTCGATCCAGGAACGCCATGACGGCGCCTCCCCCGAGATCCACCGCAAGACGGTCGTGGCGAACCTGACCGACGCGCTGGAGGGTTCGACGATCAAGCGGCGCAAGCTGGTCGGCCTCTCGCTGGGCATCGGCCTCGGCGCGTTCGGCCTCGGCACGCTGGTGGCGTTCGCGGGCGGTTTGATCAAGAACCCGTGGAAACCCGTCGTCCAGACCGCCGAAGGCAAGAAGGCGGTGCTGTGGACGTCCGGGTGGACACCGCGGTACGAGGGCGAGACCATCTTTTTGGCCCGCTCCACCGGCAGCGGCACCTTCGTCAAGATGCGCCCCGAGGACATCGACGCCGGCGGTATGGAGACGGTGTTCCCGTGGCGCGAATCCGACGGCGACGGAACCACTGTCGAGTCGCACCACCATCTCGCCGAGATCGCGATGGGTGTGCGCAATCCCGTCATGTTGATCAGAATCAAGGCGCAAGACCTGCCCCGGGTGGTCAAGCGCAAGGGGCAGGAGAGCTTCAACTTCGGCGACCTGTTCGCCTATACGAAGGTCTGCTCTCACCTGGGCTGCCCCTCGTCGCTGTACGAGCAGCAGTCGTATCGCATCCTCTGCCCGTGCCACCAGTCGCAGTTCGACGCGCTGCACTTCGCTAAACCCATATTCGGCCCGGCTGCGCGCGCGTTGGCGCAGCTGCCCATCACCATCGACCAGGACGGGTACCTCGTCGCCAACGGCGACTTCATCGAACCCGTCGGGCCGGCCTTCTGGGAACGGAAAACAGCATGAGTCCATCACTGCCGAAGCCGCCGAACCTCGCCGAAGTCGCGGCGGGCCAAGGGAATGCGATCGATTCCCGCTATCACCCCTCCGCGGCGGTGCGACGCCAGCTGAACAAGGTGTTCCCGACCCACTGGTCCTTCCTGCTGGGCGAGATCGCGCTGTACAGCTTCATCGTGCTGCTGATCACCGGCGTGTACCTGACGCTGTTCTTCGACCCGTCGATGGCCGAGGTCACCTACGACGGCGTGTACCAGCCGCTGCGCGGTGTGCAGATGTCGAAGGCCTACGAGTCGACGCTCGACATCAGCTTCGAGGTCCGCGGCGGATTGTTCGTCCGCCAGATCCACCACTGGGCCGCACTGCTGTTCGCCGCGGCGATCATGGTGCACCTGGCTCGCATCTTCTTCACCGGCGCCTTCCGGCGGCCGCGTGAGGCGAACTGGGTGATCGGCGCGCTGCTGCTGATCCTGGCGATGTTCGAGGGCTACTTCGGTTACTCGCTGCCCGACGACCTGCTGTCCGGCATCGGGCTGCGGGCCGCGCTCTCGTCGATCTCGCTTGGCATGCCGGTGATCGGCACCTGGTTGCATTGGGCGCTGTTCGGCGGCGACTTCCCCTGCGGCGGCGTCGGTTACGAGTGTGCGACCGACGGATTCTGGATTCCCAGGATGTACGCACTGCACATCCTGCTGATCCCGGGAATCATGTTGGCGCTCATCGGGCTTCACCTCGCGCTGGTGTGGTTCCAGAAGCACACCCAGTTCCCCGGCCCCGGCCGCACCGAGACCAACGTCGTCGGCGTGCGCGTCATGCCGGTGTTCGCGGTGAAGTCCGGCGCCTTCTTCGCGATGACCGTCGGAATCCTCGGTCTGATGGGCGGCCTTCTGACCATCAACCCGGTCTGGAATCTCGGGCCGTACAAGCCATCTCAGGTGTCGGCGGGTAGCCAGCCGGACTTCTACATGATGTGGACCGAGGGCGTGGCGCGTATCTTCCCGCCGTGGGAGCTCTACTTCGGCAACTACACGGTTCCGGCGTCCACCTGGGTGGCCCTGTTCATGGGCCTGGTGTTCACGCTGCTGATCGCCTACCCGTACATCGAGAAGAGGCTCACCGGCGACACCGCTCACCACAACCTGCTGCAGCGTCCGCGTGACGCCCCGGTGCGAACCGCGTTGGGGTCGGCGGCGATCGCGCTGTACATGCTGTTCACGCTGTGCGCGATGAACGACATCATCGCGCTGAAGTTCCACATCTCGCTGAACGCGACGACGTGGATCGGCCGCATCGGCATGGTGGTGCTGCCCGCGATCGTCTACTACATCGCCTACCGGTGGGCCGTGGGCCTCCAGCGCAGCGACCGGGAGGTGCTCGAACACGGCATCGAGACCGGCATCATCAAGCGGCTGCCGCACGGTGCCTACATCGAGCTGCACCAGCCGTTGGGTCCGGTGGACGAGCACGGTCATCCGATTCCGTTGGAGTACCAGGGCGCTGCCATCCCGAAGCGGATGAACAAGCTGGGCTCCGCGGGCGCGCCGGGTACCGGCAGCTTCCTCACGGCCGACCCGATCGAAGAGCACGAGGCGCTGACCGCGGCTCTGCACGCCGGCGAGCGCAAGGCGCTCACCGCGCTGGCCGAGCACCAGGAGCGCAACGGCTCGTCGAACGGGCATGGCTCTCGCGACGGAGACTCGTCCAACGGCCACCACTGAGGCAGTCGGCACGCTCGAAAAGCACCCGCTGTGAAGGACTTACGCGCCCTGCTGATCGAGCAGGGCGCGTAGTTCTTTGAGGTAGAACCACGGCACGACGGGCATGGCGAGCGTGACCAGAGCGGTCAACCCATAAAAAACCCAGGCCGCGACATTGCTGTCGACCGCCATCAGATAGGTGGCCACACCGATGGCCACCATGGCGACTCCGATCGCGCAGGCGATCGCCACGGCGCAGCGCAGCCCCAGCAGGTCAACGGCCGCGGATGCGGGCGTCGACGCCGGCGCAGGCGCCTCGAGGATGCGCTCCTGGCGCGGCGCCGCGTACGGCAACTTCTCAGTGGGCGGTGTCGGGTCCATCGGCCGCCCCCGGCCGGGAGCCGCCGAGGCGGCCGGCGCGGGTCCGGCGGCTTGGGGCTGCGGCGATTCGGCCAGCGCGTCCCGGCGGGCGCGCAACAGCAGCGGAACCGCGCCGATGATCACCACCGCGGAGATCCCGATGACGGTGTAGAGCAGCCACGGCGTGCCGGCATCCCCGGACGACTCGGCCGGCCCTCGCCCGAGGTCGACCAGCGCGACCGTCGCGGCGACCCCGGTGCCGAGCGCCACCAGCCAGATCGCCGCGCACGAGCCGAGCAGGATGCGATCGGTGCGGTCGAGTTCGCGGAGATCCAGTGCCGGGGTCAACCGCGAGCGCCCCGACGCGTCCGTTTCGTACGTCATCAGCAGCTGGTCTGTGCGGCGTTGTTGGTGTTCGACGACAGCACGGTGCCGTCGCTCGTTGTTATCGAGCAGTTCAACCGGCTGACCAGGAACAGGCTCGACGCCTGCACCGAACCGACCTCGGACTGCGAGATCGGCGTCACGGTCAACGACCACGGGATGTAGACGTTGCGCTGGGTCCGGCTTCGGCCCGACGCGTCGATGTAGGTCACGGTGATGATGTCTCCCGGTGCTTTGGTTCCCGTCACCGAATAGGTGACCTGTCGCGGGCCCGAACGGGTTGTCGTGGGCGGTGGTGGCGCCGGCGGCGACGTGGTCTCCGGAGGCGGGGGTGGCGGAGGCGGTTCGGCCGCCGCGGGCGGCGGAGGCGGCTCCTGGGTCACCGTCACCGTTTCGGGCGGTGGCGGTGGTGGCTCTTCGCTCGGTGGAGGCGGCGGAGGTGGTGGCGGCGGCGTGGTGGTCGTGATCTCGTCCTGCACCGGGGGCGCCACGGTCGTCGTCGAGGTCTCGGGCGTCGCGAGGTTGTCGGTGTCGGTGCGGGTCACCAACACCGAAACGGAGACCACCAGCGCGATGGCCGCGATGATGGCCGCCACGCCGACGACCCACGGCCACCGTGGCGGTGCGGGTTGGTCGACCGGTTCGGGCGGCTCGTAGTTGTCGTAGTCGTACAGCGACGAGTCGGCCGGTACATACGGGCCCGCCGTGAACTGCTCGGACTCCGGCGCCGAATAGGCCCGCGAGTAGAAGTCGGTGTCGCTGCTGTCGGGCGGAGGCTGGTCACCGCCGGTCTGGTTCGGATCCTGACTCGGCTCCCGACTCTGAAAATCCGACCCTTCGTCATCCGGGGGATTCGGCCCGCTCATTTACGCCTATCCTTCTCGACTACTCAACCGGCGCGGCACGCCACAGACTCCCGGCTCAGCGGCGGCGACTGACCGTGCCTCGGCAACATTACCCAACGCCGTAACCGGGCGTGATCACCCGCCACGGTTCCCGCCGCAAGTGGTGGCCCGATTGTGACCTTGGCTGTGACCCTGGCCGCCCGCACCGAACGGCAGGGCAGCCGATTCGACGGTCAGTGCTTCTCGGGGCCGGTGTAGTACTCGAAGGTCAGGCCCGCGACCGTCGTGATCACGAAGCACGCACCGGCCACGATGAGCCACGGCAGCCAGAGCGCCACACCGACCGCAGCGATCGAGGCCGATAGCGCGATCATCACCGGCCACCAGCTGTGCGGGCTGAAGAAGCCGAGCTCACCGGCACCGTCGCTGATCTCGGCGTCCTCGTAGTCCTCGGGCCGGGTGTCCAGGCGCCGGGCCACGAACCGGAAGAACGTGCCGGTGATCAGGGTCAGTCCGGCGGTCAACACCAGCGCGGTGGTACCGGCCCATTCGATGCCGCCGTACTGGAACATCGCCGTCAGCACCGCGTAGACGACGGCGGCGAGAACGAAGAACGCGGTCAAGAACTCGAACAGCCGGGCTTCGATATGCATGTGGTGTCCCTACTTGCTGGCCTGCGTTAGCTGGGGCGCCAGTTCACCGCGACGGGTGTCGAACGGCTTCGTGGTGACGGCGGTCGGCGGCTGGTTGATCGCCTGCAGCGCCTGGGCGTTGGTCCTGCCGTCGATGCGCTGCTGCAGATAGGCCTTGAAGTCGTTCGGCTCCACCACGCGCAGTTCGAAGTTCATCATCGCGTGGTAGGTGCCGCACATCTCGGTGCACCGCCCGACGAACGCCCCGGTCTGGGTGATCTCGCTGATCTGGAAGGTGTTGTCGGAGTTGTTGGCCCGCGGGTTAGGCATCACGTCGCGCTTGAACAGGAACTCCGGCACCCAGAATCCGTGGATGACGTCGGCGGAGGCGATCTGGAACTCGATGCGCTTGCCGGACGGCACCACCAGCACCGGGATCTCCGAGGACGTGCCGAGCGTCTCGACCTTGTCGAACGCCAGATACGAGCGGTCCTGCGGGTGCTTGCCGGCGATCACGCCGAATGCGGGGTCGTGTGAACCGAATTCGCCGCCGTGCTCACCCTCCAGGCCCTCGGGGCCGGACGCCACGGCGGCCGCGCGCTCGGGGTCGGCGCCGTCGTAGGTGAAGGTGCCGTCGGAGAAGTTCACCGACTTGTAACCGAACTTCCAGTTCCACTGGAAGGCGGTGACATCGACGACGACTTCGGGGTTCGACTCCTCGTGCAGCATCCTCTCCTGCACCACCACGGTGAAGTAGAACAGCACCGAGATGATCAGGAACGGTATGACGGTCAGCACCAGTTCCAGCGGCATGTTGTAGCCGAACTGGCGGGGCAGCTCGGTGTCGGTCTTCTTGGCCCGGTGGAACGCCGAGGACCAGAAGATGAGGCCCCACACGATCGCGCCGACGACCAGCGAGGCGATCACCGAGCCGATCCACAGTTCGCGGTTGACGTGCGCTTCGGGCGTGATGCCCTTCGGCCATCCCAGGCCCAGCACCTCCGACCAGCTGCAACCGCTGAGCAGCAACGCCGTAGCACCCAGGACGATTGACAGCGACGCGGTTCGCGCCACCGCCTTCAGCCCGCGAGGTGTCACGTTGGAGCCTCCTAGAAGTCAGTGACGCGCGACCGCGGTGCGGTCAATTTCTGGAGCGAATACTACGCAGCGTAGACCACGCCCGGGTGCAGGTCTCAACACACCTCACGATTAGGCATACTGGCGCCGTGTGCGGACTGCTGGCCCTCGTGTGTGACCCGTCCGCTGACGTCTCCCCCGCGCTGATCGACGCGGTGTCCGGTGCATCCCACCTGATGCGTCATCGCGGCCCCGACGAGCCCGGGACCTGGTCCGACGACCGGGTCGTGCTCGGGTTCAACCGGTTGTCGATCATCGACATCGCCCACAGCCACCAACCCCTGCGGTGGGGACCGCCGGACACGCCCGACCGCTATGTGCTCGTGTTCAACGGCGAGATCTACAACTACCTCGAGCTACGCGAGGAACTGTCGGCCCGGCACGGCGTGACGTTCAACACCGACGGTGACGGCGAGACAATCATCGCGGCCTACCACCACTGGGGCACCGACGCGCTGACCCGACTGCGCGGCATGTTCGCCTTCGCGTTGTGGGACACCGTCGGCGGTGAGCTGTTCTGCGCCCGCGACCCGTTCGGCATCAAGCCGCTCTATCTAGCCACCGGCCCCGGCGGCACGGCGGTGGGCAGCGAGAAGAAGTGCCTGCTCGAGCTCGCCGACGAATTGGGCCTCGACCTCGACATCGATCAGCGCGCCGTTCAGCACTACACGGTGCTGCAGTACGTGCCCGAACCCGAGACGCTGCAGGTCGGGATCCGGCGGCTGGAGTCGGGTAGCTACGGGCGCGTGCGGCCGGGCGGCGAACTCGAGGTGACCCGCTACTTCCACCCGCGGTTCACCGCTGTGCCGTTCATACAGGGCCGCGAGCAGGAGCGCTACGACGAGATCACCGCGGTGCTCGAGGATTCGGTGGCCAAGCACATGCGCGCCGACGTGACCGTGGGCGCGTTCCTGTCCGGCGGCATCGACTCGACGGCGATCGCCGCGCTGGCCATGCGGCACAACCCGCGGTTGATCACGTTCACCACCGGGTTCGAGCGGGAAGGCTTCTCCGAGGTCGACGTCGCGGTCGCCTCGGCAGAGGCGATCGGCGCCAGACATGTGGCCAAGGTCGTCAGCCAGTCCGAGTTCGTCGACGCGCTGCCCGAAATCGTCTGGTATCTCGACGAACCCGTGGCCGACCCGGCGCTGGTTCCGTTGTTCTTCATCGCCCGCGAAGCCCGCAAACACGTCAAGGTGGTGCTCTCCGGCGAGGGCGCCGATGAGTTGTTCGGCGGCTACACCATCTACCGGGAACCATTGTCGCTGAAGCCCTTCGAATACCTGCCGCGGCCGCTGCGACGGTCGCTGGGGCGGGCGTCGCGACCGCTGCCCGAGGGGATGCGGGGCAAGAGCCTGCTGCACCGCGGTTCGCTCACGCTCGAGGAGCGCTACTACGGCAATGCGCGCAGCTTCTCCGACGAGCAACTGCGCGCGGTGCTTCCCGGCTTCCGCCAGGAGTGGACGCACACCGACGTGACCGCACCGGTGTACGCCGCGTCGCAGGGCTGGGACCCGGTCGCGCGCATGCAGCACGTCGACCTGTTCACCTGGTTGCGCGGCGACATCCTCGTCAAGGCGGACAAGATGACCATGGCGAACTCGCTCGAACTGCGAGTGCCCTTCCTCGACCCCGAGGTATTCGCGGTCGCTTCCCGTCTGCCGTATGACCAGAAGATCACCAGGGCGACAACGAAGTTCGCATTACGGCGGGCGTTGGAGCCGATCGTTCCCGAGCACGTGCTCAACCGGCCCAAGCTGGGCTTCCCCGTCCCGATCCGGCACTGGCTGCGGGCCGGCGAGCTGCAGGACTGGGCGTACTCGATGGTCAGCTCGTCACAGGCCGGCGATCTGGTCGACCTCGCGACCGTTCGCACCATGCTCGACGAGCACCGTGACGGCACAAGCGATCACAGCCGCCGGCTGTGGACCGTGCTGATCTTCATGCTGTGGCACGCGATCTTCGTCGAGCACAGCATCACCCCGCAGATCGGCGAGCCGACCTACCCGGTGCAGCTCTAGCTACTAGAGCGCCTCCCTATTTGAGAGCCGAGGCGATCTCTTTGGCCGCTTCGTCGCCGTAGGCGCCGCCGAGCCGCTGGATCGCCTCGTCGCGGTCCCAGCTCCATTCCTGCGGCCCGGGCGCCTCGAACACGAGCACGGCCACCAGCGAGGCGAGCTGCGCCGAACGCTCCAGGTTCAGCCCGGCACTGCGACCGGTCAGGAAGCCGGCACGGAACGCATCTCCGATACCGGTCGGATCGGCCTGGTGCTTCTCGGGCACCACCCCGACGTGGATGAAAGTGCCGTCCGAACTGACCAGGTCCACGCCCTTGGGGCCGAGGGTGGTGACGCGAATCCCGATCTGGCTCATCACCTGCGCCTCGCTCCAGCCTGACTTCTGCAGCAGCAGGTCCCACTCGTAGTCGTTGGTGAACAGGTACGTGGCGCCGTCGATCAGCCTGCGGATCTCCTCACCGGAGAGCCGCGCCAGCTGCTGGGAGGGGTCGGCGGCGAAGGGCAGGCCGAGTTTGCGGCACTCCTCGGTGTGCAGAAACATCGCGTCGGGGTCGTTGGCGCCGATGATCACCAGCTCGGGCTGCCCGATCCGCTTCGTCAGATCGGCCAGC
The DNA here is from genome assembly GCF_001499925.1 of Mycobacterium lehmannii. NCBI lineage: Bacteria > Bacillati > Actinomycetota > Actinomycetes > Mycobacteriales > Mycobacteriaceae > Mycobacterium > Mycobacterium lehmannii. The sequence goes on from NZ_LQIR01000001.1 coordinate 430,166, forward strand.
GAGATGTTGCGCGCCTCCGACATCGCACCCGGATAGAACGACGCGATCTGCGCCATGGCGTCGTCGGTGGTGCAGACGAACCGGGCGGTGTAGGCGGTCTCGGAGACCAGCACGCACTCGGTGTCGACGCCGACGGCCTCCAGCCAGCTGCGGTAGTCGTCGAAGTCGCGCCCGACGGCGCCCACGAGTGCGACGTCACCGCCGAGCACACCGATCGCGAAGGCCATGTTGCCCGCCACGCCGCCGCGGTGCACGACGAGGTCGTCGACCAGGAAGCTGAGCGAGACTTTCTGCAGGTGTTCGGGGAGCAGCTGTTCGGAGAACTTCCCGGGGAACCGCATCAGATGGTCGGTTGCAATCGATCCGGTCACCGCAATTGTCACGAACTGCACCCTTCATTTATTAAGTCGCCTAGGTATTCTAGTGCGCTAACCTGCGTACAAAAGTCCGCCAGCAACTGTAGACAGGCGCATTCCGACCCACATCTCGGGGGAGCAAATCTATGACCGGCCCGTACCCGCCCGAATACGGCGCTGGACCGACCGGCCCGCAAATGTATCCGCAATCACTTCCGTATCCGGAAAATGTGCCGTCGGCGTATCCGGGCATGCTGCCGCCGCCGGTGCCGTACCGGAAGAAGAAGCGCTGGCCGATCGTCCTGGCAGCGGTGGTCGTGGTCGCGTTGGTCGCAGCGGTCGTGGCGGTCATCGCCATGGCGGGCGGGGACGAGGACCCGGCCAGTTCGAACGCGCTGAGCGAATCCTCGGCAACGGCGGCCATCCAGGACTACCTGGATGCGCTGACCAATGGCGACGACGAGACCGTCGCCCGCCACACCCTGTGTGGGCTGTTCGATGCGGTGAAGGAGAAGCGCTCGGATCTGGCGCTGGCGCGCCTGTCGGGTGACGCGTTCCGCAAGCAGTACAGGCAGGCCGAGGTGATATCGATCGACAAGATCGTCCAGCCCTCGCCCCATCAGGCGCAGGTGCTGTTCACCATGCGGGTGACGCCGGCGGGCGGATCGCGCCGAGGGCAGAACGACACCCGCGAACAGCAGGCCGTCGCTCAGCTGTTGGCCCAAGACAACGAAATCCTGGTGTGTTCTTACCTGCCACGCACGTCAGGTCAGTACTGACCGACTGGGTCGGAAATCAGTTGAACGAGTCGCCGCAGGCGCACGAGCCGGTGGCGTTGGGGTTGTCGATCGTGAATCCCTGCTTCTCGATCGTGTCGACGAAGTCGATGATCGCGCCCTGCACATACGGTGCGCTCATCCGGTCCACCGTCAGGTTCACGCCGCCGAACTCCACGGACAGGTCACCGTCGAGCGACCGGTCGTCGAAGAACAGGTTGTAGCGCAGTCCGGCACACCCACCCGGCTGCACGGCGATGCGCAGGGCGAGGTCGTCGCGGCCCTCCTGGTCCAGCAACGCCTTGGCCTTCGCGGCAGCGGCGTCGGTCAGGGTCACGCCGTGGGCGGCGGTCGCCGTCCCTGGGGTTCCTGCCGACTCTTCCTGAACTGTCATTACGTCTCCTGTAGGCCTCATTGTCGTGGCGCGTACAAATCAACGGTACCTCGTCTCGACGCTATTCCCGAGTTTGTCCCCAGGCCTCCTCCCCTGGCAGTACCGCTCCTCGCGACGGAAGTAACCTGGCAGGCGTGAAGCTGCTGGGCCGCAAGAAAGACGACAAGCCGACCGCCGACGCGTCGAGCGCCGATGTGTCGGAGAACACCGGCGCCGAAGCGCAGGAAACCGCCCGGCCTGCAGGCACCACCCCACCGAAAGGCAGGCCGACCCCCAAGCGCGATCAGGCGGCCCGCAAGCGCGGTCCGGTGGCACCCGCCCCGATGACGGCCGCCGAAGCGCGTCGCCGCCGCAAAGAGATGCGCAACACGATGAGCCGTGAGGAGCGCCGCGAGGAGAAGGCGGCGCGCCGCGAGCAGATGACCGAGCGCCGCGAGAAGATGATGGCCGGCGAAGAGGCCTACCTGCTCCCCCGGGACAAGGGACCGGTGCGCCGCTATGTCCGCGACGAGGTGGACGCTCGGCGCAATGTGCTCGGGCTGTTCATGCCGTCGGCCCTTGGCCTGATCTTCGTGATGCTCGCGGTGCCCTCGGTCGAGGTGCAGCGCCTGCTCTCCCCCGCGATGCTCGTGCTGGTGCTGATCATGGTGATCGACGGCTTCATCCTCGGCCGTCGGGTCAACCGGCTGGTCGACGAGAAGTTCCCGAACAACACCGAAGGCGGCTGGAAGCTCGGTTTCTACGCGGCCAGCCGCGCCTCGCAGTTGCGTCGCATGCGCGCACCGCGCCCGCAGGTGAACCGCGGCGACAAGGTCACCTGAGCCCGGTGCGCACCCTGGTGCTCGGCGGCATCCGATCGGGTAAGTCGCAATGGGCTGAAGCCGCGCTCGCCGGCGAGGCGACCGACGCGCAACCGATGTGCTACCTGGCCACCGGACCTTCGTCCACCGACGATCCCGAGTGGGCGGCCCGGTTGGCGGCCCACCGATCGCGCCGTCAGGCTCGGTGGTCCACCGTCGAAACCACCGACGTCGCAACGCAATTACGCGCGCACCCCTCCGCGACACTGGTCGATGACATCGGTACATGGCTGGCAGCGGCGATGGACCGCTCGGGTGCATGGACCGGCGGCTCGATCGCCGCGGACGTCGACGACCTGCTCGACGCGGTCGACGGCTTCCCCGCTCCGCTGGCGGTGGTGAGCCCCGAGGTGGGGCTGACCGTCGTGCCGGCGACGGCGGCCGGTCGCCGTTTCGCCGACGAGCTGGGATCGCTCAACCAACGGCTCGCGACGGTCTGCGATCGGGTCGTGCTCGTCATCGCCGGGCAGCCACTGGCCGTGAAGGACCCGGTGTGACGGACTTTCCGGCGGTCCAGCCACCCGACGCCGAGGTCGCCGCCGCCGCCCGTGCGCGCCAAGGCCATCTGGCCAAACCTGCAGGCTCCCTGGGCCGCCTCGAAGACCTCGCGGTCTGGATCGCGTCATGTCAGGGGGTATGCCCGCCGCGGCCGCTTGAGCGCCCCCGCGTTGTGGTGTTCGCCGGGGACCACGGCGTCGCCTCGGCGGGAGTTTCGGCCTACCCGTCGGGCGTCACCGCGCAGATGGTCGCCACCTTCGACGCCGGCGGCGCGGCGATCAACGTGCTGGCCGAGGCCGCAGGCGCGACCGTGCGGGTCGTCGACATCGCGGTCGACACCGAAGAACCGCACTCGCCGTCGATCGGTGCGCACAAGGTACGCCGAGGCAGCGGCGACATCACGGTCGAGGACGCGTTGAGCGCCGACGAGGTCACCGCCGCGCTCGAGGCCGGCCGCCGCGTCGTCGACGACGAGGTCGATTCGGGTGCCGACCTGCTTATCGCGGGCGATATGGGCATCGGAAACACAACCCCGGCAACGACTTTGATCGCGGCGCTCACCGACACCGAGCCGGTCGTGCTGGTCGGGCGAGGCACCGGGGTCGACGACGCGGGCTGGGCACGCAAGGCCGCCGCCGTCCGTGACGCGCTGTACCGCTGCCGCAACAGCCTTACCGATCCCGTTGCGCTGCTGCGTATCTGCGCCGGCGCCGATCTCGCCGCGATCGCCGGATTCTGTGCGCAAGCGGCCGTGCGGCGGACGCCGGTGCTGCTCGACGGCCTGGTGGTGACGGCGGCCGCACTGCTGGCCGAACGCCTGGCACCCGGCGCCCGCCAGTGGTGGCAGGCCGGGCATCTGTCCACTGAACCCGCCCACGAGGTGGCGCTGAACCGGCTGGGACTCGAGCCGATCGTCGACATGCGCATGCGTCTCGGCGAGGGCACCGGGGCCGCGGTGGCACTGCCCGTCGTGCGCGCGGCGGTGGCCACGCTGACGTCGATGGCGACGTTCGACGAAGCCGGCGTCACCCAGGTTACCCAGGAGAACTAACCGGTGATCCGTTCGCTTGCAGGGGCTTTCGCGTTCGGCACCGTCGTACCGGTACGGAGTTCGGTCGCGATCGGTCGCGGTGCGTTGACGGCGTTGCCGGTGGCCGGCGCGGCAGTCGGCGGGCTGGCGGCGGCCACGGTGTGGGCGGCGTCGTGGGCGTTCGGACCTGGAGCCCTGGCCGGTGTGCTGGCGGTGGCCGTCGTCGTGGCCGCGACGCGTGCCCTGCACATCGACGGGCTCGCCGACACCGCCGACGGTTTGGGCTGTTACGGCCCGCCGCAGCGCGCCCTCGAGGTGATGCGGGACGGCTCGGCGGGCCCGTTCGGCGTTGCCGCGGTGGTCTTGGTGATCCTGTCGCAGGCGTTCACGTTCGGCGGCCTGACGGCCGTCGGGCTGGTGGTGGCTGTCATGGCGGGGCGGGTGGCGGCGGTGCTGGCGTGCCGTCGAGGCGTGCCCGCCGCGGCGGGAAGTGCGCTGGGCGCTCGCGTCGCGGGCACGCAATCGGCGTTGGTGGTCGTCGCGTGGACGGGCGCCGTCGCCGGGTTGGCCGCGCTCGCGGGTCCCCGGCTCTGGCAGGGGCCACTGGCCGTAGTCGTCGGGCTCGCGTGCGGCGCGGTGCTCGTGGCGCACTGCGTGCGGCGCTTCGGCGGCATCACCGGCGACGTGCTCGGCGCCGCGATCGAGGTGACGACCGTGATCACGGCGTTGGGGCTGGCGATCCGCTGAAGCCGCCGGAGTGGCCCGGCTCAGCCGAGCCGGGCCATCCAGCCGTGCGTATCGGCGAAGGTGCCGCGTTGGATCCCGGTCAACGTGTCACGCAGCGCCATCGTGATCTCCCCCGGCCCGCCGTCGGCGATGGTGAACTCGCCCTCGGCGTGCTTGACGGTGCCGACGGGGGTGATGACCGCGGCGGTCCCGCACGCGAACACCTCGGTGATCTCGCCCGCGGCCGCCTTCTTCTGCCACTCGTCGACGTCGATCTTGCGTTCCTCGACCGCAAAGCCAGCGTCGGATGCCAACTGCAGCAACGAATCCCGCGTGACACCGGGCAGGATCGAACCGCTCAGCTCGGGGGTGACCAGCCGTGCCGACCCGCCGCTGCCGAAGACGAAGAACAGGTTCATCCCGCCCATCTCCTCGACATAGCGGCGTTCGGCGGCATCCAACCACACCACCTGGTCGCAGTCGTTGTCCGCGGCCTGGGCTTGGGCCAGCAGCGAAGCCGCGTAGTTGCCGCCGAACTTGGCGGCGCCGGTACCGCCCGGGCAGGCCCGCACGTATTCGGTGGACAGCCACACGGAGACCGGTTTGATGCCGCCCGTGAAGTAGGCGCCGGCGGGCGAGGCGATGACCATGTAGCGGTATTCGGTCGCCGGCCGCACACCGAGTCCTGGCTCGGTGGCGAATACGAAGGGCCGCAGATACAGCGACTCTTCACCACCGGCGGGTGGGACCCATTGCTCGTCGACCGCGATGAGCTGGCGCAGCGACTCGATGAAGACGTCGTCGGGCAGTTCGGGAATGGCGAGCCGACGCGCCGACGTCCGCAGCCTGCGCGCGTTGGCCTCGGGCCGGAACGACACGACCGAGCCGTCCGCCCAGCGGTAGGCCTTGAGCCCCTCGAAGATCTCCTGCGCGTAGTGCAGCACGATCGCCGACGGGTCGAGTTCGATCGGGCCGTAGGGGATCACGCGTGCGTTGTGCCAGCCTTCCCCCTCGGTCCCGTCCTTTTTCCAGTCGATCGAGACCATGTGATCGGTGTGGTAGCGGCCGAATCCTGGATCGGCCAGGATCGACGCCCGTACCTCGTCGCTCGCCCGGTTCGCATTGCGCTCAACCGTGAACTCGAGGGGGCCGTCAGTCATGCGCCGATTGTATATCCGGGCGCTACCGGGTTTTTGCCGCGACGAACGGGGGCTTGACCACCTCGCACTCGACCGCGCGGCCGCGGACGTCGACCGCGACGCGGGCTCCGTCGGCGATATCGGCCGCGGTGTCGAGCAACGCCAGCCCGATGCCGACTTTCAATGTGGGAGAGAAGGTTCCCGATGTCGTCACTCCGACGGGCCGATCACCGTCGAGCACGGTGAGATCGGCACGCAACACTCCCCGCCCGACGGCCTTCACACCGCGCAGCAGCCGGGGCGGGCCGGCTTCCTTCTCGGCAAGCAGCGCGTCGCGCCCCCAGAACGCCTCCTTGCGCCAGCCGATGGCCCACCCGCAGCGGGCCTGCAGCGGCGAGAAGTCCGGCGACAGTTCGTGGCCGTGCAGCGGATAACCCATCTCGGTGCGCAGGGTGTCGCGCGCCCCCAGCCCCGCGAGCTCGCCACCGGCGGCGGTGACGGCCTCGAGCAGTGCGTCGAAGACCACGCCCGCGCTGTCCCACGGCGGCAGCAGCTCGTAACCGTGTTCGCCGGTGTAGCCGGTGCGGCAGACCCGCAGGGGTACGCCGGCGAACTCCGCGTCGGCGTAGCCCATGTAGTCCATGTCGGTGGGCAACCCCAGCGCGCCGACGGTCTCGGCCGATTTCGGTCCCTGAACCGCAAGCACCGCGTACGACCGGTGTTCGTCGGCGATGGTGAGGCCTGCAGGCGCCCGCTCGCGCAGCGCTTCGACGACCGCGGCGGTGTTCGCGGCGTTGGGCACCAGGAAGATCTCCTCGTCGGAGACGTAGTAGGCGATCAGATCGTCGATCACCCCGCCGGAGTCGTTGCAGCACAACGTGTATTGCGCCTTGCCGGGGCCGATCCGGCGCAGGTCGTTGGTGAATGCGGAGTTGATGTAATCGGCGGCGCCCGGACCGCGCACCGATGCCTTTCCAAGATGGCTGACGTCGAACAGCCCGACGGAGGTACGCGTCGAGTTGTGCTCGCTGACCGTTCCCGCGTACGAAACGGGCATCAGCCAGCCGCCGAACTCGGCGAAGTTCGCTCCGAGTTCGCGGTGGCGGTCTTCCAGCGGGCCCTTGGACACGTCGTTCATCTCACCGTGCGTCACGCCGATCCACCCTAATGGGGCCGCGAAGTTGGCACACTTGTGCAGGTGGTCGACCTCGACGCGCTGCAAGCCGCCGGGATCGCCGACGCCCATGCGCGGGCCGGGCTGATCGCCTACCTCGACTCGCTGGGCTTTTCCGCCGAGGAGATGGTCGAGGCCGAACGCCGCGGCCGGCTCTTCGGTCTGGCCGGCGACGTCCTGCAGTGGTCGGGGCCGCCCACCTACACCCTGCGGGCGGCCGCCGAACAACTCGGCGTCGACCTCGCCGACCTCGCCCACGCCTGGCAGGCGCTCGGTCTGCACGTCGCCGGCCCCGACGTGCCCGCGCTGAGCCGCGCCGACGTCGACGCGCTGGCGTCGTGGCGGACGATCAGCGCGGTGACGGGCTCGGGTGCCGCCCTCAACTTCCTCCGGATCATCGGTGCGACGATGGCGCGCCTGGCCGAGGCCAGCGGAACGATGATCCGGCTGGCGCAGCCCGATCTGTTGATGACGCACACCCACGACGAGCTGACCACCGCGCGCGCCTACCGTTCGGTCGCCGCGCTGGTGCCCGGAATCTCGGCGCTGATGGATGCGGTGTGGCGCCACCACATCACCAGCGCCAGGGCCTACTTCGAGGACGTCATTCACGACGCGTCGGCGATGGTGACCTGCGGCGTCGGGTTCGCCGACCTGTCGGGGTTCACGGTGCTGACCCAGCGGCTGAGCCCGACGGAGCTGTCGGATCTGCTGGTCGAGTTCAGCGGCGCGGTCAGCGACGTGGTGCACGGCGACGGCGGCCGGGTGGTCAAGTTCATCGGCGACGAGGTGATGTGGGTGAACTCCAGCCCGGAGCAGCTGGTCAAGGCCGCGACCGACCTGGTCGAGTATTCCGGGGCGCGCGAGAGCGGCCTGGGGGTTCGTGCCGGCCTGGGGTATGGGCTGGTGCTCTCGATCGGAGGCGACTACTTCGGCACCCCCGTCAACCTGGCAGCCCGACTGGTCAGCGCGGCGGCGCCCGGCCAGATACTCGCCGGGCACGATGTGCGCGATGCGCTGCCCGATCACCCTGCGGTCCAGCTGGAACCCTTGACGCTCAAGGGGTTCGAGGGCCCAGTCACGGCCTACGACCTTCACACCGGCTCCTGAAGCTAGGGTTGGGTTTCGTGAGCCCTGCAACCCCCGGATATCAGACCCCGACCGTCACCGTCAGCACGTCGCTGCCCAAACGCAAAGCCGATGGCTCGGTGCTGGTCGTTCCCGTGGTGAACGGGGACGACGACTCAGAGGTGAAGGTGGTGCCCAACCCGTCCCTCCACGCCGCGGCGGTCGCCGAGATCGAGTCCGCGCTGGCGGCGCTGAACGCCAAGGGCGGCTGCGAGCAGGTCACGCGCGTCGTCGCACCGTCGCTTCCGGTGGGCAGCGTGCTGGCCGTCGGGCTCGGTAAGCGACGGGACGGGTATCCGGCCGATGTCATCCGCCGCGCGGCCGGGGTGGCGGCGCGCTCGCTCAACGGCACCGAGTCAGTGCTGACCACGCTGTCGGGCGTGGGCCTCGCGGCGGCGGTCGAGGGCCTGATTCTGGGGGCATACCGGTTCAGCGACTTCCGCAGCGACAAGACCGCACCCAAAGACGCCGGCCTCCGCGAGATCACCGCCCTGACCTCGGACACCAAGTCGACCACCAAAGAGGCCGCACAACGTGCAGCGGACATCGCGACCGCGGTGGCCACCGCCCGCGATTTCGTCAACACTCCCCCCAGCCACCTGTTTCCCGACGAGTTCGCCCGGCGCGCAAAGGCGTTGGGCGAGGCGGCCGGACTATCGGTCGAGGTCCTCGACGAGAAGGCACTGGAGAAGGCCGGTTACGGCGGCATCATCGGCGTCGGCAAGGGTTCGTCGCGGCCACCGAGGCTGGTGCGGCTGTCCCACAAGGGCGCCAAGCGTAAAGGCAAACGTGTCGCGTTGGTCGGCAAGGGAATCACGTTCGATACCGGCGGCATCTCGATCAAGCCCGCGGCGAACATGCACCACATGACCTCCGACATGGGCGGTGCGGCGGCCGTCATCGCCACGGTGGTGCTGGCGGCCAAGCAGAAGCTGCCGATCGACGTGATCGCCACGGTGCCGATGGCCGAGAACATGCCGTCGGCAACCGCGCAGCGTCCCGGTGACGTGTTGACGCAGTACGGCGGCATCACGGTCGAGGTGCTCAACACCGACGCCGAAGGCAGGCTGATCCTGGCCGACGCGATCGTGCGCGCGGGTGAGGACAAGCCGGACTATCTGATCGAGACTTCGACGCTGACCGGCGCCCAGACCGTCGCCCTCGGCGCCCGGACGCCGGGCGTCATGGGCAGCGACGAGTTTCGCGACCGGGTGGCCACTATTTCGCAGTCGGTCGGCGAGAACGCCTGGGCGATGCCATTGCCCGAGGAACTCAAGGACGATCTGAAGTCCACGGTCGCCGACCTCGCCAACGTCAGCGGTTCGCGCTATGCCGGCATGCTCGTGGCGGGCACTTATCTGCGCGAGTTCGTGCCGGACGGTGTGCAGTGGGCCCACATCGACATCGCGGGCCCGGCGTACAACACCGGAGGGCCGTGGGGCTACACGGGTAAGGGCGGCACGGGTGTGCCGACGCGGACGATGTTCGCGGTCCTCGAGGACATAGCCGCGAGCGGCTGATCAACTCCCGTGAGGCCGACGAAATGGCGGCTTTTCGGCGCAAAAATCCGCCAGAACGTCGGTCTCGGCGCTCGTCGGTCTCGGGACCGCTAGACGACCTTGCCGCGCGCGGCGCTGCGCATCACCTGCGGAAGCAGGTGTGCGACGCCGTAGACGATGTGGGCCTCCGGGGCGACGGGGCGGATGGGCTTGTTCTTCTTGACCGCCGACACGATCGCGTTGGCGACCTTGTCCGGACCGTACCGCCGCCGGGAGAACGCCTTCTCGAGCTGCGCGCGACGGGCTTCGGCCTGCTCCCGCTTGGCGGCGGGTATGTCGAACCGGGTGGTGTGCACGATGTTGGTGTCGATGACGCCGGGGCACACCGTGGTCAGCCCGACTCCCGCCTGGTCCAGTTCGGCGCGCAGGCAGTCGCCGAACATGAAGACCGCGGCCTTACTCGTGGCATAGGCGTTCATCGACTGTTGCGGTGAGTACGCGGCCATCGAGGAGATGTTGACGACGTGCCCGCCAAGTCCGCGGTCAACCATCCTGCGCCCAAAGGCCCTGCAGCAGTTGACGACTCCGCCGAAGTTGATGGCCAGCACGCGGTCGTACTCCTCGCGCGGGGTGTCGAAGAACATGCCCGCGTGCCCGACGCCTGCGTTGTTGACCACGACGTCGGGTACCCCGTGTTCTGCGCACACCTTTTCGGCGAACCGCTCGACGGACTCTGCGTCCGACACGTCCACGGTGTAGGCGTGCGCGATTCCGCCGCGCGCGGCGACGTGGGCCGCGGTCTCCTTCGCGGTGCCCTCGTCAATATCGCTGACCACGATTTCAGCGCCCTCGCGGGCGAATGCCAGCGCCGTCGCACGGCCGATGCCGCTACCAGCGCCTGTGACGGAAACCAGTGTGTGGCTGAAGTATTCGCGCGGGTTGCTTACCTGCGCGCGCAGGAGCTCACGCGCGGGTGGCTTGCCGCCGAGGAAGTCGACGAGCTGTTCGACGGACAGGGCGATGGCTCGCGGATGCGACATCGGCGACCAGTGCCCGGCGGCAAGGTCGCGCCGCCACAGCCGAGCCACCCATTTCTTCGTGTCGTCGTAGACGTGCGGCCGCACGAACGGGTCTTTGGTGTTGACGATGATCTGCACCGGGACGTCGACGTAGTGATCGCGGCGTCCGGGCTTCATCGACCGCAGATAGTTGGCGCCGTAAACCTTGACGCTCTTCGCGGCGTCGGCCTTGTAGGTCGCGGAATGGTGCAGCTGCTCACGCGGGATGCCGTCGCGCAGCAACAGGATCTGGCGCACCAGGTTCGCGACGAAGCCACGCACCGCCAGCGGTGCGAGCACCGGGATCGAGAAGAAGCCCATGTAGGCGAAGGACAGGAACTGGCTCAGGGCGCGGACGAATCGGCGCGGACGCCACGGGCGCAACAGGCTGCTGGTGACGAAGGCGTTGAGATGGTCGATGCTGGGACCAGAGATCGAGGTGAACGACGCGACCCGGTCGCCGGCACCGGGTCGGCGCAGGTACTCCCACATGGCCGCCGAGCCCCAGTCGTGGGCAAGCACGTGCACCGGCTCGCCCGGGCTCACCGCGGCGACGACCGCGTCGAAGTCATCCGCGTACGCAGACATGCGGTAGGCCGAAACCCGTTTGGGCCCAATCGAGTTCCCGACACCGCGATTGTCATACCGCACGATGCGGAACCGGTCGGACAGCAAGGGCACCACGCCGTCCCACAGCACATGCGAGTCGGGCCACCCGTGCACGAGGACCAGGGTCGGCCCCTGCGGATCGCCTTCTTCGTAGACGGCGATTCGCACGTCGTCGGTGCTGTCGACGAACCGCGTAGCGATGTCCCCCATCGCACCTCCCGTGACTTGGCGGAACCGCCGGTACCGTATCAGTGCCTTCCGTTCTCCCCCCTACCCTCCGGGTGGAGGCACCCCCACACGCAAGCGTTCGTCAGCGCTCGTCGAGTTCCCGTCGAGCAGCGCGCCGACGCTCGATGCGGCGCTTCTCGTCGTAGTCCCGCATCCGCTGCGGATAGCCGACCTTCTGCACGTCGTACACCGGGATCTTCAGTCGGTCGGACAGCCGCCGCGCGCCGGCGTCTCCCCCGGCGCGTCGCCGCGTCCATTCCCCGTCGGCGGCGACCAGTACCACGGTGACGTCGGTGACGGTGGTCTTCGGTTCGACGAACGCTTCGACGCCGGTGTGCGTGGCGACCCACTGCCGGAGATAGTTCAGATCGGCGGCGGGGTCGGCACCCGAACCCCTGCCTTTACGCTTTCCGCGCCGAAACCTGTCGAGGACTCCCACTCGCGTCCGCGCTCCCTCCGATCATCTCTTTTCGATAGTGCCAGAACAGTGGGTCGGACGGTCTGCGGCGAACTGCGCGTCCGGACGTGACAGGATGGGTATGCAGACAATCACCCAGCACGACTGACGACCGTTCAAGGGAGCGAGGTAGTCAATCACATGGCCATCACCGTTGAGATGCCCGCACTCGGTGAGAGCGTTACCGAGGGGACTGTCACCCGATGGCTCAAGCAAGAGGGTGACACGGTCGAACAAGATGAGCCATTGCTCGAAGTCTCCACCGACAAGGTCGACACCGAGATCCCCGCGCCCGCTTCCGGTGTGCTGAAGAAGATCATCGCCCAGGAGGACGACACGGTCGAGGTGGGCGGCGAGTTGGCGGTCATCGGTGATGCCGACGACGGCGACTCCGGAGGATCCGACGACTCCGAGGAAGCGTCGGACGACGAGGACCAAGGGTCCGACGACGAGCAGCCCGCCGAGGAGGAGAAGCCCGCCGAGGAACCGGCCGCGCAGCCCGAGCCCGCAGCCGAAGAGACCGAAGACGAGCCCGAGCCCGACGACAAGGACGAGGAAAAGCCCGCCGCGAAGTCCTCGGGTGAGTCTTCGGGTAAGTCGACGCCGGTCCTGATGCCCGAACTCGGCGAGTCGGTGACCGAAGGCACCGTGACCCGCTGGCTGAAGAAGGTCGGCGACAGCGTGGAGATCGACGAACCGCTGCTCGAGGTGTCGACCGACAAAGTTGATACCGAGATTCCGTCGCCCGTGGCGGGCACCTTGATCTCGATCACCGCCGAAGAGGACGACACCGTCGAGGTGGGCGGCGAGCTGGCCAAGATCGGTGATGCCGACGCAGAAGCCGAGCCCGAACCGGAACCGGAGCCCGAACCGGAGCCAGAGCCCGAACCGGAGCCGGAACCTGAGCCCGAACCCAAGGAAGAGAAGAAGCCGGAGCGGAAGGAAGACAAGAAGCCGGAACCGGCGCAGGAGTCCAAGCCGGAACCGAAGCCCGAACCGAAGCCCGAACCCAAATCCGAGTCCAAGTCCGAACCGCAGCCGGCAAGCGAGTCCGGGCCCTACGTCACCCCGTTGGTGCGAAAGTTGGCCGCGGAGAACAACGTTGACCTCGCCAGCGTGAAGGGCACCGGGGTCGGCGGCCGCATCCGCAAGCAGGACGTGCTCGCGGCCGCGGAGGCCGGCAAGAAACCGGCGGCGTCGACCGAACAGGCGGCCGAGGCCCCGGGCAGGTCGCCCGCGGCGGCGAAAGCGCCCGCGGATGCCGACGCGTCGGCGGCGTCGCTCGCACACCTGCGCGGCACCACCCAGAAGGCCACCCGGATCCGGCAGCTGACCGCGAAGAAGACGCGCGAATCCCTGCAGGCGACAGCGCAATTGACGCAGACCCACGAGGTCGACATGACCAGGATCGTGTCGCTGCGGGCGCGGGCGAAGGCGGGGTTCGCCGAACGCGAGGGCGTCAACCTGACGTACCTGCCGTTCATCGCCGTCGCCGTCATCGACGCGCTCAAGGCGCATCCCAACGTGAACGCCAGCTACAACGAGGAAACCAAGGAGATCACCTACTACGACGCCGAGCATCTCGGTATCGCGGTCGACACGGAGCAGGGTCTGCTCTCGCCGGTCATCAAGAACGCCGGTGACCTGTCGCTGGCCGGGCTGGCCCGCGCGATCTCCGACATCGCCGCGCGCGCCAGGTCGAGTGACCTCAAGCCCGACGAGCTGTCCGGCGGGACGTTCACCATCACCAACATCGGCAGCCAGGGCGCGCTGTTCGACACGCCGATCCTGGTGCCGCCGCAGGCGGCGATGCTGGGAACCGGCGCGATCGTCAAGCGGCCGAGGGTGATCGCCGACGAGTTCGGCAACGAGTCGATCGGTGTGCGTTCGGTGTGCTACCTACCGCTGACATACGACCACCGGCTGATCGACGGTGCCGATGCGGGGCGCTTCCTGACCACCATCAAGCGTCGCCTAGAAGAGGGCGCATTCGAGGCCGATCTGGGTCTCTAGAACGCCTCTAGAGAATCTCGTGTCCGAACCCGTCATCGCGATCGCGGGATCGTCCGGTCTGATCGGCACGGCTCTGGTCTACGCGTTGCGCGCCACCGACCACCGTGTGCTGCGCATCGTCCGGCGCGCACCGTCGAACGCCGACGAGGTGTTCTGGAACCCCGACACCGGCGAATTCGACCCGGCGATGCTGGCCGGGGTGGACGCCGTGGTCAACATGTGCGGGGTCAACGTCGGGGAGAAGCGATGGTCGGGCGCCTTCAAGCAGAGCCTGCGTGACAGCCGCATCGGCCCGACCGAGGTGTTGGCCACCGCAGTCGCCGAGGCCGGGGTTCCGGTGCTGGTCAACGCCAGCGCGGTCGGCTACTACGGCGACACCGGGTCCCAGATCGCCGACGAGACCGCCCCTGCAGGTGACGGGTTCCTCGCCCACTTGTGCGTGGACTGGGAAGCCGCCACCTGGCCCGCTCGCCAGGACGGCGCCCGGGTGGTGCTCGTGCGCTCGGGGCTGGTGCTGGCACAGGCCGGAGGCATGCTCGGCAGGCTCAAGCCGCTGTTCTCCCTGGGGCTTGGCGCTCGGCTGGGCAACGGGCGCCAGTACATGCCGTGGATCAGCCTCGAGGACGAGATCCGCGCGCTGCTGTTCGCGATATCGCACGACGAGCTGTCGGGTCCGGTGAACCTCACCGGCCCGGCGCCGGTCACCAACGCCGAGTTCACCACGGCGTTGGGCCGCGCGGTCAACCGCCCGACACCGCTGATGGTGCCCGGGTTCGCGTTGCGCGCGGCAATGGGCGAGTTCGCCGACGAGGGTTTGCTCGGCGGTCAACGCGCCATCCCCGCCGCGCTCGAGCGGGCCGGATTCGTTTTCCACCACAACACCATTGGTGAAGCGTTGGCGTTCGCCACCGCGCGCCCGGAGTAGCGTCGAGGTCATGACGCATTCGATCCGGTCGGCGACAGTGCCGGTCGAGGTGCGCCGACTCGGTTCGGTCGACTACGAGAACGCCTGGCAGCTGCAACGAGCGATCGCCGACCAGCGCGTGGCGGGCGGCCCGGACACCCTGCTGCTGCTCGAGCACCCGCCGGTGTACACCGCCGGGCGGCGCACGCTCGCCGAGGAGCGGCCGAACCCCGGGACCGGCGGCACTCCCGTCATCGACACCGACCGCGGCGGAAAGATCACCTGGCACGGCCCCGGCCAACTCGTCGGCTATCCGATCATCGGCCTTGCCGAACCGCTCGACGTCGTCAACTTCGTGCGACGGCTCGAGGAGTCGTTGATCAAGGTCTGCACCGACCTCGGCGTGCCGACCGGCCGGGTGGAGGGCCGCTCCGGAGTGTGGGTCGCTGCCGATGAGAACGGCCCGGCCCGCAAGATCGGCGCCATCGGCATCCGGGTGTCGCGGGCGACCACCCTGCACGGATTCGCGCTCAACTGCGACTGTGACCTGACGGCGTTCAACGCGATCGTGCCGTGCGGCATCGCCGACGCCGGGGTGACTTCGCTGTCAACCGAACTGGGGCGCCGCGTCGCGGTCTCCGACGTCATCGACCGGGTGGCCGACGCTGTGTGCGATGCGCTCGACGGTCGGCTAGAGGTAGCGTTGACGTAGTGACTGTCGTTCCTTCATCCAATGTCGCCGGCCATGCGGCTCCGGAAGGCCGGCGGCTGCTGCGTCTCGAGGTCCGCAACGCCGAGACGCCGATCGAGCGCAAGCCGCCGTGGATCAAGACCCGCGCCAAGATGGGCCCGGAGTACCAGGAACTCAAGGCGCTGGTGAAGCGCGAGGGTCTGCACACGGTCTGCGAGGAGGCCGGCTGCCCCAACATCTTCGAATGCTGGGAGGACCGCGAGGCCACGTTCCTGATCGGCGGTGAGCAGTGCACGCGTCGCTGCGATTTCTGCCAGATCGACACCGGCAAGCCCGCCGAACTCGACCGCGACGAGCCGCGCCGGGTCGCCGAGAGCGTGCAGGCGATGGGGTTGCGCTACTCGACCGTGACCGGGGTGGCCCGCGACGACCTGCCTGACGGCGCCGCCTGGCTGTACGCCGAGACGGTCCGCGCGATCAAGGCGCTCAACCCCAACACCGGTGTCGAGTTGCTGATCCCCGACTTCAACGGTGAGCCGAACCTGCTGCAGCAGGTATTCGAGTCCCGTCCAGAAGTGTTGGCGCACAACGTCGAAACGGTCCCGCGGATCTTCAAGCGCATCCGGCCCGCGTTTCGCTACGAGCGCAGCCTCGACGTGCTGACCGCGGCGCGAGACTTCGGGCTGGTGACGAAGTCGAACCTGATCCTCGGGATGGGCGAGACGCCCGAGGAGGTGCGGACCGCGCTGACCGATCTGTACGACGCGGGCTGCCACATCGTCACGATCACCCAGTACCTGCGGCCGTCGGTGCGCCACCACCCGGTGGAGCGTTGGGTGCACCCCGACGAGTTCGTCGAGCATGAGCAGTTCGCGCAGCGCCTCGGCTTCGCCGGTGTGTTGGCCGGACCGCTGGTGCGCTCGTCGTATCGTGCGGGTCGGTTGTACGCCCAGGCCAAATCGGCGTCCGTATCCTGAAGCAATGGCGAAAACCCGCGATCCAAAGGCACTGAAGGCTGCGAAGGCCGAAGCCAAGGCGGCTCGTAAGGCGGCGTCCAAACAGCGCCGCAGCCAGCTGTGGCAGGCGTTCCAGATTCAGCGTAAAGAGGACAAGCGTCTGCTGCCGTACATGATCGGCGCATTCGTGCTGATCGTCGCCGCTTCGGTGGCGCTCGGCATCTTCGCGGGCGGTTTCACCACCTACATGATGATTCCGCTCGGCATTGTGCTCGGGGCGCTGGTCGCGTTCATCATCTTCGGCAGGCGCGCGCAGAAGTCGGTGTACAGCAAGGCCGAGGGCCAGACGGGCGCAGCGGCCTGGGCGCTGGACAACATGCGGGGCAAGTGGCGGGTGACGCCCGGTGTCGCGGCGACGGGCCACTTCGACGCGGTGCACCGGGTGATCGGCAGGCCGGGAGTCATCTTCGTCGGCGAGGGGTCGCCGTCGCGCGTGCGGCCGCTGCTGGCGCAGGAGAA
Organism: Mycobacterium lehmannii; assembly: GCF_001499925.1. Lineage (NCBI taxonomy): Bacteria > Bacillati > Actinomycetota > Actinomycetes > Mycobacteriales > Mycobacteriaceae > Mycobacterium > Mycobacterium lehmannii. Next base: position 447,181 of record NZ_LQIR01000001.1, read on the forward strand.
GAAGCGCACGGCTCGGCTGGTCGGCGACACCCCGATCTACGACGTCATCATCGGCAACGGCGAGGGTGAAGTTCCGCTGGCCAAACTGGAGCGCCACCTGAACAAGCTGCCCGCGAACATCACCGTCAAGCAGTTGGACGCGCTGGAGTCGCGGCTGGCCGCGTTGGGCACCAAGGTCGGGCCCGCCGCGATGCCCAAGGGCCCGCTGCCGGCGCAGGCCAAGATGCGGGGCGTGCAGCGCACGGTGAGGCGGCGGTAGGGCAGCTTCGGCCGGACGCGCGGTATGTGCACCGCCTGCGAATGGGCAGGCTATTTCGCGAATCGACGGACCGTGTTGCGCGCGGGCGCTGTGGTCCTCGCCGCGACCGCGGCCAGCAGCGCCTGCTCTCCGAGCGTCCCGTCCGGGAGCGGCTCCGACGCCACGGCTACCGATGGCGCGGCCGACTACGTGTTCCGCAACGGCCCGATCTACACCGTCGCAGGCCCGGCGCAGTGGGCACAGGCGGTGGCGGTGCGGGGCAACACCATCACACACGTCGGCGACGAGGCGGGCGCGATGGCGCTCGTCGGTCCCGACACCCAGGTGGTCGACCTGCAGGGCCGGCTGCTGATGCCCGGCTTCGTCGAGGGCCACACCCACCCGTTCCTCGGCGCCTTCCTCACCTCGGGTGTCGACCTGCAGGTGCCCACGGGTGCCGACGCGCTGGCCGCGATCGAGCAGTACGCGAAACAGCACCCGACCGGACCGGTGCGCGGATTCGGTTGGCGCGTCGACATGTTCGGTCCCGACGGACCTAGTCGCGCCGACCTCGACCGCGTGCTGCCCGACCGGCCGGGCTTCTTCTTCGCCATCGACGGGCACAGCCTGTGGGCCAACAGCAAGGCGCTCGAGATCGCAGGCGTCGGCCGCGACACGCCGGATCCGATTCCGGGTTTCAGCTACTACGTACGCGACGGCAACGGCGATCCGACCGGATATGTGCTCGAGGTCAACGCCGTTCTCGGTCTCGTCGATGCGATCGAGCCGATCTCACCGCAGACCATGGGGCGGTTGCTCGAAGAATGGCTGCCCAAGGCGTCCGCGGCCGGCATCACGTCGGTGTTCGACGCCGGCGTGCCACCCATCGGCTCGGATCAGGGCGCGCTGATCGGCTTGTACACCGACGTCGAGGACCGCGGTCAGCTGCCGTTCCGCGTGGTGGCCTCGTACAGCGTGCGATCGGCGCCGGTGGATGACGTCGTACAGGCGGTGACCGACGTCAGGGATCGGTTCTCGACTGACCTGGTGCGCGCCGACGTCGTCAAGATCGTCGGCGACGGAACCCAGGGCGGATACACCGCATGGCTCATCGAGCCTTATGCGGACAAACCCGATTCCACGGGCGGATCCCCGTTCACCGAGCAGCAGTGGCACCAGCTCATCGGTCAGATCGACGCCGCGGGTTTCGACGTGCATGTACACGCCTGCGGGGAACGCACCGCCCGCGTCGCCCTCGATGCGATCGAGCGCGCCGCGGCCGCCAATCCCCCGCGCGACCGCAGGCATGCGATCGCGCACCTGGTCTACGTCGAGGACCCCGACAGCCGGCGCTTCGGCGAACTCGGCGTCGTCGCCCAGTTCTCGGCCAACTGGATGTCCGCGGATCCGGACACGCTGCAGAACATGGCTGCCCGCTACGGGCCACCACGAAAGGACCTGATGTATCGCCCCCAAGACGTGTTGAAGTCGGGCGGGCGCATCTCGTTGGGCACCGACTGGCCGGCCGCGGGCTACTTCTCGACCTACAAACCGCTCGATGCGATCCAGATCGGTGTCACCCGTCAGCTGATCGGCCAACCGGATGCGCCGGTGCTGGCGCCCGCGAACCAACGGCTGACCGTCGCGGAGGCGGTGCACGCCAACACGCTGGACGCGGCCTATCAGATCCGGATGGACGACAAGGTGGGTTCACTCGAGGTCGGCAAGCTCGCCGACATGATCGTCGTGAGCAAGAACATCTTCGCGATCGACCCGCACGACATCGCCGGAGCGAACGTCACGATGACGATGATGAACGGCCAGATCCGCCACGAGGCGTGACCTTCGGAGCGGTCAGCGCCGGACCACCGCCGTGTTGCTGAAGCGGTCCTGGTAACCGCGGAAGTCCCTATCGGTGAACAGCGCGGGTATGACGAAGAACACCAGCAGCCCGCGCACCGCGGCACGGCCAACACCGACGTGCTGGCGGTGGTCGATCGAGGCGACCCGCAGCCCGAGCGCCCACTGTCCGGGGGTGAAGCCGTACAACCGCACCGAGATGATGCCGAGCACCAGCCACACCACCGCGATGGACGTCGACCCCAATGGCGAATACAGGAAAGCGTCCTTGCTGATGAATCCGAGGTTCACGGCGAGCCCCACCAGCCCGTATGCGATGAACCAGTCGAGCATCAGCGCGCCGATTCGCCTGCCGAACCGGGCGATGGACCCCGGGCCGGTCTCCGGTAAACCGAGGCGCTTGCCGGGATAGTCGTTGGGTCCCGCGTCGCTGGTCGGATCCGGTCCCGACAGCCAGGACCCGAGTGTGCGGGCCATACACTGAAGGATATGGGACTCGAAAGAAGTCCATTGGCCGCCGGCGACTGGCCCTGATGTGATTGCGTAACTTCAGCGCAACATTCGGTTGACGACCGTGCAACATCGTGTCCTTAGCGTCAACCCGCGAGTTACTGGATAAAGGAGACAACTCAGTGGCAGAAAAGACGGCCGACGACATTCTCAAGCTCATCAAGGACGGGGAAGTCGAGTACGTCGACATCCGATTCTGCGATCTGCCCGGCGTCGTCCAGCACTTCTCGATCCCGGCTTCGGCCTTCACCCAGGACGTCTTCGAGGACGGCCTGGCCTTCGACGGCTCGTCGGTTCGCGGGTTCCAGTCGATCCACGAATCCGACATGATGCTGCTTCCGGATCCCGAGACCGCACGCATCGACCCGTTCCGCGCCGCCAAGACGCTGAACATGAACTTCTTCGTGCACGATCCGTTCACCCGCGAGGCCTACTCGCGCGATCCCCGCAACGTCGCCCGCAAGGCGGAGAACTACCTGGCCAGCACTGGCATCGCCGACACCGCGTACTTCGGCGCCGAGGCCGAGTTCTACATCTTCGACTCGGTGACCTTCGACTCGCGGATCAACGGGACCTTCTACGAGGTGGACTCGGAGTCGGGCTGGTGGAACACCGGTGAGCCGCTGGAGGCCGACGGAAGCCCCAACCGCGGCTACAAGGTCCGGCCCAAGGGCGGCTACTTCCCCGTCGCGCCCTACGACCACTACGTTGACCTGCGCGACCAGATGGCGACCAACCTGCAGAACGCGGGCTTCGTGCTCGAGCGTGGCCACCACGAGGTCGGCACCGCGGGCCAGGCCGAGATCAACTACAAGTTCAACACCATGCTGCATGCGGCCGACGATGTGCTGCTGTTCAAGTACATCATCAAGAACACCGCCTGGCAGGCCGGCAAGACGGTCACGTTCATGCCCAAGCCGCTGTTCGGTGACAACGGCTCCGGTATGCATGCGCACCAGTCGCTGTGGAAGGACGGCCAGCCGCTGTTCCACGACGAGTCCGGCTACGCGGGACTGTCCGACCTCGCCCGCCACTACATCGGCGGCATCCTGCACCACGCGCCGTCGCTGCTGGCGTTCACCAACCCGACGGTGAACTCCTACAAGCGGCTGGTTCCCGGTTACGAGGCGCCGATCAACCTGGTGTACAGCCAGCGCAACCGCTCGGCGTGTGTGCGTATCCCGATCACCGGCAACAATCCGAAGGCCAAGCGCCTCGAGTTCCGCTGCCCGGACAGCTCGGGTAACCCGTACCTGGCGTTCGCGGCCATGCTCATGGCAGGCATCGACGGGATCAAGAAGAAGATCGAGCCGCTGACGCCGGTCGACAAGGACCTCTACGAGCTGCCCCCGGAAGAGGCCGCCAACATCCCGCAGGCGCCCACCTCGCTGTCGGCGGTCATCGACAAGCTCGAAGAGGACCACGACTACCTCACCGAGGGCGGGGTGTTCACCGAGGACCTGATCGAGACGTGGATCTCCTACAAGCGGGAGAACGAGATCATGCCGATCCAGATCCGGCCGCATCCGTACGAGGTTGCGCTGTACTTCGACGTGTAACGAGTGATTTCGGCGTAGTTGGTAACAGTCAGTGTGGCCAACTACGCCTCGATCGCTGATCGCCGCCCGGTGATCGTTTGACGATGACCCAGAACCTCGACGCGAGGCCAGCTGGTTTGTCTTCTCCCGACACAGTCGGATTCTTCACTGCGCATCGCAGCGTTGATCGCCTCCGGCCAGACGGCGGTTTCCCACGTCTGGGAGTTTGCGTTCTGCTGGTGGCCGCCCTGGGTTGCTCGATGTGGTCTCATGAATGATGCCGTCGGCCCTCAATCGCATCGCGTTCAGCCCTAGGAGTTTGCGGTGAGAGTCTTGGTGACGGGTGGAGCAGGATACATTGGAGCACACGTAGTCAGGGCGCTGCAGCAGGCGGGGCATAACGTCGCCGCCCTCGACGACCTCTCCACCGGAAGTCGTAGCCGCCTCGCTTCTGACATTGCGCTGTTCGTTGGTTCTGTGCTCGATGACGGCTTCGTCGAATCGTCATTGCGTGCACATTCCGCGGAGGCCGTCGTGCACATCGCAGCAAAGAAGGCCGTGGAAGAGTCCATTGCTGATCCACTGAAGTACTACAACGAAAACGTAATCGGCATGCATAGGGTGCTGTCCGCAATGGTCGCCGCCGGAACAACGCGCATTCTGTTCTCCTCTAGCGCAGCGGTTTACGGAGTCGTTTCGGACAGCCCGGTGATCGAGACCTCGCCGACCGTTCCATCGTCGCCGTACGGTTGGACGAAATTGATGGGCGAGCAGATGATTCGCGACGTCGCGGCGGCGCATCGGATCAGCTGGTCGGCGCTGCGATATTTCAATGTGGCCGGTACCGCCGAACCGAGGATGGCCGACCGAGGCGAGAACAATCTGATTCCAAGGGTATTCAGGGCGATCACCTCGGGTGTGCGTCCCAAGGTCTACGGCAATACCTATCCGACTCCAGACGGAACGTGCATCCGCGACTACGTCCATGTCGAGGACGTCGCGGATGCGCACGTAGCCGTCATCAACCATATGGTCACCACCGACTTAGCCGACACATATAACGTCGGTACCGGTACCGGCACTAGCGTCCTCGAGGTCATGACCGCGACACGACAGGTGACAGGCATCGAATTCTCGTGCGACATCACCGCGCCGAGGCCTGGTGACCCCGCCCAAGTAGTTGCCGACCCGGGGCTGATACGTGACGAACTAGGTTGGGAATCAAGACATGATTTAGCCAGCGCCGTCGAGAGCGCTTGGCGCGCATGGTCAGATGCGGACTAGCTGAGCTTCCAAGAGGCGCTCCGCTAGCTCGCCGGCGCGCCTCACGTGCGCTTCGTCCATACCCCTCCAAACGCGACGAACAGTGGTCAGGTCAGCGCGCCGGAGGTCAGCAACCGGAAGCGGGCGAACGACAGGTCGCTGCCAATGCCCAGCCTCGGCAGGGCTAGCGGATCGCTGTCGCGGTCGGCGAAGCCCTCGACGGTCGACAGCGCCCACCGCACGCCGCGGCGGCGCAGCGCCTGCTTGGCGCGGTCGTCGAAATCCTGTACGCGGCCGTTGGGATAGGCGAAAACTCTTGGCGCGCGGCCGGTCTCCTCCTGCAGCGCATCGCAGGAGTCGTCAATCTCGCGCTGTACCTTCTCGTCCGGGCACCGCGCGAGGATCGGGTGGGTCACGGTGTGCGGGTACAGGGTGATCCGCCCGTCGGCAGCAAGCGCGCGGGCCTGCGACCAGGAGAGCATCTCAAACGGCCCGGGATCGTTGTCGGCTTGCTGCCCGAGGGTGCCGATCAGCCACTCGGTCCGCTCGATCCGCTGGTTGTCGGGCAGCGCTTTGAGCCGATTCACCGCCGCGGCGTACACCTTTCCGCGGCGGGCGGCGCTGCCGAGAGGGTGTGCGCCCAAGCCGAGGGTGGTCAGATCAACCTCGGTGTGTTCCGTGCGGGCGAACGCCAGCCACAACCGGTCGGGCCATAGCGTCTCACAGGTGCCCATCGGCCCGGTGGCCAAGAAAACTGCTGCGGGTAGCCCAAGGCTGCGCAGGATGGGCGCGGCCTGTGTGGCGAGGTTGCGGGTTCCGTCGTCGAACGTCAGCGTTGCTGCCCGGTCCGGAAGAGTCCCCGTTTCAAGCTGCTCCAGCGCCTCCTCGAGCGGAAGGACCCGATAAACCTGTCGGACGTACTCGAGTTGCCGGCGAAAGGCGGTGGCATCGAGAACATGCCAGCATGGCGGTATCAACGTTGTGGGCTCGACACCGTGATACATCAGAATCGCCAGCTGACCTCGACGGTGCCGCCGCGCGATTGCCGGCACTCCAGTAGCGCACAGCAGTCGCGCCACCGCTTCTTTTGCCAACGTCATCCCCTTCGACCAGAGATGTCGAAATCTGCAAAACATACCAAACGCCACCTGCGCACATACGCGTGCGATAGACAGGGATTGGCGTATCCGCCATCCGGGAAGATGCAACCAGATGACCCATGAACACAGTTCGACGCCCGATTCGGACCTGCCGATCCGCGTGATGATGGTGCTCGACTCGTTCAGCTTCGGGGGCGCAGAGAACCTGGTCGCCGAACTGGGCCGGCACGCGTCTGCTTCACTGGACATCTCGGTCGCCAGCCTGCAACCCGCTGGCCAGGGCAGTAACCAGCTGCTGGACCGCCTTACCGAGTCGGGCCTGAAACCGACGTTTCTGGGTATGCGCCGGCTGCTTGACCCGGTGGGCTTCATGCGGGTCGTTCGCGCGATTCGGCAGGCGCCCGTCGACGTCGTGCACGCGCATCTTGGCTACGCCGCGATCGTCGTTCCAATAGCCGCGCGCCTGGCCGGCAAGCCGGCCGTCGCCACCCTGCACGTCAATCCTCCGCACCGGCTGCGGGGTGGTGAGTGGCTCAAGGAGCGGCTGTCCATCCGGGTGCCCGCGCGTCTGGGGCGGCTTGTCCTGATCTCCCAGCACGCCCGCGAGGAGTTCGCCCAACGACACGGCCCGGCACGCGACACCTGGCGAGTGATCCCCAACGGCGTCGACACGACGAGCTATGCGCCGCGGCCGAGGGCCCAATCGGTCGATGCCCCGGTGTGGGCGTGCGTCGCCGCGATGCGTCCGGACAAGAACCATGTCGGTCTGGTGCGGGCCTGGGCAGCCGTGGTGGCCGCACACCCGCGCGCGACCTTGCTCATCGTCGGGGACGGCCCGAGCCGGGACGCCACAGAAGCCGCGATCGAAGAGCTCGGCCTGATCGCCAACGTGCGCATGCTGGGACGCCGCGAGGACGTGGTCGACATCCTGCACGGCGTGGACGGGGTGGTATCGGCATCCATCGACGAGGCGCTGCCCACGGCATTGATCGAAGCTGCCGCGTGCGGACTGCCAGTAGTGGCGGCCGACGCCGGCGGCACCCGCGAGATCGTGATCGATGGGGTCACCGGGCGGCTGGTGCCGATCAGCGACGACGAGGCGCTGACCGCGGCGCTACTGGACGTGATCGACCACCCGGAGCGAGCCGAGGAGTTCGGCAGGGCGGGACGCGATCTCATCGAGAACCGGTATGCGTTGTCGACATGGGTCGACAACCTGACGGACCTGTATGCCGAAGTGATTGCCGAGCGGGGGAAGCGCCGATACCCGCGGCGACGGTGCGCGGGGGTGGCGGGGATGACAAAACGCGATGGTCCGGGATGATCCTGCCCTACTTGGAGGATGACTCCCTCCGGCACGGCTGCAGCGTCAAACCCATCCGCCCGGCGGTTTGACGACAGCCAACGGCCTGACTATTCGCGCCGATAAATCTGCGCGACCCCACTCGATGTTGACGTGGTAAACAACGGCGGGGTCATCCACATTGTGCTGGTAGATGCCCCAATGGGGATATGCGAGGGGGCCGTCGTCGTTGTAGTAGCCGATTGCGGTGTCAACATCAACGATCCGTTTGCCGTCCAGCCATACATCCAGGTGACCGTCTCTACCAAGCAGGCCCGCTACCACCACATTGTGCGCGACGCCATCGGTGGGGCGACTCTTCGAATAGTGGATCACATTGCGGCTGGGGTCGTCGTCGGATCGTGTCGACACGATGAAATCGCCGTCCCGCAACTCGATGGCGAATACTGGTGAGCGACCCGCTACGGTGTCCACGGAATGCCATTGGTGAATGATGTCGTGGTAGGGACTGGGAATTTCGCCGTCGGCGTCGAACGGTAGGTGGTCGGGCCCGACCACGAAGGAGAATGAGGACCATAGGGTTTCGCCGGAATTGTATTTCTCACCTTTCGAAACGAGTTCAGATCGGCGATTATTATTCGCTTCATCACCACTCCAGCCGAAATCATTATTACGCACCTCAAACCGATAGACGTCGCGGGCTGGAATGGAAAAGGCATAGTCCTTTTCCACCGCCGATACACTCATCGGCTGCGAATCAATGACCAAATTTTCCGTAGCACTACGCGGAAGCCCTGTGCCAGAATTCACACTGACCTCCGCAGGGGTCCCCATAGGAGGGTTGCTAGGCATTGCAGTCGCGACAAGGGCGAGTGCGAACACCCCTATCGTAGGGGCCAGCGCCCGACCAGCGAGGATTTTTCCCCTCACCCGCTTGATGGTAGTTCCAGTCTGAGAAATTGCCCAGGCGGATTCGCGCAAGCATGGCAACGGGCGGTCACGCAATAGCTTGGCTAGGCTAGGCGCTTGACGTCTACGGTTCGGACCGCTTTCAGCGAGTACTCAGCAGCGGTACCTCGGGTGTCGATCACCAAATCCCATTCACCACTCTCGGCTGCCGCTTGATCCACGAGAAGTTGCCGTATGAACGGTGAATTGGACAACACTCCTAGGTTCTGCCCCATGAGGTTCTCTGGCGCAACGTGTGGATCAAAAATCGACAACTGATATCCGGCCGTGATCAGCATGCGGGCCAGGTCGACATTCGGGCTTTCGCGTAAGTCGTCAGTATTGTCCTTAAAGGCGATCCCGACCATCAATACACGCGATCCATGGTTCAGGCCGCGGGTCGCGTACTCGAATATAAACGACTTGTGAGCTTCATTTGACGCGGTAAGAGAGTCGATGAGATGGGTGAATCCGCCAGACATCCGGGAGATGTGCTGCAACGCCCGAACGTCTTTCGGCAGGCATGACCCACCGAAGGCGCCTCCTGGTCTGAGATAGAGCGTCGAGATATTCAGCTTGGTATCCGAGATGAAGATCTTATGAATTTCGGATGCACTGATGCCCAATTGGATACACAAGCGCCCAATCTCGTTGGCAAAGACCGTCTTGACCGCGTGGAATGTATTGTCGACGAACTTCGTGATCTCGCTCTCCCGGTACTTCACATAGAAGACAGGCGCATCGATGGTTTCATTGACCCTGTCGAGCACGACACAACGACCCCCGGTCGCTGTTCCAATCACGATCTTGGGAGGGTGGAAGAAATCCTCGATAGCGGACGACTCGCGCAGGAATTCTGGGTTGTATACGAGCTCGATGCGTGAAGTCTCCTCGTCGAGCACACTGGTGATAATCGGCCGTATCAGTTCCTCGATGGTCCCCGGACGGATTGTCGACCGATACGCAACGGTGAGCTTGCTGCCCGGGTGTGCCTTCACCAGTTCGGCTAGTTGGCGCGAGACTTCGGCGATGTGGGTCATGTTGTGCGATCCGTCCGCTGCGCTCGGCGTTCCCACGCAAACGATGACGAGTTCGCACTCGGCGACTTCCGGGACGAGAGTCGTAGAGGCCGTGATCAACCCATGAGTGCGCGCGCGCGAAACCAGGTCGTCCACCCCCGGCTCGGTAATCGGTGAGCGACCGTCGAGAATCGCCTTCACCTTCGTCTCATTCGGATCTATGCCGATCACGTCATGCCCCTGGCTTGCTAGGCACGCGGCAGCAGTGGTGCCGACGTACCCAAGGCCCAAGACGGCGATCTTCACGGCTCCCCCTCACCCAGGTCGCGTCGAGGATAGCGCCGGTCGTTTCCACCAAGGTGCCGTACGAGCAGAAAGGCGGTGTACGAGTCGGGTCTTGATCGTTTGACCACAATCGAATTCGAAGCAATCATGACCACACCGACCAATGGGGCGGGGTGACCGAGACTGTCACCTGATCGTCCAGCGGACCCAGCCTGAGAGGAGGCATCGTGGGCGACGGCCAATTGCCGAAAGTGATGGACTGCGAATCCGCACCGCAATCCCTGCGAATCGCGTTGGTCTACAGCCGCATTCCGTTCCCCATGATGCGGGGCGATCAGATGACCGTGGCGCACCTCATCAGCTTTCTTGCTCAGCGCGGTCACGCCGTCGACCTGTACACCCTGGCCGTCGACGGTCAGTTGGACGAAAAGCAGGCGCAGTGGTTGAAGCAAGCATGCCGCAAGATTCAAATCTATCCTCAGCCTTGGTACGCGAAGCTGGCCGGGCTCACGCTCGGATCATTCTCTCTGTTGCCTCTCCAGGTGAGCATGTTCCGCAATCACAGCCTGAAGCGTGATCTTGCCCGGGCAATCGAATCCGGCAACTACGACATCGTGTACTGCTATTACCCTCGCACGGCGCCGGCGATTCCCACCGCCGTGAAGACGATGCCGGCCACCGCGTCGTTCCTTGCGCTCCAACTGTCGCAGACGCTCAACACGAAACGGATGGCCGATAATGAGCGCAGTCTGCTGATGCGGTGGGTCTATCGCCTTGAGACCGTCGTGATGGGGCGATACGAGGCCAGAGTTTGGCAGGATTTCAATAAGGTGGTCCTCATCGGACCTGCCGACGTAACGGCGATCAAGGAGCAATGTCGCAAACACGGTCAACCGGAAATCGACAACTGGATCTACGGAGCGCACGGTACCGACACCAGCAAGTTTGTCGCCGCTCGTCCGAACGAGGTCGTGCCGGGCCGCGTGATCTTTTCCGGGTCAATGCTTTACCCGCCAAACATCCAGGCAGTCCTCTGGTTCGTCCAGAACGTGTGGCCGACAGTACGCGCTGAAGTACCTGATGCGACCTTGGTGATCCAAGGCCGTGATCCAGCACCGGCGTTGCTGAAGTTGGACGGAAGAAAAGGCATTTGGGTGACCGGCACGGTACCTGACGTGGGTGTGCTCATTCGATCGGCACAGGTCTGCGTCAATCCGATGCGCGCCGCCGGTGGCATGCAGAACAAGTTGATCGAGTACATGGCATCTGGCAAAGCCGTAGTCGCCTCGTCCGTGGCGAACGAGGGTATCCGGGCGCCCCAAGAGACGGTGGTCATCGCCGATGATCCAGATCCGTTCGCTGATGCTGTGATTCGACTATTGAGAGATCCCGAGTCAGCTGCGAGGTTGGGCACTGCAGCCCGCCAGTATGTGCTTTCCGAATGGACCTGGGAGAAGCACTTCTTGGATCTGGAACTCGCGTTCTACGCAGCGTGCGCTGAACCGCCGGACCTGCTTGACACAAGAAGCAGCAATCTATGAGCACGACATCCTAGAAGCACGCTGCACACGGTCGGCGGCGGACAGACGGACCACGAAAGGCGTCGGCACAATGTCCAAGCGACCCATCCTACTGGTGGAATTCTCGCCGTCCGGTGGGCTATTCCAGTTCGCCATGCAACTTGGAGACGCGCTCGCGGCCACGGGGGAACAGGTTGAGTTACTAACCGGTCCCGAACCCGAGCTGTCCGCGACCCAACCCGGGTGCACAGTGCGTCCGGTATTGCCGACGTGGCACCCTAAGGACGGTGCGGATGGTGCACCGACATCACGGGTGCTTCGCATCGCTCGAAGGGGTTGGCGGGCTGCGAAGTTGATGCTCGCCTGGGTGGTCCTGGGCTGGTATCTGGTCCGGATTCGACCTCGCGCGGTGCTTTGGTCGCATTGGCGATTCAGCTTCGAGCCGCTGTTCGTCGTCTTGATCGCTGCCGTTCTTCGCAACGTGACGCTGGGAATAGTCGCACACGAGCCACTCCCACGTTCGGACGCGAAGAACACCAGTCGACCGAAATCCGGGAGGTTCTTCTCGTTCGCCTTCGGTGCGGCGTGGCGTCGAATGGATGTCGCCTTCACGCTGGGGCCCCAAACCAGGAATCTGGTGCTGGAGCACTGGCGTCCTCGCGGGGAGGTGGTAGTGATCCCGCACGGCGACGAGAGAGTGCTGGGCGTAGGGCCAGCCGTTGCCCGAGTTGCCGATACCGCTCCTGTCGCGTTGTTCTTCGGTACGTGGTCCACCCGCAAAGGAATCCATGTGCTTCTTGACGCTTTTGCGCTGGTGCTCAAGAGCCTGCCCGAAGCTCGTCTGATCCTCGCTGGAGCGGTCGACGCCGCAGTTGACCTCGATGCTTTGCTGGCCCGCGCCGATGAGATCGGAAACATCGACGCTCGCCCTGGTTACGTTGCGGTCGATGAAGTCTCAAGCCTCTTTTCCAGCGTGCGCCTCGTCGCGACGCCCTATCTCCAGGCTGCCCAAAGTGGTGTCGCACATCTGGCGTACACCTTCGCCCGACCGGTGGTGGCGACTGCGATCGGGGACATTCCGCAGGTGGTCAAAGACGGCAAGACGGGTCTCTTGGTGCGCCCGAATAATCGTGAGGAACTGGCCGACGCGATGCTGGTGCTTCTGCGTGACGCGCAGCGCGCGGACGACATGGGCGCTGCCGGGCAGCGGAGCGTCGCCGGAGCTTGGGAAACGGCCGCGATGCGGGTGTCCGAGGCGCTCGGCCGCTGTCGCCCATGGGTTCCGGAATCGAAATAGTGGCATCCTAGAAGCGCTGGCATGATCGCGCAGGTGACGCGGATACGGCGATCAGGTCGCAAACCTGATGCCCCATCCATCAGGCTGCCGTGTCAAGGACTGGGGCGCGTGCCGACTCGCGGACCTGGGTTTGCGGATTCCGAAAAGGCTCGCTCGCACGAAATACCCGGGCCGAGTCGTTCGGCGCGGCCAACGATCTGGACGGGGACCGGGTGGGTGGTTCCGGTGCCCGATCGGTGGCTGCCAGACTTGCCGGGTGGAATCGACCGTAGATGCTTGGGTGATGGCATGCTTGCGGGCCCTGACCCTGATCGATGTGTTCAGGTTCGGTGGCGCTGAATCGCTGCTCGCGGTTGTTCGGGGGCGTCGGTGAGCGCCGCTCGGATCGATTACCTGGTCTCCCGGTTTCCCCAGCCTTCCGAGACGTTCATCGTTCGCGAACTCGACGCTTTGGCGTCGAGTATGCCTTACACGTTCGGGCTGCGATCGCTGTTCCCGGCGCACGCCTCGGCGGTACACGACATAGCGCGCAAGTGGGTCCCGCAACTACGTCGCCCATCAGCGGCTGAGGCGTTGCTAGGGCTCGGATGGGCGACGGCGCGCAACCCACGAGTCCTCGCGTCCGTGATTGCCACGGTCACAAGGGAATACGTCGCACATCCGAGCCGGCTCGCGCGAGCCCTGGTAACGGTTGCCCTTGCCTGTGCGCATGCCAGGGAACTGCAACGTTCGAAGGTTGCAGTGCACCTCCACGCTCACTACGCGACGTATCCGGCGCTTGCCGCGTGGGTTTGTCACCGACTTCTCGGGGTCGGCTACAGCTTCACCGCCCACGCCCACGATCTTTACATCGACCAGTCCATGCTGGCCATCAAGATTGCAGAGGCGGACTTCGCCGTCACGATCTCGGAGTACAACCGCCGATTCCTGGATCGTTTCGCCTCACCCGGTACGGCCGTGACCGTCGTGCACTGCGGCATCGACCTGGACAAGTATCCGTTCCGTGAGCGGGCGATGCCGGCAGAGGGGCCCATACGTGCGCTGTGCGTCGCGACTCTAGGAGAAAAGAAGGGACATCAGGTCCTGTTCCGTGCGCTTGCGATCGGAGGGCCCGGTGTCGACCGAATCCAGCTGGATCTCATTGGCTCGGGTCCGCTCCGTGACTGTCTTGGCAGGCTGGCGGATGAACTCGGGATCAACGATCGGATCACGTTCCACGGCAGCCGCACCGAAACCGAGGTCCGCGACGCTCTCGCTGTGGCGGACATGTTCATCCTGCCCAGCGTGATTGCAGCCGATGGGCAAATGGAAGGCTTGCCGGTTTCTCTCATGGAGGCATTGGCCTGCGGGCTACCGTCAGTTTCCACGGCGCTTTCCGGGATCCCAGAAATCGTCCTCGATCGCGAGACGGGATTGCTGGCTATTCCGGGAGATGCCCAAAGTCTCCGCGATGCAATGGAGTCGATCATTGGGAACCCCTCCGCCGCGAAGCAATATGCCCGGGCTGGAAGGAAGCTGGTGGAGCAACAGTTCGATATTCATACCGCGACAGCCGCTCTGTCGCAGCTTTTCGAACAGCACTCGACGTGGACCGCGGGATCAACGTGAAGTAGGTCCACTGGTTGAGAGATCGCGGATGCGCGCACAGACCCCATTGAAGGTTTGGCGCGCGGCTAGCGAAGAGGTCGCAGTTAATACCCGGATCGGGCGTGAGAGCCCACGAGCGTAGTCATGGAGGCCAGCCTTGCGATCCGCCTCGATTCGGCTTGCCGATCGGGTTCGGTGCCGGCACCCGCGCCGTCGACTATGATCAGCTCCCGCACGTGGTCACGGCCCCCCGGCATACTTCGGCCCAACCGGCTCGGCCTGTGACAACAACACCGGACGACGGCGAAAGAGACACCATGATCAAGCGGCGCTTCGTCATTCTTCTTTTCGCTCTGATCGGCGCTGTTCTCGGGGCAGCATTCGGAGCGCTTGCGGCGCCGACGTCGCAGCGCTACACGGCGTCGGTCAATGTTGCGCTGACTCCCGGGCCAGATTTGACGACCGCGGAATCATCCAGTTTCTGGGAAGTTCTGACCCGCGGCCAAATCAGTCGAACGGCAGCCATCGTATACGAAGACTCTCGCTGGCTAACATCAGCGGCCAAGGCCGCAAATGTCCGGCAGAGCGAACTTACCCTCAGCGCCAATGCGTTACCGGATACCTCGGTACTTTCCGTCAGTGTGACAGCGAACTCATCGGCTGCCGCCGAGGCGGCGCTCAGCGATGTGTTGACTACTGCGTCCGCGGAAGTAGCGTCGGTGACCGCACCATTCCTGGCGAAAACGCTGTCGCCGACGGAGGGCAGTGCGCGTCGGGTTCCCGTTCCCGGCAAAGCACAGTTCGCGGCGGCAGGTGCACTCGCAGGGCTTCTGGGCGGCGGTAGTGTCGGATGGTATTTCCTGCGACGACGCGGTGGTTCGCGGCTCGCCCACGATCAGCCTACTGACATCGTCGAGACCGACGCCGTCGACCAAGGCTATGCCGCCCACCAACATGATCCCCTCGGCCAGAATGATGCTGTCGTCGGGAATCGCGCTAAACATTCGGCATGACGAGTTTGAACCGGACCGCTGCGGCCGCGAACGAACTTGCCGGGTTCATCCTGGCGGCAGCGGTCGCGACTTTCGGTGCACTCGTCATTTTGGGATCGCGAAACCCGGTGCTTTTACTTGCGGCGCCGATCGGCGGGATCGGATTGATCTTCGCGGCTCGGCGTCCGCTTCTGGCGGTGACCATCATGGTTGTCGTCGAGGTCACCAATGTGTCCGGGGTGCTGGCCCCCCGCTTGGGAATCCCGTTTTTTCCGGCATCCTTGCTGATGGGCCTGATGGCAGTCGCCTTCGCACTACGCGATCCAAAAGCCAGGAGTCGACTCAACGGGTGGACGATGGCGTGCGCCGGCTTCCTGGTCGTGTTTCTGGCCACCCAGGCGGTAGCCACGATCGGCAGCGTGGATATGTCGGCATCACTGACCACCATGCGCAGGGGAATAATCGACTGTCTTTTCGTCATGTTGATATTGCTACTGGTTCAGCTGACCGCACGGCCATGGGTGCTAGCCGTAGCCTTCGTTGTGCCGCTGGCTTTGCTGAGTTCACTGACTGTCATCAATGAGCTGATCTTCGGCGGCACCATGCCGTTCGGCGGTTTCGCCGACGTGGCTGCTGTGACGGCAGCGGACCAGAGTTTCGCTACGCTGCGCTACGGTGGTCCGTTGCCGGACTCGAACTTCTGGGGTCGTTACCTGGTCATGGCATTACCCCTGGCGGCTGCTCTACTGACCAGGGCGCTGCGCTCCGGGCGGCGGTACGCAGTGGCGATGTGGATGCCGGTGCTCGCAGCCCTTTTCGCTGGAATCTATCTGACCCAGTCCCGCGGGACGTACGCGACCGCCGGCATCGCGATGGCCGTGTGGTTTCTCGCCTGCGAGCGATCGGTTCGACGGCGCGGCATGGCGGTGCTGCCGCTGGCCCTACTGGCTTTCGCGGTGCCGGGCATCGGAGATCGGCTGGTGCAGACAGTCGTTGACCTTTCGCAGGCCCAGGAAAATTACAGCATCGACTCTTCGACGCTGAACCGAGTCTCGGCCGTCGAGATGGCTTGGAAGATGTTCGAGGACCGCCCGTATTTCGGATTTGGTCCCGGCTCATTCGTCAGTGAGACGATCAATTACGCCGGGCGGGTGTCCACCGCTACCCGGGGTTCGGCCGGCGCCCCGCACAACTTGTACGCCGAATTTGCCGGCGAGTCCGGCGTTTTCGGGTTACTTGGCTTGGCGGTGCTCATCCTGGGATTTCTGACCGTGGTGGTACTGCGGATCATCGCACAGCCCGCCTCGAGCGACCGGGTGCTGGCCGCGGCGGTGTGCGCGGCGATCATCGCATATTCAGTAGCCAGCATCGCGTTGCACATGGCGTATTTCCGCGCCTTCGGAGTGGTGCTGGCCCTAGCGGCAGGACTTGCGCCGGCGTTGCCGTTGTCGGTTGATGTGATGCCCCGATTCCTGCGTGGTGTCGCTGTCTGGCTACTGGCGGGGATACTCGGATGCTTCGCATTCTGGCTGTGCCTATCGGTGAGCAGCTCTCCGAGCGTCACCGCGACCCAACGGGCGACGTTGGTCCCGGAAGGGCCTATCGACGGCTGGTACGCCTATGCGCTGGACATCCGCTCTCGGATCGAGCTTCTGCCCACATTCGCGACCATATTGCAGGACACAACCTCGCCGGTCAGCGTCACCGCCGACCCGGTGCGGGGAGTGCTGAAGCTCACCACTACCGCAGACACAGCGAGTGCCGCCCGCGACGAGATCCAACTCGCCGCCGCACATGCCGGATCAGCGTTGAATGCCTCAATCGGTTACCAGCAATACTCTTTGCGGACGGTCGGTGGCATGCAGATCGTCCCTTCCCAGAAGCGAGCGCCATTCGCTCCGGTAGTGGCCGGCGCCGTCGGCGCCAGCACCGTACTGGTGGCTGGGCTGGCACTGTCCCGCATGTTGGCAAGGCGGCCAAAGTACACCCCGTCCGGCCGATCGCCAACCGGGGATCTGGTAACGGTGTGACGCGCAAGTCCATCGTGCCGACCGTCGAATCCTGGTAGTCCGGTCCACCGGAGCGCCGAAATAACGAAATCACCTACGCACCGAGTGCTCAGCGCTTCACTGCCCGCGCGCACACTTCCACTGCGAAGCGTGGGTCGTGATGATTCAACTGTCGTCTTGTGAACTCGTGGGCCGCGAGGCCTCGAATCTCACCTGCAGCAGTCAGCGAGTTCCCGTAGGCCCGGGTAACGATGTTCTCGTCTTCGAAAGCGCCGGCAAGTGCGAACCGAAGTCCCTCCTGCGTGAAGCGAAATAGTTCGCCGTACTCCGGACAGCACATGCTCACCTGCGGCACTGCAATCAGCACGACCCCACCCGGTCGGAGAATGCGGTGCAGCTCTGCAATCGCCTTCTCGAAGCCAGGGATAACGTGCAGCACGTGAGTGCAGATTATGCAGTCGAATTGGTCGCTGGGGATGTCGTTTGCCGTTGTAAGATCGGCTTGTATCGTGGTATGTGGATTACCCGCCTCAAGGTTCAGTATGTCAATTTTCGTGATCCGAGAATCTTCGCCAAACCTAGACGTATAGTCATTTGCGGAAAACTCGAGACAATTGCCCCGGATATCTTCGGAGAACTCGGGAAGAAAAAGCTCCTCAAGGTAGTACCGGGCAATTTCCTGGCCACGATCTCGCCCCCACCAAAAACTTAATGGCTGCACACCAACTGACAGGCGTACTCTCGCATAGGGTGAGACAAGCCCACGAAATATCTTCTTGCCGGAGTCTTTAACAGCTCGCGGAGATTTATCGAGGAGACGCTTTGCGATCTGTTTCACTTGGTTGAATCCCATCTATCAAGTCGACTTGCCAAGGGGCCCATCTGTCAAGCTGTCAGATGCGGGCACGAGAACCAACTGAATTTGCCAATTAGCCTCGTCTTCTCCTCCCCATCATGGGCCGTCACCGAATTCAAATACTGATCCTCGCAATCGCGAAGCCACGTAGGCGCCGTGCCGTCCATCTATGCGCCAGCCTTCCGCTGCCCGGAAACCGCCTTTTTCACAATCGCGCCAAGTTCTCTGATTGTCTCGCGCGCGAAAAGCGACATCATGATGGATGCCCCGAGAACGCCCGCACAGGCGGTCAAGGCCAGACTCAATAAGCCGGGCGGCAGAAAAATGTTCGGCCAAACTCCCAGTGCAACGATTCCTAGCGCGGCGATGAACCCGGGCCGGAGCGCCCGAATCACCGGCCCGAGCGTCAGGCCGACCAAGCGTGCAGCGAGAATCGTCAGAAGCGTGCCGAAAAAGAATTCGCTAACGACGAGAACTCCCGCTATGTAGGTAAGGCCGCGGCTTGACACCGCAACCATTGCCGACAAAATCAAAGCTGTCTCGGGAACAAGCACGAACAGCAGTGTGCGCGGGCTGCCTAGTGCCGGAAATACATCCGACACACCATATCGCACCGAGCCCAAACCTAGGGCGATGCCTACGAGAACCATCGGTGCAGCCGCAGGTAGCCAATTCTCGCCGAAGACAACCACTATTATGTTTTCGGCAGACAGGGCAATCAAAGTTCCAATCGAAAATCCCCACAATGTGATCACCCGCAGCGAACGTACGACGGCCGACCGCAATGTTGCGGCGTCAACGGCTCGAGCGGCTGAATATGCTGGAAACACGACGGAGGAAAATACCCAATACACATTGTCGAGCAACAACTGTGGCACTTTGTAGGCGATTGTGTAAAAGCCGAGCGCGGTTGCGCCCAGCGCGCCCAGAACGACGAAGTAGTCACCGTAGCCTGCGAGCGCGTAGACGATAGCGACACCGAACATGTTGAGCGAATACGCCAGGATCGACTTCAGGATTGGAAGGTCGAATACGAATCTGGGCAGGAAGCGAAGCAGGCCCCACGCCACGGGTACGCGAACGATCTCACCTGCGACGTAGCCGACTGCGAGTGCCCAAACGTCGAAGCCAGCCACCGCGAGCAAAATGGAAACGGCGGCGCGCACCGCGGCTGGCACCAGCTCTATCCAGATGCGACGTCGGAAATCCAGGTTCCGCTCGAGCACCTTTGTCGGCACCAGGGCACACGCTGTGACTATCACCGATAGTGACAGCAGTCTGAATACGTTCGCTTGATCGGAGACTCCGAAAAAGTTTGCAAGAAACGGGGCAAAGATCACCCCGACGACACCGAAGACAACGGCAAGCACGACGTTCAACGTCCAGGCGACTTGGACGCGGCGTCCGATACCTTCGCCCTGCTCGTAGATTACCGAGGCGCCAACACCAAGATCCGCCAACACCTGCAGGTATGCGATGTAAGCCAATCCAGCCGCGATGACACCGAACGCCTCGGGCGTCAGCACCCTAGCCAGTACAAGCGTGCTACCAAAGGTGATCGCCTTGCCGCTGCCGAAGCTGAGCAGGGCCCAAAGGAAACCACGCACGCTGCGCCCAGTCAGGCTCGGCGCAGCGGCGGATTCGTCGTCGCCGTCCGAATCCTTAGCGTCGGACAGGCGCATCACGAATAACCAGCACTCAACGACCGGTCCGGCGACCGGCGCGTCAGGCTCGCTGAGTTGAGCATGCTGTCAACGTGGCCTCGATTACCGTGCCATAGGGTTTCCTCGTCAGGACTGCACGTCATCATCGCCCGCCGGCTGGCCGCTGCCCGACCGCGACCTTCGACCGCCCATCCAGAATGCAACGATGCCGACCGCGACCGCTCCGCCGACCCCGACCAAAGCCCACCACGGCGAGATGCCATCGGAACTGCCAGAGGACTCCTGCGCCGTCGGCGACATCGATGGCCCGTAGACACTGAAAGCTCCGCTATCTGGAACTATCTCCGGCTCTCGGCCGGCAACAGCGACCAGCGCATTTCCACGCAGGCTCGACCACCGCGTGGGGTCGCTGGCCAGCCACCTCAGCAACTCGTCGAGTTGCGCGGCCGCGCCATTGGACGTCGCTATCAGCAGGGAGCGTTGGCCGTCGAACACTGTTTGCAGGGATCCGAACTGAATCCCTGGGTCGAGGCTGAAAGTCGTGTCCGCCGTATTCTCGCCACCATCAATCGCACCCATCAGTTTCAGGCGCCCGTCCTCGGCGCTCACCGGCAGCGAAATCGACGACTCTGTCCAGCCGTCCGCACTGATGAGGACAGCCGGATCGTCGCTGTTCATCGCCTGCTCAAGAGATGACACGTCAAACGAGAGCGGCACCGCGCTGAGCCGCTGGAGTCCCACCGCAATTTGCGTCGCGCGGGCAGTGTCGGCGAACCTGTTCGCACCGATGCCGACCAGCATTCGTGGCATCAAAGCCTGTGGCAGGGATTGAAAACCGAGCGGGATCGGCGGCTGGGCTGGAGCGCTCTCCACCACGGTGTTGCCACTGATCTCCAGCCTAATCGCTCTGAAATCGCCACAGTATCCGGTTTCGCCACTGGTCTCGACTCTCACGTCCAGGTTGGTGAAACGCTGCACGAGGCGGTCGGGAACCTCCACCCACTGATCGATTACACCGTTTGATTCAGTCGGCCAGGATCCGACGATTTCTCCTCCGACGGAGGCCGTCATCTGTGAACCCAAGGCGGCTGGAACCGGCGTGTACGTCCCCAACAAATGCACCCGGATCCCCTGCGTGGGATGACCGAACCGGGTCTGGTCCAATCCGATGCTCACCTTCGGAGCCACACCCACTGCAGAAAGTTTCGACGCGCCCAACTCGGTCAGCGTCGCGAGGTTGCCTGGCAGTGGGGGAATAACGGACGGTAGATCGCCCGGAATCACCTTCGTACTCAGCGCCATTTTCACAGAGCCGCGGGTAAGCAGCCGGGCGTTATTGGTGAGCTTGTCCGCCGGCCCGGAGATGAGTAGGTCAGGCGGTCCCGCACCTACTAAGGCAACACCTTCGTCCGGACCTTCTTTGATGATGATTCGGCGTTCAAATGGTAGCGAGGGGCTGCCGGGAATGGTCGCGTCGTCGGCCAGCGGCACGAGGACTACCTGCGGGTTCTGGCTCCGATAGCGTGCCGACAGGGTGGCTGCGAGCTGCACCGCCGCTTCAGATTCGTCTTCTGATGGCGTAGCAGGCACCCCGATTGTCAGGGTGCGCAACAGGGGCGGAAGAAAGTCGGCGACCGTGGTCGGGGCGAATGCCTCTCCGGCGTAACTGACCGAACCATTGACGAATCTGACCGGGTTCTCTGTATCTAGACAGTATCCGTCTTCGGCGAGCGCGGTCAGTGTCAGGTTCACAGATGCAGACTCGTCGACAATCTGGACACCATTAAGGGGAATGACGAGCGGGGCAAGGTCTGTCGGTGGCAACCCGATCTGTCCGATGAGACGGTCATCCTGCGTAACGGTCAAGGTTCCGGACCTCATATTGAACGGAAGATCGACGGTGACATTCAGCGATGTCGGGTATAAGCCCGCTGGCACGGGGATGTACAAGGGGAGGGTGGCCGTGGTCCCGTAGAACACCAGCGTGCCATCCTCACCCAAATCGTTCAGCGGCAGAGTGAGGGCAGCGCCGGGATCAGGGGCCGGTGGTGGCTGGGCGTTGACCACTGGCGCCGAACAGATGGGAATTGCAATGACCGCGGTGAGCGCTGCGAGCCGTCCGAGCAATCGGGCACCCAGGGCCGGAATCGTGGGCAGTTGAGTTCTCCTCGTCATCGCATGACGCCAGAAACGTCGCCGGAGGCACTTTACAAGAATTTTCAAGAATTGCCGTGCGATCGTGATTCGCCGCAATGCCAATCGTCACTATTGGAACTATTGGACAACGCTAGCGCCCCTCCAACGAGCTATGACCCTTATCTGCTACCACCGGGTCTCGTTTCACACGTAGTAATCTCACGCGAATCCGACGTCGGCCCGGACGGCAGGACTTTGGCCGATGTCGGGTCGTCGACCATCTCAAGAAAAGCGCCGCGCGCCGCCTTGTCGGCTGATGATGCCGACCCTGGACTTCCGCCTCGACATTCACTCATCCCCTGGGTTCGGGACCCATCCCCGACGGCCCCCTGGCCGAACTGGTATGCGGGCGTCATCGAACTGGTGGTCCGTCTACTGGTGCTAGTAGGATTGTTCACGCGAATCGGGCGTCACTCGGTTCCGGGGCAATGGCCATCGTCGTCTACTTCACCGGGCATCAGCCAGTCATAGGAGACCGCGCACTATTACGACGTGTGAAGAGCTCTGACCAAAGAGCCGGTGGCGATTGCGCCGCCGGCCCTTTGGGCATTCAGCTGTGAAAATCCTGTCCGCCGGCGCGTAGGGTTGAATCACATGACGACCAATCTGGACGCACGCCTCGCCGGTTACTCCGCACCGTTCCTGAGCATCCCGCATCATCTTCGGTCTGCTGTTCACGCTGCACGGCTCGCAGAAGCTGTTCGACTGGCCGATCGCCGCGCCGATGCCGATCGAAGTCGGGGCGTGGCCGGCATGGTGGGCTGGACTCCTCGAGTTCGTACTCGTCGTACTTCGACGTGTAACCGAGCCGGGTAAACATCAGTCGACACTTCGGGCCGGGCGAGTCAAATCGCCCGGCCCGAAGTGCGTCTGCGCGTAGGGTAAACGCGCATGACGACCTTCGACGCACGCCTTTCCAGCTACTCGTCGCCGCTTCTCAGCCTCTTCCGGATTATCGCCGGGCTGATGTTCTTTCTGCATGGCACTATGAAGATCTTCGGTTGGCCGATCGGTGAAGCCATCCCCGTCGGCACCTGGCCACTGTGGTGGGCTGGGATGATCGAACTCGTGGCGGGGCTGCTGATCACCGTCGGACTGTTCACGCGCATAGCGGCTTTCATCGCGTCCGGTGAGATGGCGGTGGCGTACTTCTGGATGCACTGGCCGCCGCTCGAGGGTCCTCCTGCCAGCTTCTGGCCGTTCGAGAACGGCGGCGAGGCCGTGCTTTTGTACTGCTTCGGGTTTCTCGCCATCGCAGGCTTGGGTCCAGGTGCCTGGTCGGCCGACGCCCGCCGCCGCACCCGAGTCGGTGGCGCGGCGCCCGGACGCGTGGTCACCGGCACCGCCGCACCGGCCGCCACTGCGGGGCCGGCCGCAACTGCTGCGCCGGTTCGCCGTCGCGGCCTGCTGAGCCGTTTTCGGCGGTGACGCGCGGATGCGCAGAGGACTTCTGGCGGCCGCGGTAGCGGTCGCGACGGTGACGAGCATGCTCGGCCCGGCGGCATCGCCCGCCGGTGCCCAGAACGCCCGCCTGGTCGTGATCACCACCGGCGGCACGATCTCGACGAGCACCGATCCCAGCGGTGTGCGGCGGCCGACCGTCGGCGGTGAGGAACTCGCCGCCGGTCTGGACGTCGAGATCGTCGATCTGATGCAGAAGGACAGCTCGCAGCTGACCCCCGCGGATTGGGACGCGATCGGCGGTGCCGCCAAGGACGCGGTTTCCAACGGCGCGGACGGCGTGGTCATCACGCACGGCACCGACACCATGGAGGACACCGCGATGTGGCTGGACGTCACGTACCGCGGTGGCCCGCCGATCGTGTTGACCGGTGCACAGCGGTCCTCCGACGCCCCCGACGCCGACGGGCCCAAGAACCTGCGGGACGCACTGACCGTCGCGGCCAGTCCGGCCGCTCGCGAGCAGGGTGTGTTGATCGCGTTCGACGGCACCGTGTTTCAGGCACTGGGCACCCGCAAGATGGATACCGCGATGCTGTCCGCGTTCGCCGGCGCACCGATCGGCACGGTCGGCGGCGACACGTTCACCCTGACCCAGCCGGCGCGACGCCCGTTCATCGCCGAGGTTTCGGCGGCCAACGCGCCGCGCGTCGACATCGTCGCGGCCTATCCGGGCGACGGGCCGGGACCGATCGACGCCGCCGTCGCATCGGGTGCGCGGGGAATCGTGGTGGAGGCGTTGGGTTCCGGGAACGCCGGCGAGGGTGTGGTGGACGCGGTGCGTCGGCATGCGCCTGCCGGCGTCGCATTCGCGATCTCGACGCGCGTTCCGACCGGTCCGGTCGAAGCCGCGTACGGACCCGGCGACGACATGGTCAAGGCGGGAGCGGTGATGGTGCCGACCCTTCGGCCCAGTCAGGCCAGGGTGCTGGTGATGGCGGCGCTGGCCGCGGGCCAACCGGTGGGCGACGTGATCGCTCGCTGGGGCTAGCTGTCGAGCCGAAGGTCCTTGCGGAACCGCTTCATCCCATCGATCTTCTCGGCCAACGAGGCTGCCGGGCCGGCGTAGAACATCCACGGCATGGTGATGATGCCGGTGATGCCGCCTGCTTCCGCACGGTCGAAATGATCGGGGGTGAACGCGTCGGTCAGCGGGGTCAGCACCTCGAAACCGTCCATGGTCAAACCCTTTTCGGCGCGTAGGTCGCGCAGCGTGGCGACGCGTTCGAGGGCACGGTCGGTGGTGATCAGGTCGCCGATCCAGCCGTCGTGGCGCGCCGCGCGGCGAAGTGCGATATCGGAGAGCCCGCCGACGTACACCGGGATCGGCGGCGGTGTCGGCTCCATCTCCAGCTTCGGCGTTGTGTAGAACTCGCCGTCGAACTCCGTCCAGCCCGGTTTCCAGAGTTCCTTCATCAGCTCGAGCATCTCGTCGGTGCGTTTGCCGCGACGCGCGAACTGCTGGCCCATCAGCGTGAACTCCTCCTCGCACCAGCCCACGCCGATGCCGAGTTCGAGTCGGCCACCGGCCAATACGGCCGCCGTGCCAATCGCCTTCGCCGCCGAGTACGGGTCGCGCATCGCGGGCAGATACACCGTGGTGACGAACCGCGACCGTGATGTGACGAGGGCCAGTCCGCCGATCAGCACCCACGGATCGGGCCAGTCGGTGAACGCCTCCCAGCGCCTGCTGCCGTCCTTGGTGTAAGGGTACGGGGTCTCCAACGTCTCGAGGTTGACGACGTGATCCGGGATACCGAGGCCTTCGTAGCCGAGATCGTCTGCGGCCTTGGCGATCTCGACGGCCTCTGCGGTGTCGAGGAACGCCAGGCTGACATAGAACTTCATCCGGCGTCCCTCGCCCACGCCGGCTGGATGAACACACCCTCAGCTTCCACCGTGGGCCCCTGTGCGTCGAGCAGATATCCGCGGGCGAACGTCTTGACCCCCTCGGACCGTTCCACGAACGCCTCTGCACGCAGCGGTCCCAGCGGTGTGCCGCGCAGATAACGCAGCGAGATGGTGCCGGTGAACTTCGGCTGGGTAAGGCCGTCACTGGCGGCCTCGCCCAGTAGATGGTCGAGCACCAACGCGCAGATGCCGCCGTGCACCCACCCCGGCGGCCCCTCGTAGGCACCGCTCAGCGTGAACTCACTCCAGCAGCGACCATCCCGTTCGTGGTGGATGACCATCGGCGGTGCGATCGCATTACGCAGTCCCACAGCGGGATTCGCCCACGCCAGCGGACGGCCGGTGACCTCGTGCCGCAGGGTTGAGGACACCGGGCGCTGTGTGCTCTCGAGAATCCGTGTGACGGCCTCGATCTTGGCCTGCGCGTCCGCGACGGCGGTCTCGTCGATCTCGGTGTGCAGGCTCGCACAGATCAGTCGGCGCACCGCCTCGGTCAGCGGACCGTACAGCGCGCGCTGGCGCTCGTACTCCTCGTCGGTGATCACGTCGAACCCGAAATCCATGCTCATCGGCTGTGCCTATCCACTATGCCTCGCCACCGAAGACCTTGCGCACGACGGCTTTTGCCCGCCTTGTCACCCGCAGGTAATTGTCGAGGAACTCGCCCCCGTCGTCACTGTCCCAGCCGGCGGCCACCGCAACGGCGTTGAGCTGGCGTCCCGGCCCGGGTAATTGGTCGGTCGGCTTGCCGCGCACCAGAACCAACGCGTTACGTGCCGCCGTCGCGGTCAGCCAGGCCTGACGCAGCAGTTCGACATCGCCCTCGGCGATCAGCTCGGCGGCGCCGATCGCGTTCAGCGACTGCAGCGTCGACGTATTGTGCAGCGCGGACACCTTGTGCGCGTATCGCAACTGCAGCAGCTGCACCGTCCACTCGATGTCGGTGAGGCCTCCGCGCCCGAGTTTGGTGTGCGTATTCGGATCGGCTCCCCGCGGCAGCCGTTCGGCGTCCACCCGAGCCTTGATCCGCCGGATCTCCTGTACCGCTTCGGCCGACACCCCGCCGGGTGGGTACCGGATCTTGTCGATCATCAACAGGAACCGCTCCCCCAGGTCCAGATCGCCAGCGACGCGGTGGGCCCGCAGCAGCGCCTGCACCTCCCACGTCTGGGCGTAGCGCTCGTAGTAGGCCTGATACGAAGACAGGGTGCGCACCAGCGGACCGTTGCGACCCTCCGGCCGCAGGTTCGCGTCGACCTCCAGCGGCGGATCCGAACTCGGTGTCCCGAGCAGAGACCTCACCTGTTCGGCGACCGTCACCGCCCACTTCACCGCGGCCGATTCGTCAACTCCGGCTTCGGGTTCGCACACGAAGAGCACGTCGGCGTCCGAACCGTAGCCCAGTTCGCCCCCGCCGAGGCGGCCCATGCCGATCACCGCGAGCTTGGCCAGCGGCCCCCGGTCCGACGTTTGGGCGCGGATCACGGTTTCCAGCGCCGCCTGCAGCACCGCGACCCACACCGACGACAGCGCCCGACACACCTCGGTGACTTCGAGCATGCCCAGCAGGTCGGCGGAGGCGATCCGCGCCAGCTCGCGTCGACGCAACGTGCGCGCCGCCGCGATCGCCCGCTGCGGCTCGGAATACCTTGCGGCCGAGGCGACAAGCGCCCGCGCCACCGCGTCGGGTTCGGCGTCGAGCAGTTTGGGCCCGTTGGGGCCGTCGGCGTAGGACTGGATGACTTCCGGGGCCCGCATGAGCAATTCCGGAACGTAGGCCGACGTGCCGAGCACCTGCATGAGGCGTTTGGCGACGGCGCCCTCGTCGCGCAGCGTCGCCAGGAACCACCGCTGTTCGGACAGCGCATCGCTGATGCGGCGGTAGGACAGCAGCCCCGCATCGGGGTCGGGGGTGTCCGACAGCCAATTGAGCAGCGTCGGCAACAAGACCTGCTGCACGCGGCCACGCCGCGCGCTGCTCCCGGTGAGGGCGGCCAGGTGCGTCAATGCGCTCTGCGGGCCTTCGTACCCCAGTGCCGCCAGCTGCCGTTCGGCGGCCGCCTGCGTCATACCGTCCGAGATGCTCACTGCCGGTTGCCCGACGGACTCCAGAAGCGGTTGATAGAACAGCTTTTCATGCAACCGCGACACCCGCAGGCTCTGGCGCTTGAGCTCTTCGCGCAACACGCCAAGCGCATCGCGCGTGCCGTCGGGCCGCACGTGCGCGGCCCTGGCCAGCCAGCGCAGCGACTCGTCGTCGTCCTCGTCGGGAAGCAGGTGGGTGCGCACCATCCGCTGCAGCTGTAGCCGGTGCTCGAGTGTGCGCAGGAATTCATACGACGCGGTCAGGTTGGCGGCGTCGTCGCGCCCGACGTATCCGCGTTCACCGAGTGCGGCCAGCGCGGCCACCGTCGACGCGACGTGCAGCCGCTCGTCGTTGCGGCCGTGCACCAATTGCAGGAGCTGCACGGCGAATTCGACGTCGCGCAGCCCGCCGGTGCCCAATTTGATCTCCCGCGAGCGTTGCCCGGCGGGCACGAGCTCCTCGACCCGCCTGCGCATCGCCTGCACTTCGGGGACGAAGTCCTCGCGCTCGCTGGCCGTCCACACCATCGGCATCAGGGCGTCGACGTAGGCCTGACCGAGTTCGGGGTCGCCCGCGGCCGGCCGCGCCTTCAGCAAGGCCTGGAACTCCCACGTCTTGGCCCAGCGCTCGTAGTAGGCGACGTGCGAGTCCAGCGTGCGCACCAGCTGGCCGTGTTTGCCTTCGGGCCGCAGCGCCGCGTCGACTTCGAAGAACGCGTCGGCCGCGAACCGCATCAGCTCGCCGGCCACCCGGGTCGCCAACGCGTCGGCGGGCTCGGCGACGAAGATGACGTCGACGTCGCTGACGTAGTTCAGTTCGCGCGCACCGCATTTGCCCATCGCGATGACCGCGATCCGGGGCGGTGACTCGCCCCCGGTCGTCTTGATCGCGAGGTGCAGCGCGGCGGCCAGTGCCGCGTCGGCGAGGTCCGACAGGTGCTCGCCGACGGTCGGGAAGGGCAGGACCGGTTCGTTCTCCACCGTCGGTGCCAGGTCCAGGCTGGCCAGCACCAGCACCCGGTCGCGGTAGAGCTTGCGCAGCGGCTGCAGCGCGGTAGACGTGTCGGACGCCTCGTCGGCCAGCGCGACGAACATCTCGCGCAGCGCGTCACGGGTCGGCAGGGCGACGTCACCGGCGAGCAACCGCCAATTCTCCGGAGTCGCGATGAGGTGGTCACCGAGGGCCAACGAGGAACCCAGCAGGCTGAACAGCCGGCCCCGCAGGCTTTTGTCGGTGAGCAGAGCGCGGTTGAGTTCGTCCCAGCCATCGCCCAACGCCTCGGCCAACCGGACCATCGTGCGCAGCGCGGTGTCGGCGTCGGGGGCGCGCGACAACGACCACAGAAGCTCGACGTGCGCGTCAGTGTTCCAACCCAACAGGTCGAGTTCCGCGGGCGCGGTGGGTTCGACGAGTCCCAACCGGCCTGCGCTCGGCAGCTTCGGACGCTGCGTCGCTGGTTTGGCCACGCCTAAAAGGTAGCGCAGCACCTATGTCGGCTAATCACCTACAGAGACAGGTAGGCCTTCAGCTCGAACGGTGTGACGTGGCTGCGGTAGTTCTCCCACTCCGCGCGCTTGTTGCGCAGGAAGTAGTCGAAGACGTGCTCGCCCAAGGCCTCCGCGACAAGTTCGGAGTTCTCCATCTGCTCGAGCGCGGCGCCGAGGCTGCCGGGAAGCTCCTTGTATCCCATCGCGCTGCGCTCTTCGGGGGTCAGCGTCCACACGTTGTCCTCGGCCTCGGCAGGCAGCACGTAGTTCTTCTCGATACCGCGCAGGCCCGCGGCCAGAAGCACCGCGAACGTCAGGTACGGGTTGCACGCCGAGTCGGGGCTGCGCACCTCCACGCGCCGCGACGACGCCTTGCGCGGGGTGTACATCGGCACCCGCACCAGCGCCGATCGGTTTGCCGCACCCCAGGACGCCGCCGTCGGCGCCTCACCGCCGTGCACCAGGCGCTTGTAGGAGTTCACCCACTGGTTCGTGACGGCACTGATCTCCTTGGCGTGCTCGAGGATCCCGGCGATGAACGACTTGGCAACGTCGGAGAGCTGCAGCGGGTCATCGGGGCTGTGGAACGCGTTGGTGTCGCCCTCGAACAGGCTCATGTGCGTGTGCATGGCCGAACCAGGATGTTCGGCGAACGGCTTGGGCATGAACGACGCCCGGACCCCGTCCCCGAGCGCAACCTCCTTGACGACGTAGCGGAACGTCATCACGTTGTCTGCCATCGACAGGGCGTCGGCGTAGCGCAGGTCGATCTCCTGCTGGCCGGGCGCGCCTTCGTGGTGGCTGAACTCGACCGAGATGCCCATCTGCTCGAGCGCGTCGATGGCGTGCCTGCGGAAGTTGGGCGCCGAATCGTGCACGGCCTGGTCGAAGTAACCGCCGTTGTCGGCGGGCACGGGCGGGGTGCCGTCGTCCTCGCCGGGCTTGAGCAGGAAGAACTCGATCTCCGGGTGGACGTAGCAGGAGAACCCGAGATCGCTGGCCTTGGCCAACT
The DNA here is from genome assembly GCF_001499925.1 of Mycobacterium lehmannii. NCBI lineage: Bacteria > Bacillati > Actinomycetota > Actinomycetes > Mycobacteriales > Mycobacteriaceae > Mycobacterium > Mycobacterium lehmannii. Next base: position 477,323 of record NZ_LQIR01000001.1, read on the forward strand.
GCCTGCGCAGCACGTGGCGCGAGTCCGCCCATGACGGGGAGCCGTCGGGCATGGTGATGTCGCAGAACATCCGCGCCGAATGATGACGGCCCGAACCGTCGGCCCACGGCAGCACCTGAAAGGTGGACGGATCGGGGCGGGCCACCATATCGGCTTCCGAGACCCGGGCGAAGCCCTCGATCGACGAGCCGTCGAATCCGATCCCCTCTTCAAAGGCGCCCTCGAGTTCAGCCGGGGCGATCGCGACCGACTTGAGGTATCCGAGCACGTCGGTGAACCACAGCCGGACGAAGCGGATGTCGCGTTCCTCCAGCGTGCGCAGCACGAATTCCTTCTGCCGATCCATGATCGCAGCGTAGGCACCGGCTGTTAAATCGGTGTTACACGGCGGCTGCAATCGATGGGCTGATCACCAGATCCGGCGCATCTGCGCACCCGTTCGACGGTGCCGCAGCTGGGTTCGGCGCTCATCTGGGGTGAGCACCTGTGTGCCCTCCGGGAGATGGTCGAGCACGTCGGCGACCGGCACCTTCGTGACCGTGACGTCGGGGAACTCCTCGGCCTTGTAGAACCGTGCCTGCAGGATCCCCCACGGCCAGTCGGCCTTGTCGAGCCAGTTGTACACGCCGGGATCGCGCTTGGACACCACGCCGCGACACCAGCCGTCGGGGTCGATCCGCGCCTGAATATCGTTGAGGCTGGATTGCCGGTTCACCCAGTCCACCGTCGAGAACCGGTCGTCGGCCACCAGGATCTGCCAGTAGTAGCAGTTCGCCGGCACGGGGAACTCGACGATCAACGCCTCGTCGTCGGCAATCTGATGGATGCCGTCGTAGTAGGCCTGCTTGGTGGCCAGGCCACCACCCTGCTGGATCCACTGCGACCGCAAAAGCACGTTGAAACCGTGGTGCTCCCGGTAGTACCGGACCAGCTCCATGTCGAAGTCGATCATGCCCTTGATCCAGTCGCCCAGTTCCGAGAACCGTCGCGCGATCTCCGCAGGCGACATGTCCTCACCTGCGTCGTCGAGGCGGTTGATCGCGACCTGGGCGTCGATCTCTGCGTTCCAGTCGCAGGCGCATTTGCGCATGAGCAGCTTGCCGACCTCGGGGTTGAGCGGCCACCAGTCGCCGTCGTAGGAGTCGGGACGTTCGGCGGACATGATCACGCGGAAGGAACCGTCCTCGGCGATCGTCAGGTCATCCAGGTCGTGGGTGATGGCCCGGAACTTCATCTGCCGCTCGACGCCCTTGAGACTCTTCATCATTCCGGGTGCCTGCTGGGTGATCTCGACGAACCGCACTGTGCCGCGACGACCGACGAGTTCGTAGACGCCCGACCCGTCGACCTCAGCGCTCAGGTACACGTAGTCCGGGTTGGGCCCGCCCTGATTGCACGCGTAGTTCCACAGCGGCATGAACACCGGCCGCCGCGAGTCGGTGTAGACGTGGCAGAGGTAGCCGCACGCGAGAATCGACAGGGCGAGCTTGTTCATGTCCTGCACTTCGGCTTCGGAGGCGCCGTCGGGCCGCCACGTCGCCAGCAGGTGGTCGGCGACGCCTTTGAGCGCCTCCATCTGGGTGTCCCAGCGGGGTAATGCGGTCATCGTGTCAGCCCTCCACCGTGACCTCGAAATGCCGGATGTAGAAGTCGTAGTCGGATCGGATCTCGTCGGCCGAGAGGCCGAACTGCTCGGCGGTGTACCTATGCGTTCCCTTGGCGCCCACGGCGTTGGCGTCCTGCCAGACGAAAATCGCCTGTGCAACATCGGGTTTCAACTCCAGACCCAGCCAGTCGTAGACACGGCGCACGGTGCCCCTTGGATCGGAGACCAGCTCACGATGATGTACGTCGAGGAAGCGGTCCTCACCGATGCGTGCGCGTTCGACGATGGCGCGCTCCATGCCCTCACGCAGGTGATCGCACACCTCGCGGCCGAGTGCACACAGGTCCCGTTCGCCCGCCGCGGGCGGGAAGATGGTGGACACCAGGCTGGTGTAGGACGGCACGACCTTGGCCGGGTCGCGGTGTGTCATCACGAACCGCATGTTCGGGTAGGCCTCGGCGAGCGCCTCCAGGTGGAATTTGTGGTGAGGCGCCTTGAACAGCCACAGCTGCGGTGGGCACGTCGACCCCAGCAGCTTCACGACCCTGCGGTGGTAGGCGTAGGTCTCGCTCAGATCCGCGCGCCGCCACCACGATCGGTAACCCGCCACCGGCAAGGTCATCTGCTGGCCGTGGAACGCCATCCCGAGGATCTCGGTGTCCTCCATGGTGGCGTCGACCTCGAAGATGTGCATGGCGGCCTGCGCGGCGGGTCGGTCCTCGTGCATCCGGATGAAGGCCTGCCTGCGCGGGTCGTCGGCCTCGCCGCCGGCGACCGGCGGCGGAACGGGTTGGTACTGCTCCCAGCCACGCAGACACCGGAACTGTGGATCGAGCGACAGCATGTCGGCAAGGGCGGTGGTGCCCGTGCGCGGCAACCCGTTGATGTCGATGGGCCCCTCGATGACGACGTCCTCGACCTCGGGGTGTGCCCGGTAATAAGCCTCGACCTCGAGGCGGTTGATCAGCCTGCGGCGCAAATCGCCGATGACCGCGGCGTCGGTGCCCGGGTCCAGATCGCCGTCCCGTTCCAGGCTTTCCAGCAGGATGGCCAGCCCTTCGCGGAAGTCTCCGGGCCCGAAGTCCGCGCGCCCGCATTCGGCGACCGCTTCGTCGAGCAACTGTTGCGGATCGGGATAGCGCATGTGCGTCACGCCTCGATGCGGTCCGGATAGTGGTGAGCGGCCATGGCGCGGAAGCCCTCTCGCCAGTCCACGGTGCAGGGTCCGGTGATCGATGTGCGCTTGGTGTGGTCGCCGACCGAACCGACCGAGGCACCGGGCACAGGCTGCATGTCCACCTGCGGCGACACGCCGAGAAGTTCACCGAAGTACGCGCACCACTGCTGGACGCTCACCGGAGTGTCGCCCGCGAAGTTGACGATGGTGGCGGGAACGCTCGCCGCGTCCAGCAGCGCTGGGATCTGGGCGTTGATGTCGTCGTAGTGGATCGGGCTGTACGGCAACGGGTCCCATCTAGCCACGACGGGCCGACCCTCCGCGATGGCCTGCAGGTGCCACAGCGGCAGACCGCCCCGCTCGCCGTACGCGCTGCCCATCCGGGCGATAACTGTGGGTATGCCGAACTCGCGTGCACAGTATCTGGCGATGGCCTCTTCGGCGATCTTGACGATCGAATACGGTTGTGGACTGGGCAATCCGGCATCGCCGATCGGATCGTCCTCCCGGAATGGGTGCCACGGGTCGGGGTGAGGTTTGTAAACGGTGACCGTCGACATCACCAGCGCCGCCTTGACACCGCGGCAGTGGGACAGCAACAGCCCGGTTCCCTCGGCGTTGACGCGTAACCCTCGCTCATAGTCTTCGCCGAAATCGGCGGCGATGTGCAGCAGGTAAGTGAAATCGGTTGGCAGCTGGGAAAAATCCCCGTCGCCGAGATCGACGCGGCGGGTGGTCACACCGAGGGCTTCGACCTCCTCGCGCGCTGCCGGGTCGGAGAACCGAGCGATCCCCCACACCTCGTTGTCCCTAGCCAGTGTCTTTGTGATGCCGTAGGCGATGCGACCGGCCGGTCCCGTGATGAGGACGCGTTCCCCGCTCAGCATTGCGCGGTCATGCCATGATCGTGCGCATGGACCTGTTCGAACAGCCTTGGCCCGAAGGAGATTTTCGGTTCTTTCAACTCGGGCACGTCGTCGAGGACGTCCTCGAGGCCGCCGCCAGTTGGGCGCGCGTGTTCGGGGTCGGACCGTTCCACGTGCTGCCCATCGCCGATCAGGTGGCCGACTACGGGGGTGAGATCCGCACGGTCCGGATTCAGGTCGCGGTGGCTCAAGCCGGCCCCGTACAGATCGAATTGATCCAGCAGCATTGCGACACACCCAGCATCTACTCCGAGTGGAGCCGGGGCGGAACGAGCTCGTTTCACCAAATAGCCACGATCACAAGTGATTACAATGCCAAGACGGCACACTTCGCGTCGCTGGGCTATCCGGTTGCCGCCCAGAGCACCGGTGGCGGTTTCCGCGTCGCCTACATCGACACCGTGGCCGCCTTCGGGTTTTACACCGAGGTCGTCGAGGCCCCAACCGCCTTCCTCGACCAGGTGCGTGCCATCTCTGAGACATGCGCCGACTGGGACGGCAGCGATCCGGTCCGCATCATGACCCGCGACGGCTACCGAGTGCCGGAGGATTCCAAGGGGCACCCCCGGACTCTAAAGTCTTAGAGACAGCGGTGGCAAGCATCTGGCAGGATCCACCCGTGATGGCCACTGATGAGATCGACCCGTTGACCGACCTGTCCGGTCCGCTGCGCGGAACGGCACTGGAGAAGGCCGTGCTCGAGTCCCTCGACACGCTCGAGCGGGCGTTGGAAATGACATCGTTGGGCGACAACCGCTTTCGGGCGACCAACGAACGGGACCGCTTCGGCCGGATCTTCGGCGGCCAGCTGCTCGCACAAGCCCTGTACGCCGCGTCGCACACCGTCGACGGGCACGCGCCGCATTCCCTGCACGCCTACTTCGTCCAGACCGGCGCCTCGGACACGCCGGTCGACATCGCCGTCGAGGCCGTGCGCGACGGGCGATCGATGGCGACGCGTCGGGTCACCATCGCCCAAGGTGAGCGCACCCTGCTCACCGCCCTTGCGTCGTTCCACACCAATGCCGCCGAACCCGAACTCGAGCGCCCGCAGCCCGAGACCCCGGGTCCGGAGGAGATGCCGCTGCTGCAGCACTGGGTGCACCAGGTCCCCGCGCGGCTGAGGAAGAACGCGCAGAACTGGGTCGACGTTCCACCGGCAGTGGAGATGCGCATCGCGGAGCCGACGAACTTCCTGGGTGGCAGGCAGACGGCCGAGCCCCGGTCGCACTGGATGCGGTTGCCCCGTCCCGTCGGTGACGAACCCGCGCTGCACAGCGCGATGCTGGCGTACGCGAGCGACTACCTGCTGCTGGACATGGCGTTGCGCAATCACCCGCACCCCGCCGACTACGCGTCGATCGCGGCGGTCAGCCTCGATCACGCGCTGTGGCTGCACCGGCCCGTCCGCTTCGACGAGTGGCATCTGTACACCCAGGACACCGTGGCCGTCACCGGACATCGCGCGCTGATCCGCGGGACCATCCGTGACGCGGTGGGCCGCACCGTGGCCAGCACCTCGCAAGAAGTGCTGATCCGCCCGATTGCGAAGTAGAGATGGCCGCGCGTCGGGCGCCGGACAGCCGTCAACGGCGCCGCGAATTGTGTGACGCCGGCATCGAGTTGCTCGCCGAGCTGGGCGCCAAGGGCCTCAGTCATCCGCGAGTCGACCGCCGGGCGGGGGTGCCCGATGGGAGCGCCTCGTACTACTTCCGCACCCGCACCGCGCTGATCCACGCCGTCGCCGAGCGGGTGGCCGAACTCGACCTTGCGGACCTGCGTTCGGTCACCGAAGCCCACGTCGACACATCCCGGCAGGCCGCCGTCGCGAGGCTGGCCGAGGTGGTGATGAAGTCGCTGACCGGCACCGGGCTCACCCGGACACGCGCGCGAATCGAGTTGCTCCTGCAGACCAGCCGCGATTCGGCGATATCCGCTGTCTTTCATACCAATTCGCAGACCTATCTCAGATTGCACCGAGAGCTCGCGGAGCGATCACAACCGGACGCGGCCGACCCCTCCGCTGTCGACGACCGGGCCCTGCTCACGGTGATGTTCATCAGCGGGCTCATGCTCAGCGCCGCGGCGGGCAGTCAGCCGGCCATCGAGCGCGATCGGCTGGAGTATTTGCTCGCCCAGATCGCTGCGAGCCGATCCTGAGGCGTCGCATGGGTTTCGACGGCACACCCCCCGGGTAGTCGGCGTTCATTCGGGGGGTCGCGCCGCTGAGCCGATGCGAGGAGCGACCATGAATCTCAAGAAAACCGCAATATCGATGAGCCTGGTCGGGGCGGTGGGGGGCTTCGCCGCACTCGGGTTGGGTGTGGGCACCGTGCAGGCCGACCCGAAGTTCCCGTCCCCGCCGGTGCCTCCCATTCCGGGCCCACCGCCGGTTCCCAAGGTCGACGTGCCAGGGGTCGAGGTACCGCGAGTCGAGGTACCGAGGGCACCCGAGGTGAATGTGCCACGGGTCGAGGCTCCGCGGGTCCCGGACGTCGACGTGAACGTGCCGCCGGTCGAGGTGCCGCCGCTGCCCAAGGTGGACGTGCCGCCTGTTCCGGCTCCCGTCGTCGATGTCGACGTGCCCAAGCTGGAGCCGAACCTGCCCGACGTCGACGCCTACTTCGGCCTGCCGGGCGGTCGCATTCCGCCTGGGCAGCTGATGAACTCGGCAACCATAAACGGGGTGCCGAATCCGTTCTTCAACATCCCACCCGGACAGCTCAAGAAGATGCGCACGGTCCAGGGGTATGAAAACCCGTTCTTCGATGAGGCACCGGGCCACTGGGAGATCCCTGCGTCGGTCGTGCCCGACGCCTGGCCGGGCGTTCCGGGGATCGACGACTACTTCGGCCTGCCGGGCGAGCAGATCGGCGCGGTACAACTGAGGGCATCGGCCACCATCAACGGGGTGCGCAACCCCTTCTACGGAATCCCGCCGGATGAGCTGAGGAAGCTTCCGACGGTGCAGGGTTTCGAGAACCCGTTCTTCGACGGCGCCCCCGGCCACTGGGAGATTCCGTAGCGGTCACAGCCCAGCCGAAGACGCCCCGCCGGTGATCAGTCCGAGGAGCAGGTGGTGTCGGTCGGCGGCAGCGTCAGGTCGACGAGGTAGTTGGCCGCGATGTCGTCGACGCAGTTGTTGCCCTGGAACACCACAGTGTGCTGGGTGCCCTGGAACGTCACCAGAGTCCCACCGAGTTGCTTGGCCAGCTCCACACCAGCCTGGTACGGCGTCGCGGGATCGTTGGTCGTCGACACCACGAGCGTCGGTGGCAGCCCCTCCACCTGGAGTTCATGCGGTTCGCTCGTCGGCGGCACGGGCCAGAACGCGCACGTGCCCAACGGTGCGTGCCCGGTGAACTCGCCATAGCTCATGAACGGCGCCGCCTCGCGCACCCGCCGGTCCTCCTCGACGACCTTCGCGCGGTCGGTGACGGCGGGCTTGTCCACGCAGTTGACCGCGACCCGTACGTCGGTCGAGTTGTTGTAATGACCCTGCGCGTCGCGGCCCATGTACAGATCGGCCAGCGCAAGCATGGTGTCACCGGCGCCCCGCTCCATCTCGCTGAGCGCCTGCGTCAGGTGCCGCCACAGGTCCGGCGAGTACAGCGGCAGGATGGTCCCGACGATGGCGTCGGAGTAGCTCAGCCCCCGCGGATCCCGCGTCCGCAGCGGCTTTTCCACCAGCGGGTCGACCAGGCTGTGGTAGACGTCGTTGGCTTTCGAAGGGTCGGTGCCCAGCGGGCAGGCGGGGTTCTGCGCACAATCGGCGGCGTAGTCGTTGAACGCGGTCTGGAAGGCTGCGGCTTGGCGGACGTTGGCCTCGGTGGGATCGGCGTTGGGATCGACCGCCCCGTCGAGGACCATCGCGCGCACCTTGTCCGGGTAGTTCTCGGCATAGGTGGCGCCGATGCGGGTGCCGTAGGAGTAGCCGAGGTAGGTCAGTTTCTCGTCACCGAGCGCTTGGCGCATCGCCTCAAGATCCTTGGCCACATTCACGGTCCCGACGTTGGCGAGGAACTCCTTGCCCATCTTGTCCTCGCAGCGCTGGACGAACTCCTTGGTCTCCTTCTCGATCTCGGCAACCCCCTCCGGCGAGTAGTCGACCTGGGGTTCGGCGCGCAGCCGGTCGTTGTCGGCGTCGGAGTTGCACCACAGCGCGGGGGTGGAGTTCGCGACGCCACGAGGATCGAAGCCGACGAGGTCGAAGCGTTGGCGCACCGACTCGGGCAGCGAGCCGACGATGCTCGCGGCGGCCTCCACACCGGACTCCCCCGGCCCTCCGGGGTTGATGATCAGCGAGCCGATCTTGTCGCCGGTGGCCTTGAACCGGACCATCGCGATGCGGGCGACGTCTCCGTCGGGCTCGTCGTAGTCCACCGGGACCGACAGCATGCCGCACTCGGCGTCGGCGGGAATCCGCGACTCGTCGGACTGTTCGGTCTGGCATTTGGCCCATTCGATCGGGGTGCCTGGTGGCGGCACCGCGACGACGGCGCGGCCGTCGACCAGTTGGCTGCATCCGGTGGCCGCGAGCAGCACAGTGGTCGCGAAGACCCCGATCTTGGCGTTCATGGCTCAACATGCTGCCATGAACCCTCATCGCCGCTGGCTAGGGCGCTATCGCGTGGCGGCCAACAGCTCGTCGAGGGCCGCGGAGAAGTCGTCGGCCATATCCCACAGGTCGGGCAGCAGTTCCGGGCAGGACACGATGCCGACGTTCAGCGACCCGGACAGCGACATCACGGTGATGTTGAGACCCGACCCGTGGAAGATCGGCCCGAGCGGATACATCGCCTTGGCCTCGCAGCCCAGGTAGTACAGCGGCACCTGCGGGCCCGGAACATTGGAGATGACGAGGTTGTGCACCGGCCGCGCACCGCTGAGCCGGCTCGAGGCGTAGACGCGCATCGCGACACCGAATACCGCCGGGGCGGCGAACTGTGTCCAGTCCTGCAACAGGGTCGCACCGATCGCCGAACTGTGTTGTTTGGCAACCGAATTCGCCTCGGCGATCGATTTCAGCCGGGCCGCTGGATCCTCGATGTGGGTCTCCAGCCGCGAGAACATCCCCGACACCTGGTTACGCCCGGGCCGGTCGGACTTGTCGTGCACGGAGACCGGCACCATCGCGACGAGCGAGTTCTCCGGCAGCTGGCCGCGGTCGGCGAGGTATTTGCGCAGCACGCCGGACACCAGCGCCATCACCACGTCGTTGACCTTGACCCCGAAGTGGTTCTTGACGGTCTTGATGTCCTCGAGATCCAGTTGCGCGAACGCGACGTTGCGGTGCCCGGTGACGTTCATGTTGAACACCGTCCTCGGGGCGGCGAACGGCGGCGCCATCGAGAGGCCCGAGCGGGCGCGACGGACCGTGTCGACCACCGAGGAGACGGTCATGGGCACCGCGCTGGCCAGCTTCAGCGGTCGGGTGGCGAACTTGACCGCACCGGAGATCGCGATCTCCAGTGAGCTCGCGTCACCGGAACCGTCGACGGGATCCGGTGGCGGCGCGTCGGGTTCGGTGCTGCACAGCTGCGACATCATGCTCGCGCCGGTGACTCCGTCGACGCCTGCATGGTGCACCTTCGTCATCACCACGAGACGCCCGCCGTCCTGCGGGTTGGTCCCGTCGATGTTCTCGATCACCCACTTCTCCCACAGCGGGCGGGTGCGGTCGAGCGGCAGCGACGCGATATGTCCGCAGATCTCCGCGAGCTCGCGGGGGCCCCCGGGCGCGGGCAGGCCGATGCGATGCAGATGGCGGTCGACGTCGAAGTCCTTGTCCTCCACCCACACCGGATGGTCGAGGTTGAACCGGGTGTCGGCCAGCTTGTCGCGGAACTCCGGCATCGCCTTGATCCGCATGTTCAACTCGTCCCGGAACCGGTCGAACGTGTAGCCGCCGGGCATCGTCGAGGTGTCGAGTTCGAGGATCGAACACACATGCAGCGGCTGCTGCGCGGTCTCGAGGTACAAGAAGCTGGCGTCGAGCCCGCTGAGCCGTTGCATGTCGGAATGCTATGCCCGGTGACGCCGGGTGTGAGCAAATCCACTCAACAGGCCTTTTAACATCTCGCGCACAGAGTGGCAGACTGAGGGGCGTCAGCGAACCCGGGGACCGATTTCGGCCTCGAGGATTCGACCCGACCCACCCAATTGGGGGACAACGATGTCTGAGCAGACCGTGTACGGGGCTGCCGAGGCCAAACCACGCACCTCTGCCGAACCGCCCGCTCCGCGGACGAAGGTCCGCACCCTGCATCTGCAGAAGTGGAAGGCCGAAGGCCATAAATGGGCCATGCTCACGGCCTACGACTACTCCACCGCCCGCATCTTCGACGAGGCAGGCATCCCGGTGCTGTTGGTCGGCGATTCGGCCGCCAACGTCGTCTACGGCTACGACACCACCGTGCCCGTGTCGATCGACGAGCTGATCCCGCTGGTACGCGGCGTCGTGCGCGGTGCACCGCATGCGCTGGTCGTGGCCGACCTACCCTTCGGCAGCTACGAGGGCGGGCCCCAGCAGGCGCTGGCCACCGCGACCCGCTTCCTGAAGGAGACCGGTGCGCACGCGGTCAAGCTCGAGGGCGGCGAGCGTGTGACCGAGCAGATCGCAACGCTGAGCGCGGCAGGCATCCCTGTGATGGCCCACATCGGGTTCACCCCGCAGAGCGTCAACGGTCTGGGCGGATTCCGGGTCCAGGGCCGCGGTGACGCCGCCGAGCAGACCATTCACGACGCGATCGCCGTGCAGGAAGCAGGCGCGTTCTCCGTCGTCATGGAGATGGTGCCCGCCGAACTGGCCACTCAGATCACCGGCAAGCTGACCATCCCCACGATCGGCATCGGCGCCGGCGCGAACTGCGACGCGCAGGTGCTGGTGTGGCAGGACATGGCCGGTATGACCAACGGCAAAACCGCGAAGTTCGTGAAGCGCTTCGGCGACGTCGGTGCCGAATTGCGCCGCGCCGCAGAGCAATACGCCGACGAGGTGGCCAGCGGGGTGTTCCCCGCCGACGAGCACTCCTTCTAGGCGAACTCGGCTTTTCGCTTGGCCAGGAAGGCGTCGACGCCTTCTCGGCCGTCGTTGGAGACCGCGCGGGCGGCGATCAGCCGTCCCTCGAGTTCCATCTGTTCCTCGAGCCCGTTGCCGAACGTTGTAAGCAGCAGCTGCTTGACCCCACCGTTCGAGCCGGCCGAGGTGGCCGCCATCTGGTCCGCCAGCTTCGAGGCCCGGTCGGCCAGTTCGGCGTCGGGGACCACCTCGGTCACCAGGCCCCACTGCGAGGCCTCCTGCGCGGTGAGGGTGCGGTTGGTGAGCATGAGTTCCTTGGTCTTGGTGATCCCGATGAGCCGCGGAAGGTAGTAGGAGGCGCTGCCGTCGGGGCTGAGGCCGACGCGGGTGTAGGCCATCGTGAACGATGCCGACTCGGCGGCCAGCACCAGGTCGCCGGTCACCGCGAGCGAGAATCCCGCGCCGGCCGCGGTGCCGTTGACGGCGGTGATCACGACCGCGTTCATCCGAGCGAACGTCGAGATCGCCCGGTGCAGATCGTCGGCGACGCCCTTGATCTGCGCGCCGCGGTCCGGCGCCGATGCGAAGTCCTTCAAATCACCACCGGCGCAGAAGAACCGGCCCGACCCGGTGAGCACCACGACCTTGGTCGCGGCGGTGTCGCACTGCTTGGCCGCCGCGGCCAGCTCGCGAGTCATGGTGCCGTTCATGCCGTTTGCGGCATCCGGCCGATTCAGCGTGATGCGGGCGATGGCACCGGTCTGCTCGAAGGTCAGCGTTTCGTATTCGGTCACACAGGGACACTATCTTCTCCGTCCTCGGCATCCGTTCCCCCGTGTTCACCTGCATGTGGCAATCTGTCTCGCACCATGGGCAAATCCAGCGACAAGTCGACGCGGCATCTGGAGGTCGAGCGCAAGTTCGACGTCGGCGAATCGACCGTGGCACCGTCGTTCGAAGGGTTGTCGGCGGTGGCCCGGGTCGAGGGATCGCCCGCGCACCACCTGGAGGCCGTGTACTTCGATACCCCCGATCACGACCTCGCGGCGCGGCGTATCACGCTGCGCAGGCGCACCGGCGGTCCGGACGAAGGATGGCATCTCAAACTCCCCGCGGGCCCCGACGCCCGCACGGAGGTCAGGGAGCCTCTCGGCGATGAGAACGAGGTGCCCGAGGCGCTGCGCGACATCGTGCTGGCCATCGTGCGCGACCATCCGCTGCGCCCCGTCGCGCGCATCTCGACCCGGCGCACCGTCAACATGCTCTACGGTCCCGACGGGACGCCGGTCGCGGAGTTCTGTGACGACCACGTGACGGCGTCGGCCGAGCCGGGCGGCCCTGAGCAGGCGTGGCGCGAATGGGAACTCGAACTTACCGATGGTGCCGACCGGGAACTGCTCGACCGGCTGTCGAACCGGCTGATCGACGCCGGCGCCGAAGCCGCGGCCAGCGGTTCGAAGTTGGCGCGGGTGTTGGCGGAGTCGTCGGCACCGGAGACTGCCTCCGCATCGAGCGACGTCGTGCACCGTGCGGTGGCCGCACAGGTCGAGCAGCTGATCGAGTGGGACCGCGCGGTGCGCGCCGACGTGCCGGACTCGGTGCACCAGATGCGGGTGACGACGCGCAAGATCCGCAGCCTGTTGCAGACCTCTCGGGATGTGTTCGGCATCTCCGACGACGCCTGGATTCTCGACGAGCTCAAGCAACTGGCCGCAATTCTGGGAGTGGCGCGCGACGCCGAAGTGCTGGCCGAACGTTACGAGGAGGCCCTCGGCGAGTTGCCGGCGGCGTTGGTCCGCGGGCCGGTGCGGGAGCGGCTGGTCGACGGGGCCAACCGTCGCTATGCGGCCGGGTTGCGCCGGTCGCTGATCGCCATGCGGTCGCAGCGTTACTTCCGGCTGCTCGACGCGCTCGAAGGGCTGGTCGCCGCGGAGCCGGCGCTGTCACAGGACCAAGATGAGCGCACCCAGGCGACGATCGGCGCGGCCTACAAGCGGGTGCGCAAAGCGGCCAAGGCGGCCGCCGCCGCTGAGGCCGACGACGACAAAGACGAGGCCCTGCATCGAATTCGCAAGGGCGCTAAACGTCTTCGATACACGGCAGCGGCGACCGGCGAGTCCAAGGTCTCGGATCGGGCCAAGAGCATTCAGTCGCTGCTGGGTGACCACCAGGACAGCGTCGTCAGCCGGACCCACCTCAGCCAGCAGGCCGATGCCGCGCACGCCGCGGGCGAGGACACGTTCACCTACGGTCTGCTCTTCCGGATGGAGGAGGAACTGGCGCACCGCTCGCGGGAGCAGTTGAAAGGCACGCTGAAGAAACTCGCCAAGGCGGTGCGCAAGGCACGGTAGCGCGGCCCGGCCCACCCGGCCAGGGGCGGATGAGTTGGCCTGTAAGCCGGATTCTGTCCCGCACCACCGCGGCTGACCGCGGCGGCGAGGTGGCGACCATCCATCTGGACACACCGTCGCCGGGTGCCTCGAGCGGCCTACCCGCAGGCTCGGGCGAGCAACCCTCGGGCGCCTGCGCGGCCGCAACCAGGTTGCGGCCTTCTTGGCCTTGCTTCGGGTGGGGTTTGCCTAGCCACTCCGGTCACCCGGAATGCTGGTGCGCTCTTACCGCACCGTTTCACCCTTACCTCCCCGAGTCCGAAGACCCGGTGGTGGCGGTCTGTTTTCTGTGGCACTTTCCCGCGAGTCACCTCGGATTGCCGTTAGCAATCACCCTGCTCTGTGAAGTCCGGACTTTCCTCGAAAATCCAGGTGAACCTGGATCCCGCGGCCGCCCAGCCAACTCATCCGCGGGTTCAACGTACTGGGTGTCGCCGCTGTTCCGCGAGTTCGACATACTTGGCGCATGGCCCGGGTGCCTCCGGCGCGCTATCTGCTGCGCGCCAAGGATCTGGTCGACGCGCGCTATGCCGAGGCGATCACCGTCGACGACCTCGCCGCGGCCGCCGGGCTGTCGCGCGCGCACTTCAGCAGGATGTTCACCCGCACCTTCGGCGAAACACCGCGCGCCTACCTGCAGACCCGTCGCCTGGAACGTGCGGCCGCGCTGTTGCGCTACACCGACCGCTCGGTGGCCGATATCTGCGTGATGGTGGGCCTGCAGAGCGTCGGGTCGTTCACCACCAGCTTCGCCCGGGTGTACGGGCTGCCGCCGGCCGCGTACCGCGCGAGCCTTCCACCCGCGGCCGTCCATGCCCGGATTCCGAGTTGCATCCTCAAGCGCGACACCCGACCTCCCGCCGACAGTCGGGTGACCAAGACAGCACACGGGGAGAAGACGAGGAAAGTCGGGCGGTCGTAGCGTTCAGCCATGATCAAAATCGCAAGCGCCCACCTGTGGGTACATGACCAAGAAGCCGCACTGAGATTCTGGACCGAGAAGGTCGGTATGGAAGTGCGGCAGGATGTTTCACTGCCTGATGTCGACGGCATCTTCCGATGGTTGACTGTCGGACCGCCGGGCCAGGACGACGTGTCAATCGTGCTGATGGCCGTACCCGGCCAACCGGTCATGGACGAGCCGACCCGCAAGCAGGTACTGGACCTGACCGCCAAGGGCTTCGCGGGCACCGTGTTTCTCACGACGGAGAACTGCCAGGCCTCCTACGAGGAAATGCGTTCGCGCGGAGTCGAGTTCACGGAGGAACCCCACGAAATGCCCTACGGCATCGACTGTGGATTCCGCGATCCGTCGGGCAACAGCGTGCGCCTGACCCAACTCGCGGACATCTCGGCCATCACGGGGTAGCGCACGTGCGGACCAGCACCGCTGCGGTCGCCTCGGCTGCCTTCTTCGTGGTCGCGCCCGGCACAGTCGTCGGGGTCGGCCCGTGGTTGATCACGCGCTGGGAGCTTTCCGAGGCTCCGGCGTGGCGCGTGGTGTTGGGCGGGATCATGATCGTCGCCGGCCTGTTCCCGCCCATCCACGCGTTCATCGAATTCGTCAGGGCAGGCGGCACTCCCATGCCCGTCGCGCCGACCCAGCGGCTGGTCGTGACGGGGTTCAACCGGTTCGTCCGCAACCCGATGTACGTCGGTCTGATCATCGCGATCCTCGGCCAGGCAGTGCTTTTCGCCAACCTGTGGCTGGTGTTGTACGCCGCGATCGCATGGGCGGTCACCGCGTCGTTCGTGCGGTGGTACGAAGAGCCCACCCTGGTCCGGACCTATCGTTTGCAGTACGAGACGTACCGTGCAAACGTGCGCGCGTGGATTCCTCGGTTGACCCCGTGGACGGCGCCGTCCTGATGCTTTAGGCGGACGTCAGCCGCGAGGCCAAGTCGAGCGTGGCGCCGGGCCCGCGGGCGGGGCGGGACTGAGGTTCGCGCCGGGGACCTGCGAGTTCTGCCAGGCCGCAATGCACAGTCCGATCCTCCCCGGTTTGCACCAGCCGCCGGTGCCCGAGACCCCCAGTGAGGTCTGCGACTGGTCCCAGCACACCCCGGTGCGCTGGTCCCACACCTCGCCGGCCGTGCACTGCGCAACCGCCGCAGGCGCGGCCACGAGGGACCACGAGATCACTACGGCGCTGCACACCGAAGCCAACAGGGCGGCTGGAGCCGATGTCCGGATTCTCATATCGATGCGTCTCCGTCGGTAAGCGGGGTCCATGGGTCACGGATGCCGGTGATCACGACGGCGGCCTGATGGTCGTCTGTTCATCGATCACCTTGATGGCATCGAGCACCACGTTCTGCTCGCTATCGGGACTGTCCGCATTCAGCTGAAGGACGAATAGGCCGTCGGCGGCCGGCACCACGACCGTCTTTTGAGCGACGAATCGCGGCTTGCCGTTGTCCATGAAATTGCCGGCGAACGAAATCGAGTCGAAGCCGCCGAAGGAGCCCCTTGTGGGTTCTCCCAATGGTTTGAACTCGGCCATTTCCTCCAGTTGCTCCGGCGCGTACTCGAAGATCTTCGCCGGGTCGACGTTGCCGGTGAGTTTGGAGGCGATCGCGTACATGTCGGGCGGATCGTTGGGATCCTTGGGGGCGTCGTAGACGATGGCTCCGTAGGCCCACTCCGGCGTCGCCTCCCCCGCATCGCTCCATCGGGGTGGAATGGGGAAATCGAAATCGGGGGTTCCCGGCTCACCCGGTTTGATCGGCGTCTCGGCGATCCCGTTCTCGGTGATGTACTCGTTGATCGTGTCTTCGTCGTCCGCCTGGGGGCTGGGCGCGGCCGACGTGCCGGTTGTGCTCGTCGCCGAGGTCGTTGTCGTGGCGGCGGTGTCACTTTCACCGCTGGAACCACAGCCCACAAGCCCAAAGCTCAAAGCAACGGCACAGAGACCAGCCGCCGTTCCTACAGGGAGATTTCTCATGGACTCCTGTCTCCTACGGTCACTTTTCCGGAACACGAGGCAAGATCTGGACACGAGCTTAGGACCGCGGAGACCGAATATTGGCAGGTTCATCAATTTCATGATCAATTGGCCTGCCGGCAAGATGCGCGTGACGCCGAGTTCAGAACGGCGGTGGCTTGTAATTCGCGGCGAGCCACGCCTGATGTTGGCGTTGCTCTTCGCCGATCAGTTCGCTGCGTCGCCGTCGTTCGGTGTCAATGCGTTCACGGCGCACCTGTTCGCGGGTTTGCCTGCGGCGCGGCATCATCACCATCCGCTCGGCGGTGTCGTTTGGTGGGGGTGCGGTGGCTCGGATGACTCCGGTGGGTTGGCGCAGCACCGGGAACAAGCTCGCCCCGTGGGGTTCGGATCGGTACTGGTGTCCGGTCGGGGCGGTGAGAACGACTGCACCGTCAGGCAACTGTTCTTCCCGCCAGCCACCGCTGCCGCTATAGAACGTCTTGATCAGATGATGAATGCGGCAGTAGTGCTTGGTGTTCGACGGATGCGTCGGGCCGTAGGGCCACGGCACCGTATGGTCCACATCGCAGCCCCACACCGGTTTGTCACAACCAGGCCAGCGACACGTCACGTCGCGCCACTGCAAGAACTCAGTCAACCTGGCGCCGGGACGATACCCGGCGCGCGCAGCGTCATCGGCTGAGGGCACGATCACCGGCTTGAGTTCAGCGTTGCGCGCCAGCTCACGCACCGACTCGGCAGGCAGAACCCCGAAACCGGGCAGATATCCCGGTTTGGCGCTGGTGCCCTCCACGGTGCCCTGCTCAGCCAGCACATGGACCACCGCAGCAGCCGCCTCGGCCCGCCGCCCAGCCGCCGGGCAATCGTCGAGCCCGCACTGGCAAGCCAGTGTGGCTTCCCGGCGACCCAGCGGCCCGCACGCATCAGCGCGCCGCTGGGCCTTGGTGCGCGGATCGTTGTCACACACCGTGGCCGCCAACGCATCCAACCCAGCATCGAGCGCGGCGCCATCTTCAGCACGGAGCTGGGCAGACATCAAGGCCGTCCCCGCGACGTCACCAGGATTGATCTCGACATAGCGGTGCTTGTCGGTTTCGGGCGGCACGCGCACCGCGGCCGGATCGAACTCGGCGATGAACACATCGATGCGATCGCGCAGTTTGGGTTTGGACAGCTTCATCCACTTCTCAACCCGCCAGGCCAACGCCTCATCCAGGCCCACCATCACCTCGTCATCGACGTTCTGGGTGCGCGCGATAATCGTCGACACCATCCGATAGTCGATTACCCCCCGACGAAACCTCCGCAGCACCTGCGGAAGCCGATCCCGCAGGCTCAGGGCCATCTCGACCTGACTCACCGCCCGGGCGTGGCTGATGTTGTGCACCGCCGAGATCTCAGCTGCTACCGCCGAGATCGCATCAGCGACATAGAACTCGGCTCCAACCATCTCGGGGTGACGCCGCGCGCACAACTCCCCCACCAACGACAACCGCCGTCCCGTCGCCGCGGCCTCCTCACGCGCCTCCTCACCCATCAAGGTGACCAAGTCCGCATCCGAAGCCTCTTCGAACATGCTTCCGACACTACGCCCGCCCACCGACATTGATGGTGTTCAACCGACCGCGGTTGAGAATGGGCTGGCCCGTCCGCCGCTGGTGGTGACCCTCGCACTGACTGACGCCCTGCTGGGTTGTCCTTCGCTTGATCTGTCCCACCGGTGGCGGTCGGGTCTCGCACCCTGAGCCCCGGCAGAGCGGACATGACCTAATCAGGAGCCTGGCAGTTCCCTCTTCAATGTCTTGTCTGCCCGCCCTACCGGGTGTCATCACAACCGCCGGTGCACACCGGCAGAAGGGCACCACCATCGTGACACCATCACGGGTCGTCGTCATCGGCGCCGACACCCACCTCGACACAATTCACCTGGCCGCTGTGTCTGATACCGGCAAACCCCTTGGCGATGCGGAGTTTCCCACCCGCCCGACCGGTTACTACATCGCGATCAAGTGGGCGCAGAGCTTCGGGACCGTCATGATCGCCGGGGTGGAAGGCACCAACTCCTACGGCGCTGGGCTGACCCGAGCACTGCAGGACGCCGGTATCGACGTCGTGGAAGTCAATCGCCCTGACCGCGCCGCACGCCGACGCCGCGGCAAGTCTGACCCGCTGGATGCCTACGCCGCCGCCCGCGCCGCGCTCTCGGGCCACGGCCTGGCCGCCCCCAAAGACGAACGGACCGCCGCACTGAGCGCGCTGTTGACCGCTCGCCGCGGCGCGGTCAAGGCCCAAACCGCCGCAACCAACCAGATCCAATCGCTGTTGGTGACCGCACCAGTTGAGCTGCGCGAACGCTACCGGCGCCACACCACCAGGGGATTAATCAAAGCGCTGGCGCGCTGCCGGCCCACCGCCCACACCGACACGACCACCATCGCCGTGCTCACTGCACTAAAGACCCTGGCCTACCGTGCTCAGTTCCTCCATCACCAAGAACACCAGCTGACCGACCAAATCCAGATCCTGGTCCAACAGATCAACCCTGGGCTACGCGCCGCTCACGGCGTCGGACCTGACACCGCCGCCGCGCTGCTGATTACCGCCGGCCTGAATCCTCACCGACTGCGCAGCGAGGCCGCCTTCGCCGCCCTGTGCGGAACCGCCCCTGTTCCCGCATCCTCGGGCAAGACCACCCGCCACCGCCTTTCCCGCGGCGGGGACCGCTCGGCAAACAACGCCCTCTACCGCATCGCCCTCGTCCGAATGTCCAACGATGCCCGCACCCGCGAATACGTCGCCCGCCAAACCGCCGACGGCCGCAGCAAGATTGAAATCCTGCGACTGCTCAAACGGGCCATCGCCCGCGAGATCTTCAGACTGCTCACACAAGCCTGCGAAATCGACGACTACAGCGATCTTCGACCCGCACGCCGAGCCAAGAACATCACCCTGACCACCGTCGCCGAACACTTCGGCGTCTGGCCCAACGACATCTCGCGACTCGAACGCGGACTCAAACGCGACGACACCCTGGCCGCCAACTACCGCCTCTACCTCAACGCCGCTTGACCCTTAACACGAATAGGAGCATCAAGTCTTAACGACGAAAGCATTTCTCTGTGAATGAGTTTCGGCCTGTGGAGAACCTCACGAAATGCGACCGCGACCGGCGTCTACCGGCGCCGCAGCAGGATCACGTTGTCGGACCACTGCGCCGGCTCGCCGTCCGGCGTCGTGACGTCACGCATCGGCGTACTGATCCTTGCCGGTTCCCATTCGGACTCGGACAGGTTCAGCGCCGCGACGACCTCCTCGGGCGGTGTGAACGTCTGGTGGTGGCCATGAAGTTCGGAAAGCCACGGCGGCGGTGTGCCGTGGTCGACGATGAGCAGGAGCCCGCCCGCCCGGACCACCCGCGCGGCCGAGCGGAAGATCGCCGTCCGATCAAGGGGGAATGTCGAGTGCAGGAACTGCGCGTTCACCAAATCGAATTCGCCGCAGGGGAAGCTCTCCGACAGGTCGTGTTGCTGAAAGTCGATCCGATCGCCCACCCCGCGCGCGACGGCATCGGTGGCCGCACGCCGCAACGCGGTTTCGGCGATGTCGACGGCGACGACCCGCCATCCCCTTTCGGCGAGCCACATCGCGTCGCCGCCCTCCCCGCTGCCCAGATCGAGCGCGGTACCGGGCTCGAGGCCGGACACCATCTCGACCAGACGAACGTTCGCCCGCCCGCTCCAGATGCGATTGCGTTCGCTGTAGCGCTCTTCCCAATGTTGTTTGGCGTCAGGCGTTGACATGTGGGCTCCCTTCGGGAACGACTGCTGGAAAATACTCTTCGACCAGGCTCTGCACGACGGCGGCCGCCGCCGCTGAACCCGCCGCCACCGCCGCGGCCACCTGCGGCATCTGGGCCACCAGGTCGCCTGCGGCGAAGACGCCGTCCGCACTGGTGCGATAGAACGCGTCGATGTGAACCGGGTTGTGCGCGACCGGAGTCGACTCGCCCGTTGTGGCGCCGAGTTGTTCGGCCAGCGAAGTGCGCTGGTGAAGCGTCGTGGCGACCAGGATGCCTGTCCGGGGCAGCCAGCTGTCGTCGGTGAACACCACGGCCTCCAGAGTGCCTGCGGCGCCTACCAATTCGGCCACCGGCCGTTCGTCGATCGTCACACCCGCAGCCGCCAGCCGCTCGCGCTGTGCGAGGTCGAGTTCGGTGGGACCGTCGGTGAGCAGGACGACGTCGTCGCTCCAGAGACGCAGCAACAGCGCCGTATGCACCGCACGCTCACCGCTGGCCAGCACGGCCAGGGGCTGATCGCGGACTTCCCAGCCGTGGCAGAACGGGCAGTGGAAGGCGGACCGACCCCATAGCTCCGCCAGGCCGGGAAGCGGCGGCGGCCGGTACTCCATGCCAGTGGCCAACACCACCTTCCGGGCCCGCTCGACTTTGCCGTCGTCCAACCGCAGGACGAACAGTTCGTCCGCGCGCTCCCCGCCGGTGACTTCTGCCGTTCGCACTTCGACCGACGGATACGCCGACAACTCTCGACGTCCCAACGCGTACAGCTGCGCCGGCGGTCGGCCGTCGTGGCCCAGAAGCCCACCGATGCCGTGCGCGGAAAGGTTGCTCTGTGCGCCGCCGTCGATCAGCAGTGTGCGACGACGGGCCCGGCCCAGCACCAGCGCGGCACTCAGCCCGGCGGCACCGCCACCGACGACGACGCAATCCCAAATCCTGTCCATGCGACCACCTTGCAGCGGCCGCGGGAAACTGCCAAGCTTTCTTGCCATGCAGGCAAAAGATGAAGACGGCGTCGACGCGCGGGTGCGACGCAGGCTGCGCGATTTGCGCACCCAGCACGGCCTGACGCTGGAGGAGGTGGCTCGGCGGTCGAACATCGACGTGTCCACGTTGAGCCGGCTGGAGTCCGGCAAGCGTCGCCTCGCCCTCGACCACCTGCCCAGGCTGGCGGCCGCGTTGTCGGTGAGCACCGACGAACTGCTGCGCGCGCCGGAGGCCGAGGACCCACGCGTGCGCAGCGGATCCCATACTGCACACGGCATCACGTATTGGCCGTTGACCCGCCAGGCCGGCGGCGGTCTGCACGCCTTCAAGATCCGGATCAGCGCCCGGCGGCGCAATCCGCCCGCTGAACTTCCGGTGCACGAAGGCCAGGACTGGATGTACGTCCTGTCCGGCCGGCTGCGCCTGATCCTCGGTGAGCGCGACTTTACCGTGAAACCCGGTGAAGCGGTGGAGTTCTCGACGTGGACGCCGCACTGGTTCGGCGCGGTGGACGGGCCGGTCGAGGCGATCACGATCTTCGGGCCGCACGGCGAGCGACTGCACCTACACGACTAATCCAGGTAGGCCGTCTGATTGACCAACCGCACCGATGCCGCGCCGTCGGGATAGAACTCGGCGATCGACAGCGACGCGAGATCGAGGTGCAGCCGGTACAAGATGTTCGGGCCACCGTCGAGCGCCACCCGCAGCAACGTCTTGATCGGCGTCACGTGCGAGACCACCAGCACCGTCTCCCCCGCACGCTCTGCCAGGATCCGTGCCCGCGCCCTGCCGACGCGCTCGGCAGCGGAGTCGAAGCTCTCGCCGTCCGGAGGCGCAAGCGAGGTGTCGCGCAGCCAACGCCGATGCAGGTCTGGGTCGCGTTCGGCCGCTTCGGCGAAGGTCAGGCCCTCCCAGGCCCCGAAGTCGGTCTCGATCAGGTCGTCGTCGACGGTCACATCCAGGCCGAGCACCTTGGCCGCCGCCGCCGCGGTGTCGTACGCCCGCTGCAGCGGTGACGTGACGACCGCCGCGACACCCCCGCGCTGTCCGAGATAGTGCGCGGCGGCTTCGGCCTGACGACGGCCGAGATCCGTCAGCGCGGGGTTACCGCGCCCGGAGTATCGACGGTCGACCGACAACTCGGTCTGGCCGTGGCGCAGCAGCAGGAACCGCGTCGGCGCCCCACGCGCACCGCTCCACGCGGTGGGGGTCGACGCCTGATGCGGTTTGGTTTCCGCCACGCCGGAAGGAATTTCGGCCGCGGCGTCCATCGCCTCGTTCGCCAGCCGGTCGGCGTGGCTGTTCTCCGCACGCGGAATCCACTTGTAGGTGACCCGGTCGAAACGGGTGGCCAGCGCTGTGGCCTGCTGATGCAGGGCCGCGATGTCCGGGTGCTTGACCTTCCACCGGCCCGACATCTGCTCCACCACGAGCTTGGAGTCCATTCGCACGTCGACCTCGGTGGCGCCCAGGCTCGCCGCTTCGCTCAGGCCGGCGATCAACCCGCGGTACTCGGCGACATTGTTCGTCGCGTGACCGATCGCCTCCTTGCGCTCGGCGAACACCGTGGCGTGATCCGCCGACCACACCACCGCCCCGTAGCCCGCCGGACCCGGGTTGCCGCGCGAGCCACCGTCGGCCTCGACGATGACCTTCACGCGCCGGATCCTTTGAGACGCAACAGAATCGCGCCGCACTCAGGGCAGCGGAGCACCTCGTCGTCGGCCGCCGCGGAGATGCGCGCAAGCTCCCCCTTGTCGATCTCGAGGCGACACGCTCCGCATCGGCGCCCTTGCAGTTGGCCGGCCCCCGCACCGCCGCGGGCGCGCTGCTGTTCGTAGAGCCTGACCAAATCGGCGTCGAGCGCCGCGACGAGTTCGTCGCGGCGCGACAGGCTCTGGTGGCGCTGCTGATCCAGTTCGGTACGGACGTCGTCGCATGCGGTCTGCGCGGAGCCCAGCTCGTTCTGCAGCTCGTCCATCCTCGCGAGCGCGGCTTGCTGGTCGCGCTGCAGTTCTTCGCGGCGCTCCATCACCTCGAGTTGCGAATCCTCCAGTGCGGCTTGCCTGCGCTCCAGGGTGTCGAGTTCGTGCTGCAACTCGGTGAGCTGTTTGGCGTCCACCGAGCCGCCCGAGAGCAGCTTGCGGTCACGGTCTTCACGCTGGCGGACCGAGTCGATCTCGGATTCGAACTTGGCGATCTGGGCGTCGAGATCCTCGATGGCGATCTGCAGTGCCGCGAGTCGGTCGTTGGCCTCCCGATGCGCAGCCTGTACCTCCTCGAGCCGCTGCTGTTCGGCGAGGTTCTTCACCCGATGCTCCAGCCGGGCAAGGGAAGCATCGAGCTCGGCCAACTCGGATAGCGTCTGTTGTTGAGCTACTTCGGCTTTCATGCTCATCTCTCGACATTCCACGGATCGGTGCGCACGTCGGACACCCGCACGGCCAGCGCGTCACCGAAATGGGCTTGCAGCAGGTCTGCGGCTTGGCGGCACCACGGATATTCGCTGGCCCAGTGCGCGACGTCCACGAGCGCGACCTGCGAAGCGCGTCGGTGTTCGTCGGCGGGGTGGTGCCGCAGGTCCGACGTCACGTACGCGTCGACACCCATGCGTGCGACGAGGCCGAGCAGCGAGTCACCCGCACCGCCGCACACCGCGACCCGCAAGACCTCGACGTCCGGATCACCGGATCCGCGCACGCCCCACGACGTGGCGGGCAGCGCTTCGTGCACGCGAGACACGAACGCCGACAACGGTTCAGGACGATCCAGCACGCCGATACGTCCCAACCCGGCATTACCGGGAATCGGCGCCAGCGCGAAGACGTCGAACGCGGGTTCCTCGTAGGGATGCGCGGCCCGCAGCGCGGCCAGCACGTGCCCGCGCAACCGCGCGGGGGCGATGACTTCCACCCGGTCCTCCGGGACGCGTTCGACGGATCCGACGCTGCCGATCGCCGGTGACGCGCCGTCGTGCGGCAGAAACTGCCCGGTGCCTGTCGTGGTCCAGCAACAGTGCGAATAGTCACCGATACGCCCTGCCCCGGCCGCAAACATGCCCTCGCGCAGCGCCTCCGAGTTCTCCGCAGGCACGAAGACGACCCACTTGTCCAGGTCGGATTCCGTACTCGCCGGGGCGAGCACCTCCTCGACGGTGAGCCCGAGCGCTTCGGCCAGCGCGTCGGAGACGCCGGGCGAAGCCGAGTCCGCGTTGGTGTGCGCGGTGAACAGCGCCCGGCCGCTGCGGATCAGGCGATGGATCAGGGCGCCCTTGGCGGTGCTGGCGGCCACGGTGTCCACGCCGCGCAGCAGCAGCGGATGGTGAGCCAGCAGCAGTCCGCGCTCGGGCACCTCGGCGACGACGTCGGCGGTCGCGTCGACGGCCACCGTGACCGTATCGACGGTCTCCGACGGGTCCCCGCAGACCAGGCCGACCGAATCCCAGTCCTGCGCCAGCTCCGGCGGATATGCCGCCTCCAACACGTCGATGATGTCGGCCAGCCGGGCGCTCATCGCAGCACCTCGGCCATCGCCTCGACCAGCACGGGCCACTCCGGACGTACCGCCGCGCGCAGGAACTGACCGTCGAGCCCGACGAACGTGTCGCAGCGACGCACAGCAATGCCACTGCGATCCAGGTGTTTTCGCATCAGCTCGGCATCCGGAACAGAAAACAGGACGAAGGGGGCCGAACCGGTGACGACATGCACGCCGATGCTAGTCAAGCCGGCCACCATCTCCGCGCGCACCTCCGTCAGCCGCCGGGCGGCACCGTCGGCCTCGGCCACCGCATCGGGTGTGCTGCACGCCGCGATGGCCTCGAGTTGCAGCGTGCCGAGGGGCCAGTGCGGACGCCGTGCGGTCAACCGTGCCAGCACGTCCGGCGCGCCCAGCGCGTAGCCGACGCGCAACCCGGCCAGCGCCCACGTCTTGGTCAGGCTGCGCAGGACGACGACGTCGGGCAGGGCGTCGGCGGCCAGCGATCCGGGCTCGCCGGGAACAGCGTCGGCGAACGCCTCGTCCACCACCACGATGCGCCCGGGCCTGCGCAGGGCGAGCACCTGCTCGCGGGTGTGCAGTACGCCGGTCGGATTGGTCGGATTGCCGACGACGACGAGGTCGGCGTCGCCGGGCACCGCGTCCGGGGTCAGGGTGTACGGCGCTTCCAGCACCACGTGCACGAAGGGCACCCCGGCCGCGGCCAGCGCCGCCTCCGGTTCGGTGAACGACGGCGCGATCAGGGCGGCGCGTTGCGGCTGCAGGTCCGGCAACCGCGCGAACGCCTCGGCCGCCCCCGCCAGCAGCACGACCTCGTCGGCGGTGCGGTCGTGCCTGCGGGCGACCGCGTCGAGCGCCCGCTGAGAATCGGTCGCGCTCGGATACCGGGCCAGATCGGCCAACCGGGCCGAGAGGCGGTCGACCAGCCAGGACGGGGGCTCATCAGCGCGGACGTTGACGGCAAAGTCCAACATCCCGGGGACCACGGCCTGATCGCCGTGGTACCGCGCGGCAGCACGCGACGGACTCACCACATCACGACCCTAGTGCGCTGGCCGCGGTGGTTCTGCGATCGGGGAGAATGGACCCGTGACCGAGATGCTGGCCTCCACGACTACGGCGACCCGCCCCCAACTGGTGATCTTCGACCTCGACGGCACCCTGACCGATTCGGCGCAGGGCATCGTCTCGAGTTTTCGCCATGCCCTGGGGTCGGTCGGCGCCGTGGTGCCCGACGGAGACCTGGCCAGCATGATCATCGGCCCGCCGATGCACCACACGCTGCGGGGCCTCGGGCTCGGCGACCGCACCGACGACGCCATCGAGGCATACCGCACCGATTACCGGACCCGAGGGTGGGCGATGAACTGTGTCTTCGACGGCATCCCCGCGCTGCTGGCCGATCTGCGCGCGGCCGGCGTGCGCCTGGCGGTGGCCACCTCGAAGGCCGAGCCGACCGCGCAGCGGATCCTCGCCCACTTCGGCCTGGCCGACTGCTTCGAGGTCATCGCGGGCGCAAGCGTTGACGGTTCGCGCGCACACAAGGTCGACGTCGTCGCCCACGCATTGGCCCAGCTGGGTGAGATACCCGAGCGCACACTGATGGTCGGCGACCGGTCGCATGACGTCGAAGGCGCCGCCGCGCACGGTATCGAGACCGTGGTCGTCGGATGGGGCTACGGCAAGGGCGATTTCGACGGACCCGCCGCCGTTGCCGCCGCCGCGCACGTCGCCTCGGTCGCAGACCTGCGTGAGGTGCTTGGTGTCTGAACCCCTGCACGTGACGTTCATCTGCTCGGGCAACATCTGCCGATCGCCGATGGCGGAGAAGATGTTCGCCCATCAGATCGACGAGCGCGGCCTGGGTGACGCGGTCCGCGTGACCAGCGCCGGCACCGGCGGTTGGCACGCCGGCGAGCCCGCGGACCGCCGGGCCAGCCACGTCCTGCGCGAGCACGGCTATCCGACCGCCCACCGGGCCGCCCAGGTCAACGAGGACCACATGTCCGCCGACCTGGTGATCGCACTCGGCCGCAACCACGTTCGGATGCTCAAGGATCTCGGTGTGCCCGCCGAACGGATCCGGATGCTGCGCTCGTTCGACCCGCGTTCGGGTGCTCACGCACTGGACGTCGAGGACCCCTACTACGGCGATCACTCCGACTTCGAGGATGTGTACACGGTCATCGAAGCGTCGCTGCCGGGTCTGCACGAGTGGGTCGACGACCAGCTTGCCGACCGGGGAATTGCCAGCTGATGCGCCGGTGGTCCTTCCTGCTGCGGCCGTCATGGCTGGCGCTGTTTGTCGTCGTGGCCGCGTTCGCGTACCTGTGTTTCACCGTGCTGGCGCCTTGGCAGCTGGGCAAGAACACCAAGACCTCGCGGGAGAACGCGCAGATCGCGAACTCCTTGACCGCCGAGCCGGTCCCCGTGACCTCGCTTCTGCCGAACCAGGAGTCGGCAGCCCCGGACGACCAGTGGCGGCGGGTCACCGCGACCGGACGCTATCTACCCGAGGCTCAGGTGCTCGCGCGGCTGCGGATCGTCGAGGGCGAACCCGCGTTCGAGGTGCTGGTTCCGTTCGCCGTGGACGGCGGGCCGACGGTGCTCGTCAACCGTGGATACGTGCGGCCGGTACAGGCTTCGGGGGTGCCGGAGATCGAACCGGTGCCGGACGGCGCGGTGACGATCACCGCGCGGTTGCGCGACTCCGAGGGGCTGGTGCAAGGCAAGGAGCCGTTCCGACAGGACGGCATCCAGCAGGTGTACTCGATCAACACCGGGCAGATCTCGGCGCTCACGGGTGTCCCGCTGGCCGGTTCCTATCTGCAGCTGGAGGCCGATCAGCCGGGCGGACTGGGCGCGATCCCGCTGCCGCATCTCGACGCCGGACCGTTCCTGTCCTACGGCATTCAGTGGATCGCGTTCGGCATCATCGCGCCGATCGGGCTGGGCTACTTCATCTATGCCGAACTGCGCGAGCGCAGACGGGAGAAGGCCGCTCGGGAGGCCGCGCAGGCGAGGCCCGAGGCTCCGTTCACGACCGAGGAGAAGCTCGCCGACCGGTACGGCCGACGGCGCTGAGCACGATCGCCACCCCGGCGGCGGCCAGTTGGACCGTCCGCGACAGCCGCACAGCCCTGCGCAGGTCGGCCACCTGTGGCGGCGGGCCGTCGCCGAGCGTCGGCCGGATCTCCAGTTCGTGCCCGTACTGAGTGGGGCCGCCGAGCCGCACCCCCAACGCGCCCGCGAATGCGGCCTCCACCACGCCTGCGTTCGGACTGGGATGGCGGCCGGCGTCACGCTTCCACGCGCGCAGCGCCGCGACGGGAGAGCCGCCGACCACGGGGGCACATGCGGCAACCAGCACCGCGGTCGCGCGGGCGGCGAGATGATTCAGCAGATCGTCGAAACGCGCTGCCGCCCAACCGAAGCGCAAATAGCGCGGCGAGCGGTGACCGATCATCGCGTCCAACGTGTTCGCACCGCGGTACACCAGCACCGCGGGCACGCCCCCGAGGGCGGTCCACAGCAGCGGCGCCACGTGGGCGTCGGAGGTGTTCTCCGCCACCGACTCCAGCGCCGCGCGGATGAGGCCGGCCTCGTCGAGCACCGAGGGGTCGCGCCCGCACAACGACGGCAGTAGTCGGCGGGCGCTGTCGGTGTCACCGCGGTCCAGGTGTCGAGCCATCTGGTCTCCGGCGCGGGCCAGCGACGTTCCACCCAGCGCGACGAACACCGTCGCGGCCGTGGTGACCGTGCCCGCTGCGGCACCTCGGTGCAGCGCTGTTCTGTGCGCCGCGGTCCCGAGCAGTGCCAGCGCGCCGAGCAGGGTGGCCGTGTGCACGACGCCCGCCGCGCGGGTGTCGGCGTAACTGCGACCCTCCAACGCGGCTGCCGCGCTGCCGAACAGCGCCACGGGATGTCCGCGCCGAGGGTCGGCGAACAACGAATCCGCGACACAACCGGCTGCGATCCCCACCACACGCGGGCCTGAGGTCGGCGCAAACACTTCGCGAGCGTCTCACAAGGTGATCTACTCGGATGCATGAGGTTCGGGCCCCCGCGTCGGCCGAGACGCGTCGTCGACTTGCTCAATCCGGCTGCAGCGCTGGCGCCGGCGGCCAACGTGATCATGCAGCTGGCCTCGCCCGCCGTCGGTTACGGCGTGCTGGAGAGCCCGGTCGACAGCGGCAACGTCTACAAGCACCCGTTCAAACGCGCGCGCACGACCGGGACCTACCTCGCGGTGGCGACTATGGGCACCGAGAGCGACCGCCGGTTGATCCGCGAAGAGGTCGACCGCGTGCACGCGATGGTGCGGTCCACCCCGTCAAGCCCGGTGTCGTACAAGGCGTTTGACCCCCGGCTGCAGCTATGGGTGGCCGCCTGCCTGTATCGCTACTACATCGACCAGCACGAGTTCCTGTACGGACCGCTCGACGACGAGGCGGCCGACGCGATCTATCTCGACGCCAGAAAACTCGGCACCACGCTGCAGGTCCGCGAGGACATGTGGCCGCCGGATCGCGCCGCGTTCGACGAGTACTGGAAGCGCTCACTGGACGAACTGCGCATCGACGAACCCGTGCGCGAACACTTGCACGGGGTGGCCGCGATGGCGTTCCTGCCCGCTCCGCTGCGGCTGCCCGCCGGCCGGTTCAACCTGTTCGCCACGACGGGGTTCCTGCCGCATGAGTTTCGTGAGCACATGCGGCTGCCGTGGTCGGGGCGCCAGCAGCGCCGGTTCGAGGCGCTGCTGACCGCGCTGCGTGTCGCCGACCGCATCATCCCGCGCGACGTGTGGATTCTCGGCTACCGGCTGTACCTATGGGATATGCGGGCCCGGGCACGTCGCGGCAGACGAGTCGTGTGAACAAAGCCGGCGGCACCATGCCCTATTCGCTTCAGGCTGGCGCCGCGGTCTCGTGCGCCTTCTCGGCCATCTCGGAGAATTCGGACTGAATCTCGTCGTCCTCGCGGGCCGTCATGAGCGATACGGCGACCGCGACGACAAGGCACGCGATGAAGCCGGGAACGATCTCGTACATCGCGCTCGACAGCGCCTCGGTCTGACCCCAGACGCCGACCACCACGGCACCGGCGATCATGCCGGCGATCGCCCCGGGCGAGGTGAGCCCGCGCCAGAACAGCGACAGGATGATCAGGGGACCGAACGCGGCGCCGAAACCTGCCCACGCGAATCCGACGAGGTCGAGGATCGTCCCATCGGGGTTGAGCGCCAACAGGACCGCCACCACCGCGACGGTCAACACCCCGAGCCGACCGTAGGTGACCAGCCTCGTCGGACTGGCCTCTTTGCCGAACGCCCGGTAGATGTCTTCGACCAGCGCCGACGAGCACACGATGAGCTGAGAGGAGATCGTCGACATGATGGCCGCCAGCACCGCGGCGAGGACGACACCGGCGACGAACGGGTGAAACATCTCCTGCGCAAGGCGCAAGAAGACGGTCTCGGGATTTTCCAGCGTCACGCCCTCACGGAAGAAGTACGCCAGGCCGACGAAGCCGGTGGTGATCGCCCCCGCGGACGTGAGAATCATCCAGCTGATGCCGATACGACGACCGGCCTTCGCATCGGCCGACGAGCGCATCGCCATGAACCGGACGATGATGTGGGGTTGCCCGAAGTAACCGAGTCCCCAGGCCGCCGCCGACACGATGGCGAGGAAACTTCCGCCGAAGAACAGTGACGTGCGGTGGATTTCGTCACCGGGATTATCGGCGTTGTGGACGGCGTCGGCGGCGCGTACCAGATCGACCACCTCGCCGGGCCCGCCGGTGGCAAGTATTGCGGCTACGGGGATTGTGACGAGCGCCGCGAGCATCAGCAGCCCCTGCGCGACGTCAGTGAGCGAGGCACCCAGGAAGCCGCCTAATAGCGTGTAGCACAGGGTGACTCCGGCGACCAGCAGCATGCCCGTCAGATACGACGAGCCGAACGACGACTCGAAGAACACGCCGCCCGCGACCATGCCGGACGACACGTAGAACGTGAAGAAGACCAGGATGATCGTGCCTGCCGAGATCCGCAGGACATGCGACTTGTCACGCAGCCGGTTCTCGAAGAAGCTCGGCACTGTGATCGAGTTGTTGGCGATCTCGGTGTACGCCCGGAGCCGCGGGGCGACGAACTTCCAATTGAGCCAGGCGCCGATCACCAGCCCGATAACAATCCACGACTCGAGCAGGCCGGAGGCGTAGATCGCGCCGGGCACGCCCAGGAGCAGCCATCCGGACATGTCAGAGGCGCCGGCCGACAGCGCCGCGACGGTCGGAGTGAGCCTGCGCCCGCCGAGCATGTAGTCGTCGAGGTCGCTGGTTCGGCGAAATGCGTAGAACCCGATCGCGAGCATCACGGCGAAGTACAGGCCGATCGCCACCATCTGAAACGCGGTGTCAGATATGGATCTCTCGTTCCGCCGAAGGAACCTGCTGGTGATCCGATGGTATTTCAAACGTGGTGGGCGCGGACGGTATCGAACCGCCGACCGCTGGTGTGTAAAACCAGAGCTCTACCACTGAGCTACGCGCCCCTGCAGGGCAAGCTACACGGCCATGACCTGCGACGAGAAATCACCTCAACCGGAGCGCAACGCCGCCAGCGCGTCGGTCCACAGCGCCTGATCGCGGGCCTCCCCCGGCTCCTTCATCTCGGCGAACCGGACGATCCCGCCGCGGTCGACGACGAACGTGCCGCGGTTGGCGATACCCGCGTCCTGGTTGAACACCCCGTAGGCCATCGCGACCTCTCCGTGGGGCCAGAAATCCGACAGCACGGGGAACGTGAAGCCGCTCTGGGCGGCCCAGATCTTGTGGGTCGGCGGCGGGCCCACCGAGATCGCCAACGTCGCGGTGTCGTCGTTCTCGTACTGGGGCAGCTTGTCCCGGATCTCGTCGAGCTCACCCTGGCAGATGCCCGTGAACGCCAGCGGAAAGAACACCAGCAGTACGTTCTTGGCACCCCGGAAATCGCTCAGCGTGACGGGCTGACCGTTCTGGTCCTTGAGCGTGAAATCGGGCGCCTCGGTGCCGACCTCGATCACCCTCTCCTCCCCGCTGCCTTCGACTTCGGCTGCACCAGCCGGGTGGCGATCCAGTCACCCAGGTTGGCTGACGACGTCTGCATCAGGCCGGCTGTGGGTGCCGACTCGGCGACCTCAGCCGGTTGGACGTGGCCGGGTTTGCCCGTCTTCGGGGTCACCACCCAGATGACGCCGTCGTCGGCCAACGGGGTGATGGCGTCCATCAGCGCATCCACGAGATCCCCGTCGTCGTCGCGCCACCAGAGCAGCACCACATCGATGACCTCGTCGGCATCCTCGTCGAGCAGCTCGCCGCCGCACGCTTCCTCGATGTCGGCTCGGATGTCGTCGTCGACGTCCTCGTCCCAGCCCAGTTCCTGTACAACCTGATCTTTTTGGATGCCCAGTCTGTGGGCGTAGTTCGGGGCGTCATCCGCCGCGACCACGGTCGGTCCTCCTTCAGCCGGCTCGGGCGCACGTTGCGCTCGGCATCTCTCGGGCGATTGTCCTGCGCCCTATCGTCGCACGAAGCACTGCACCCGCACGCGACTGGCAGCAAGGTTGGCCAAAATATCCGCCTGGTCAATACGCGGCGTCGCAGAGGTTGAGCGCGGTGGTCTTGGTGTCGTTGAGCGCGGTGATCGCGGCGTTGAACTCGTCGGGCCCGTAGTTGCCTGCGATCGCCGTGGCTACGTCCCTGGCGGCGCCCACCCAGCCGTTGAGCGCATCGGTGAGCTCAGGATCCAGCGGATCGGCGATGCTGCGCGCGACCATGTCGGCGCTGTGATTCAGGGCGTCGATCGCAGGCCCGGCCTTGGCCTGCACATCCCCCGCGCTCCGGTTGAACGCATCGACGTAGGCGTTGACCGCGGTGATCGCCTCGACGCTGGTCGAGCTCAGCGTCTCGCACGACGAGTGGATCGCCTCCTTGGTGATCGAGGCCTGACGTTCCGACTCCCTTGCGCTGGAACTGGCCGCCGACTCCGCGAGCGAGGCCGACACCGACGCCCGGTACACCGGGGCCTCGGCTGCGTCCACCCGTGCGGAGCCCTCGGTGACGCTGCTGCACCCGACGACGACCATGGCGGCCGCGGCCGAGATGCCGACCACGAGTGCGCCGATCCGCAGCGGTTTTTGCACCAGCGCACCGATCACCACGGCTGCAGACGTTACCGGGTCGCTCCGGCGACCGCCGGTTCATTGCAGTCGGCAACCCCCACCGGTGCGTGTGGGGCAGGATGGGAGAAGGATGGAACCCGTCGCTCACGGTTCGAGCGCAGAAAACATCTGCGCGAGGAGCGGGGGCACCCGAACCGCCTACCAAGGAGCGGAAGTTGACCACCGAGTTCGCGCGCCAGGACCTGGCCCAAAACTCCACCAACGCAGCCGAACACGACCGGGTCAGGGTGATCCGCGAAGGCGTCGCGTCGTACCTGCCCGACATCGATCCCGAAGAGACCGGCGAATGGCTGGAATCGTTTGACCAGCTGCTCGAACAGTCCGGCCCCGCGCGGGCACGCTACATGATGTTGCGTCTGCTCGAACGCGCCGGCGAACAGCGCGTGGCCATCCCGTCGCTGACGTCGACCGATTACGTCAACACCATCCCCACCGAGCTGGAGCCGTGGTTTCCCGGCGACGAGGACGTCGAACGCCGCTACCGCACCTGGATCCGGTGGAACGCCGCCATCATGGTGCACCGCGCACAACGGCCGGGAGTCGGTGTCGGAGGCCATATTTCGACCTACGCGTCGTCGGCCGCGCTCTACGAGGTCGGCTTCAACCACTTCTTCCGCGGCAAGCAGCATCCCGGGGGCGGAGACCACGTGTTCATCCAAGGTCACGCCTCACCGGGTATCTACGCGCGCGCGTACCTGGAAGGACGCCTGTCGGCAGACCAACTCGACGGCTTCCGCCAGGAGCACAGCCATCCCGGCGGCGGGCTGCCGTCGTACCCGCATCCGCGGCTGATGCCCGACTTCTGGGAGTTCCCGACGGTCTCCATGGGGCTGGGCCCGATGAACGCCATCTACCAGGCAAGGTTCAACCACTACCTGCACGACCGGGAGATCAGGGACACCTCCGATCAGCACGTGTGGGCGTTCCTCGGCGACGGGGAGATGGACGAACCCGAGAGCCGGGGCTTGGCGCACGTCGCCGCGCTGGAAGGGCTGGACAACCTCACCTTCGTGGTCAACTGCAACTTGCAGCGCCTCGACGGGCCGGTACGCGGAAACGGCAAGATCATTCAGGAGCTCGAGTCGTTCTTCCGCGGGGCCGGCTGGAACGTCATCAAGGTGGTGTGGGGCCGCGAATGGGATGCGCTGCTGCACGCCGACCGCGACGGCGCGCTGGTCAACCTGATGAACAGCACGCCCGACGGCGACTACCAGACCTACAAGGCCAACGACGGCGCCTACGTGCGCGACCACTTCTTCGGCCGCGACCCCCGCACCAAGGCGCTCGTCGAGAAGATGTCGGACTCCGAGATCTGGAACCTCAAGCGCGGCGGTCACGACTACCGCAAGGTCTACGCCGCCTACCGCGCCGCCATGGAGCACAAAGGCCAGCCGACGGTCATCTTGGCCAAGACCATCAAGGGTTACTCGTTGGGCGCGCACTTCCAGGGCCGCAACGCCACTCATCAGATGAAAAAGCTTGCGCTCGAAGACCTCAAGTACTTCCGCGATGCCCAGCGCATCCCGATCAGCGACGAGCAACTCGAGGAGAACCCGTACCTTCCGCCGTACTACCACCCCGGTCCGGAAGCACCCGAGATCCGCTACATGCTCGACCGCAGGCGCGCGCTCGGCGGGTTCTTGCCCGAGCGTCGCACCAAGACCAAGTCGCTGACGCTGCCAGGCCGGGACACCTACAAGGCGCTCAAGAAGGGGTCCGGTAAGCAGGAGGTGGCCACGACGATGGCCACCGTCCGGACGTTCAAAGAACTGTTGCGCGACAAGGAGATCGGTTGGCGCATCGTGCCGATCATCCCCGACGAGGCCCGCACCTTCGGGATGGACTCGTGGTTCCCCAACCTCAAGATCTACAACCGCAACGGCCAGCTGTACACCTCGGTCGATGCCGAATTGATGTTGGCCTACAAGGAATCCGAGGTCGGCCAGATCCTGCACGAGGGCATCAACGAGGCCGGGTCCTCAGCCAGTTTCATCGCGGCAGGCACGTGCTACTCGACGCACAACGAGCCGATGATCCCGATCTACATCTTCTATTCGATGTTCGGATTCCAGCGCACCGGCGACAACCTGTGGGCGGCCGCCGACCAGATGACGCGCGGGTTCCTTCTCGGCGCCACGGCGGGGCGCACCACGCTGGTGGGTGAGGGCCTTCAGCACGCCGACGGGCATTCGCTGCTGCTGGCCGCGTCCAACCCCGCGGTCGTCGCCTACGATCCGGCGTTCGCCTACGAGATCGCCTACATCGTCGAGAGCGGCCTGAGCCGGATGTACGGCGAGGACCCCGAGAACGTCTACTTCTATATGACGATCTACAACGAGCCCTACGTCCAGCCGCCGGAACCGGAGGGCCTCAACGTCGAGGGCCTGCTGCGCGGCATCTACCGCTACCAGCCCGCACCCGAGAAGCGGTCCAATACGGCTCAGATCCTGGTGTCGGGTGTGGCCATGCCGTCGGCTCTCAAGGCCGCCGAGCTGCTCGCCGACGAATGGGATGTCGCCGCCGACGTGTGGTCGGTGACCAGCTGGGGCGAGCTCAACCGCGACGGCGTCGAGATCGAGAAACGACGGCTGCGCCATCCGGACCAGCCGGCCGGCACCCCGTACATCACCAAGGTGCTCGCCGACGCCGAAGGCCCGGTCATCGCGGTGTCGGACTGGATGCGCGGGGTTCCCGAGCAGATCCGGGCGTGGGTCCCCGGCACCTACATCACGCTGGGGACCGACGGGTTCGGCTTCTCCGACACCCGCCCTGCCGCGCGTCGGTACTACAACACCGACGGTGAGTCGATCGCGGTCGCCGTGCTCGAAGGGCTGGCCCGCGACGGCAATATCGACCAGTCCGTGGCGGTCGAGGCGGCGAAGAAGTACGAGATCGACGATGTGCTGGCCGCCCCAGAGCAGACCTCGGACCCCGGAGTCGCTTAGGCGACGACATGCGACAGGAAGTCGCTTAGGCGACGACATGCGACAGGAAGTCGCTTAGGCGACGACATGCGACAGGGAGTCGCTTGAGTGGCATGGCCGCTTGGAGGTTTCCTCCATAGCGGTGGCGTAGCCTTTAGAGGTGCCTGACAACCGGTTCGTGCCACCGAAGTCGACGGTCGAGGTCCTCGAGGCCGTTCCCGACTCGGTGCTGCGCCGGTTGCAGCAGTATTCGGGCCGACTGGCCACCGAAGCGGTGCGCGCGATGGAGGAACGCTTGCCGTTCTTCGCCGAACTCGAGGCCTCGCAGCGAGCCAGCGTCCAGCTGGTCGTGCAGACCGCGGTGGTCAACTTCGTCGAGTGGATGCGCGACCCGCAGAGCAACGTCAGCTACACGGCACAGGCCTTCGAGGTGGTGCCACAGGACCTGCGGCGGCGCATCGCGCTGCGGCAGTCGGTGGAGATGGTGCGCGTCACCATGGAGTTCTTCGAAGAAGTGGTGCCGTTGCTGGCCCGCTCCGAGGAGCAGCTGACCGCGCTGACCGCGGGCATCCTGCGTTACAGCCGCGACCTGGCGTTCGCCGCGGCCAGCGCCTACGCCGATCAGGCCGAGGCGCGCGGCGCATGGGACACCAGAATGGAGGCCAACGTCGTCGACGCGGTGGTACGCGGCGACGTCGGCCCCGAACTGCAATCCCAAGCGGCCACGCTGAACTGGGACGCCACCGCACCCGCCACCGTCATCGTCGGGCTGCCTCAGCCCGACCGCATCGATCTGGCCAGCGACGACGTCCACGACGTGGTGCGGCGCAACGGCCGCGCCGCGCTGTCAGACGTGCACGGCACATGGCTGGTCGCGATCGTGTCGGGTGCGATCTCCCCGACCGACAAGTTCCTGGCCGACATGATGACGGTGTTCGCCGAGGGTCCTGTCGTGGTCGGACCCACCGCCACCACACTGGCGAGCGCGCACCGCAGCGCGACCGAGGCGATCGCGGGCATGAACGCCGTCGCGGGCTGGTCGGGCGCGCCGCGGCCGGTCTCGGCGCGCGAACTGCTCCCGGAACGCGCACTGCTGGGCGATGTGTCGGCGATCGCGGCGTTGGAAACCGAGGTGATGAGGCCGCTGGCCGACGCGGGTCCGGCGTTGACGGAGACCCTCGATGCCTATCTCGACTCCGGTGGGGCCATCGAGGCCTGCGCACGCAAATTGTTCGTTCATCCAAATACCGTCCGGTACCGGCTGAGACGAATCGCCGACTTCACCGGGCGCGATCCCACGCTTCCGCGCGACGCCTACGTGCTGCGGGTGGCCATCACCGTCGGCCGATTGGGCCGTCAGCCATACCAGACGAGCACAGCAAACATGATCAA
The DNA here is from genome assembly GCF_001499925.1 of Mycobacterium lehmannii. Lineage (NCBI taxonomy): Bacteria > Bacillati > Actinomycetota > Actinomycetes > Mycobacteriales > Mycobacteriaceae > Mycobacterium > Mycobacterium lehmannii. The sequence continues at coordinate 514,218 of NZ_LQIR01000001.1, forward strand.
CCCGGCGCGTTCAGCGCTGCGACCAGCACCGCTCAATCCTCAGCTGGACAGGGCGTAGATCGCGGTCGGATTTCGGTAGCGTCGCATCACAGGCGATTTTGTGGGGTCTCCACAAAAACATAAGACCAGGTTCATAATCTCTTACACCGCGCAAACCCGTCTTCACAGTGTTTTCTTAATTCGTGCCTCATAAATCTGTGCTTGCACTTCTCGCGCCCGGACAGGGCTCCCAGACACCCGGCATGCTCGCCGCATGGCTGGAGCTGCCCGGTACCGCCGAGCGGCTCGCCGGATGGTCCGAGATCAGCGGGCTGGACTTGGCCCGGTTGGGCACCACCGCCTCCGCAGAGGAGATCACCGACACCGCGGTGACCCAGCCGCTCGTCGTCGCGGCCACGCTGCTGGCCCATGAGGAACTGACCCGACGCGGTGCAATCGCCGACAAGAAGACCGTCGTGGCGGGCCATTCCGTCGGTGAGATCGCCGCCTACGCGATCGCCGGGGTCATTTCCGCCGACGACGCCGTCAAGCTGGCCGCCACCCGTGGTGCGGAGATGGCCAAGGCCTGCGCGGTCGAGCCCACGGGCATGGCCGCCGTCCTCGGCGGTGAGGAAGCCGACGTGCTGGCTCGGCTCGAAGCGCTCGACCTTGTTCCGGCCAACCGCAACGCGGCCGGACAGATCGTCGCTGCCGGTGCGATCGCCGCACTGGACAAGCTGGTCGAGGACCCGCCGGAGAAGGCGCGGGTGCGCAAGCTGGCGACCGCCGGTGCGTTCCACACCCACTACATGGCCTCGGCCCTCGACGGTTATGCCGCCGCGGCCGAAGGTGTAACGAGCGCCGAACCGAACACGACGCTACTGTCGAACGCGGATGGCCAGCCGGTGGATTCGGCTGCCGACGCCATGAGCAAGCTGGTGGCGCAGATGACGCGCCCGGTCCGTTGGGATCTGTGCACCGAGACGATGCGCCGGCTCGATGTGACCGCGATCGTCGAGTTCCCGCCGGCCGGGGCCCTCGCGGGTATCGCGAAAAGAGAACTTCGGGGGGTGCCGACGCACGCCGTCAAGTCCCCCGCTGACCTGGACGGGCTCGCCGCACTCTCATAGGCAGGCTCGCGCCAGACACAACCACATAACGATCGTCATTTCCCAACAAGTAACACCACCAAATAGAAGGAGCCACCGTGCCCGCCAGTCAGGACGAAATCATCACCGGTCTCGCCGAGATCATCGAAGAAGTCACCGGCATCGAGCCTTCCGAGGTCACCCCTGAGAAGAGCTTCGTCGACGACCTGGACATCGACTCCCTGTCGATGGTCGAGATCGCCGTGCAGACCGAGGACAAGTACGGCGTGAAGATCCCCGACGAGGACCTCGCCGGTCTTCGCACCGTCGGTGACGTCGTCACCTACATCCAGAAGCTCGAGGAAGAGAACCCCGAAGCGGCCGCGGCCATCCGCGCGCAGATCGAAGCCGATCGGGCATGAGTAGACCTTCCACTGCTAACGGCGGTTTCCCCAACGTGGTCGTGACGGCCGTCACGGCAACCACGTCGGTCGCGGCGGACATCGAGAGCACGTGGAAGGGGCTGCTGGCCGGAGAAAGCGGCATCCGCGTCCTCGAGGATGAGTTCGTCACCAAATGGGACCTGCCGGTCCGCATCGGTGGTCACCTCGTCGACGCGATCGACGACCACATGACGCGACTGGACATGCGACGGATGTCGTATGTCCAGCGCATGGCCAAGTTCCTGTCTGGCCAGCTCTGGGAGACCGCGGGTACACCCGAGGTCGATCCGGATCGCTTCACCGTGGTCGTCGGCACCGGCCTGGGTGGCGGCGAGAAGATCGTCGAAACCTACGACGCGATGAACGAGGGCGGCCCCCGCAAGGTGTCGCCGCTCGCGGTGCAGATGATCATGCCGAACGGTGCGGCCGCGGTGATCGGTCTGCAGCTGGGCGCGAGGGCCGGGGTCATCACCCCGGTCTCGGCCTGCTCATCGGGTTCGGAGGCCATCGCCCACGGCTGGCGTCAGATCGTCATGGGTGACGCCGACATCGCCGTCGTCGGCGGCGTCGAGGGCGGAATCGAAGCGCTGCCGATCGCGGCGTTCTCGATGATGCGCGCGATGTCGACCAACAACGAGGATCCCGAGGGCGCCTCGCGGCCGTTCGACAAGAACCGCGACGGGTTCGTCTTCGGCGAGGCCGGTGCGCTCATGGTCATCGAGACCGAGGAGCACGCCAAGGCTCGTGGCGCCAAGCCGCTGGCCCGCCTGATGGGTGCGGGCATCACGTCCGATGCCTTCCACATGGTGGCGCCCGCGTCCGACGGTCTTCGCGCCGGTCAGGCGATGAAGCGTGCAATGGAGACCGCGGGCCTGGATCCCAAGGACATCCACCACGTCAACGCCCACGCCACGGCCACGTCGATCGGTGACGTCGCCGAGGCCAACGCGATCCGGTCGGCCGGGGTGGAGCACGCCGCGGTCTACGCCCCGAAGTCGGCGCTCGGACACTCCATCGGAGCGGTCGGCGCGCTGGAGTCGGCTCTGACCGTACTCTCGCTGCGTGACGGCGTCATCCCGCCGACACTGAACTACGAGACGCCCGATCCTGAGATCGATCTCGATGTGGTTGCAGGCGAGCCTCGTTATGGCGACTACCAGTACGCCATCAACAACTCGTTCGGCTTCGGCGGACACAATGTCGCCCTGGCCTTCGGACGCTACTGAGCGGAAGGAACTCCTCAGCAGTAATGGCAGGGTTAGCCGCACTTTCCACGGGGGACGGTTTCCCCAACGTCGTCGTCACGGGTATCGCCATGACGACGGCCCTGGCCACCAGCGCGGACGACACCTGGAAGAAGCTGCTGGACGGCCAGAGCGGAATCCGCAGGCTCGAGGACCCGTTCGTCGAGGAGTATGACCTGCCAGTTCGCATCGGCGGGCATCTCCTCGAGGACTTCGACCACGAGTTGACCCGGGTGGAACTGCGCCGGCTGTCGTACCTGCAGAAGATGTCGACGGTGCTGAGCCGGCGGGTCTGGGAGGACGCGGGCACCCCCGAGGTCGACCCCAAACGGCTGATGGTGTCGATCGGCACCGGCATGGGCTCCACCGAGGAGCTGGTGTTCAGCTACGACGACATGCGCTCCAAAGGCCTCAAGGCGGTTTCACCGCTGGCCGTGCAGATGTACATGCCCAATGCCGCTGCCGCCGCAGTGGGATTGGAGCGAAAGGCCCGCGCCGGGGTGGTCACTCCGGTGTCGGCCTGCGCATCGGGTTCCGAAGGCATCGCGCACGCCTGGCGCAACATCGTGCTCGGTGATGCGGACGTCGCGATCTGCGGCGGGGTGGAGACCAAGATCGAGGCGGTGCCGATCGCCGGCTTCGCCCAGATGCGAATCGTCTTGTCCACCACCAACGATGACCCTCCCGGCGCATGCCGCCCGTTCGACAAGGACCGTAACGGGTTCGTGTTCGGCGAAGGGGGTGCGCTGATGGTCATCGAGACCGAAGAGCACGCCAAGGCCCGCGGCGCCAACATCCTGGCTCGGATCATGGGAGCCAGCATCACCTCGGACGGCTACCACATCGTGGCGCCGGACCCGAACGGCGAACAGGCCGGTCACGCGATGACACGCGCCATCCAGCTCGCCGGGCTGCAGCCCACTGACATCGACCACGTCAACGCGCATGCCACCGGCACCAGCGTCGGCGACGTGGCCGAGGGTAAGGCGATCAACAACGCGATGGGCGGCCACAAGCCTGCGGTGTACGCACCCAAGGCTGCGCTCGGCCACTCGGTCGGCGCGGTCGGTGCCGTCGAGTCCATCCTGACCGTTATGGCGTTGCGCGAAGGCATCATTCCGCCGACGCTGAACCTGCGAAATCTCGACCCGGAGATCGATCTGGACGTGGTCGCCGGTGAACCGCGGTCAGGCAATTACCAGTACGCGATCAACAACTCGTTCGGATTCGGTGGGCACAACGTAGCGCTCGCTTTCGGGAAGTACTGACACTCCCCGGAATCCAGCGCAATAGGAGGTATGTGAATGACGACCATGGCGCCCGAGACAGTCGGCGAATCGCTCGACCCTCGTGACCCGCTGCTGCGTCTGAGCACCTTCTTCGACGACGGCAGTGTCGAACTGCTCCACGAGCGCGACCGTTCGGGCGTTCTCGCCGCGGCCGGAACCGTCAACGGGCTGCGCACCATCGCGTTCTGCACCGACGGCACCGTCATGGGCGGGGCCATGGGCGTCGAGGGCTGTGCCCATATCGTCGACGCCTACGACCAGGCCATCGAGGAACAGAGCCCGATCGTGGGCATCTGGCACTCCGGCGGTGCCCGCCTCGCCGAGGGCGTCAAGGCGCTGCACGCCGTCGGCCTGGTGTTCGAGGCGATGATCCGGGCGTCCGGCTACGTCCCGCAGATCTCGGTCGTCGTCGGCTTCGCCGCCGGCGGTGCGGCCTACGGACCCGCCCTCACCGACGTGATCGTGATGGCGCCGGAGAGCCGGGTGTTCGTCACCGGACCGGACGTGGTGCGCAGCGTCACCGGCGAGGACGTCGACATGGCGAGCCTCGGCGGCCCGGACACCCACCACAAGAAGTCCGGCGTGTGCCACATCGTCGCCGACGACGAGCTCGACGCCTACGAGCGCGGCCGCCGGCTGGTTGGATTGTTCTGCCAGCAGGGCCATTTCGACCGGGCCAAGGCCGAAGCGGGCGACACCGACCTGCACGCGCTGCTGCCGGAGTCGGCGCGACGCGCCTACGACGTGCACCCGCTCGTCGAGGCGTTGTTGGACGAGGGCGTTCCGTTCGAGGAGTTCCAGGCCAAGTGGGCACCGTCGATCGTCATCGGTCTCGGTCGGTTGTCCGGTCGCTCCGTCGGCGTCATCGCCAACAACCCGCTGCGGCTCGGCGGCTGCCTGAACTCCGAAAGTGCCGAGAAGGCGGCGCGATTCGTGCGCCTTTGCGACGCATTCGGGATTCCGATCATCAACGTCGTCGACGTTCCCGGTTACCTGCCCGGCGTGGATCAGGAGTGGGGCGGCGTCGTACGGCGCGGAGCCAAGCTGCTGCACGCGTTCGGCGAGTGCTCGGTCCCGCGGGTCACGCTGGTGACGCGCAAGATCTACGGCGGCGCCTACATCGCGATGAATTCGCGCTCGTTGGGTGCGACGAAGGTCTACGCCTGGCCGGATGCCGAGGTCGCCGTCATGGGCGCCAAGGCCGCGGTCGGCATCCTGCACAAGAAGAAGTTGGCCGCCGTGGACGATCTCGCCGAGCGTGAGGCCCTGCACGAGCAGTTGGCCGTCGAGCACGAGAAGATCGCGGGCGGAGTCGATTCCGCGATCGACATCGGCGTCGTGGACGAGAAGATCGACCCCGCCCACACCCGCAGCAAGCTGACCCAGGCGCTGGCCGAGGCGCCGGCACGCCGCGGCCGGCACAAGAACATCCCGCTGTAACCTCCGGCGGCGCCGCAACCTTCAGCGTCGAAACCGACGTTTGGGCGGGAATGCGCGCGCGGAATCGACCATTTCGTCGGCCTCGGCGAAAGAGGCGCGAGGCTACCGTTCGCGCGCTGACACCAAGAACTCGTCGGCTACCGCCAGCACCCGTTCGCGGTCGGCCTCGACCAGGCCGATGCGGGTGCGGCGGTCGACGATGTCGTCGACGGTCAGCGCGCCCTCATGGGTCACCGCGTACTCGAATTCCGCACGGATGACGTCGATCCCCTCGGCGACCGCTTCCGTCGGCCGCTCGCACGCGGCGGCGGCGATGACATTCGGCGCCTCGGCGCCGAAGCGGGCCACCAGTGAACCCGGCATCTCCGTCGGATGACGCAGCGTGGCAACCGGATTCGACGGCGCCCCGACAAGCGGCAGGTTGCGGGTGCGGCAGTCGGTCGCGGTCAGCCCGCGCCACTCGATCGCCCGGTCCAGCACATCCTCGGCCATGAAGCGGTACTCGGTCAGCTTGCCGCCGATGACACTGATGACGCCCGAGGGTGATTCGACGACCGCGTGTTCGCGTGAGACGTCGGCGGTGCGGCCCGCGCCGGTGTCGATCAGCGGACGCAGCCCCGCGTAGGCGCCGATCACGTCGGACGGGCTCAACGCGACATCCAGGGCGGTATTCACCGTGTCGAGCAGGAACGAGACCTCCTCGGGCGCGGGTTCGGGCACGTCGGGGACCGGGCCTGGGGCGTCCTCGTCGGTGAGCCCGAGGTACACCCGGCCCAACTGCTCGGGCATCGCGAACACGAAGCGGTTGATCTCGCCGGGTATCGGAATGGTCAGCGCCGCAACCGGATTGCCGAATGCCGCAGCATCGAATACGAGATGCGTTCCGCGGCTGGGCCGCAGCTTGATCGAGGAATCCACCTCGCCCGCCCACACCCCGGAGGCGTTGATCACGGCGCGCGCGGCGACGTCGAACGACTCGCCGGTGAGCTGATCGGTCAGCCGCACCGAGGTGCCGGTCGCGTGTGACGCCGCCACCCGCGTCAACACCCGGGCACCGTGCTGGGCCGCCGTCCGCGCCACCGCGGTGACCAGGCGGGCGTCGTCGATCAACTGCCCGTCATACGCCAGGAACGCGCCGTCGAGACCGTCGCGGCGCACGGTCGGCGCCAGCTCGACGGCCCGGCTCGCGTCGATCCGCCGGGAGCGGGGCAACACCGACGCCGGCGTGCCCGCCAGCTTTCGCAGCCCGTCGCCGGCGGCGAAGCCGAAACGCACCAGCGCCCGCGACGCGGTGTTCATCGACGGAAGCAGCGGCACCAACTGCGGCATCGCCGTAACTAGATGAGGTGCGTTGCGCGTCATCAGGATTCCGCGTTCAACGGCACTGCGACGGGCGATCCCGACGTTGCCCGTCGCCAGATATCGCAGTCCGCCGTGAACCAGCTTGGAGCTCCACCGGCTGGTGCCGAACGCCAGGTCGTGCTTCTCCACCAGCACGACGCTCAGACCGCGGGTCGCAGCGTCCAGCGCGATGCCCGTTCCGGTAATGCCGCCGCCGATGACGATGACGTCGACGCGCTCGCCATCGGCCAGCGCCGCCAGTTCGGCGCTGCGGCGCGCAGAGTTCAGAGCCGTCGAGCCGGTCACGGTGCCAGATACCCGTCGAGGGCGTGCGCCAACTCGGCGTCGAGCGCAGCGGTGTCCAAGAGCTTCTCGACCATCTGCGCGGACTGAATGGCCGACTGGGTGATCAGCAGGCACATCGCGGCGAGCTGGCGCGCATCGCCGGCGCGCACGCTGCCGTCGTCCTGGGCGATCTTGATGGCGTGGGTCAACGCGTCGATGAGGATCATCTGGCTGGTCCCGAGCCGATTGGCGATGTAGACCATCGCGAATTCCGGAGCGTCGCGCAGCACCGACATGATGATCTCGTCCTTCCGCAGATGCCGGGCCACCTCCACGACCCGCTGCACCAACGCTCTGCGGTCGGAACCGGTGTCGGGCACTTTGTCCAGCACACCCGCGATGCGCTCGGTCATCAGCGCCGCGAGCACCCCGTTCGTATCGGACCACCTGCGGTAGATGGTCGGGCGGCTCATGCGCGCACGCCGGGCGATGTCGGTCAGCGTGACCCGCTTGACTCCCACCGCGAGCACGCAGGCCGCCGCGGCATCGATGATGCGCCCCTCGACCGTCGACTCGTCGTTACGGATTGACGACATGTGTAATACTGTAACGCATGACGCGTCCCGATGCTCACTCGACCGCTCTCCTGCCCCCGATGAAGTGGAACGCCTGGGGTGACCCCGCCGAGGCGAAACCGCTGTCCGACGGCATCCGCACGCTGCTCGAACAGGCGCTCGGCGTAGAGACGTCGACCACCCAAGAACTCGAACCCGAACGGGTGCGACTGCGCCCGTCGGCGCTGACCGACGAGGACCGCGACGCACTCATCGGCATCGTCGGACGGGACTACTGCCACGTCGACGATCAGGGCCGTCTGCTCCGGGCCGGCGGCAAGTCGACGCTTGACCTGCTGCGCCGCCGCGATCCCGGTGAGCAGGACGCGCCGGACGCGGTGGTGCTGCCGGGCACCGAAGATGAGATCACCGCGATCCTGCACCTGTGCGGCGAGCGCCGCATCGCCGTCGTCCCGTTCGGCGGCGGCACCAGCGTCGTCGGCGGCCTGGATCCGATCCGCGGCGACTTCCGCGCGGCGATCTCCCTGGACCTGCGCCGATTCGACGAACTGCACTTCCTCGACGAGGTGTCCGGAGAAGCCGAACTCGGCGCAGGAGTGACCGGACCGGACGCCGAACGCCTGCTGGGCGCGGGCGGCTTCTCGCTCGGCCACTTCCCGCAGAGTTTCCAGTTCGCCACCATCGGCGGGTTCGCCGCGACGCGGTCGTCGGGCCAGGACTCGGCGGGCTACGGCCGGTTCAACGACATGGTGCGCGGTCTGCGCGCGGTCACGCCGGTCGGCGTGTTGGACCTCGGCCGCGCACCGGAGTCGGCGGCCGGACCTGACCTGCGACAACTGCTGATCGGATCGGAAGGCGTGCTCGGCGTCATCACCCGCGTGCGGGTACGGGTGCATCCGGTCCCGACGGCCACCCGCTACGAGGCGTGGTCGTTCCCCGACTTCGCCACGGGCGCCGACGCTTTGCGCACCGTCGTGCAGACCGGGACCGGCCCGACGGTGATCCGGCTGTCCGACGAGGCCGAGACCGGAGTGAATTTGGCGACCACCGACAGCATCGGCGAGAAGCAGATCACCGGAGGCTGCCTGGCGATCACGATGTTCGAGGGCACCGAAGCCCATGTCGCCAGCAGACATTCCGAGACGCGCGCGGTGCTCGAGGCCGCGGGCGGCACCTCGCTGGGTGAAGAACCCGCACGCGCATGGGAGCACGGCCGGTTCAACGCGCCGTATCTGCGTGACTCGCTGCTCTCAGCAGGCGCGCTGTGCGAAACGCTGGAAACGGCGACGAACTGGTCGAACGTGCCTGCGCTCAAGGCCGCCGTCACCGAGGCGCTGACGAACGCGCTGACCGAAACCGGCACGCCATCGCTGGTGCTGTGCCACATTTCGCATGTGTATCCCACCGGCGCGTCGCTGTACTTCACGGTCGTCGCCGGGCAGCGGGGCAACCCGATCGAGCAGTGGCGCAAGGCGAAAGCCGCGGCGTCAGAGGCGATGATGCGTACCGGGGCCACCATCACCCACCACCACGCCGTCGGCGCCGACCACCGGCCGTGGATGCGGGACGAAGTCGGCGATCTCGGCGTCGCGATCCTGCGCGCGGTCAAGGACACGCTCGACCCGGTGGGAATCCTCAACCCGGGCAAGTTGATCCCATGACGATCGACGGTCGCGTCACGATGCTGACGAACCCCGCGTCGGGGCACGGCAGCGCACCACACGCGGCCGAACGCGCTGTCGCGCAATTCCATCGGCGCGGCATGGACGTCGTCGCGATCGCGGGCACCAGCGCCGAGCATGCGCGCAAACTCGTCGAGGGCGCGCTTGATCGCGGGATGGACGCGCTCGTCGTCGTCGGTGGCGACGGCATCATTTCCCTTGCGCTGCAAGTGCTTGCGCAGACCGACATCCCGTTGGGCATCATCCCGGCGGGCACCGGCAACGACCACGCGCGCGAATTCGACATTCCCACCCGTGATCCCGAAGCCGCCGCCGACGTCGTTGTCGACGGCGTGACCGGCGGGGTCGCCCGGACCATCGACCTCGGGCGGATCCGCGGCGCCGACGGCACCGACAAGTGGTTCGGCACCGTGATGGCCGCGGGTTTCGACTCGCTGGTGACCGATCGGACCAATCGGATGCGTTGGCCCCACGGCCGCATGCGATACAACCTCGCGATGGTCGCCGAGTTGTCGAAGCTGCGACTGCTGCCGTTTCGGTTGTCGTTCGACGGCGAGGAGGTGACGACGGAGTTGACGCTCGCCGCATTCGGTAACACCCGCAGCTACGGCGGCGGCATGCGGATCTGTCCCGGCGCCGACCCGACCGACGGCCTGCTGGACGTCACGATGGTGGCCTCGGCGTCGCGCACTCGGCTGATCCGGTTGTTTCCCACCGTATTCAAGGGCACCCACGTCGACCTCGACGAGGTCAGCACCGCACGGGCCAAGACGATCACCGTGGACTCCCCCGGCATCAACGCCTACGCCGACGGCGAGTACATGTGCCCGTTACCGGTCGAGGTGTCTGCGGTGCCCGGCGCGCTCAAGATCCTGACGCCGCGCCGAAAGTGAAATCTGCGACGGAAAACCGGCGAAAAGCGTCGCCGGATGCACAATCGGCGTCCTCGGCAACCCCACTCCCTGCCTGATGTCGTCGGCTACCCGACTCCCTGCCTGATGTCGTCGGCTACCCGACTCCCTGCCTGATGTCGTCGGCTACCCGACTCCGCGGCTGAGCCAGCTCACCTCCGCGCCCGCACCACCGTCGCGGTACGGTTCCAGGGCCTCGTCCCATGCCGTGCCCAGCACGGAGTCCAGTTCGGCGGCGAGCGTGTCGGCGCCGGCGGCCATCATCGCCCGCAGCCGCATCTCGCCGACTATCACGTCGCCGTTGGCGCTCATCGACCCGCTCCACAGTCCGAGCTGCGGCGTGTGGCACCAGCGATGGCCGTCGACGCCCGGGCTGGGATCCTCGGTGACCTCGAAGCGCAGCACCGACCACGAGCGCAGCGCACTGGCCAGCGCGGCGCCGGTCCCGACCGGACCGACCCAGTTGGTGACGGCACGCAACTGTCCCGGCATGGCCGGTTGCGGGGTCCACTTGAGGTTCGCCCTCGATTGAAGGGTCGACGACAACGCCCACTCGACATGCGGGCACACCGCAGCGGGTGACGCGTGGATGTAGACCACGCCCGTCGTCGCTTCGGCGAACTGGTTCGACGCACGCATTTGCCACTCCTTCGGCTCCACGAGGGACGTCTTCCCCAAGCGGCCTCTTGGACCCGAAACTTCGCAGCAAAATATGTGTCGTGCGTGTCTATTGTGCCTTGTGAGGCGCCTGTTGCGCTAGTCTGCGGCAAATTCTCTCAGGACTTCGTCAGACAAGGCCCGCCACGGCTTGTACGCCCACTCGCCGAAATTGCGGTCGGTGAGCACGACGAGCGCCCGATCGGCGTCCGGATCAACCCACAAAAACGTCCCTGACTGGCCGAAATGCCCGAACGTGCGCTCGGAGTTCGCCTCGCCCGTCCAGTGCGGCGACTTGCCGCCGCGGATCTCGAAGCCCAGCCCCCAGTCGTTGGGCCGCTGCACACCGAACCCCGGTAGCACCCCGTCCAGGCCGGGGAACTGCACCGAGATCGCCTCACCATGCAGTTGTGCGGAGACCGTCGCCGGCCGAAGCAAGTCCGCGGCGAAGGCCGCCAGATCGGCGACCGTCGACGTCGCGCCGTACCCCGCTGCGGCCGCGCCACCGTCGAGCACGCTGTCGGTCATGCCCAGCGGTTCGAACACCGCCTCGGTCAGATACCGGTCGAACGCGATGCCCGTCGACTTCTCCAGCGTCTCGGCGAGCACCCCGAATCCGTAGTTCGAGTAGACGCGCCGCGTTCCCGGCTCGGCCATCGTCTCCGACGAGCGCATCGAGTAACCCGACGCGTGTGCCAGCAGGTGGCGCACGGTCGCCCCGGGCGGGCCAGCCTCGGTGTCGAGTTCGACGGCACCCTCCTCGACACCGACCTGCACCGCGCGTGCGGCCAGCGGCTTGGTCACCGACGCCAACTCGAATCGCCGCCGCTGGTCGCCGTGCTCGGCCACCACCCCGGACGGTCCGACCACGGCGGCCGCGGCGTTGGGCACCGGCCAGTCGCCCATAAGATCCAGCGCGCTCATCGCGCCGAGCCTACTTGCGCGCGATGTAGTAGTTGTTGATCGGATCGGTCTCGATCTCGCGCACCTGGACGTCGCTGAAACCCGCGTCGGCGAGCATCGACGCGGCGAGTTGATGGCCCCAGCAGGTACCCAACCCCGCACCGTCGAGGCCGAGCGACACCGTCATGCAGTGCATCGTCGAGACCGTGTAGAGATACGTGGAGAGCGGCACGCCGACGTTGTCCTCCAGCCGGCTCGAGGCCTTGACGTCGACCATGAGCAGGCAGCCGCCCGGCCGCAGCGCGCGATAGATGTTCGCCAGCACGGCCGCCGGTGCGGCTTGGTCGTGGATGGCATCGAAAACTGTTATCGCATCGTAACATTCGGACATATCGAGTGCCGCGACGTCTGCTGCGACGAAGGTGGCGTTGGCCAGGCCCAACCGGGCGGCCTCGGCGCGCCCCGCCCCGAGACCCTCGTCGCTGAAGTCGATGCCGGTGAACCGGCTGGCCGGGAACGCCTGGGCCATCACGTTGATCGCGTGCCCGCTGCCGCACCCGATGTCGGCGACGTCGGCCCCGTCGCGCAGCAGCTGCGGCAGTCCCTCCGCCAACGGCAGGATGACGTCGACGAGCGCGGCGTCGAACACCTCTCCGCTCTGCTCGGCCATCACCGTGTGGAACCGCGGATACTCGCTGTAGGACAACCCTCCGCCGGAGCGGAAGCAGCCGACGATCTTCTGCTCGACCTCGCCGAGCAGTGAGAGGAATTGCGCCAACCGCGCGACGTTGTCCGGGCCGGCGGCCCGAGTGAGCACCGCGGCGCGGTGCCCCGGCAGCGAATACGTGCCCGCCGACGCGTCGTAGTCGACTACTCCGGCCGTGACGACACCGCCCAGCCACTCCCGCACATAGCGTTCGTTGAGTCCCGCGGCCGCGGCCAGCTGGGCGCTGGTGGCTGGGGCCGAACCGGACATGGTGTCCCACAACCCGGTCTGGTGGCCTATCGACAACAGCAGGACGAGGCTGGCGTTGTCGATCGCGGACACCATCCGCGCGGCGAAATCCTCGGTCGTGTCCGCGGCTGGGCTTTGGTCGATATCGGTCATAGCGGGTTCCCTCCGGCGTGCTGAACTGATCTCCATTGCACAACGGAGTCCCGCGCCGGGCGGTTCAACGGCTAAATCAATTCGATCGATCTCTTGGCCAGCCCCATCCAGTAGCCGTCGATCACCTGTCGTGCCTGCTGTCCGGGGTCCCTAGAGGCGCCGAGCGCGACGAACAGCGGCGACCAGTGCTCGATCGTCGGATGCGCGTACGGCATGCCCGGCGCCCGGTGCCGGAAGTCGATCAACGCGTCCACGTCGCCTGCGGTGAACATCTCGGCTGCCCATATGTCGAACTCCGTCGACCAGTCCGGCGGCTGCGCGCCCGGCGACGGGTCGTCGAGGAACGGTAGGCCGTGCGTGGTGAACCCGGAACCGATGATGAGCACGCCCTCATCGCGCAACGGCCGCAACCGCTCGCCCAGGTTCAGCAGCGTTCCCGGATCGAGTGTCGGCATCGAGATCTGCAGCACCGGAATGTCGGCGGCGGGATACATCACCGTCAGCGGAACGTAGGCGCCGTGGTCGAGTCTGCGGTCGGGGTCGTGCCGCACCGGCTCATCGCTTGGCAGCATCGCCTCGACCCGCGCGGCGAGGTCGACGGCGCCGGGGGCGTCGTAGGTCGTCTGGTAGTAGCGCTCCGGGAAGCCCCAGAAGTCGTAGGTCAGTGGTGTCTCGGTCGTCGTCGAGCCGATCGTCAAGGGTGCGGATTCCCAGTGCGCCGACACGACGAGGATGGCCGCCGGACGCGGCAGCTCCGTAGCCCATGCCGCCAGCTGACGCACCCACAGCTCGTCGTCGACCAGCGGCGGCGCACCGTGGGAGAGGAACAGCGCGGGAAGCGAATCAGCCATATGCCCAGTGTTCCCCGCAGCCGATAGGTTGTACTCATGAGTCAAACGGTGCGCGGAGTGATCTCACGGAAGAAGGACGAACCAGTCGAGGTCGTGGACATCGTGATTCCCGACCCGGGTCCGGGTGAGGTGGTGGTCGACGTCACCGCGTGCGGGGTCTGCCACACCGACCTGACGTATCGGGAGGGCGGCATCAACGACGAGTTCCCGTTCCTGCTGGGCCACGAGGCCGCGGGCAGCGTCGAATCCGTCGGCGAAGGCGTCACCAACGTCGAACCCGGTGACTTCGTGATCCTGAACTGGCGCGCGGTGTGCGGCCAGTGTCGGGCCTGTAAGCGCGGCCGCCCGCACCTGTGCTTCGACACCCACAACGCCGCGCAGAAGATGACACTGACCGACGGCACCGAGTTGACCCCGGCGCTGGGCATCGGCGCATTCGCAGACAAGACCCTCGTGCACGAGGGGCAGTGCACCAAGGTCGATCCGGCCGCCGACCCCGCGGCGGCCGGACTGCTCGGCTGCGGCGTGATGGCCGGCCTGGGCGCCGCGGTCAACACCGGCGCGGTGAGCCGCGACGACACCGTGGCGGTGATCGGCTGCGGAGGTGTCGGCGACGCCGCCATCGCCGGGGCCGCACTGGTCGGCGCCAAGCGCATCATCGCCGTCGACACCGACAACAAGAAGCTGGAGTGGGCGCGCGACTTCGGCGCCACCCACACCATCAACGCCCGCGAGCTGGATCCCGTGGAGACCATCGCCGACCTCACCGACGGCTTCGGCGCCGACGTGGTGATCGACGCGGTCGGGCGACCGGAGACCTGGAAGCAGGCGTTCTACGCCCGCGACCTGGCGGGAACCGTTGTCCTGGTCGGGGTTCCGACCCCGGACATGACGCTGGAGATGCCGCTGATCGACTTCTTCTCGCGGGGCGGCGCACTGAAGTCCTCGTGGTACGGCGACTGCCTGCCCGAACGCGACTTCCCCACCCTGATCAGCCTGTACCTGCAGGGGCGGCTGCCGCTGGACAAGTTCGTCACCGAACGCATCGGTATCCACGACGTGGAAGAGGCGTTCCACAAGATGCACGGCGGCTCCGAGGTGCTGCGCTCGGTGGTGATCTTGTGAGGAATGCTCGCGCGAGGAACGGAGAATCATGAACGGCGGACCGATCGGCCGGGTGGTCACCCACGGGACCTTCGAACTCGACGGCGGCAGTTGGGAGGTCGACAACAACATCTGGATCGTCGGCGACGACTCCGAGGTGGTGGTGTTCGACGCGGCCCACGACGCGGGACCGATCGTCAACGCGGTCGGCGGTCGGCATGTGGTCGCAGTGGTGTGCACCCATGGGCACAACGACCATGTGACGGTGGCGCCCGAACTGGGTCAGGCGCTCGACGCTCCGGTGCTGATGCACCCGGCCGACGACGTGCTGTGGCGAATGACGCACCCGGACAGCGACTTCCGCACCGTCGCCGACGGCGATACCCTGCGGGTCGCCGGGACGGAGCTTCGCGCCTTGCACACGCCAGGCCACTCGCCGGGTTCGGTGTGCTGGCACGCGCCCGAGTTGAACGCGGTGTTCTCCGGCGACACCCTCTTCCAGGGCGGGCCTGGGGCGACAGGGCGGTCGTTCTCCGACTTCCCCACCATCCTCGAGTCGATCTCCGGCCGGCTGGGGAAGCTGCCCGACCACACGGTCGTCTACACCGGTCACGGCGACTCCACGACCATCGGCGACGAACTCGTCAACTACGACGAGTGGGTGGCCCGCGGCAGTTGAACTGCCAATCAGGCTCGAGCAGCTGAGCTGCCAATCAGATTCGAGCAGCTAGTCCCCCAGGATGCGGCGCTTCTCCGCCTCGAACTCGGCCTCGGTCAGCGCACCCGAATCCCGAAGAGCGCCCAGCTGCTTGAGCTGTTCGAGACGTGCGCCCCGGTCGTCGGGTTGATACGCCGACGCGGGCGTCGAGACCGCCCGAAGCGTCGGCGGTGCTTCGGCGTTGACGATCTCGTGCGGCGCCAGCGGTCGCGCCGCCTTGGCCGCGCGACCCGACCAGATCAGGGCGGCGATCAGCGCGAGCACCCCGAGCACGGCCAATCCGCCGCACAGCCAGGCCAGCCAGCCATACGAACTGCCATGGCCGAAGGACAGCCGTGGATTGATGTATCCGTTCACGCTGCCGTCGGTCGAGACTCGATAGGTGCCGGGCTCGGCGACCTGGACCACCCAGATCCGCACGTGGGTGTCGCTGTTCACGGTGGTTGTCCCGCCGATACTTTCGGTCACCGCGGGATCCGCCGCGCCCTCGGGCGCGTCGATGTTGATGCTGAGCGCGGGGATCGGAAAGCCACTCGTGGGTTGTCCGGTGGTCACGGTGTGGAAGCTGACGGTCACTTCGCCCGCGGGCAACTCGATGTTTCCGGATCCCGGAATCGGCACCTCGCCGTATGCGTCGAAATCGTCGAGGACGAACGTGTTGAGCACCAAGGTGACGATGAAACCGACGACGGCGGTCACGAGGGTCAACACGGAGACGACGACGGCGACGCGCGGCCCGACCCTTCCGCTCATGGGCAGAGTTTGGCACGGCAGGCAGCGTGCGGCGCGGTGTTGCAACGGATACGTCGACCTCCGTCGGCGGCGACGGCCCGCGGGGACTACGGTCGGATGGGACCGAACCTGTTGTCCGCACGTCACGGAGGTCGCGATGCCCGAGTCCAGCATCGTCGTGCGGCCCGAGCCGATAGAGAGCGGGTCGTACACCGCCGGTTCGCGTCTGCAGGCCGCAGGCCTTCAGGGGGCGATCAAGCTCTTCGAGGAAGCGGCCGCGGCCGTACCGATCCCGAGGCCTCCGCAGCCGTTCGTCATCGCCGACTACGGCGCGTCGACCGGCCACAACTCGTTGCTGCCCATCTGCGCGGCAATCGCGGTCGTGCGCAAGCGGACCCGCACCGATCACCCCACCTTGGTCGTGCACACCGACGTACCGGATAACGACTTCACCGCGTTGTTCCGCACTCTGGCCGAGGATCCGGACACCTATCTGAGCAAGGACTCGGCGGCCTTCGCCTCTGCGATCGGGCGGTCGTTCTACTCGCAGATCATGCCGTCGAGCAGTGTGATCCTCGGCTGGAGTTCGTGGGCCATCCATTGGCTCAGCCGTGTCCCCGCGCCGATCCCCGATCATGTCCACGTGGCCTACAGCCGCGACGAGACCGTGCGCGCCGCGTACGCCAGGCAGGCCGCCACCGACTGGCACGAGTTCATCGCGTTCCGCGGTCGCGAGCTACGCCGCGGTGGTCGTCTCGTCGTGATGACGACGGCGGTCGACGACAACGGTGAGGTGGGGTACCGCAAGGTGCTCGGCGCGCTGGTCGATGCGATCGACGAATTGGCCGCCGATGGCTTGCTCACGGCCGACGAGGTGCACCGGATGGGTATCCCGATCGTCGGCCGTCGGGAACAGGATTTCCTGGCGCCGTTCGCGCCGAAGGGCCGCTTCGAACAACTCGAGATTGAACATCTCGAGATCTTCGACGCCGGGGACCGCTTTTGGCAGCAGTACCAAGTCGACGGCAACGCAACGACTTTCGGGGCACAATGGGCGTCGTTCGCCAGGGCGGCGGTGTTCCCGATGCTGGCGACCGCACTCGAGGGCGGCGCCGCCGACCCCCGGACGGCCGAGGTCTTCGATCGCCTGGAGGCGGGCCTGGCCGCCCGGCTCGCCGCGGCCCCCGAGAAAACTCAGATCCCGATGGCGCACCTGGTGTTGACCAAGAAGCCGAGGAACCCCTGAGCCGTCAGCCGGCGATGCGATCGCGAAACGTGTTGCGGTAGCTCTGCGGCGACACACCGGTCAGTCGCCGGAACTGCTCGCGGAAGTTCGCCGCGGACGTGAAGCCGACCTCGCGGCCAATGCGTTCGACACCGTGGTCGGTGCTCTCCAACAACTGCTGCGCATGGCGGATGCGCACACCCGTCAGCCACTGCATCGGCGTCTGCCCCGTCTCGGCCTGGAAGCGACGGTTGAGGGTTCGCACACTGAGCGCCGCCTGCGCGGCCAAGTCGTGCAGTGTCAGGTCGCGGTGCGCGCTGTGTTCGAGCCATGCCAGCAGGTCGTCGAGCGTGGTCTGTTCGGCAATGCTGTTGACCGCCGGGCGGTTTCGCACGATGAACTGGGCCTGGCCTCCGCTGCGGTGCAACGGCGCGACCGCCATGCGGGCGGCATCGGCGGCCATCGCGCTGCCGTGATCGAGCGCCACCATGTGCAGACACAGGTCGAGCCCGGCCGACGCGCCGGCCGACGACAAGATGTCGCCCTCGTCGACGTAGAGGACGTCGGGATCGAGGTGCACATCGGGATACCGCGCACGGAACAGGTCGGCGGCCACCCAGTGGGTGGTAGCCCGCCTACCGTCGAGCAGTCCCGCCTCGGCGAGCGTGAACGCGCCCGTGCAGATGGACGCGATCCGCGCTCCCCCGCGGTGGGCCGATCGCAGCGCGTCGACGAGCTCATCGGGCGGCGGGGTGTCCAGGTCGTCGCAGCCGGGCACCACGATGGTGTCGGCGCGCCGCAGATCTGCGATCCCGCGGTCGGTCGCGATGGCGAGCGGACCTGCGGTCACAACCGGAGCCGTCGCGCACACCATCACGCGATATCCCGGCTCCCCCGAGGGCAGTCGAACGCGGCCGAACACCTCGACAGCGGTGCCCAGGTCGAACGCGATCGTGTTCGGCAACGCGACAACCGCGACCGTATGCATGCCGGCACCCTACCAATAGGTGGCAATAATTAGCAGCGCCGCCGAAATCTTGCCAGCCGACCGAACTAACCTACGGTCCCGGCTGACCGGGTAGTTGTGGAGCGGGCACCCACGGCAGCCCCGGGATCGTCGGGTACGGCGGGGTCGGACTCCACGGCGGTGGCTGGGTGGTCGGCGGCGGCTCGGTCGTCGGCGGTGGCTCCGTCGTCGGCGGAGGGGGCTCCGGCGATGGCGGAGGTGGAGGTGGCGGTTCGGGCGACGGGGGCGGTTCGGTGACCGTCCGCGTCACCGGCGGAGGCGGCCGGTAGACGGTCTGCGGCGCCTGGGTGGCCGGCGGTGGCGGCGGCGCGGCGGTGGTCGGTGTCGTGGGCCGCGGGGTGACCGTCATCGGCGGTGTGGTGGTCGACGCGGGATCGGGTGCGGACTCGTCGCCGGACATCACCCACAGCACCGCGGCCACCAGCGCCGCCAGGACCACGAGGACACCGCCGGCCAGCGGGACGGCCGGATTGCGATACCACGGCACCGGTCGCGGCGGCAGGTCGTCCCAGGACTCGTCGGCTCCGAACTGCATCTGCGGCCGCACCTCGCCGGCTCCCGCGCGCGGTCCGTAGTCGTAGGGGTCCGTGGCCACGCCCTCGGGGACGTCGGGCAGGTCCTCGGCGTCCGACCAGGCCAACGCCCCGAAGGAACCCGACTGTGGTGCCCCCTCGTCGCCCGGAGAGCCGACCTCGGGGGCCATCGCCGTCGCCGCGGCGGCGGCAGCCGCAGCCCCGGGTGCCGCGGACATCGCGGTCATCCCCTCTTCCACGGTTCCCCGCACGGCCGCCAACCCTCCGCCTACCGCCTGGGCCAATTCGGGATGGGCCGAGGTGATGACCGGTGCCCGGAACCGCTCCGAGAGCGTGGTGGTGACGATCGGGATCCGCGCCCCGCCGCCGACCGATGCGACGGCCGCAAGTCCACGTATCCCGTTGCGCTCCAACGTCTCTTGCAGGGTGTTCGCGAAACCCGCGAGGGGACCGCTCAGCACTTCGTCGAGTTCGGTGCGGGTCAGCCGCACATCGCTGCGGTGCCCGGGCAATTCGGCCACCAGCGAGGTGAACGTCGCCGTGGACAGCCGCTCCTTGGCGCCGCGGCACTGCGCCCGCAACCGCGACAGCGAGCCGATCGCCGAGGTGCTGGTCAGTTCGACGGCCCCGGCCGCCGACAGATCCTCGAGGACGTGGGTCAGCAGCGCCTGGTCGACCAGGTCACCGGACAGGTCGTGGTGGCGGACGGTCTCACCGATCTGCGCGTAACCGTTACCGGCATCGAACAGGCTGATGCTCGTTCCCGTCCCGCCGAAGTCGCAGAGCGCGATGACACCGCGGGTGGGCACCCCCGGTTCGACCTGCAGGGAGGTCAGCGCGGCCACCGCGTCGGAGACGACCGGCGCGGTCCGGGGCCGCGCAAACTCGGGAACGGCGGCCAGCGCGCCGCGCAGCGCGTCGACGGAGGCGGGCCGCCAGTGCGCCGGGTGCGTCACCGCGATGTTGCCGCCCGGACTCTGGCCGCCCCCGACCGCGTGAAGCATCGCCCGCAGCGCATCGGCGAGCACGACGTCGGCCTTGTGAGTGGAACCGTCGGCGGCAACGATGCCGACATGGTCGCCGACCCGGTCGACGAAATCGGTGAGAATCAGGCCGCGCTCGTCGAGATTGGGGTTTTCGCTGGGCACGCCGACCTCGGGCGGCCGATGCGGGAACCGCGTCAACACCGGCGACCGGGTCAGCGCCGATCTGCCCACGACGACGGCCGCCAGGTTGGTGGCGCCGACCGACAGCCCTATCCCATCGGCCATCAGCGGATGGTGCCTGCGCCCGGAATCAATGGCAAATCCAACGCCGTCACCCAGCCCGGCGAAAGGTCGTTGACCGCGGGCACCGCGTTGAGCGCGCGCAGGCCGGTCGCCAGGCAGCCGGCCGCCGCAGCGTCGCGCCCGGAACCGTCGGTGAACCGGAACGCGGTCTCCTGGAAGATGCTGGGTGTGCCCTCGATGTCGACGCGGTAGACGTCGTTCTCGTTGCCCGACGGCCAGTCCGGCGCCGCGTCGTTACCGATCCGGTTGACGTGTTCGAGCTGGATGCGGGTCTCGCCCCGGTACACGCCGTTGATCGTGAAGCGCACGGCCGCGACGTTACCCGGGGCGATGACGCCCTTGGCGGTCTTGCGTTCGGTCGGCGTGACCCACTTGTCCCATGTGGTGGTGATCTCGTCGAGCATGATGCCCGCGGCGTGCGCGATCATCGGAACCGTTGCGCCCCAGGCGAATATCAGGATGTCGGGATTCTCGAGAAGCGGCCGGTACTCGGGCGGCTTGCCGATGCCCATCTCGCGGTCGTAGTCGCCTTCGTAGTTGGTGTAGTCGAGCAGTTCGGAGGCACGAACCTTGCGCACCTCCGAACACAGGCCCATCAGCGTCATCGGGAACAGATCGTTGGCGAACCCGGGGTCGATGCCGGTGGTCAGGCACGACGATTCACCGAGTTCGCAGGCTTCGGTGATGGGTTCGATCCAGTTCGGCGGGTTGAGATGCATGGTGGGCCAGATCCAGGGCGTCATCGCGGTCGAACAGACGTCGATGCCGGCCCGCAGGAAGCGGGTAATCAGTGCGATGTTGTCGTCGGCGTGATTGGCCGTCGGTCCGTAGTGCACCAGCGCGTCGGGTTTCAGCGCGATCAGCGCATCGACGTCGTCGGTCGCGGCCATTCCCAACTCCGTGTCCAGCCCGCAGATCTCACCGACGTCGCGGCCGACCTTGTCAGGGGCGTTCACGCCCACGCCGACCAGCTCGAACAGAGGGTGTTCGACGATTTCGGGAATCACCATCTTGCCCACGAAACCGGTGCCCCAGACCACTACACGTTTGGCGCCAGAATCCCCAGATCTCCCAGCCACTGCTCGCCTTCCCTTCGGCCCCGCTCTAACACCATAGGGGCGTCACGACCCCGACGGATCGGACGCTACAAATTGATCGGGTCGGGCGGCGGCACCGTCTTGGTGCTGTCTTTGAGCGCGGTCTTGAACTGCATCGCTCGATACGGCCAGCCGGTCGTCGTATTCCACTGCGAGACAATCAGTCCGATACCACCGTCGATGTCGAAGCGCGACCCCGGCAACAGGTAGCCACCGTAGAGCTGGGCGACCCGGCTGCCGACATGGTCTTCGTCCTGCCACGCCGATCCGAGGATGGGTGTCTGGACCGGCGTGGTGTGCATGTTGGCGACAGGGGAGGCCACCACGCGGTAGCCGAGCGCGTACTTCGACGCGAGAAACCCGCCGAGCACCCACTTTCCCGGCCCGATGCGGCGGAACGCGAGCTCGCCCCATCGCTCGCCGACGGGCGTGATCGGCGTCGCCGATCTCGTCCCCCACGACCATCGCGCCCCGTCGAAATGCCAACTCAGATAACGGGTCCTGTCGCCGATATGCTCCGGACGCACGCGCATCAGCACGATGCCCTTGTCGCGCTGGAAGCCGGTCGCGGCCACGTACACCCAGCCGTCGTCGGGGTCGTAATCCCAAGCCCAGCACTGTGCGTGACCGTCGTGAAGGTCGGTGGGAAACTTGGCCTTGTCCCCCAGATGTGTCCAGTTCACACCGCTGTCGTTCGACTGCCAGATCTCGGTCCAGACGACGTTGCCGAAGCCGCGGTTGACGATCGCGTGCAGATACATCGACCCGCCGACGGTCAGCAGGTCCGACGGGATCACCGTGCTGATACCGCCCCGACGCCAGCCGGTGCCCGCGTCGTCGTGCTCGTAGTGCCACAGTTGGCGCGCGTAGTCGGGATCGCTGCCGCCGGCGCGTTCGTAGACGATCGGGTGGTCGGCGTCGCCCGTGCCGATCAGGACGACCGGGGATCGCCAGTCCCCCTGGCCGACCCGCAGACCCGAGAAGGTGTCGCCGAACACCGAGACCAGCTTTCCGTTCGGCGCGACCGCCGACGCGCCGAGGTCGGTGCACGTGACACCCCATCGATCGGTCAGGCCAGGACCGGTCAGATCGAGGGCCTTGCCGTTGAGGAGCGGCAGGCGAGCCCGCCCGGCGGGGTCCAGCCCGCGCCCGGCCGCTCCTCCGATCGACGGATCGTCAGGCACCTAGAAGCAGCGGCGCAGACCGCCGGGCTCGCAGATGAGTGGATACGGCGTGACGGGAATCGCCAGCGGTTCCTTGAACGTCATCGTCAGCGGCGATTCGACCATCCCGGGCTGCTCGCCGCACACCGCACCGTGAATGATCCTGGCGCGCCCGGTGAGCGTGGCCCCGTTGAAGGAGTAGATCTCCTTCTGCAGCGCGGTGCTGCCGTCGGGGCAGTTGCGGATCGAGTCGAAGGTGTTGGCCTGGAACGTCCACTCGCCGCCGACCATGTTGGCTTCGGCGCCTCCGCGGCCCGCCGGTGTGACCTTGAGCCGGCACCCGACGGGAAGGATCAGCGGCTCGCGCAGATCGCCCACCGTCGGTACGCAGATCGGGTAGATCTCCCAGGTGGTCTCGGCCTGTCCGGCGATCTTGACCGTGTAGACCCCTTCGGGGGTGTCGGGGGATTTCACATCACCCTGGCCGGCCGCGATCCCTACGGCACCGAACATCAGCCCGAGCGCGCACGCCGCGACGCCCAACGCCCGTGCGATCGTCTTGGTCACGTCGTGCCCCTCCAGCCGTCTACGGTTGATGTCGAGTATCTCAGTGTGCACGCAGCGTCGTCACGGCTTTCCCCGGCTCCGGGTTTCGCTGCTCCCTGGCGAGGGGTAGAAACGATGCACACAACCGGCGGGGTGAAGGCATGAAACGACTGGTGGAAGTACTCGCCACCGTGGTCGTCACCGCCGTCGCCGCCGTGACGGTGCTGGCCGGGTGCTCCACCGGCCAAGGCGTGGATCTCGGGGAGTCCTCGAACAACCTCGTCGCCGCCATCGCCGGCGAACCCGACCAGCTCGACCCGCACAAGACCAGCGCGTACTTTTCCTTCGAGGTGCTCGAGAACGTCTTCGACACGCTCGTCGAACCGGACTCCAACCTCGAGATGCGGCCCGCACTCGCCGAGTCGTGGGAGGTCAGCCCCGACGAGTTGTCGTGGACCTTCCATCTGCGCCCGGGCGTGACGTTTCACGACGGCAGCCCGTTCACCGCCGACGACGTCGTGTTCTCGTACCGGCGCGTCATCGACGAGCAGTTGGCCAACGTCGACAAGTTCAGCGCCGTGACCGACGTGCGGGCCGTCGACCCGATGACCGTGGTGCTCCGGGTCAAACATCCGACGCCCAACCTGTTGACCAACATCGGCGGATTCAAGGGCATGGCGATCGTGCAGCGTCGCAACGTCGAAAGCGGTCAGATCGCCACTCACCCGGTGGGTACCGGACCGTTCGCGTTCCAGTCGCAGAAGAGCGGCGACTCCATCATCTTGACGGCGAACAAGGCGTACTGGGGTGGCGCTCCGAAGGTGAGCGGTGTGACGTTCCGGTTCATCTCCGAACCGTCGACCGCGCTGTCGGCGCTGCAGGCCGGTGAGGTCGACTGGACCGACTCCGTCCCGACGCAGCGGGTGGCGCAGCTTCGTGACGACGACTCGCTGCATCTGCAGGTGGCTGCCAGCAACGACTACTGGTATCTCGCGCTCAACGAGGCGCACAAACCGTGGGACGACGTGCGGGCACGCCAGGCCGTCGCCTACGGCATAGACCGCGCTGCGATCGTGCAGGCCACCAGCTACGGCACCGCGGCCGCCAACCAACTCGCCATCCCCGAAGGCAACCCCTGGTACACCGCATACGACCGCTACCGCTACGACACGGAGACCGCCCGGCGGCTGCTCGACGAGGCGGGCGTGGGTGACATCGATCTCGACATGCTGGTCACCAGTGAGTATCCCGAAACCGTGACCGCGGCGCAGGTCATCGCGGATAACCTTGCCCCGCTTGGCATCACGGTCAGCATCCGCACCGTCGACTTCGCCACCTGGCTCGACGAGCAGAACAACGGCAACTTCGACATGCTGATGATGGGCTGGCTCGGCAACATCGACCCCGACGACTTCTACTACGCCCAGCACCATACGAACGGAACGAGCAACGCCCAGAAGTACTCCAATCCCGAGGTCGACCGCCTTCTCGACGCGGGCCGCGTGGAGACGGACCGCCAAGCGCGCTTCGAGCTCTATCAGCGCGCCGCAACGATCATCGCCGACGAGGTGAGCTACATCTACCTGTACAACCCGTCGGTGATCCAGGCGTGGGTGACCAATCTGTCCGGTTACGAAGCCCGCCGTGACGGTGCCGTGCGCTTCCGGACGGCGAGCCTGAACGGGAGCGAAACCTGATGACGGGCTTGCTCACTCACCCGATCACGCGTTTTCTGGCGCGCCGGTTGGCGTACTCGGCGGTGGTGCTGCTCGGCGTGCTGGTCGTCAGCTTCGCGCTGGTGCATCTGGTGCCCGGCGATCCGGTGCGCATCGCGCTGGGAACCCGCTACACACCGCAGGCTTACGAGGCGTTGCGGTCCGCGAGCGGCCTCGACAAACCGCTCGTCGAACAGTTCCTGTCCTACATCGGGAACGCGTTGACCGGCAATCTCGGGGTGAGCTTTCGCAACGGCGACCCGGTGACGGTGATCCTGCTCGAAAGACTGCCAGCCACAGTGTCACTGGCGGCGGTCGGAATCGTCATCGCTCTGCTGATCGCCATCCCGGCCGGAATCTGGTCGGCGCTGCACGAGGGCCGAGTCAGCGACGCGCTCGTGCGGGTGGGCAGCCAGTTCGGGGTGTCGATCCCCGACTTCTGGATGGGCATACTGCTCATCGCGCTGTTCGCCTCGACGCTGCACTGGCTGCCCACCTCGGGCTACCGGCCGCTGTTCGACGACCCCGTGGGCTGGTTGCGCCATCTGATCCTGCCCGCGCTCACCGTCGGACTGGTGGCGGGCGCGATCCTGACGCGCTATGTGCGCTCTGCGGTGCTCGAGGTCGCCGCGATGGGTTACGTGCGAACCGCGCGCTCGAAAGGGCTTGCGCCGCGGGTGGTCACGCTGCGCCACACCGTGCGCAACGCTCTGATTCCCATCCTGACCATCACCGGTATCCAGCTGGCCACGATCATGTCCGGGGTGATCGTCGTGGAGGTGGTGTTCGCCTGGCCGGGGCTGGGCCGGCTCGTCTACAACGCAGTGGCAGGGCGTGACTACGCGGTCATCCAGGGCACGGTGCTGTTGATCGCGGCGCTGTTCCTGTTGATCAACCTGATCGTGGACGTGCTCTACGCCGTCGTCGACCCGAGGATCCGGTTGTCATGACAGCTCCCGCCGAGTCGAGCAGCAGGGTGTCGTCGCTGCGGCTGCTCATGGGGAACCCCGTCACGGTGGCCAGCGCGGCCCTGCTCGTGCTGATCGCGTTCGTCGCCGTCACCGCCAACTGGATTGCGCCGTACGGCATCAACGACGTCGACGTCCCGAACGCGCTGCAACCGCCCAGCGGGGCGCACTGGTTCGGCACCGACGAACTGGGCCGCGACGTGTTGTCGCGGGTGCTCGTGGCCACGCAGGCGTCGATGCGGGTGGCGGTGGTCAGCGTGGCGTTCGCGGTGGTGGTGGGCGTGACGGTCGGTGTGGTGTCGGGCTATCGCGGCGGATGGCTCGACACCGTGTTCATGCGCGTGGTCGACGTGATGTTCGCGTTTCCGGTGCTGCTGCTCGCGCTCGCCGTGGTCGCGATCCTCGGACCCGGTGTGACGACGACGATCCTGGCGATCGGCATCGTGTACACGCCGATCTTCGCCAGGGTGGCCCGCGCCAGCACCATGAGCGTCCGCGTCGAACCGTTCGTGTCGGTGTCGCGCAGCATGGGCACCGGACACCTCTACATCGTGGGCCGCCACATCCTGCCCAACATCGCCGGACCGCTGGTGGTGCAAACGTCGCTGTCGCTGGCCTTCGCCATCCTGTCCGAGGCCGCATTGTCGTTCCTGGGGCTTGGCATTCAGCCGCCGCAGCCGTCGCTGGGCCGGATGATCTTCGATTCGCAAGGCTTCGTGACGATGGCGTGGTGGATGGCGGTGTTCCCCGGTGCCGCCATCTTCGTCACGGTGCTCGCGTTCAATCTGCTCGGCGACGGTCTGCGCGACGTCCTCGATCCCCGGCAGCGCACGCTCGCCGAAACCCGCCGGAAAGGGACGCAGCAGTGAGCGATCCGGTGTTGAGCGTGCGAGACCTGCGGGTGAGCATCGGCAGGCGGGAGATCGTGCGCGGCGTGTCGTTCGACGTGCACCGGGGACAGACCCTCGGCATCGTGGGCGAGTCCGGTTCGGGCAAGTCGATGACCGTCCTCGCCGCGACGGGCCTGCTCGACGCGCCGGGTACGCGGGTCACCGGAACCAGCACGCTGACAATCGAAGCCGGCCGTACCGAGCTCGTCGGCGCCTCGAACCGAATGTTACGCAGCGTGCACGGCGGCCAGATCGGCTTCGTGTTCCAGGACCCGGGTACGTCGCTGAACCCGCTGTTGACGCTGGAACGGCAGATCACCGAATCACTTGAGGCGCACCGGCGGATGACCCGACAGCAGGCGCGCGTCCGGGCGCTCGAGTTGCTCGAGGCGGTCGGGCTTCCTGACCCGCACTCGCGGCTGCGCGCCTTCCCGCACCAGCTGTCCGGTGGGCAGAAGCAGCGCGTGATGATCGCGATAGCGATGGCATGTGACCCGGCTCTGCTGATCGCCGATGAACCGACCACCGCCCTCGATGTCACCACTCAGGCGCAGATCGTCGAACTGGTCGCTGAACTGCAACGCGACTTCGGCACCGCGGTGGTGTGGATCAGCCATGACCTCGGCGTGATCGGCCAGGTTGCCGAGGACGTGACGGTGCTGCGCGGCGGCGAAGCGGTCGAACAAGCCTCGGTCACGGACGTTTTCGATCGGCCTCGCCACGAGTACACCCAAGAATTGCTCGAAGCGCGACCGCTCGTCGGGCGCCCGGGTCCACCCCCGGCGCCGGATGCACCGGTGCTGCTGAACCTCGAGGGTCTCGATGTGCGGTTCGAAGCCAGCACACCGGTCGGCAAGTCGACCGTGCACGCCGTCAAAGACCTGTCGTTTCAAATCCGTCGGGGCACCACCCTGGGCCTCGTCGGCGAGTCGGGCTCGGGCAAGTCGACCGTGGCGTCCGCGCTCACCGGCCTGCTGCGGCCCGACGCCGGCACCGCGAAGCTCGGTGACGCCGACGTGTTCGGGGTGCGCGGGAAGGCGGAGAAGGCGTTGCGCCGGCGGATCGGCCTCGTGTTCCAGGACCCGTTCTCGTCGGTGAACCCGCGCGCCCGCGTCAGCACCGCGATCGCCGAGCCGCTGATCGTGCACCGGCTCGCGAAGGGTCGGCGCGCCCGCGCCGCCCGGGTCGATGAACTGCTCGACCTCGTCGGTCTGCCGACGTCGTTCGCGTCGCGCTACCCGCACGAACTGTCGGGCGGCGAGCGCCAGCGGGTGAGCATCGCCCGCGCGCTGGCCGGTGAACCCGAGTTGCTGATCCTCGACGAAGCGACTGCGGCGCTGGATGTTTCGGTACAGGCGAAGGTGCTCGATCTGCTGGCCGGTCTGCAACGCGACCTGGGGCTGACCTACCTGTTCATCGCGCACGACCTCGCGATCGTCCAGCAGGTCAGCCATGACGTGCTGGTGATGCGCGAAGGTGCGGCGGTGGAGTACCGGCCGGCCGCCGATTTGTTCACCTCACCGCGCGACGACTACACCCGCGCGCTGTTAGCCGCCGTACCCCCGGAGCGTCCCCTGGCTTCGGCCCAGTAGGGCTGTCAGCTTCCTAGCGGCGAGAATGCATTCAGGGCTGTGATCGGCTGAACAACCCTGGATGCAATCTCGACCCTAGGAACCAGATTCGTCTGTTGGGTACTCCGGTCGCCGGATCGCACGCTTGTCCGTGAGAAAGTCTTCAACCATGACTCAACTCAGCGACAAGGTCGCACTGGTGACGGGCGCTTCGGCGGGATTGGGCGCG
Organism: Mycobacterium lehmannii; assembly: GCF_001499925.1. Classification (NCBI taxonomy): domain Bacteria; kingdom Bacillati; phylum Actinomycetota; class Actinomycetes; order Mycobacteriales; family Mycobacteriaceae; genus Mycobacterium; species Mycobacterium lehmannii. Next base: position 542,821 of record NZ_LQIR01000001.1, read on the forward strand.
GCGGTCGCGCAACTGTTCGCGCGACGCGGTGCCACCGTCTTCGGGATCGCGCGCGACGCCGAACGGATGGCGTCGGTGTTCGAGGCCGTGCCTGGCGGCCGCTTCGCGTCGGTGGACGTGACGTCGTCGGCGGCGTGCGGTGAAGCCGTCGCGCGGTGCGTGGAGGAATTCGGGCGACTCGACGTACTCGTGAATGTGGCGGGCTTTCATCAGATGCGCCACACCACCGCGGTGACCGACGACGAGTGGGAACGCGACCTGGCGGTGAACCTGCACGGGCCGTTCTACCTTTGTCGTGCCGCGCTGCCGCATCTCCTGGAGAGCGGCGGCAACATCGTCAACGTCTCGTCGATCGCGGGTGTGGAAGGCGAGGTGTATTCGGCCGGATACTGCGCGGCCAAGCACGGTCTCGTCGGGCTGACCCGGGCGCTGGCCCTCGAGTACACCAAGGAGAAGGTCCGGGTGAACGCGGTCTGCCCTGGCGGCATGCCGACCGCGCAGACCACCGAGTTCTCCGCACCCGACAACGCCGACTGGGACCTCATCATGCGCATCGCGTCGCCGCGCGGGTTCATGGACACCGTTGACGTCGCCAAGACCATCGCATTCCTGGCCAGCGATGACGCCGCGGCGATCCACGGTGCGGTCTACCGTGTCGACAACGGCAAAGGCGCCGGCTGAAGCGATTTCAGAGTAGTTTGTGCTCGATGACGGTGGTCAGGTGCGGCTTGCGCCAGCGGCCAGTGACCTTCTCGATCCGTACGCCCATCTCGCCGCCCGCGATCTCCAGCGTCCCGACCTGGTTGCGGAAATGCGGCTCGGAGACGGGGCGCCAACGGAGCCGCGGCTTGGGCACTTTCGTGGTTTTCACCAGCGCGTTACCGACGGTCTCGACGAACCCCGTGTGGCCGAGCCGCAGAATGACTCGTTCGACCGCCGACGGCTCCTTGCGCAGTCCCGAACACACCACCTGCCAGACCTTGGTGCCCAGCCTGGTCGCCTCGTCGGGTACCTCGACCTCGGACACCCAGCAGTGGTGCACATCGCCGCCGAACAGCACCACTGAATCGGGCGCGGGACCTCGCCGTCCGCTCGCCACGTCGATGACCAGGTCCTCGAAGCGCCGGAAGCTCTCCTGAAAACAGGCCCAGTGGTCGAGATTGGCCGTGATCCGGACCTTCTCCCCCAAACCAGTGAGCCACCGTCCCCAGGCGCCGTCGCCGACGGCCTCCGACCACGCTTCGATGTGGTGCATTCCGTAGGGCAGCAGGATCGGCAGCGAGCTGGCGAACAGCAGGTGCTGGTAGTTCCCGTCGGCGTTGGCGGTGATCCAGTCCCATTCCTCGTCGGTGGTGATCCGGCGCCGCCCCGGTTTGAGCTGGCGGCCGGTGCGGGCGTCGACGACGATCAACCGCGCCGGACCGAGATCACGACACATGCTGAAATGTGATGCGCCGTCGTCTTTTTCGGCAATCTGAGCGAGTTCGCGAACCAGTTCGGAACCCTGCCTGGTCTCGATGACGCGCTGGAACGTCTGGTCCTTGGCCAGTTCGTCGGGCGACATGTTGCCGAGGTGCTGGTAGATCCAGTAGGCCATCAGCCCGCCGATGATCCGCGTCTGGTACCAGTCGGTCTGGCGCTTCTCGTCGAGCCAGGCCTGCGACGTGTTCCACTTGTCGTTGATCTCGTGGTCGTCGAACATCATCGACGTCGGAATGGTCGAGAGCATCCACCGCACGACCGGATCGCACCAGGCGTCCCAGTAGCCGATGCAGTACTCCTCGAAGTCCTCGAGCACCTCGACCGGGCCGTCGGCGTGTACCTCGCGATCGGCGACCAGATCCTTGATCGTGTCGTTCACCTGGTCGGCGTAGAGCTGGTCACCCATCATCAGCAGGGCGTCGGGCCACAGCGCCGACGGCTGGCGCAGCATCCGCATCCCGTATGTGCGCAGCACGTCGATGCCCTTGCCCTTGGGGTGCCACCAGTGCTGATACGTGTAGGGCGGGTGATGGGGGGCCGACGCGCGACAGGACCCGAACAGCAGCCGAAGCGAGCCGTCCCGCGGCATCAACCGGATCCGCGGTTGCGGATACTCATATCCGTTTGGCGGCCAAGCCTTTTCCCCGTCGAGATGCACCTCGTAGGGGTGGTCGCTGTCGGGGTCGAGGTCGGTCACGCAGACGATCGCGAAGTGATGACCTTCGACCTCGAAGGTGTCGGCGTGACTGCCGAGGACCTCGACCCCGCACGGCTTGTCCGTCTCGACCCATACGGTCGCGTCGGTTTTGCCGACGTGGCGAAGCAGCGGACCCACGCGAACCTCGGGCATCGCACCATCATGCACCCTTGTTGACGGCGGCGTAACGGCGGTGACGACTTTCCCGGTGCGCCCGCGACCCGTCAGTGTTCGGGCCGCCGACGACCGAGGAAGAACGCCAGCCCGATGGCGCCGAAGCCGAGCGTGCCGATCACACCCGCCGAGACCATCAGGAAGATGTCCCTGCCGGTCAGACCGCCGGTCGACGCCTCGTCCGACGCCAGCCGCAGCCGGTAGTCGCCGGGCAGCGGGGCCTCAGCCGGTTCGCTCAAGCCGGGGAACTGCTGGGTCTTGCGGACCTCGAATTGGCGCTCCCCGCTTGCCGTTTGCGTCCATTCACCCCAGACCGGCGTCGCGCCGTCGAGCAGCACCTTGCGCCCGCCGTACACCCGGTCCTCACCGACGTCGACGATCTGGCGCACCCGGAACGGCTCGTAACGGGCGTTGGAGTAATTGACCAACACCGGCACGTTGTCGTAGCGCAGGACGGGCGGCGGAGGCGGAGGCAACGGCAGGCCGGCGCCCGGGAAGTAACCGCCACCAAAGAAGGTGCCGACCGCGATGTTGCTCACCGCCTGCGCGACGTTGGCCGCCGCGACGACAGGGCTGAGGACCGCCGCGGTGAAGCTGTAGGCGGCGAACTGGGCCGCCTCGAGCACCAGCCGCGACAGCGGCGGGATGTAGGCGATGCGCGGTCGCATGTCGTAGACGTAGACGATGCGCACCGGGGCCCGGAACGGGTTCATCAGCACCGGGCGGTAGAACTCGTCGTACTCGATCCACTCCGGTTGCCACTGACGCACATTGCTGACCAACTCGAAGTCGCGGTCGCGCTTGGCCTCGAGTTCGACCTTCGCACTGGCGCTGGCCTCGGCGCCGTTCAAGCCGAGCGTCATGTCGACCGACTGCTTGAAGGCGTTCACGTCCTCCTCGGGGGCGGGCGCGGGCTCCGGTTCGAACACCGGCTTCGCGTTGCGTGCGAGTTCGACGTCTTCGGCCGGCGCTTCGAGCGTCTCGGGTGCCAGTGTCTCGATCTCCTTGGAGGCGTTCTCGATCGACACGGTCGGGGTGTCGGAGTCCGAACCGCTCTCCTCGTTAGCGGTGGTCTCCGCCACCGTCTTGTCGCTCGACGTCGGTGTCTCGGTGCCCGACGCGGGTGCGACCGCTGCAGACGACGCGGTGGACTCGCCGGGTTCGGCCGGTTCGCTGGTCTCGGGCTTGGTCGCCGGAGCGGCGCCGCTGGTACGCGGCGCAGCCGACGTCGCCGGGGTCCGCTCGGCGGGCGTCGACGGCTCGGCGACCGGCGTCGACGGCTCCGCGGACTGGACCGCGGTGCTGGTCTTCGGCGGGGCCACGGTTTGCGGCTCGGGCTCCGGCTGCTTGGTGGGAGCCGGCTCAGGCTCGGCGGCGAGCTCCGGCTCGACGGCCGGCGCCTGCGTCTGCGGTGCCTGCGTCTGCGGCGCCTGGGTCTGCGGTGCCTGCATCTGCGGCGCGACCTGGGTCGCCGGCACCTGCGGCTCGGGGGCCGAGGTCGGCTGCTCGACGGTCACCTCCGGCTCAGGAGCGCTGACTCTGGGTTCCGGCGCGACCGTCGTCACGACGTCGTCGGAGTCCGGCTGCGCCACGGCAGGCGCGAGCCCGGCGGTGAGCGCGGTCAGGGAGATCACGGCTCCCGACGCGACGACGGCGATACCTCGTTTCCGGACATCCCTGCGGAATTCATTCAGCGGAGCACCCATCGTGCCTCCACTCCCTTCTCTGCCTGGTTGGCGGCTCGGCGCCGTGCGACACGGTTCGTCGCTGAGACGGAAACGAGCACCCTGAGGGCTCCCCCGACGCTGCCGGCCTCACAGAATTCATCGCTCCGCCTACCCGAGCGTTACAGAGCGGCGGCCCCCGCTTGTGCGCTTTCAGCGAACATCAACGATCGACTGTCCACCTGGCCCGGGCATGCTCCGTCGCCCTCACGAAGTCGGCGCGACAGGAGGGTATACATGCCCCGTGTCCGGAGCCTCCCGGGCCACCAGACCGTCGACGACCGCGGCCACTTCGGCAAAGCCCGGGGACGCGGCCATGTCGGCCGCAATGCGGGCACTGGCCCGTCGGTATCGCGGCTCATCGATCACCCGCAGGATCTCTCGACGTAGCGCGCGTGCGGTCGGTCGCTCGCTTCTGATCCGCCGGCCGACGCCAGCCCACTGAACGCGAGCGCCGACCTCCGGCTTGTCTTCCTTGCCGCCGGTGGCGACGATCGGCACGCCGTACCGCAAGGCGTACTGGACACCTCCGTAACCACCGTTGGTGACGAAGACGGCGGTACGCGGGAAAAGTTCGTCGTACGGCAGGTACTCCGCCGCGCGCGCGTTCGCGGGAGTTGGACCGTTATCTCGGCGACCTGATCGCCAGCGTCACCAGGCAGATCGGGCGGGTCCTCGAGCACTTCGGGGACCGCGGTTGGCTGCGCAACGATGTCCCGTTCGAGGAGCTACTCGAGACGGCGGCAGTGCTCGGCAGCGTCGAGACGTTTCGCCCAGTGACCCACCGTGACGGCTGGAGCGTGGAGGCTTACCGGCTGTGGTGCCGGCGACTGCTCATCGAAACGGTGTTCCGCAGGCCCGCATGAAGCTCAGGGCTTGCGGCGGCGAAGACCGCCGACGGCCAGCGCGATACCGATCAACGCGATGATCGGGCCGAGGATCGACCAGGTGGTGGTGTTGCTCATCGGGCTGCCGCCGACCACTCCGAAGCCTTGGAGGGTGAACAGCAAGCCGAACAACGCGACGATCACTCCGAGTAGGGCGATGGCGAACCGCATGCCTTCACCCTAGGCGAGTATCTGCGGCGCAGACGTCAGCGGCGCCCCGACAGATACTTCTGATATGCCTCGGCGGCGGCCGCCAATTCGGGGCGGGCATCGAGCACGGGCTGCATCTTCTGGCGCGCCTGCTCCCGCTTGTAGGGCAGGAACTCCGTCGGGAAGTCGCCCTCGTGCGGTTGATAGTCGCGCAGCACGCGGCGCGCGACGGTGGCCTTGTGCACCTCGTCGACGCCGTCGGCGATGCCCATCGTCGGGGCGGAGGCGTACATCGCCTGGATCGGGGTGAGGTCGGTGGTGCCCAGCGACCCGAGGATGTGCAAGGCGTTGAACGACACCTCGCGCAGGACCTTGGCCATCGTGAACTTGACCGCGGCGATCTCGGTGCGAGCCTCCTGGGTCGAGGTGTTGTCGATCTTCCACGCCGTCTCGAGGACGAACAGGCGCAGCATCTTGATCATCGCGTAGGACTCGGCGATCTTCTCCTGCACCATTTGGTGTTCGCCGATGATCTTTCCGTGCGATTCGCGGCTGAGCGCGCGCTCGCACATCATGTCGAAGGCCAGTGTGCACTGCGCGATAGTGCGCATGGCGTGGTGGATGCGTCCGCCGCCGAGTCGCCTCTGTGCCAACACCTTTGCGCCGTTCTCCGGCCCCAGCAGATGGTCGAGCGGCACGCGCACATCGCGGTAGATGATGTGGTTGTGGTTGCGCGGCTCGGGCATGATCTCCACGCCGGGCGTCTTGCGCGGGACGACGAACATCCCGTTGGTGCACATCACGAAAAGAATGTCGGCGACCCGGCCTGCCGAGGTGAACCACTTCTCGCCATTGATCACCCATTCGTCGCCGTCGCGCACCGCGTGGGTCCTGAACAGGTTGGGGTCGCTGCCGCCTTGCGGTTCGGTCATCGAGTAGGCGGAGAACATGTCCTGGTTGAGAAGCGGTTTGAGCCATCGCTCCTTTTGTTCCTCGGTGCCGTAGGCCGCGAGCATCTCCATGTTTCCGGTGTCTGGGGCAGACGCGCCGAACATGTGGGGGGCGCCGGAGTAGCGGCCGATGATCTCGTTGAGCAGGCCGAGCTTGAGCTGTCCGAAGCCTGGGCCGCCGAGGTCTTTGTCGAGGAAGATCGCCCACAGGCCCTGGTCCTTGACCTCCTGCTGGAGCTCGCGGACGTAAGCCTTGACCGCCGGATTGGGTATGCGCACCGCGTGCGCGAACACGTGGTCGAGTGGTTCGACCTTCTCTTCGCAGAACTGCTTGACCCAGTCGAGCTTCTCTTGAAATTCCGGTTCGGTGCTGAAGTCCCACGCCATGCTCGCAGTCTGTCACCACCCCTGCGCAGCGATGCGGCCATCCCGGCCTCGGTAACGCCGCAATCTCGATATGCATCCGATCCTGCGTGCCCCGAGCCAGAACGGGTAGTCAGGCGCTAGGAAGGACGTGACATGACTACGCGTGCGCTCACAGCGCTTTCGATCGCAGCGGTCGGCCTGCTGATGGCCGCGCCCCAGGCTGCCGCTTCGCCCGAGGACGACCTCTGCCGCAGCATCACCTCGGTGGGTTATACGGGCGACTGCACCACACTGACCACTCTCGCCCGCGACGCGTGTACGCAGTTCGCGCGCGGTGCCGATTCGACCGCCGTGGCCGAGAAGCTGGACATCGCGACCAAGGACGAAACGCTGTCGAACTTCATCGTGGCCGGTGCGCGGCTGTACCTGTGCCCCGAGCCCACGAGCACCTAAATTCGCTGACGGGATCGGCGCGCGCTCGGCGGCGCTAGACTCCGACGGCAATGAACGCCCGTCTCGACGCCGCCAAAATCATTGCCGCCGCAGGCACCGTGGTGATCTTGTTCGTGCCGGTGGGCTGCTCGAGTTCGGACAGCCCGGAAGCGTCCTCCACGACGACGGCTGCGCCGACACCTTCGGCCCCAGCACCCGCAGCAGAGGAACCGCGCCGAGAATTGGCATCCGATCCGGTGCGCATCGCCGACGACCTGGTCGCCGACGAACGAGCGCTGCGGGATCCGTCGTCGACCGAGTCTTTGAAGAACGCCGCGGCGCAGCGCCAGCAGTTGGCGTATCGAGCCATCGGACGACACCCCGAGTGGGACCCGATCGTGCGTCCGCGGATTCCGCCGGAGCTGGGGAAGATTTACGACCACAACGTCCACGCGCGGCGTGAGCTCGGCGTGATGAGCCGGCCGAAGGACACGCTGCCCGCGTGGCGGATCGTTGCGCCCACGCCGGTGGACCAGCTGATGACCCACTACCGCGAGGCGGAATCCGAGTTCGGGGTGCCATGGCACTATCTGGCGGCGATCAATCTCGTCGAGACCGCCTTCGGACGCGTCGCCGGGGTGAGCACGGCAGGTGCGCAGGGACCGATGCAGTTCATGCCGTCGACGTTCGCCGCTTTCGGCGCGGGCGGCGATATTCACTCGCCTCGCGACAGCATCATGGCGGCTGGACGCTACTTGTCCGCCAACGGGTTCGCGCGAGACCGCGATTACGCGCTGTACCGCTACAACAACTCGAACAACTACGTGCGGGCCATCCACGACTATGCCGCGGTCATGGCCGCCGACCCTGCCGGCTTCGACACCTATTACCGGTGGGAGGTCTACTACCTGTCCACCGCCGGCGACGTGCTGCTGCCGGTGGGCTACGCCGAGGCCAACCCGATCCTGGCCGTGAATTACCTTGCCGCCACGGAAGCGCCGGCGCCCGAAGTCGCGATCTCCGAGCAGAACACGCAGATCCTCGAGCGGATGCTGACGGCCAGGAACGACGCGCCACCACCGAAGCTTGCGGAGGTCATCTCACGCGCGTTTCTCGGAACCCCTTATGGTGCACACACTCTCGTTGGTTCGGCGAGCGAGCCGGAGCAGTTGGTGGTCGAACTGTCGAAAGTCGACTGCTTCACCTATGCCGATTACGTCGAGGCGCTGAAACGGGCGGCTAACCGCGACGAGTTCATCTCCGCGCTGATCGATGTCCGCTACAAGGACGGTGTCGTGGGCTTCACGAACCGCAAGCACTTCTTCACTGACTGGGCGGCGGCCGCGCCGGCGGTCGCGACCGACATCACAACCAGCCTGAGCACCAACGCGATTCCGGTGCAGAAGAACTTGAACCAGAAAGACTCCGGCGACGTGTACCTGCCCGGCTTGCCGGTCGTTCCCCGGACGGTGTCCTACATACCGAGCGCGCAGTTCGACATCGGCGTGGTGAGCGGACTTCGAACCGGCGACTACATCGGAGCGTATTCCGGAGACGGCGGCCTCGACGTCACACACGTCGGCATCTTCGTCGACACGCCGGATGGCCCGGTGTTACGCAACGCCTCCTCGCTTCCCGGCGACAACAAGGTCGTCGACACCCCACTGTTCGACTACGTCCGGACCGTTCCTGGAGTGGTGGTTCTGCGGCCGGTTCAGTAGCCGGCCCCTACGCTTCGCCCAACGTGACCTTCGCGGTCTGAGCAGCCCCCGAACCGTCGAGATAGGTGACGGAAACGCTCTCACCGGGGGCACGCGAGCGGATCGCCGCCACGAGTGCTTCCGGGCCATCGATCGGCTGATTGTCGACCTTGGTGATCACTGCTTCGCTCGGCAGTCCAGCGGCGGATGCGGGGCCACCGTCGACGACGGCGACCGTTGCGCCGCCGGCCTTGGTGACTTCCCTACCGAGCTTCACACCGAGCGCACCATGACTGGCGGAGCCCGTCGTGACCAGTTCGTGGGCGACACGCTTGGCCTGATCCGAGGGGATCGCGAAGCCCAGCCCGATGGAACCGCTCTGGCCGCCGGAGCCGCTGCCCATGCTCGCGATGGCGGAGTTCACGCCGATCAACTCGCCGCGCATGTTCACCAGTGCGCCGCCGGAGTTGCCGGGGTTCACTGCAGCATCTGTCTGGATGGCGTTGAGCACAGTGACGTCTCCACCCGCATCGCCGCCTGCGAACACCGGCCGGTTCAGCGCGCTGACGATGCCCGTCGTCACCGTTCCCTGTAAGCCGAGGGGCGAGCCGATCGCGACGACTTGCTCGCCGACATTCACATCCGCCGAGGAGCCGATGGTGATGGGCGTCAAGCCGGAAACCCCCTCGGCGCGAACGACGGCAAGATCGCCCGATGGGTCGGCGCCGACAACGCTGAACGGTGCGGTTCTGCCGTCGGAGAAGGCCACAGTTGCCGTGGGCCCGCCACGCCGCGAGCTGGGAAACACTCCGCGATCGCTGTCGGCCACGGCAGCCACGACGTGGTTGTTGGTGAGGATGAGGCCGTCCTCGCTCAACACGATCCCCGAACCCGAAGGGCCCTCACCGCCCAAGTCGATCTTCAACTGGACGACGCTCGGCAGCACCCGGGCCGCCACCTCCTCGACGGTGCCCGCGGGAGCAGCGGCGGCCGGGCGGGGCGTGAGGGGTGCAGCACCGATGGGTGTCTGCGCGGCGGTCGCGTGGTGCGTACGGTCGTCGATGCCCACGACGGCCGCACCGACCCCGCCGCCGACGACCGCGCATACGACAGCGCCGGCGACGACGAGCCCGCGACGAGACTTCTTCAGCTGGATCCTGGGGATCGGAGCGGTATCAGCTTGCTGTGCAGGATGTTTCAGGTCATAGAGTGGAGGCTGGCCGTGCCGCCACTCGTAGCGCAGATGTGACGGGATGTGAGCCTGGTATGGCAGATACGGCTGTCCCGTAGCCGAACTCGAGGGCTGGTCCGTGGAATACCGCGGAGTGTTGGTCATTTGCGTTCGTTCTCTTTCCGGATCGTTGATCAGCCCACATGGCCTCAGCACACGGTCCACGCGTCGACTGAGAGTGGACTGAGAACTGACTCAACAAATTCCGAGAGATCGAATCGTGACCGTCACACCGCTTCGGAATTGGTTCTACTCGGGATCGGTGAAGACGGGCCGCTCGCCCGACATCCCGGCGCTGACAGCGGCGATCTGGTTGGGCTTGCCAAGCAGTTCGGTCTGCAACTGGGATTCACGCGACAGCGCCGCCGCGGCGTCATCACTGACCCAGGTCTCGTTGTAGAGGCGCTTGGCGGCGCGCACGGCGTCCGGGGATCTCTGCGCGATCTCGCCGGCAAGTGTCAACGCGGCGGCGAGCGGATCGTCCGCGGTGCGAGTGACCAAACCGAGCTCCGACGCTTCCCTGCCGGAGACGATGCGACCGGTGAACGTCAACTCCTTGGCGACGTCGATCGGTATCAGCCGGGGCAGTGTCTGCGTGATACCCATGTCGGGAACGAGGCCCCACTTGATTTCCATGATGGACAACCTCGCATCGGGAGCCGCTATCCGGATGTCTGCGCCCAGTGCGATCTGAAGACCTCCGCCGAAGCAGTTGCCCTGGATCGCGGCGATGACGGGCGCGGGCACCAGCGACCAGTCGTAGGTCACGCGTTGGGCGAAGTTGGCCGGGTGATCGGCGTCTCGGTTCAACAGAACGTTCGTGCCGCCCCGCTGGGCCGCGAAGCTCGCGACGTCGAGGCCTGAGCAGAAGCTCTTACCCTCGCCGTGAAGCACGACCGCGCGGATCGAAGGAACACCCGCCACCTGCGCGGCGGCATTGACCAGGCCTTCGAACATGGCGTGGTCGAGCGCATTGTGTTTGTCTGCGCGAATCATCGTCACGGTGGCCACGCCGGTGCCGCTGATTTCCACTCGAACTCTGTCTTCGCTCACGCGTGGCAACGTACCGCGCAGCGGTCCTTTTGGGCGAGGGCGTCGCTTTCGGAGCTATCAGTTCTGAGCCTGATCATCGATGTCGAGCGCTGCGGCCGCTAGGGCGCCACACGCAGAACGCCCAAGCGGACGAGAGGCTGGATCAAGCCGACCTTCTCGGCCGCGGTGAGGTCTCCCGCGAGTTCGCGGACATAGAACGTGTGCGTGTTGACGATGAATTCCACTGCCTCGGTTGCCATCCCATCAACGGAGAGCACGGTGTTCCCGGTGCCGTCCACAACGTGGACGGTGTGGTTCTCGGCGGCGATCGTCAACGTGTGTGCCATATCGTTGATGACCCGGGTTGACGGAGTGACGTTGTCGCTGTCGTACCAGATTCCTGGGAGCGGCTGCCCGAACAGCTCCTCATATCGCCGGCAGAACTCGTCGAAGGAAGCCGCCTCTTGTGAGGCGCCAGCCTGTGCGGTCGTTTCGGGCCCGCCGCGCTCACCGGCGGGCGCGTGGTGGACGTAGCTCCCGAAGTAACGCTGACCGTAGTCGGTGTACTCGGTGGTGAAGAGCACGAAGGCGTGCCAGGCTTCGTCCACCATCGATGAACACATGTCGAACGACTTGTCTGGGGTTGCCGCCGACAATACGAGGTACTTCTTTGCCTCGGTGAAGAGCCGTTCGGCAGACTCTCGGGTCGCGACGACCCGGTCCCTGACAAGTCGATCGATCACGTAGGGCGCTTCGAACGCCAACGCCTCTTGAAGTCGACCTTCAAGCGCCACGGCGGATCACCGCCTCCCGGACGGATCACTGTTGCCGGGCACGATGCACGAGCAATAGGCGGGACCGGCTCGGCCTGCGGGGCTGGTGATGGTGAGCCTGCCGACGGCGACCTTCTCCGTGGTGGTCTTCTTGTTCATGTTGCTACCTCCCTGTCCCCCGGGCCCCGCTGGTCGAGGCCCGTTCGGTGAACCAACTATCGCCCCAACCGACAGCTCGAACAGTCCGCAGACTGGAGGGTTCGGAGGAGGAACCGCGGTCCTCCGATCGGCGGACCCAGCGGCCGCCCGGCTCTCAGATGAGTGTCATGGATCACCCGAAGCAACTGTCAACCATCAGCCGAAACACTGTCAGGCGTCACCCGAAACAGATATGTCCAGCATCAGCCGACCTAATACAAGTTGGTTGTGGGGCGGGCGGGGCTCGAACCCGCGACCAACGGATTATGAGTCCGCGGCTCTAACCGACTGAGCTACCGCCCCGGCGCGTTGCGCGGCACCATCGTCCCATATCGCGATGTGCCCACCTTGCAGCGACTAATTCGCTCCCAGCGATTTTTTCGCTGCGAGGTGGGCACCTACACAGCATGCCCCTCAGAGGTGGGCATCTAGAGCGCTGGCCGGGAGCCGTCAGGCGATATCGGCGTACACCGGCTGCCCGTCGTCACCGATCGAGTACCTCTCGGTGCCCGAAGCCACCCGCGGCGTGTCGGCGCCCAGCGCTACCGCGATCTTGTTGCACGCGTTGCGCATGACATCCAGCGTCAGCTCCAACGACTGCTTCTCCGAGAAATTCCGCCGCACCTCCGCCGCCACCTCAGCGTCGATGCGCGCTGGCGACCAGATCAGCGCGTCGACGTACCGCAGCGCCGCCTTCTGCGCCTCGGTCAGGCTCTCGGCGGATTCATAGTCCTCGATCTGCCCATACATCTCCTCAGAGCCGCCCGAGTCCAACGCGTCGCCGTCGCGCAACGACTTGCACAGCCTGCAGTTGTGCTGCATCGCACCACGCAACCGGACGATCTCCGTGGTCAGGGGATCGAGCGCCCGCAACCGCGCCACCGCCGGTGCGAACCCGTTGAGCAACGCATCGACGGGATCGGACTCCGGATCCCACTCCACGACGCTGACGTAACCGGGTCTCCCTAACCCCAGCGCTTCACAGCCCGCCCACACCCGCGGCACGAAGTCCGCGATGTAGGTAGCGACGACGGTGCGAAATACGTTGTCGCCCAAAGTCTCCGATAGCCGCTTGCGCTGGTTGTCACCGATACCCGACACGTCGGTCGCGAACTGCTCGGCGAACGCCGCCACCACCCGGTCCGTTTCGGTGGACTCGTCGAGCAGGTCGACTTGCACCGCCAGCGGCGGCAACGACAGCGACCTGCCGCACGTCAACCGGATCAGCGTGTCCCGTTGGCTGTCACCCGACGACATCGCCACCAAACCGGCTATCCGATCGGCAAGCTCATCAGCGCCCACCCCCCGATTATTGCGCCTGACTGACCGAGGACATGTGAAAGTCCGGAATCCGCAACGACGGCATCGCCGCCCGCGTCGCCCAATCACCCCACTCGCGCGGCAACGTGAACTCGCTGACTCCCGCTTCCGTCGCGCGGCGCAGCAGGTCCAACGGGCTTTCGTTGAACCGGAAGTTGTTGACCGCCGCCGTCACCGCGCCGTCCTCGATCAGATACACGCCGTCCCGGGTCAGTCCGGTCAGCAGCAGCACCGACGAGTCGACCGCCCGCAGGTACCACAGTGTGCTCAGCAGCAGACCACGCTCGGTCGCCGCGATCATGTCCGCCAACTCCGACTCCCCGCCGGTCATCAGCAGGTTGCCCGCCGGCACCGCCGGCGCCGTGTCGAATTCCGCGGCCGCGGCACGCGGGTACGCCAGCGCGTTGATCGCGCCGTCGCGGATCCAGTCCACCCGCTCGATGTCCATCCCGTTGTCGAACACCGAAATCCGTTCAGATGACGTCGACGTCGCGACGAACGGCGTGCAGGCCAGTCCCGAAGCGAACGGATCGGAGTACAGCGTCAACGGCAGATCGGTGAGCCGCTCCCCCACCCGTGTGCCGCCGCCGGGCGCCGACAACGCCGTGCGACCCTCCTGGGCGCCCCGGCCGTCCATCGCCCATGTCAGGAAAATCATCAGGTCTGCCACCGCCGACGGCGGCAGGATCGTCTCGTGACGGCCGGCGGGCAACTCCACCGTGCGCCGGGCCCACCCCAGGCGCGTCGACAACTCCTCGAGCATGGAATCGATGGGCACACCGCCGAAATCGGCGGCGTTGACGCCGACCCATGCGCTTGCGCCGTCACGCTTGCCGTTGATCTCCACCGAGCCCGTCGGCTGCGTGTAGCGCCGCCGCAGCCCGCCCGACGTCGCGACGAACGTCGTCTCCAGGATGTGCCGGGCATACCCGTACAGCCGGTCGCTGCCGCGAAACGCGCGGGCGAGACAGTCGGCCACCGGCAGGAACACCTCTGCTCCAGTGTTGGGCACCGGAGCATCCCAATCGGGCGGTGCGTCACCACCCGTCAAGAGCGGCGCGCTGTCGCGGGCCTCGGGCGCCGAGCGCGCCGCCTCCTGCGATGCCGCCACCAGACCCGCGATGGTCGATGGGTCCACCTCGCTGGATCGCACCGAACCCACATGGGATGCGCTTCCCTTTGCGCACTACCGATATCACCGTCGTGTAGCGGGTCCTCGACTCGCCGTTGGTGGTCATCGAGTTGCCCGCCCACCGCAACGACGCGTCGGCCTGGTCGGTCACCAACACGACGGTGTCGTCTGCACCGCCCAACCGGGCCGCCTCCGCCAGCGCCATCTCCACCACTTGCTGTGCGCCGATCATCGCTTACCGCCCGCCCTCGGCGCGGGTGTTGAGCACGTTCACGCCGCGGAACAACGCCGACGGACAACCATGGCTCACCGCGGCCACCTGGCCCGGCTGCGCCTTACCGCAGTTGAACGCGCCGCCGAGCCGCCACGTCGACGGACCACCGACGGCCTCCAACGAATCCCAGAAGTCGGTCGTGGTCGCCTGGTACGCCACGTCGCGCAGCTGACCGTCGAGCCGGCCGTCGCGGATGCGGAAGAAGCGCTGCCCAGTGAACTGGAAGTTGTAGCGCTGCATGTCGATTGACCAGCTCTTGTCTCCGACGATGTAGATACCGTCGTCGACGCGGGCGATCAATTCCTCGGTGCTCACCTCGTCGGCGCTCGGCGCCAGCGACACGTTGGCCATCCGCTGGATCGGCACGTGGTGCGGCGAATCGGCGTAGGCGCACCCGTTGGAGCGCTCCTCTCCGAGCCGCGGTGCGAACACCCGGTCCAGTTGGTAGCCGACGAAGATACCGTCACGCACCAGATCCCACTTCTGCGCCTGTACCCCTTCGTCATCGAAACCCACCGTCGCCAAACCGTATTCGACGGTCCGGTCGGCGGTCACATTCATGACCGGTGAGCCGTAGCGCATCGTGCCCAGCTTGTCGGGTGTGGCGAACGAGGTCCCCGCGTACGCGGCTTCGTATCCGATTGCCCGGTCGTATTCGGTGGCATGGCCGACCGATTCGTGGATCGTCAGCCACAGATTCGATGGATCGATGACGAGATCCGTCGGCCCCGCCGTGACGCTGGGCGCCTTGACCTTCTCGGCCAGCCACGTCGGCAGTATGGCCAGCTCCTCGGTCCAGTTCCACACCTCGTCGCCGGCGACGTACTCCCAGCCCCGCGCGGTCGGCGGGGCCAGTGTTCGCATCGTCTCGAACGTCCCCGCCGCGGCATCGACTGCGACCGCCTCCAGCGACGGCTGCACCCGCACCCGCTGCTGGGTGATCGTCGAACCGAACGTGTCGGCGTAGAACATCTGCTCCTTGGCGATCTGCAGTCCCGCTGAGACGTGATTCACGCCGTCCGCGGCCAACAGCCGCCCCGAGTATTCGCCGAGCACGGCGAGCTTGTCGGTGGTTGCGACGGTGAACGGGTCGACGTCGTAGTCGGAAACCCAAGTGACATCGGAGTACACGGGCTCGGCGGCCAATTCGATGCGCTCGGCGTTGAGCGCAGCCAGCGTCCTGGCCACCCCTACGGCCCGGCGCGCGGTCTGGGCCGCCACATCCGCGCTGAGCTCGGCATGCGACGCGAAGCCCCACGTCCCGTCGACGATGACACGGACCGCCAGCCCGATCTCCCGGTCGACGACCGCGGTCTGCAGGACACCGTCGCGCAACTGCACGAACTCCGAAGTGACCGCCTGGATGCGAAGGTCGGCGTAGCTGGCACCTGCGGCCACGGCCGCCGAGGTCGCCGCCTCGGCCAACTCGCTCCTCGGCAGGTCGAGGAAGTCGGCGTCCACGCTTCGGGTAGCTGCCACGACACCACCGTAGTGGTGGCGCCGCCAGGCCGCTTTAATGACTCGGATGGCACAACGCCGCCGCACGACCGCGACCGCGTACGCACTCCTGGCGCCGAGCCTGTTCGGAGTCGTCGCGTTCATGCTGCTGCCGATGTTCGTGGTGGTGTGGCTGTCGTTGCACCGGTGGGACCTGCTGAGCCCGATGGAGTATGTGGGCCTGCGCAATTGGCAGTCGGTGCTGACCGATCCGACGTTCGCCACCTCGCTCGTCGTCACGCTGCTGTTCGTCGTGCTGGTCGTGCCCGCGCAGACCCTCCTCGGATTGATCGCGGCCTCGCTGCTGGCACGCGGGCTGCCCGGCAGCGGCTTCTTCCGAACGGTGTATGTGCTGCCGTGGATCTGTGCGCCGCTGGCGATCGCGGTGCTGTGGCGCTGGATCCTGGCACCCACCGACGGAGCGGTCAGCACCGTCCTCGGCCGCCAGATCGACTGGCTCACGGATCCGACGCTGGCACTGCCGGTGGTGTCGGCGGTGGTCGTGTGGACCAACGTGGGATACGTGACGCTATTCTTCCTGGCCGGCATCCTCAACATTCCCACCGACATCCACAACGCGGCCCGCACCGACGGCGCGACGACGTGGCAACGCTTCCGGCACATCACCCTGCCGATGTTGCGGCCGACGTTGTTCTTCGTACTGGTGACCGGAATCATCAGCGCGGCGCAGGTTTTCGACACCGTGTACGCGTTGACCGGCGGCGGTCCGCAGAACCGGACCGACCTGGTGGCGCACCGCATCTACGCCGAGGCATTCGGCGCCGCAGCGGTGGGCCGGGCCGCGGTGATGGCGGTGGTGTTGTTCGTCCTGTTGGCCGGCGTGACCATCGTCCAGCAGTTGTACTTCCGTCGACGGATCAGCTATGACCTCACCTAGCCGCGTCACGTCCGCCGCCGTCATCTACCCCATCCTGCTGGCGGGCGCGCTGATCACGTTGGCGCCGTTCATCCTCGGCGTCCTGGCCTCACTGCGGGATCCGCGCACCTTCGACACCGAATCACCGCTGTCGCTGCCTCTGCCGCCGACCCTGCAGAACTACGCGAACCTGGCCGACGCCGGCTTCGGCCGGGCCGTCGTCGTGACCGCGCTGATGACCGCGGTGATTCTGCTCGGCCAGCTGACGTTCTCCGTGCTGGCGGCGTATGCGTTCGCACGGCTGCAGTTTCCCGGCCGCGATGCGCTGTTCTGGGTGTATGTCGCGACGCTGATGGTGCCGGCGACAGTCACCGTCGTACCGCTGTACCTGATGATGGCCGAGGCGGGGCTGCGTAACACCTTCTGGGCGTTGGTGCTGCCGTTCATGTTCGGTTCGCCGTACGCGATTTTCCTGTTGCGCGAGTACTTTCGCACCATCCCCGGCGACCTTATCAATGCGGCTCGCATCGACGGCGCGAGCACGTTGGACATCATCGTGCACGTGGTGGTGCCCGCGAGCAGACCTATCCTGGTGACACTGGCGCTGATCACCGTTGTCTCGCAGTGGAACAGCTTCATGTGGCCGCTGGTGATCACCAGTGGGGGCCAGTGGCAGGTGCTGACGGTCGCGACGGCGGGTCTGCAGTCGCGCTACAACGCGCAGTGGCCGTTGGTGATGGCCGCGACGACGGTCGCGATCGTGCCCCTGCTGGTGTTGTTCGTCGCGCTGGGTCGCCACGTCGTGCGCTCGATCGTGGTGACGGGGCTGAAATGAGCGTGCGGCCGAAGTTTTCCACACTCTTCGCGACAGGTGTGGCGATGACGGGTGTGCTGCTGCTGGCCGTGGCCATGCTGCTCGGGCAACCAAGTGACGCGGGCGGCAGGACGGTGGTGACCGTGCGGTTGTGGGATGAGCAGGTGGCCGCGGCCTACCGCGCGTCGTTCGCCGAGTTCGAACGTGCGCATCCCGGCATCGAGGTGCGCGTGAACGTCGTCGCCTACTCGACGTATTTCGACAGCCTGCGCACCGATGTCGCGGGCGGTGGCGCCGACGACATCTTCTGGATCAGCAACGCCTACTTCGCCGAGTACGCCGACAGCGGCCGCCTGATGGACATCGACATGGCGGCCTCGCGGGCGTGGGAGCCGTCGGTGGTCGACCAGTTCACCCGCGACGGAACGCTGTGGGGTGTACCGCAACTCACCGACGCCGAGATCGCGCTGTACTACAACGCCGACCTGCTCTCGGCGGCGGGAGTCGAGCCGAGCGAGTTGGCCACGCTGCGCTGGGCACTCGATCCGGCCGTCGACACGATGCGAAAACTGTTGGCCCGACTCACGCTCGACCACCAGGGCCGCACGGCCGACGCAGCGAACTTCGACGCGCAGCGGGTCCGGCAGTGGGGGTACAACGCCGCCAACGACCTTCAGGGCATCTACCTCAACTACATCGGTTCGGCGGGTGGGGTGTTCGCCGTCGGCGACCGGTTCACGTTCGACAACCCGCAGGCCGCCCAGGCGTTTGAGTATCTGGTGGCGCTGATCAACACCGATCACGTCGCCCCGCCCGCATCGGCCACCAACGACAACGGCGACTTCTCCCGCAACCAGTTCCTCCAAGGCAACATGGCGCTGTTCCAGTCTGGGACGTACAACCTGGCGGCGATCGCCGACTCCGCCCCGTTCCGCTGGGGCGTCGCAGTGCTGCCCGAAGGACCCGCCGGCCGTGTCAGCGTGACGAACGGGATTGCCGCCGCTGGCAATTCGGTCACCGCGCACCCCGAGGCGGTGCGCGAGGTGTTGGCCTGGATGGGCAGTGCCCGCGGCAACGCGTACCTCGGCGCCGGCGGCGCGGCGATCCCCGCGGTGCTCGACGCGCAGCGGGTCTACCACGAGTACTGGCGTTCCCGCGGCGTCGACGTCAGCCCGTTCTTCGATGTGCTCGACGGCCCCCGGATCGAGGCACCCGGAGGCGCCGGTTTCGCCGCGGGATTCGACGCGCTCAAACCCTATTTCGACGAGATGTTCCTCGGCCGGCGCGACGTGGCGACGGCACTGGCCGAGGCTCAGGAAGCCGCGAACGCCGCCGCGCAACGGTAGGGCTCACCGAGAGTGCGGTTTATGACGTGATCTGGGCGCATTCGCATCAGAAACCGCACTCTCGGCGCAGTGAGGATCATCGGGTGACGGCGCTCGTGCCCGCCACCGTCAACTCCAGCGCCAACGCCGTCCCGCACACTGCCGCGACGATGAGAAACGCCCACCAGTCGATGGCTTTGGGCCCCGACGGTGCGGCCGAGATCTGTCCGGCACCACCGCGCGCGGTGATCGCATCGCCCATCTCGTCGGCACGCCGCAGCGCGACGGTGACGGCAGCGGCCAACAGATCGATCGCCTCGAGCCACCAACGACGCCACCGTCCGCGGCGGCTCGGGTGCACCTGCTTCGGGCGCAGATTCCGCGCGGCGTAGAGCACGCGAAACTCGTCGATCAGCATCGGGAAGGCGCGCAGCGCCAGCGCCAGAGCGACCGCCCACTCGTCGACCGGTACCCGGAACACCCGCAGCGGTCTGCCCAGCTTCGCGACCGCGGGCGCGATTTCGGCGACGTTCGTCGTCCACGACACCATCGCCCCGAGACCGAGCAGCACGATCGACAGCGCGGTGATGCGCAGGAAGTTCAGCAGACCGCCCAGCCCGACCTCGACCGAACCCATGGAGATGATGGGGCTGCCGCCGGCGAAGGTCGCCGTCAAGCCGCCGAGAAAGAGCAGGAACCACAGCCAGCCGGGTATCGACGGGAGCACACCACGCGGGATGTTGGCCAGCCGCGCCGAGATCAGCACGATCACCGCGACGGCGCCGATCGGCACCCAGCCCGGATAGAACGTCATCAACACACCGATGGCCGCGACCAGCAGAAGCTTCGTACCGGCCCAGAGTTGGTGAACCACGCTGTTGCCGGGCACGGGCCGCAGCAGCACGACGCCCCTGCGCTGCCGACGCTTCGTCGGCGCCGTCATGACAGTCCCCCCGCCGTCGTCGGTGCGGGCACCAGCACGCCACCTTCCAGATGCAAAGTGCGCGGGCACAATTCCTCCAGCCCGGCGAAGTCGTGGGAGATCACGACGACGGTGAGCCCGACGCGGCGGCGCAGGTCGACCAGCAGCCGAAGCAGACCCCGCTGACTCGCGCCGTCCAGGCCGGCAAGCGGCTCGTCGAGGATGAGGGCCCGCGGCGAGCGGGCGAGCAGCCCGGCGAGGACGACGCGACGCATCTGTCCCCCGCTGAGCTGGTCGATGCGCCGGTCCGCCAACGTGGAATCCAGGCCGACGGTCGACAGCGCCTGGTTGACCCGACCGCGATCACGCGCAGAGAACCCGGCTGCGGACGCGATCTCGAGGTCGACCCGGCTGCGCATCAGCTGCAACCGCGCCGCCTGGAACGAGATCGCCACGGCGCCAACCTGTTCTGATGCGGGCTTCCCGTCGAGCAGGCATTCACCCGCGGTCGGTTCGGTGAGACCGGCCATGATCCAGGCCAGCGTCGACTTGCCCGACCCGTTGAGGCCGTGGATCAACAGGCCGTCGCCCTCATGGACTGTGAAGGTGATGTCGCGCAGCGCCGTCGCGGCCCACGGTGTGCCGCTGCCGTACTCGTGGCTCACCTCCACGAGTTCCAGCACGGGAGGCGCATCGACGCCGGCAGCGACGGTCCCGGACGGAGCATCGGCGGATTCCACCATGTCGGCGTTGTCGGCTGCGTCGCCGTTACCGGACAGGTCGACCGTGCGATCGGCCGCGTCGGCCTCATCGTTGTAGTGGGTGATGTGCACCAGCGACATCTGGTGGCGCCGCGTCAGCCCGGACAGCACCGACATCAGCCCCTCGCGGCCCTCCTGGTCGACCATGCTGGTGACCTCGTCGGCGATCAACAGCGACGGTTCGCGCGCCAGCGCCGCCGCGACGGCAAGCCGCTGCAGTTCGCCACCCGACAACCCGCCGGTGTTGCGTTCGGCCAACCCGTCGAGGCCCACCTCGGCGAGCAGCTGGCCGACGTCGGTGGCCTTGCCGGGCGGCAGCCCCCACACCACGTCGTCGGCGACGCGGGTGCCGAGCACCTGGCTCTCCGGATGCTGCATGACGACCGCCGTGCCGCCGATGCGGCCCAGCCCGACGGCGCCCGGCCGTTCGATGGCGCCCGCAGTCGGCTCCCGCCCGGCCAGCATCAGCATCAGCGTCGTCTTGCCCGAGCCGTTGGCACCCGTCACCGCGAGGTGTTCACCCGGCTCCACGCGCAGCGAGACCGGCCCGAGCGCGTCGTGGTCGGCGGTCGGGTAGCGGAACCGGACATCGCGCAGCCGCGCGGGCACCGGGGCGATAGCGCCGACGTCTTTGGACGACTCCAGTTTGTGGACGTCGGGGATGCCCGAGAGCCGCTCCATCACCCGCGACAGGGCCCACCACCCGACGAGGCTGACGAAGGTGATCGATATCACGCCGGCGCTGAAGAACAACAGCGGCCAGTAATCGATCGCCGTGGCGAAGTCGCGCTTGAGGCGCTCGGCCGCGCCCTCCATATCGGGGATGCGGGCGATCACCGCGGCGAGGCCGTTGATGTTGGCGGTGACGGACTCGAAGATGAGGTGACGCAGCCGCGACAGGATCGACAGCGCCACCACCACCGCCGTCCCGAACACCGCTCCGGCGATCAGCGCCGCGAATAGCACGGTCGGGGTCCCGCGTCCGCGGCGCTTGACGATGCCGGTCAGTCCGCCGATATAGGCGCAGTTGACGACGGTCATGAACCCGCCCATGCCCGCGATCAGGAACGCGATGATGCCGCCGGCGATGGTTGCGGTGAGCAGCACCCGCAACCGGTAGCGGTAGGCCAGCAGCCCCATCGGCACCGTGCCCAGCAGAGAAAGCCCCGCCGCGAACGGGACGACCACGGAGATGATCGCGGTGGCCGCGCACAGCGCCGCCATGACGGAGGCCTGCGCGAGTTCGACGGGACGCAAACGACCGGTATGTCGAGTTCGGGCCCCGGTCGCGGTCATTGCACGATTCTGCCAGTCGCGATCGGGGCGGCCACACTGCGCTGGGATCGATCGGGGCGGATTCGGCCTCTGGAACACCTAATCTGGCGGCATGACCCAGACGCTCGGAGCCGATCTGTTGTCCGTGGTCGCCCGGATCAACCGACTGGCCACGCAGCGGGCCCGCCTGCCCCTCGGGTATGCCCAGGCGCGACTGCTGTCCACGATCGAGGACCAGGGCGAGGCCCGCATCTCCGATCTGGCCGCACTCGACCACTGCTCACAGCCGACGATGACGACCCAGGTCCGCCGCCTCGAGGAGGCCGGCATGGTGTCGCGAACGGTCGACCCCGAGGACGCACGCGCGGTGCTGATCCGCATCACCCCCAAGGGCGTGGACACGCTCCGGCAGGTGCGGCTGGACCGCGGCGCGGCGATCGATCCGTACCTCGAACGGCTCGACGTCGCCGACCGGGAGACGCTCACTGACGCGGTGCGCGTACTGCGACGGCTGCTTGACGAGGCGTCGACGTCCAACACCGTCACCAAGTGACCAGCAAAGGAGAGGTCACCGTCGGCGACAGCTGATGCCTGCTTCGTCGCGAAGCCGCATTCGAGCAGCAGGAGTTCGACGAGTGGGAGCCCGCCGGAATACAATCTCGCGGTTTGAACTCAGGCGGTGACCCGCGACTGCCGCATCTGCGAATATCGCAGTCTCCGAACATGTTCAGCAGCACTTGGGTCGCCTGGCAGCGGGCCATTCGGCCGGCGGGTGTGAACCACGGGGGGTTCATCAGCTGCTTCACTCACAGCGGATGCAGATCCTGGACCGCCCGGTTATTCAGCGAGGACAGCGGTCGCGGACACCGGCTGAAGCGTCAGGGAAGATCAAGGGTCTTGCGACGCTCGCGCCGATTCTGCGAGACGAGTAGCGGTGCGAACCGCTTCGCTCACGTGACGGTCGTGCCCACCAACAGTCCGACGACATAGGTCGCCGCGATGGCCAGAGTCCCGAAAGCCAGCTGACGTAGAGAGGCGAACCAGATCGGTCGCCCGGTGAAACGCGCGGCCACGCCACCCGCGACGAGCAGGCCCACACCACCACACGCCAGCCCTGCCCACAGCGAGCTGAAGCCGAGCAGGTATGGGATCAGCGGGATGATCGCTCCGAGCGTGAACATCAGGAACGACGACCCTGCCGCGACCCACGGCGAGGGCTTCTCCCGCGGGTCGACGCCCAACTCCTGGACGAGGTGGAAGTTCAGGGCCCGGTGCTCGTCGCGATGCACCTCATCGGTGGCCTTGACCGCGGTTTCACGGGTCATGCCCATGTCCATCAACATCGTCACCAGCTCCGCCTTCTCGGCCTGTGGGTGCTTGCGAAAGGCTCGTCGCTCGACCAGGACCTCGGATTCGATTTGTTCGTTGGCGGTGGTGACCGAGGTGTACTCCCCCAGCGCCATCGAAAACGCACCGGCTAATAGCCCGGCAACGCCGCTGATGACAACGGTGTCCGCGTCGGCCGCAGCGGCGACACCGGCGATGAGGGCGGTGTTGCTGACGAGGCCGTCCATGGCGCCGAAGGTCGCGGCGCGCAGCCAGCCGCCTGTGACATCGGCGTGCCGGTGCGTCGAGGTGTGTGGCACTCCGGTCGGGGCGGTCATACCGACGATTCAACGCCACGGATATGGCCTGGTCCAGTGAGGATTGCCTGGGTTTACCACATCACAGTTTGCGGTGGCCCGCGGACGGCTACCGTCGAGACATGACCACCACTGCCGAACATCTGCGCAATGCGCTCGACGGACGTTGGCGCGATGTGAAGAACCGGATGCGTGCGGAGCTCTCCAGCGAGGTCTTCCGACCGCACTACACCCCCAACACTGTCATCGCCCGTACGAAGGTGGCGGAGCAGCTCAAGATCATGGCGGCTATGGGTGCCGCCGAGGACGGCTTCAAAAAAGAGCACGGCGGCAACGGCGATGTCGGTGCGGCAGTCACGCAGATCGAGATGTTGGCGATGAGCGATCTGTCGCTGATGGTGAAAGCCGGTGTGCAGTGGGGGTTGTTCGGCGGGGCCGTGGAGAACCTCGGCACCGAGCGACATCACGAGAAGTACGTCAAGCCGATCATCGATTGCGAGCTTCTCGGCTGCTTCGCGATGACCGAGACCGGTCACGGCAGCAACGTGCAGGCGCTGGAGACCACCGCGACCTACGACCCGGCAACCCAGGAGTTCGTGGTCGACTCCCCCACGCCGACCGCGCGCAAGGACTACATCGGGGGTGCCGCCGAAACTGCCGGCATCGCCGCTGTTTTCGCCCAACTGATCACCCCCGATGGTGAAGGGCACGGTGTGCACTGCGTGTTGGTCCCGATCCGCGACGAGGAGGGCAACGACCTGCCGGGCGTGACCACGTCGGACTGCCATTACAAGGGTGGCCTGCCGGGCGTGGACAACGGCCGGATCCAGTTCGACCGGGTCCGCGTCCCGCGCGAGAACCTTCTCAACAAGTACGGCGACGTCGCGCCCGACGGCACGTACAGCTCGCCGATCGAGAACCCCGGCCGCCGGTTTTTCACCATGCTCGGCACCCTCGTCCGCGGCCGCGTCACCGTCGGCGGCAGCGCCGCGGCCGCGGCCCGCGTCGCGCTCGACATCGCCACGCGATATGCGTTGCAGCGCAGGCAGTTCGAGGCGCCTGGTGACGGGGACGAGGTACTCGTCATGGACTACCTCGTGCACCAACGCCGCCTGCTGCCGCTGATCGCCGAATCGTATGCGCTGCAGTTCGCGCAGAACGAACTCGTCGCCAAGTGCCATGACCTGCAAAGCGCCGAAGATCCCGACCCGGAAGAACAGCGTGAGCTCGAGGGCCGCGCAGCCGGGCTCAAGGCCGCCAACACCTGGCACGCCACCCGCGCGATCCAGGAGGCGCGCGAGGCCTGCGGCGGCGCGGGTTACATGGCCGAGAACCGGTTGATCGCGCTGAAGGCCGACACCGACGTGTTCACCACGTTCGAAGGCGACAACCATGTCCTGACGCAATTGGTCGCCAAGCAACTGCTCACCGCCTACGCCGACGACGTCAAGAGCATGAGCCCGGTCGAATGGGTGCGCTTCGCCGCGAACTTCGCCGGTGAACGGGTGCTCAAACGCACTGCGGCCGAGGCGATCATGCAGACGATCCTCGACACTCGGCAGGACAACGAGGAGGAGGGCAGCCTGTTCAACCGCGGTACCCAGGTCCAGATGTTCGAGGACCGCGAGGAATACATGCTCTCCACGGTGGCGCGCCGGTTGCAGGGAAAGTCGAAGGAGATGAGCGAGTTCGATGCGTTCAACGCGGTGCAGGACCATGTGCTGCACTGCGCCCAGGCCCACATCGACCGGGTGATCCTCGAAGCGTTCGTCGCCGGCATCGATGCGTGCGAGGACGAGGAGGCCCGCAAGATCCTGAACATGGTGTGCGATCTGTACGCGCTGTCGGTGATCGAAAAGGACCGGGCGTGGTTCATCGAGCACAGGTTCATCTCGACCGAACGCGCGAAGGCCGTCACCCGTGGGATCAATGAACGCTGCCGAACACTACGCCCGTACGCCGAACTTCTCGTCGACGGCTTCGGCATACCCGAACAGTTGCGCTACGCCGAGATGCTGCATCCCGAGCGCATTCCCGACGCCGACGAGCACACCGAGCAGAACGCGATCAGCTCGGGCACGATCGAGCCGAAGTAACGGGGTTCTTGGGATCGGTAGCAGCGGGACGGCCGTGTACTTGATCGCATAGGCACCGCCGACGCGGCGGTGCCGTGAGGCAAAGGATGCGATCATGAAGGCCTTCCCGCGATTCGCCGCCACGGCAGCGGTTTCCAGCGGCTTGGCGCTCGCCGGGCTGGGTTTGGCAAGTGCCGCCGGGGCCGACTACTACTGGTTCAGCTGGTGTCCCGGTCAGACTCCCCCGTCGGCGGCATCGAACCGCCCGCTTGACTGGGATTGGAATGTCTGCCACCAGTATCGGTATCAGGGCAACGACCTGATCGACGAGAGCGGTCGCCTCTATCCGGCGCCCCCGCCGGCGCCCGGTGCGATCTGCGGTAGGGACCTGTTCACTGGGACGCCCATCTACTGCGGACCTTGACGAGGCTCAACTCCGCGTCCACACGCAGTCGCCGCTCAGTTCGATCAAGAACATCCTCGGGGGCACGTCGAACTGCAGTGGCCGACCCGGGTTGCCTGCGACGGCGGTCGGCGTGCTGAGCTCGCCGGGGCTGACGACGACCTGCTGCTGTGCGCGGCAGGTCGTGCTCGAATCCCGCGGTGTGCCAACCCATCTGCCTGCGGTCATGTCCGGATTGCGCATGCCCTGTCCGTGCAGTGTCAGCGGAGACGCCTGGCCCACCCAGCGGTCGGCGGGCGGCTGCGGACCGGTCACGTCCTGCCACGCGCCGCCCTGACACACCGACTGGGTGTCCGTGCCCGGCAACTGCGTCATGGCGCCCTCGAGATCGGCGGTGCACTGACCGGTCTGCGACGGCGGTCCTGGCGGCTGACCGGGTTCTGCGCATGCGACCGGCGCACTGATCATTGGGATCAGCATGCCGACGAGTGCCGCTCTCAACACGTCACACCTTGCTCAGGTCGGTCTTCATCATCATGACGTTGTAGGAGTTCCACTCCGACAGGTTCCAGTACAGGTCGGTGCCCGTGCCCTGGGTCGACGGCGACCAGGGATGCATCATGGGTGCGTAGATGCCGCCGGGCTGCTGGTTCATCAACACCTTCGGGCCCGACCATGCGCCCTGTGGCGTGTCCGACGTCCGCATCACGATGTTGTTGAACTGGTCGCCGTGCAGGACCACGTACTTGTTCAGCTGCTTGTTGTACTGCACAGACATTTCGCTGACCTGGTTGCCAGCGTAGGTCGCACCGCACGCGCCTTGCTCGACACCGAACACGTACGTGGCCGCGGCGGGGTTGCCCTTGACCCAGCCGGCCGGGGCTCCGCCCCAGGCACTGCTGCCGTTCCAGTACTCGTACTTGCTCAGGTCCAGAATGTCTTGTTCGGGCACGCGCGCCAGGTAAGCCGCGCCCTGACGGCCGTTGGGGGTGCCGTACGCGTAGACATATCCGTCGCCGGGCCGGACGAACGCCATCTGCTGGAAGTTCTGGTTGCCGGTCCACGGCTGGTTGTAGCGAACGGTTTCCGGTGCGACATGGAAGGTTTCGCCGTTGTCGTCGGACCAGGCGATCGCCGAGTAGTTCGTTGTCCAGGTGCCGGGTGCGCCCCACTGGGTCACCGACATGAAACTCACGTATTGGATCGCGCCGTACTTGGAGTCTTCCACGGGCACCGAGATTCCCGCGGTGGGGATCAGGGTGATCCCGGCGGGCAGACCTTCGGGGAAGATGACCTGCCTGGCTCGAGTCGGGAATCCGTCGGGGCCCAGCGGCGCGCCACCGAACATGTTGCCGTTGTACCACTCCCCGTCGGGGATCTCCATCCCGTTGGCGAGGTACCAGTCGGAGGTGCGCATGATGGTGTTGGACCGCCAGTCCTGCGACATGTTGCCGTCGAAGAACGTGTCGCCGAACGCGATCAGGACCTGATGTTCGTTTTCCGGAGTGGTGGGGTCGTCCTCAATTCCGTTGTCCCACATGATGCCGAGGTCGGTGCCGCCGACCGAGAAGCGGTCGACGGTGTTGGCCATGAGCGGATTGCCGGGGTACGACCAAGGACCCGTGACCCAGGAGACGAACTGCGTCGACGGGCTCACCTGCGGGTTGGGGAACGGTGAGTACAGCGGAGTGAAGGGTTCGGCGGCCATCAGCGCCATCCTGGCCATCGGGGCGTCTTCGACCATCAGCGTCGGGGTCATCACCGTCGGCGTGGTGGAGGGCCGGCCCGACAGCGCCGCGAAGAAGTTCTCGAACTCACGACGCGCGAACGCGAGCAGGCCCCATATCAGCGGCGGCTGCGCAGGTGACGACGGCACCGTGCCTGCCAGCGGGTTGAGGATCCAGTTGATCGTGTTGGTGACCAGATTCGTCACGGCGGTGAACAGGTTCGCAGGAGCCGCCGGCGTCACGGCCGTCGGCTGGTAGGCGAGCATCAACGGCGAGGCGTTGTTCATCGTCGTCGTCGCCAGTGATCGGGCATCGGCGAACACGACGTAGTTCCCGGTTTCCTGCACCGCCGCGGTGGGATCGGAAAGCGACTGCGTGGCATCCGTGTCGGTCGCGGTGCCGGCTTGTTGGGCGGAAGCTTTCGAGGTTCCGTCGGGCTTCGGTTGCGACGACGGGTCCGCTTCGCCGGTGTCGGAGTCCTTTCCCGGCTCGGCGGTCGGCTTCGGCTCGGCGGAGGGTGTTGGCGACGGCTCAGGAGTCGGCGTCGCTGTCGGCTCGGGCGTCGGTGTCGGGGTTTGCTCGGCCGTTGGTTTCGGGGTCGGCGCGGCCGTCGGTGTGGAGGTGGGCTCCGGGGTCGCAGTCGCGGTGGGCTCGGCTGTCGGTGTCGACGTCGGCTTCGGTGCTTCCGCCGTCGGAGTCGCGGCCTTCTCGTCCTCGGTTTCCTCCTCGGCGTTGTTGCGCGAGGATCCCGTATTGGTCTGGGCGCTGACCGTCACCCCGCCGGTGACCGTGCGGGTTTTCGTCGTCGAGTCGGACGCCTCCCCGTCTTTGTCGTCGTCTTTGTCATCTTTGTCGTCTTTGTCGGTTCCCGCCGAGGTCGAGGTGGACGTCGAAGTCGACCCCGTCGTCGACGTCGACCCCGTCGTGGAGGCCGTCGCACCGTTGCCCGACGTCGCGGACCCGGTCGCGGTACCCGTCCCGCCGCTGGCGCCGGTTGCGCTGCTCGCGGACTCCGACTTAGAGGAGTTGTCCGATGGCGAGTCGGTGGTGTCGGCCACTGCGTAGCCGTGTCCCACGGCGATCGCGGTACCCACTCCCATCGCGACGGCCAGCCCCCCGACACGGCCGACGTACCTTGCTGCGCCCATGTTTGCCCTCCGAAGAAAATCCCCCGCCCCGTCGAAGCAATCTAATAGCAGTTATGGGGGGTGTACAGCAAAACCGGCAGATGTCCCATTAGCAACAACTGTCAGTGCAGTCATCGCCGTGTAGGGGTTTTGCGTTACGGGCTCACGGAGGAGCTATCGCCTATGGGGCCAGAAGGCCGCCCTTGCGTAGCGCCTTCTCATACAGGTCGAACGCCTCACCGAGGCCGTCGTTGACCCACGCGTCGACCATTCCGACGCTGTCGGCCACCAGCTGGACCTGAGTCACGAACCGCTGAAAGTCCTCGTCTCGACGCAGCGTGTCGATCTGCTCTGGCGAGCCTTGGATCAACACGAACCCGCCCAGCTGCATACTCTGTGGACGCAGCACGGCGACGTCGTAGCGCTCGATCGCCCCATCGCGCAGAAGCTGGGCGCCGTAGCCCTCGAGGGACTCCCGGAAAAGTTCGAGTGCTTGCACTTCGCGTCCGCGGGTGGGAATACCCCACGCGATCCAGATACCTGCATCAGCCATCCGCCCATCATGCGCTGCGCGAGGTGAGATGGGTTGGCCCGACACGGTTGTGAAGCCGAAAGTGGTGGTGTTGCTCCCCCGGCTGGACTCGAACCAGCAACCCTTCGGTTAACAGCCGAATGCTCTGCCAATTGAGCTACAGGGGACTGCTCTCCCGCCATCGCGCTGTGTGCGGGACGGGGGTTGACTCTAGCTTACGTGTCGGCGGCGCCGCCAATACGCCGCCACCGGTCGCGCTCTCAGGTACGTGAGGCAGGATGGAACGCAACGCACCGTCGTCTGGAAGGGACCCTGTGATCGGGTATTTCGTCGTATTGGGTGTCGGCTATGTACTTGGCTCGAAGGCCGGCCGCCGCCGATATGAGCAGATCGCCGGCACCTACAAGGCGGTCACCGAGAGCCCCGCGGCGAAAGCCGTGCTCGACGCCGGACGGCGCAAGATCGCCGATCGGGTGTCACCGGATCCACCGATGATCAAGTTGACCGAGATCGACAACGGAACCGAGATCATCGGCCCCGAGACCGCGCAGGTGAGAAAGGCCCGTTAACGGTAGGGATCGGTGATCGTCTGGCCCGGAACCAGCGGACCCGTGTTGACGCCGGTCTGACTCTGGTTGAGCCCGAAGTCAGGAGTGCCGACGTTGATGCCGTTGCCGTTGGAAACGCCCAGGCAGCGACCATCCTCCTTGTTCCCGAACCACGCCAGGCACTGGCTGAGCGGCTGCGGGTCCGCACTGGATTCAGACAGCGCGGAGGCTGCGAGCGGCGCAGCGACCGCGGCCACCGCTAACGCGCCTGCGGCGACGAACCGTCGCGTCCGGTTGATGGTCGATGTCACGTGCACGCCTTCCTGACCGTTCCCACGGTTGTATAGCGCGCCCACCATATCGCGTTACCGCGGGCTACGCAGAGATGTCGTCTCCGCTGGCCTGCTCGAGCAGGCTGCGCCGATACGCCTCCATCGCGACCAGGTCCCCGAACAATGCGTGGTACTCGTCGCCCTGCTCGACCGGTGACATGCGCTGCAGCTTGGACTTGACCTCGGCGATCTGGCGGCCGACCCAGACTTCCTGCAACCGGGCCAACACTCCGCCGATGTAGCGCGGTAACCGCTCGTCGTCGTCGACGTTGATGGCTTCCACCCCGAGTTCGTTGACCAGGCTCGCCGCGGCCGGCGTCTCGGTATGCGTTCGAATCGTCTCGATCCACTCCGCGCCGGACTGGCCGGTCGACGTGCCGCCGGCGGCGTCGATGGCCGAGCGCACCGCGGCGTAGCCCGGGTGCGTGAAGCTTTCGACCGTCAGCGAATCGAACACCGGCCCCGCCAGCGCGGGATACTGCAGCGCGGCCTTGAGCGCCTCGCGCTGCGGCCACAGCGTCGGGTCTGCGGGGTCGGGCCGCGAGCCCGGGTCGGGGGTACGCGACCTTCGTGGCTGCGTCTGATCGCTCGCGGCGCGCCTGCGACCGCCGCGTTCGGGCATCCCCCGCTTCTGCGCTTCCTCTCGCACCCGGGCCAGTACCTGCGCCTCGTCGGCCCAGCCCACCCATCCGGTCAGCCGCCGCGCGTACTCGTCGCGCAGCATCGGCTCTTTGATGCGGGCCACCATCGGCACGCACCGGCGCAGGGCGGAGACCCGCCCCTCGGCGCTGTCGAGGTCGTGTTCGGCCAGCGCGGTGCGGATTGCGAACTCGAACAACGGTGTTCGACGGGCTACCAGGTCGCGAAGCGCACCGTCGCCGAAATTAAGGCGGATGTCGCATGGATCCATCCCAGCCAATTTGTCTTCTGAGGCCACCGCGACGAACGACTGCCCGGCCAGGTTCTGTTCCCCCTCGAATGCCTTGATGGCCGCCGCCCGACCCGCCGCGTCGCCGTCGAAGACGTAGATCAACTCACCGCGAAAGAAGTTGTCGTCCATCATGAGTCGGCGCAGCATCGACAAGTGTTCGTCCCCGAACGCGGTTCCGCAGGACGCGACCGCGGTCGTCACCCCGGCCAGGTGCATCGCCATCACGTCGGTGTAGCCCTCGACCACGACAGCCTGATGCCCCTTGGCGATGTCGCGCTTGGCCAGGTCCAGCCCGAACAGCACCGACGATTTCTTGTACAGAACGGTTTCAGGGGTGTTGACGTACTTGGCTTCCATCGGGTCGTCGTCGAAGATCCGGCGGGCGCCGAAGCCGATCACCTCGCCGCCACTGGCCCTGATAGGCCACAGCAGCCGGCGGTGGAAGCGGTCCATCGGACCGCGTTTGCCTTCCCGGGACAGGCCGGCCGCCTCGAGCTCCTTGAACTCGAAACCCTTGCGCAGCAGGTGCTTTGTCAACGTATCCCAGCCAGACGGCGCGAAGCCGCAGCCGAACCGCTTGGCCGCCTGGCCGTCGAAGTTGCGCTCGATCAAATACTGTCGCGCCGGTGCGGCCTCGTCGGACTCCAGCGTCGTTGCGTAGAACTCCTGGGCTGCCGCGTTGGCCGCTAACAGCCTGCTGCGGCTGCCGCGGTCGCGCTGCACGTTGGTGGTCGAGGCGCCGGTGTAGGTGATCGTGTAGCCGACGCGGTCGGCGAGCAGTTCGACCGACTCGACGAAGTTGACGTGCTCGATCTTCTGGACGAAGGCGTAGACGTCGCCACCCTCACCGCAGCCGAAACAGTGGAAGTGGCCGTGATTGGGCCGCACGTGAAACGACGGCGACTTCTCGTCGTGGAATGGGCACAGCCCTTTCAGGGAGTCCGCGCCCGCGCGCCGCAACTGCACGTAGTCGCCGACGACGTCCTCGATGCGAACCTGGTCGCGGATGGCCGCGATGTCGCGATCAGGAATGCGGCCGGCCACCGGGCCAGTCTAGAGCGCCCCGGGCGGACGCCTAGGCGGGTTCCAACCGCTCGAGGCGGCCCTCGGTGAAGGACGCGACCTGGTCGATGACCACCCGCAGGCGGGCACCGTCGTCGCCGGCGGCGTTGTACGCAGGCACGAAGATCGGGTCGAGCGTGGCAGGTGCGCCGGCAGCGACCCACGCCACCACCCGGTGCACGCGTTCGCGCTGCCGGGCCTGCAGTTCCAGATGCCGGGGATCCGACATGATGAACTGCAGCGCCAGGATCTTGAGCACCGCAACCTCGGCCCGCACCAGATCGGGGACTCGCAGGTCCGCCTGGTAGCGAACCAGGGGTCCCCTACCGGATTCCTCGCGGGTCGCGGCGATGGCCGCCGAGGCGAACCGGCCGACGAGTTCGCTGGTCAACTTCTTGAGCGCGACGGATGCGGCCAGCGTGCCGTCGTACTTACCCACTGCGGCCACGACCGGCAGGCTCGACAGCCGCGCCGCGGCGGCCACCAGGTCGCCGGATCGCAGCCCGGCGCCCATCCCGCTCGACTCGCCCAGCCGACCCAGTACGGCCGCCGCGTCCGTGTCGGCCAGCACCCGCATGTCGATGCGGCCGGAAACCACCCCGTCCTCGACGTCGTGAACCGAGTAGGCGACGTCGTCGGCCCAGTCCATGACCTGCGCCTCCAGGCAGGGCTTCTGCGCGGGCGCGTTCGTGCGCACCCAGTCGGCCACCGGCACGTCGTCGGAGTAGAAACCGAACTTGGCCTGCCGCGACCCGCGTCGCCACGGATACTTGGTGACGGCGTCCAGGGCGCCCCGAGTGAGGTTCAGCCCCGCGCTACCACCCTCTGCGTCAAGGGTTTTCGGTTCGAGGCGGGTCAGGATCCGGAAGTTCTGGGCGTTGCCCTCGAAGCCGCCGCAGTCGGCGGCGATCTCGTTCAGGGCGCGCTCGCCATTGTGGCCGTAGGGCGGGTGACCGATGTCGTGGGCCAGGCCTGCGAGGTCGACGAGGTCGGGGTCGCAGCCCAGGCCGATCGCCATGCCGCGGCCGATCTGGGCGACCTCCAGCGAATGGGTCAGCCGGGTGCGCGGCGTTTCGCCCTGACGGGGGCCGACGACCTGCGTCTTGTCGGCCAGTCGGCGAAGCGCCGCACAGTGCAGCACCCGCGCCCGGTCGCGCGCGAAATCGGTGCGATGCTCGGTGTCGGTGCCGGGCAGTGCAGCGCTCTTCGGCGGCTCGTCCACCCATCGCTGGCGGTCGAACTCGTCGTAGGGATCTCCGTTGCCTGTCACCGACGGATAGTCTGCCAGCACCAACCGGCTTGACCGTGCCGCGCACTAGATTGGCGTCCATGCGCCTCGTCCGCCTGCTGACCCTTTTGCTCGCCATGCTCGCCGCCGGTGCACTCATCGCGCCGACGGCGGCCGCCGAGCCGCCGTTTCGGCTGCCGGGCTACGTCACCGACAACGCCGGCGTCCTCGACGGCGCCGGTCGGGCGCAGGTGACGTCGGCGGTCGGCTCGCTCTACAGCAGCAGCAGGACCCGGTTGTGGGTCGTCTACGTCGACACGTTTTCCGGTCAGCCGGCCGAGACATGGGCGCGCAACACCATGCGCACGAGCGACCTGGGCACCTACGACGCCCTGTTGGCGGTGGCCACGGTTGACCGTTCGTACGCCTTCCTGGTGCCCGATAGCGCAACGGAGTTGAGCTCGAGCCGGGTGGAAAGCGTGCGGCGCAACGACATCGAACCCGCCCTGCGCAACAGCGACTGGGCCGGAGCGGCGGTCGCGGCCGCCGACGGGCTCGCCCGATCGGGCAGCTCGGGTTCGACGCTTAGCTGGGTCGGGTTGCTCATCGCCCTCGGAGTGATCGCCCTCGCGGTGGTGGTGCTGATGATCTGGCGCCGACGACGGCAGCGCAAGCGTCGGGAGGCCGAATTCGCCGCTGCGCGCAGAGTCGATCCGAGCGACCCGCAGGCGCTCGCGGCGGTATCGCTGGACGCGCTCGACGACCTGTCGCGGGCGATGGTGGTCGAGGTCGACAACGCGGTGCGGACCAGCGACCACGAACTGGAGTTGGCGGTCGAGGAGTTCGGCACCTCGCGGACCGAGCCGTTCACCCGGGCGGTCAACAGCGCGAAAACCACGCTCGCTCAAGCGTTCAACGTCCGGCAGATCCTCGACGACGCCATCCCCGAAACCCCGGCGCAAAGGCGCGACCTGTTGACGCGGGTGGTGGTCGCGGCGGCCAAGGCCGACCGTGAGCTCGACGCGCAACGCGACGCGTTCGCCGAGCTGCGGAACCTGGTGATCAACGCCCCGTCCAAACTGGACTCGATGACGCAGCAGGTGGTCGACATCACCGCCCGGCTCGAGCCGTCACGTCAGAAGGTGGCCGAACTGTACGGCGAATTCGACGCGACGGCGTTGAGTTCAGTGGCAGGCAATGTCGATGCGGCTAAAGAACTGCTCGATTTCGCCGATGCGAGCATCAGCCGCGGGCGCGACCTTGCCGCCCGGCCGGTGCCGGGCCAACAGAGCGAGCTCGTCGAAAGCGTGCGAGCGGCGGAGTCGGCGCTGGTGCAGGCGCGTGGTCTGCTCGACACGGTGGACAGCGCCGCCAGTGACATCCGTCGCGCCGCTGCCACGATGCCCGCGGCGATCGAAGACATCCAGAACGGCATCAGGCAGGCAGGCGTCTTGCTGCAGCAGGGCAGCGTGCCGCAAGCCGCGCAGTTGGCCGAGGCGCGTGACGCGGCAGCGGCAGCCGTCGCCGCCGCGCAGCGCTCCAAAGCCGCTGACCCGCTGGGCACTTTCACCGAGCTGACGAAGGCCGACGCGGATCTCGATCGGCTGCTGGCCGCCGTCGAGCAGGAGCGGGAGGCCGCTGACCGCCTCAACCGAGCCTTGGACGAGGCGCTGTTCACGGCGCGGTCGCGGGTCCGGTCGGTGTCGGACTTCATCGACACCCGTCGCGGCATCGTCGGGCCCGAGGCCCGGACCCGCTTGGCGGAGGCCGTCCGTCAGATCGGCGCCGCCGAAGAGCGGCGGGCCACCGACCCGGCCGAAGCCATCAAGCACGCCAACGGTGCGGCAATGCTCGCGTCACAGGCGCAGAACCTGGCCAACGCCGACGTGCAGAACGCGCACAGTTCGTACATGGGTCCGTTCGGCGGTGGCCGCGGCGGTGGGGGCAATATGGGCGCGATCATCGGCGGCATCCTCATCGGAAACATCCTCAGCGGAGGAATGCGCGGCGGCTTCGGCGGTTTCGGCGGTGGCGGGTTCAGCCCCGGCTCGTTCGGCGGCTCCGGTGGCGGTGGCGGGATGTTCGGCGGCGGCGGCCGCTTCTAGGTAGCTCTCTGCACCTTTCCTCGGAACCGCGAACGTGCGCGTCTGCTCACGACACACCGACGTTTTGCCGCAGTTTCTGCACGCTCGGCGCGGTGCGACGGTGCGAAAAGTGTTGCCTTGCAACGGCGTGTTGCCGACAGACACCTTCGTAAGTGGTGTTTGTCAATGGTGGTTGGGGTGGCCTGCGCCGGTCCTGGTCTCAACGTAGTGCGTC